>CABQKC010000007.1 GCA_902464635.1 uncultured Caryophanales bacterium | reverse complement strand
GCAACCATCCCTTCATTTCATTCAGGAATGTTTACACAATTAAACGGATACTCTCATTTGGTTAGCTTAAGAATATAAAATCTCCCTACAATTCGAATAAATCAAATAATTCTGAGCATGTTAAACATATCTTAGCAGAAGGGAAACTTGCTTAAGAGGCAACTGTTCGGAAATTCCGAATTGTTCAAAAAGAAGGGAATCGCAAAGTTGAAAGGCAGATTGTTTATTATAATCTTTGACATGATCCAGACCGTTGGACAAGTGACAAATTTGAAAACGGAAATAAGATTTTCCTAGAAACTGAAGCCGTTGGTCATATTTTGAGCTGACACTCAAGCCAATTTGAAAAAATATTTAGAATCAAACCAAAGGAAGGGCTTATAAACACCTTATCCGAAACAATTTCTAAAGGAAAATTAGTAAAATCTTCTTTAAAATATGTTAATGGAAAGGCTTGCTATAGTAATAAATATTATTATAAAGGCAAATTTTTATTCTATATGGAATAGCTGATAATGGTTATATAGAAACCGCATATCCAAAACCACACAATGGAGGTAAATAATGATGAAAAAACAATTGATTCAAATCGGATTAGAATTTGTATTTGGCCCTTTACTTAAGGACGAAGTAGATGAAAACGGAAACGATTCAACTGGAGTTAAATTAGTTGATGATGACGTGCAACTTCAAAATCTAGATAAGGAAATAAGCGACATATGGTGCTCTTTATGGTCGAATGATCCTGAAGATCCAAGTGGCATGCATTTTGATGAAATCAAAGAGAAAGAACTAGCCCCGCAATTGTTAGAAATGATTAATAAGTTAATTGATAGGCTCAATGAGATTAATGATGGTTCATACGAAATTGAGGATATGATAACCGATCATCTCAAGTCATTGATTATTAATTAATGGTATCAAGCCATTCTCACCAGCCTGGGGGTGGCTTTTCTTGTTTATAGGACTTTTCTTTATCTTTTTAGGTTCAAAAACACCCATTTTCTTGTTATAAACAAGCAAAAATGGTAACTTATTTCATGTAAAAATTATGGAGTACTTATGAAACGTCTTGTCATGTGTACATCAACTGGATGCCTTGAATACGCTCCAGAAAGATATAGAAACCTAGGGATAGATATTATCCGTATTCATTTGTTTTTCAAAGGGAAGGAATATCTAGAAGGCTTTGATTTAGATCCGGTCGATTTATATAAGCAGATGGAAAATACGAAGGAAGTAAAAGACAACCTTCCCCATACTGCCATGCCGACATATGAAGAAATAGCGGAGCATTTCCAAAAGGCAGTTGACGAAGGATATGATGAAATTATCTGCATTGCCATATCTTCAGGATTAGGTGGCACCTATAATTTTATTAACCTAGTCGCAGCAGCCTATATCGGCAAGATTAAGATAACAGTTATTGATTCTAGGATTACTTGCTTTAATGAAGGCTATCTAGCAGTTAAGGCAAAAGAACTTGTTGATAAAGGAGTCCCAACCGAAACCATTATCAAGGAAATCGAATGGATAAAGGCTAGACAGGAATTCATTGGATTAGATGAAAAACTTGATTATCTGATATTTAATGGAAGGCTAAGGGGAGCGAAAGCATATGTAGGCAAGACTATTAATATAGTGCCTGTATTGCATTTTGATAGAAGTGGTTACTTAGTTCCTTTGTTCAATACAATCGGAGTCAAGCGTTCCATAATGAAGACATGCGAATTATTAAAGAGCAAGATAATTGGCGATAGGGATGAAAAGGATTATTTGTTATTCCATGTCTATACAGGTCCATCTACCTTAGAAAAGATGAAAGAAGTTGAAAAGGCATATGGAATAAAGACCAATCATGAAGATGTTATTATGTCTCCGGTTTCTGGAATACATAATGGGCCTTGGCTTGCTGGATATGAATATATCCCTCTTAGAAGAGAAGATGAGCCTCTAGATTAATTCATGATTATTGTTAAAGAAGTTAAGACCAATAGGGAAATAAGGCAATTTGTCAATTTCCCTTTGAAATTATATAAGAACAATCCTTGTTTTGTCCCTCCTTTATATGGAGACGAAATAAAAGCGTTAAAGCATAAATCACCTTATGAAGATGAGATTATAAGCAAATTCTTTTTGGCATATAAAGACAATAAGGTTGTTGGGCGTATTGAGGGAATTATCCAAAAGCAATATAACGAATTAAAGAACGAGAAAAGAATAAGGTTTACCCGTTTTGATTGCATCGATGATGTTGAAGTGGCTAAGAAATTATTCGAGGCTGTCATTAGTTTTGGAAAAGAAGAAGGAATGGATACTTGCTGCGGCCCACTTGGGGCAAGCGATTTTGAACGTGAAGGTCTACTTATTGATGGATTTGATCAAATATCTACTTTCTCTGAACAATATAATTATTCTTATTACCAGAAACTAATCGAGTCTATTGGGTTTAAAAAGGAAGTTGACTGGGTCGAAAGCAAGTTACGTCCATCAGAAAACGATAAGGAAACTTCTATTAAATTAGGAAAGATATCTTCCTTATTGCTTAAGAAATATGATTTGCATATTGCTCCTACAAATATAAGCACCTCTAAATATTTAGATAAATATTGTGATGGCTTCTTTGATTGCGTTGATATCGGTTATTCTAAATTATATGGGACAGTCCCATTTAAAAAGGAGACTAGGCGCAAGATAATCAATCAATTCAAATTAATATTAAAACCAAAGGAATTGATTTTAATTTTGGATAAGAATGAAAAAGTAGTGGCCATTGGTCTATCCTACCCTTTTATTGGGAAAGCAATATCTAAAAGCGGTGGAAGATTAACATTACCTACTTTATTTAGGGTTCTAAAGGCAATTAGAAGTCCAAAGATAATTGAATTAGGATTAGTATGTGTATTGCCTGAATATTTAAATACAGGAATCAATTCTGTATTTCTTTATAAGATGATAGAGCTCCTTAACAGTGGCAAAATAGATTATTACGAAACAAATTTGAATCTAGAAGACAACCATAATGTCCGGAATCAATGGAAGAGATTCAATTCGATTGAACATAAACGTAGAAG
The DNA here is from genome assembly GCA_902464635.1 of uncultured Caryophanales bacterium. GTDB lineage: Bacteria > Bacillota_I > Bacilli_A > RFN20 > CAG-826 > Alloenteromonas. The sequence goes on along the minus strand of CABQKC010000007.1, from coordinate 73,655 downwards.
AAGCTACTGCCTTTCTATCGAATGAATTGGATGAGGTTTATTAACCTTGTTCTCATCGTATCGATTGGAGTTTATTTGTTTGGACTCTTTTTAGTGTAATACGTTTGAACTATTGTTAATTATGACCAATAAAATATTAGTTATTGGCCACTAGTTTTTGACTAGCGATTTACCGATATAGTAATCGGCTTTTCAGTATAAGAAAAAATTTGAAATCCATAAGAAATTTTTATGAAATTATTTTGCTGTTTAGCATATGCACAAATTTTGTAAAGAATATTCGATAAAATCTAGATATTGCCGATACTATTCAAGATTTAAAGCCTTTAAATTTTGATAAATGTAAATAAAATGTAAGAAAAAATAATTGAATTGTAAGCGGTTTCAGTTTAGGATAATTTCATTAAAAAAAGAGAGACGTCAAGTCCTCTATAAAAACAAACTTTCTGAAGGAGAATTTTTAATGAAAAAACGTTTGTTAATGACTTCTTTGTTCGCACTTGCAACAGTAGCTGCAACTGCTTGTGGTGGCGGTGATCAACCAACCAAAGACAAAGAAACTGCTCTTACCCCATTAGCTGAAGCAGGGGCTAAGATGACCACCGAAGAACTTCTTGCCGAAGCCAAAAAGGAAACTGGTAATTTCTTTGCATATGGAAATACTTCCCGTATTTCTGCCGCTATGACTAATTTCATTGCCAAATATGGCACTGAACTTGGTTTATCCGAAGCTAATGCTGCCGGCACAAAGAAGAAAGACTCTGAAATCTTCACCCTTTTGCAATCTGAATATGATAGCAAAGACAATTCTAAGGGTGCTTCCATGGTCTTAATCCAAGATAGCGCTACTCTTGAACTTTATAGGCAATCTAGCGAAATGCTAACCAATTATTGCTCCGATACATTTAAGAACAAGCTTGATGAAGATGAATTAGTCCCATTGACACATCAATATATCAACAAATTATTCATGTGGAACAATACTGGCGATGCCGCTCCAAAGTTCACCAATGTTTGGGAGCTTTTAGATGCCAAATATAAGGATAAGATTTATTTCAAATCCCCAAATGCCGAACAAGTCAACATGAACTTCCTTATCACCTTGACCAATGAAAACTGGACCAAGAAGATGACTGATTCCTACAAGGCTTTCTATAAAAAGGATTATGTTGCTACAAAAGAATGCCCAACAGCTTCCTATGCCTGGATCAAGGGATTCTTAGCCAATGCCGATACTACTTCCTATAATAGTGATACCAAGCTTGCTGCTGGCTTATCTAAAGCCGAAAATGCCGGTAAGGTTGGCTTATTTGTTTTGTCTAAACTAAGGGACAAATCCGTCACTTCCGATAATTTGACAGTTGGTGCCTGGGAAGCTGAATCCATCACTCCATTCGCTGGATTTATGTATTCAATCTATGCCCAATTAGTTACAAAAGCCCCAAGGCCATATACTGCCATGCTTTTCACTAACTACTTGATGACTGCTGAAGGATTTACACCATGGGGTGGATCAATCGGTGGGTATAGTGCCAATAGCGATATCAAACAATTCGAAGGCGATAAGCCACTTTCCTATTACAAGCAACACCTTGTTATCGAAGATGGCGCCCACATCAATACAGTCAAAGCCGAAATGGATGACTGGATCAACGGCCTATTAGTAAAATAAACTAACTTCTATTTTATTGGGGACGGGATTTTGCCCGTTCCCAATTTTTGTTTAAAGGAGGTTCTACATGAAAGTTAAAAATGACGCTGAAGTCAAGAAACCTTCGAAATTTAATCTATTGGTCATCCGCATTGCCCAATATTTTAGGGTTCCGGCGAATACGATTCTCGTATTAGGCTGCTTGGTACTTCTTTATTTCACAATCTATCCTGCTATTACCCTTATTTCATCTACATTTACAGTCTCTAGCATTGCTGAACTTAGATATGGATTGAAATTAGGCTCATTCACTACTTTGTGGTGGAAGCGTATATTTGCTTCTGAACATTCTAGTGTCTATTTCTGGAAGCCATTAGGAAATTCCTTATTTATATCTGTCCTAGCTGCCGTAATTGCTATTGTCTATGGTGGATTAGTTGCCTTTTTAATCACAAGAACAAATATAAAAGGGAAGAAATTCCTTTCTTCTATATTCGTCTTCCCATATATCATGCCTAGCTGGACATTGGCTACATTCTGGATCAATTTCTTTACCAATCCTTCATTCGGTACTGGAGTTGGTGGCATGTTATATAACCTTACTGGATTAGCGGTTCCTGAACATTTCGTCTATGGGCTAGTTCCTTGCGCGATTGTATTAGGATTACATTATGCCCCATTTGCCTATATTTTAATCGGTGGCATTCTTAAGAACATGGATGCTAACCTAGAAGAAGCCGCTACGATTCTTCAAGCTAGCAGATGGCAAATCATTAGAAAGATTACAATACCGATAGTAATGCCGGCTATTTTGTCTACTTTCTTATTAGTATTTGCTTCATCAATGTCAGCTTATGCCGTTCCACAATATCTAGGTGGTGGTAACTATGTATTGACTACATACATGAAGCAATTCATTAACAACGGATATAATGGGCAAGCCTATATCATTGGTTTGGTACTTATTGTACTAGGCATGGGCATATTGCTTATTAACCAGTGGTTTACCGGAAAAAGGAAAAGCTTTACTACAGTCAGTGGCAAATCCGGGCAAATATCCTATATCAATTTGAAGTGGCTTAACTGGCCTTTAACTGTAATTCTAGTCTGCTTATGCTTATTTACTTCAGTTGTTCCATTGATCTCATTTGCCCTTGAATCACTTACTGTATCTCCTGGAGACTATTCAACATTCACTCTTCAATATTGGTTCTCCAAAGACTTCACTGATGCAGAGAATGGACTTAGAGGTATATTCTTTGAAAAACAAGTTTGGAAAGCATTCGGCAATTCACTTAAATTGTCATTAATCTGCGCCTTAATTGCTGGTACTTTAGGAATCTTAGTTGGTTATGCCGTTGCTAAAAAAAGAGGAACATTTCTTTCTAAAGCATTAGATAACTTGGCTTTCCTTCCATATTTAATGCCTTCTATGGCTCTTGGAGTTGCTTTCCTTGCCATTGGACAAAGCTGGGGAATACAAAAATCATTCCTAATATTAGTAATTGTAGGGTCAATTAAGTACCTGCCGTTTGCATCTAGGTCTGGTATATCGGCAATGATGCAGCTATCTGGGGAAATCGAAGAATCCGCCACGATAGCAAATGCCCCATGGTGGAAGAGAATGTTGATGGTTATATTCCCGATTCAAAAATCTACATTCATATCGGGCTATATCCTTCCATTTACTTCCTGTATGAGAGAATTATCATTATTCGTTCTCCTTACCGGTGCCCAGACAACATTGCTTACAACATTATTAGATGACTGGCTACAGTGGTGGCCACAATCGGCTAATGCCCTTAACTTATTGATTATTGTTACCATACTAATTATCAATGGGCTTGTTAACTTACTAACAGGGGCCTCAATTGATAAAGGTGTAGGAGGAAAATAAAATGCCAAAAATCGTATTAGAAAACGTAACCAAAAGATGGAAGGACTTCTATGGTGCCGACCATCTTAATATGGTAATCGAAGACAAATCCTTCATTACCCTTTTAGGCCCATCTGGGTGTGGTAAGACTACAACCCTTCGTATGATTGCTGGTCTAGAAACCCCAACTAGCGGACGTATTACTATTGGAGACGAAGTTGTCTTTGATAGCGAGCTCGGAATCAATGTTCCACCAAATAAACGCCATGTCGGCTTCCTTTTCCAAAACTATGCATTATGGCCACATATGACTGTCTATAAAAACATCATGTTTGGTTTAAATAACGTAAAAGAAGAAATGGTTGTCCATGTTAGTGAATATGAACGTCTATATAAACTTTCTTCAGTCGTTAATGATGTCGATAAGATCATTGAAGCCCATAATTCTTCTATTGACCGCGATGGTAAAGCAGATATAAAGAAAGAATTGCTCTCTCTTATCGATACTTTCACTATTTCGATGACTTCTGCTAAAGAATTAGCGGATTTGAAGCTTTATGAAAATATCGATGCTTGCAAAGAAAAAGCCGAAGCTGCTTCTAAAACTTATCTAGAAAAAGCTGAAGCCGAAAAGCAAAAATATCTTGAAAAAGGCTTTGAAATTGATGAAGACTTTGATTTGGTCAAAGATGGCGAAAAAGTAAAGAAAGTCCGTCGCCTAGATAAAGAAGAGAAGGACTTAAGATTACGTCATGTTGCTAGAGTAGTTAAAATCGGCGAATTCATGGATCGTTATCCAGCCGAATTAAGTGGTGGTCAGCAACAAAGAGTTGCCATTGCCCGTACTTTAGCCCCAGGACCAAAAGTCTTGTTCATGGACGAACCTCTTTCCAACTTGGATGCCAAATTAAGGTTAGAGATGAGAGCCGAATTGAAACGTCTCCATGTCGATACTGGTGCAACTTTTGTCTATGTTACCCATGACCAACTCGAAGCCATGACTTTAGCTACCAAGATTTGCTTAATTAGCAATGGTGTCATCCAACAATATGACCCACCTCTAGTAGTTTATGCAAAGCCATATAACGAATTTGTTGCTGACTTTGTTGGCAATCCTGCCGTCAATTTCCTTCCTGTTGAAGTTAGCCAAGGAAAAGGTTCGCTTCATATCAAGGGATTAAATGGACTTCTTGATGTTTCCTATTTGCCAAATAATGCCAAATTTAGCCTTGCTGAATCTGAAAGGGAGGCTGAAGAACTAGAGGCAATCAGAAAGACTAGAAAAGAAGAAATTTCCCAAGAGAAGGGGTATGTAGAAAAACGTAACGTCGATAAGGATTTCGTCCCTCATGTTGCTACTGTTAGCGGGGAGGAGCCAAAATCTAGCTGCCGTTATTATCTAGGTATCCGTCCTGAAGCCATTAGGCTACATGAAGGAAAAGGTATCGAAACTGAAGTCTACGCTGCTCTTCCAAGTGGTATGGAAACTATCGTTAGACTTAAAGTAGGTGAAAATATCATTACTTCTGTCGTCTTTGGAGGAGAAGATTATCCAACCGGAAGCAAGATCAACCTTACTTTTGAAGGCGATGGCATATTACTATTCGATTCAAAAGACGGTAGATTAGTTACTAGTGGAAAGATATTATGAGCAAATTTCTTCTAGAACGTGATTATAAATTCGCTTCAGAAGAGATATTAAATGCAAATAAAAAGGGAAGTGAAGGGATAACCCTCACCTTAAGTAGGGGTGATTCCATCATCTTCCCTTATTCTTTTAAAATCTCAACTGACTTTGAATCTAGCTACTATTATGTAAAAAAGATTATCCTTACCCTTATCTGGATGGTTGGAGGGGATTCTATTTATTATAATGGGAACCATGATTTCTTTATCTATCTAAAGTACAAGCTATATAAAGATGAAGAGGTGCTAAATTCCTTTAATGAAATGGAAACTATCTTTTCTATTCCTTTCGAAGTAAAAGAAAATCTAGCCCCTTTAGCTAAAAAAGAACATTTGACTAGATTTGGTACTTCTTTTGATGGATATAGGATTGGGTTAGATCTAGGTGGTTCGGATAGAAAAGTAACTGCTTCTAAAGATGGGGAAGTCTTATTTTCAGAAGAAGTTATCTGGGATCCAAAAAACCAAAAAGATTATAGATATCATGAAGAAGGTATATTAGATTCTTTATTAAGGGCTAAATCATATCTTCCTAGAGTCGATGCGATTGGAATATCTACAGCAGGAGTTATTTTAGATAACTATTATAAATCACCTGCTTTATTTAAAGATGTTCCATCTATAGATATTAAAGAACATGTAGCACCTATATTCTTTAATATTATAAATAAACATTTCAAAGGCGTCCCTTTTGCAGTTGCAAATGATGGGGATGTCTCAGCGATTGGAGCTTCTTTATTATTTAATAAGGATAATGTCTTAGGACTAGCATTAGGCACTTCTTTTGCAGCAGGATATGCATCGAAAGGATGCTTAAATAATTTCATCAACGAATTATCTAAAGTACCGGTTAATTTCGATATTAACGCAAGAAGCCATTATATATTCAACATAAAAGGTGCTGCTAGCGATTATCTTTCCCAAAAAGGAATTGTTCTGTTACTAGAGAAAAACGGCAAGAAATATAAAGGCAAAAATTTTCCTAGCAAACTTCTTGAAATACAAGAAGACGCTAAGCGTGGCGATAAATTGACTCTAGATGCCTATCATGATATGGGATTATATCTAGGCGATGCCATATATTATTTCTCTTTGTTTGCTCCTATTAGTAGCGTACTTCTACTAGGTCGCGTATTAACTGGAGTCGGGGGAGAGATAATTAAAGATGTCGCTTCTAATTATCTAAAGGAAAAGAAAGCAAATATAGAAGTATTTACTCCTGATGAAAACTTCAAAAGGCTAGGGCAAAGCTATATTGCTTCTTGCCTTCCTACAATAGATTAATATTTAGGCTTCTAGTTTAGAGGCCTATTTTAATAATTCCTTATATTCTGGGTTCTTTTCAAAATAAGATACGGCATAAGAGCAAACTGGAATTATCTTTAATCCTTTTTCTTTCGCTTCGTTTATTACCTTTTCCATAAGTATTTTTGCTATACCTTGCCCTCTGAAAAGAGGATTAACGATAGTATGGGTGATAGTTAATTCATTGCCATCTTTAATAAATTCGATTTTTCCAACGACTTTATCTTCTTGAACTAATTCGATTTTATCTTCTTTTATTATGGTTTCCATTTTCTTTTTTTCTCCTTTATATACTTATATTGGCATAACATTATCGGTAAATCAGCAAATATGCTCTTATACTGAATTACCGAAAGTAGTAGAATACATTTGCTATAAGAATTCATACTTGCAGGAGTCTTTATGATTGCAAAAGCAAAACATATCGAGGATAGCAAAGGATTGATGGGTATATTACCCTCGATTAAGGCTACTCCTCCTAAATTTATCTATCTTGCCACGGACAATGCACGTTGCTCTAAAAGCGAGGTATTCATTAATGTTGGGGACAAGGTAAAAATAGGGCAACAAATTGGTATTAGGCATGCTGCCTTTTTCGACCAGCCAATTCATGCGACGGTTTCAGGTACTTTCATTGGGAAAGAAAAGCATTATCACCGTTCTGGCAAATTAGTTGATTTCCTAGTTATCGAGAATGATTTCAAAGAAGAATGGGACAAAAGCGTCAAACCTAGAAGCGATGAAGAAGTATCCAAATTATGTAAGGCTGAAATTACCGAGATATTAAAGCAAACCGCCATGGTAGGGTTAGGGGGATCTTCCTTCCCAACCTATATCAAATTCCAAACCGATAAGAAAATAGAAGAGATATTGATCAACGGGATTGAATGCGAGCCATATATTACTAGCGATCATAGATTGATGTTAGAAGACATAGAAGAAGTAATAGGTGGAATAAAAATCATCATGCAGGCATTTTCCTGCAAGAAAGCTCTTATCTGTGTCAAAGGGAAATATAAGGATTTGATAGATGTCTATTCCTCTTTCTTAAGAAGAGAAGAAAATAAAGGGATAGAGATTTGTCCAGTCAAGAATTATTATCCGCAGGGCTGGGAAATCGCGATGATTAAAGAAGCAACTGGAATCAAGATTCCTTTTGGACATCTTCCTGCCGAATTTGGGATTATCAATTTCAATGTCTCGACTGCCCAAGGTATATATCAGGCGGTCAAATTCAATAGGCCAGTTACTGATAGATATGTATCGGTCAATGGAGATGGGATCAATTTTCCTTCTAACTTCAAAGTTAGGATTGGTACCCATGTATCTGAACTAATTTCCTATTGTGGCGGATATAAAGATAAGGATAAAGAAAAAGTATTTATATTAGGTGGTCCGATGATGGGTGCATCCTTGCCTAGCGATGACTGCATTGTTACTAAAACAGTTACTTCCCTAATTATTCTAAATAAAGAGGAAAGTAAAGAAGAAAATTGCATTAGGTGTGGATCTTGTGTCCTTTCTTGCCCGAATAAATTAGAACCAGTCCAGATAATGAATGCGGTTAAGGCAATGAATAAAGATGCAGTCAAAAGACTTCACCCAGAAAGATGTATCGAATGTGGGTTATGCTCATATTCATGCACAAGCAAAATAAGGGTATTAGATTATGTTAGGAGGGCGAAAATTATCGCAAAGCTTCCATGAATGAAATAAAAATTGTTGCAGAAAAATCGCCACACTTAAGAAGGAAAGACTCATTAAGCAGGATGCTACTTGATGTAATTATCGCTTTAGCGCCTGTAGTTATTTGCTCAGTTGTTTTCTATTCTTACCAAGCTGCGATTAATATAGGTCTAAGCTGCTTGATGATGTGTTTATGCGAATTTATCTATACATTAATTCGATATCATATCCCTTATGATGGGAATAAGCATAGTTTCAAAGAGCATTATAACGAGGCCACGAAACATTATTCGGTCAATAACATATTGGCCCCATGTGTTTCTGGAATTATATTTGCCCTTATATTACCTTCGACTTGTGAACCTGTTTACTTTATTTATCTAACTATCATTTTTGGCTCTATATTTGGAATAGTAATAGGAAAACTAGTATTCGGCGGGAACGGGAACAATATATTTAATCCAGCTGCCGTTGGAATGGTATTTGCTAAAATCTGCTTTGGCTCACATTTTAAATATCTAGTACCAGATTCATTTAATGTTACTACTGGCGGGACTATATTAACTGGATTAAATGGTTTTGTTGTCCCTAGTGGCCATAATTCATTAACCGGCAAATTCTTATATATAAATCAAGTAAGTGTTCTTGATATGTTTCTAGGTAAATATAGTGGGGTCATGGGTGAGACTTTCAAGATTGCTATCCTTATCGGACTTATATATCTATTAATTAGAAGGGCGATTGATTTTAGGATAGTAGTTTCCTATTTTGGGATGTTTACCCTTTTAATGGCTTTAGCAGGAATAATAATCTGCAGTAGGGAAAATATAGATTTCTTTAGGTTTATGGGATTTCAAATTCTTTCGGGAGGATTCCTATTTGGATTAACTTACATGGCAACTGATCCAGTTACATGTCCAATTAATCCGCCGGGAAGAATAATATATGGATTAATATTAGGCGTAATAACTGTCATTATCCGTCTATTCGGTGCCCTTCCAGAAGGAGTCATTTATTCCATACTTATTGGTAATATGATTTCTCCATTTATCGATTATCCAAGTTGGAGCGGATCTAGATATAGCAAAGGGAAACTTATTTGCATGGGATGTATTGTTGCTATTTCTTTATTAGTAGTAGGGCTAGGGATTGGATTTGGAGGCAATTTAGTATGAAGACTGAAACAAAGAAAATATTAAAATGTGGTCTAGTTCTATTTGCTATTGCAGGTATTTCATCTACTTTAGTTAGCGTTGTTAATCATTTTACTTCCCAAGTAATTGCAAAAAACAATAAAGAAAAAGAAGAAAAATTATTAAGGGAAATCTATCCTAGCGGAGATATTTCTTCTCCAATTGAAGTAAACATCAATCACATTGAAAAATATTGGGAGATTAGTAATAAAGAGCAAGGACGTATATATAAATGCTCTGGAAAAAACGCATATGGGTCGATTACTTTACTAGTTGGGATATCAAGTGAATTTAAATTGGGAAGGATGTCTTTCCTTGATTTAAATCAATCTTATGCCCAGACATTAAAAGATAATTACATTAACCCATATATGAATTCGTCTAATAAAGAAGTTGCCTTGGATAATGTTAGCTGTGGGGCAACTTTCGGGGCTAAATTAATTCAAGAGATGGTATTAGAAGCAGTAAGTAACTATAAGGAGGGCAAATAAATGGAAAAGAAAGAATATAAATCCACATTTATATCTGGAATCATTAAAGAAAATCCTTTATTTGTTTCCTTGTTAGGATTTTGTCCAGCTTTGGCAGTTACTAAAAGTTTAGAAGCTGCTTTAGGGATGGGTGTCTTATTTACTTTTGTCTTATTCTTCTCCAATTTACTTATTTCTTTATTAAGGAAATTAATCCCAGAAGAAATAAAGATTCCTTGTTATATCATTATCATTGCTTCCTTTGTAACGGTAGTTAAATTATTATGTGAAGCCTATCTTCCTGAATTATATTCAACATTAGGTGTATTTATTTCTCTTATTGTTGTTAATTGTATTGTTTTAGGTAGGGCGGAAGCCTTCTCTAGCAAGAATGGACCGGTTCTATCAATGCTAGATGCTTTGGGTAATGGGTTAGGTTATACACTAGCTATATGCCTAATTGCCTTGATTAGAGAAGTATTAGGTACTGGGATGCTTACTTTCGGAACAACATTCACCTTTATTGCAAATGCAAATGGAGGAGTGCCTTTTAAATTATATCTATTAAAGGGAGAGAATTATGGTTTTGCTTTCTCTTTCTTTATTAACCCAGCCGGGGCTTTCCTAGTTGTAGCAATAATACTTGCTATCTTGACATCAATTAGAAACAAAAAGGAAAACAAGAAGAAAGTTGATGCTAAATTGGCCAAGATGAAAGGAGAAAACAAATGAATATCCTTGTATCGTTTTTATTAGCCATATTGTCTTATTCGCTTATTAATAACGTCGTATTAGTTAGATTCTATGGGATTTGTTCTTTTGTCGGTGTAGGCAATAAGATAAAAAGTGCCTTCTTTATGGGCTTAGCAGTTAGCTTTGTCATAATATTAGCCACTTTGATATGTTATCCAATCTATTATTATGTCTTGGTACCAGCTGGAATTGGATTCTTGGATACACTTACCTATATTTTAGTTATTGCTAGCTTAGTCCAGGTTGTAGGTCTATTTATCAAGAAATACTCCCCATCTTTATATAGATCCTTAGGTATATATTTGCCTTTGATTACTACTAATTGTGCCGTCTTGGGTGTAGTTAGCGAGAATACTGCCTCTAATCTAGATTTCTTATCTAGTCTAGCTAATGGAATTGGGACTTCTTTAGGTTTCTTAATTGTCATTACTTTATTTGCAGCAATTAGAGTTAGGTTAGAATCCGCCTCGACTCCAAAAGCTTTCAAAGGAATTCCAATTGCCTTAATTGTTGCTTCAATTATGGCCATGGCCTTTATGGGATTAGGAGGGTTAGGAAACTAATATGATTTATCTTAGCCAAGGTGGGTATTTAGCTATAGGGATTAGCTTAATTGCTATTTTTGCTATCATATTTGTAGTTTCTTTTGTCCTTTATAAAAAGACTCCAGTCCCAAAAGGATGCGAGGATTTGCTTGCTAATAAAGCTAAATGTGAAGGATGCTCTAAAGCAGATTGTCCTTATGCAAAAAGTATCACGAAGGAGAAGTAAAAAATGGAAATTTTATATGCTTTCTTAATAGTAGGGGGTATTGGATTAGTACTTGGTATAGCCCTTGCCTTATTTGCAAAGCTATTCTATGTAAAAGAAGATTCTAGAATTAGCGATGTAGAGAAGATGCTTCCTAATTATAATTGTGGGTCTTGTGGCTATCCTGGATGTCACCAGATGGCGGAAAATCTCGTCTCAGGGAAAGAAAAGAACATTTCTAAATGCAAACCTGGCAAGAAAGATAAGAACTTCGATCCGATTATTGAATATCTATCTAGCCATCCTGATGATGATGGAACTCTTCATGTTCCTACCTTAAAATGAAAAGAATAGTTTTTCTCCTCCCTATATTGCTTTTATCTTCATGCTCTCCTTCTAAATTGGCATTGAAGACTTCTACATATGCCTTTTCGACTTTGTTTGATATACGTCTATATGAAGGCGAACAAAAGGATTTAGATAATATAGTCTCCATTATCCAAGATATAGAGGCTTCTTTATCTAGCCATGATGAAAATGCTGAGCTATATAAATTAAATAATGATAGGAAAATAGATAATCCATCAATATATCTAAAAGAATCTTTATCTATTGGACTAGATATAGAAAAAAGAATGGATACTTTTTCCATTTATCTAGGATCATTAAAGCAAAAATGGATGGATTCCTTATCTAATAATAAGATTTTAGACCAAGATGAAATTGATATTGAATTAGGTAAAATAAGAGGGACATGTATTGATATTTCTTCTAATTCAATTACTTTAGAAGGGGAAGGAAATATTGATTTAGGTTCGATTGGAAAAGGTTATTGCCTTGATAAGATAAAAGAATATCTAGACAATAAGAATATTTCTTCTTATCTAGTCTCGGCTGGTTCGTCTTCTTCTATATTCGGAGACTTAGAAAACAATAATTTCAAGGTTACTTTAAGAGATTATCCTTCAAGACAACTAAATATAAAAAATGCTGGATTATCAATTTCTTCTATATTTGAGCAAAAATATGAAATTGATGGGGAAATATATTCTCATATTATTAATCCAAAAAATGGAAATAGTAGACCCATGTATCAATATAGCCTTATTTTGGATAACAAAATGGATAGAAAATTCCCTTCAACTTATATAGATGGATATTCAACTGGATTTATTAATATGGATATGGAATCCATTAAGGATTTTGCAAAAGAATACGGTTATAAGATTGCTATTGGCAATGATGATATAATTTATTCTAGTGATGGACTCTTCTAAATCATTTTTTAAAAAGCACAAGATTGATTTGATAATTGTTATCGTTGCTTTTGCTTTGTGTCTATCTTCTTGTCTAGGCTTATATTTTTATTCGTCTTCAAAGAAAGAAAATAAGATTGCTAATGTCTATCTAAAAAACGAGATTATCCTTTCTATTGATTTATCTAAAGAAAAGGAAGAAAGAGAAATAAATATAAGTGGGACGCACGGCGAAATGAAATTAGGAATAAAGAAAGATTATATATGCGTCAAAGAATCTAGCTGTCCCCATAAATATTGCATTAATCAAGGATATACATCTTCTTTTCCAATCGTATGTAGCTTTAATGACATCACGATTAAAATAGAGTCTTCTTCTCCTTATGAGGTAATTTTATGAATATAGTTACCTCGATTGGAATTATTCTAATCTTATTAATATTCCTTTATTTCTTAGGATTAAATATAAAAGATAATAATCCAAATATTGTAGCTAAGGTTGGTATATCTACTTCCCTTTGTCTTATATTAGGTATTGTCGATTCTTATATTCCTTCTCCTTTAGCAGGAGCTAAGCTAGGATTAGCCAATATAATGATTCTAATTTGCTTATATCAATATGGATTCAAGATTACTTTCTTTATAGATTTATCTAGGGTAATTCTATTATCCATATTTAAGGGGAACTTATTAGGAATGGGGAACATGATGTCATTAGTAGGGGCATTAATTTCTTTTTTAATCATGGCTATCCTAGTCAAATTAGCTAGAAATAAAATAAGCATCATAGTCATTTCGATGTTAGGATCACTTGGATTTAATCTAGGCCAGATATTAGTCGGCTATATATATTTAGGCAATATTGGGATTTTATATTATTTGCCTATATTAGAAACAATTGGATTATTTAGCGGAATATTTATTGGCATCCTGTCGAAAACGATACTAAGATATTTGTTGCCCTTGAAAGGAGTGCTTAAAAATGAATAAAGAAAAAGAAACTATTGAAGCTGAAGTAGTTGATGAAACCCCAAAGGATAAAAAGGAAGAAAAAAGTGGTGGATTTAAAGGCTTTTTCTCCAATTTAAAGAAAACGGTATCAAACACCATGCTAGAAAGCGATATCCGTTCTAATTATGAAAAATTCTCCACGGAAGCAAAATTATATCTCCCAAAGGATAATTTCTTATTAGGTAACGAAGAATCTAAATTTGGCACATTAGATAATGATACTTTCTCTTATTGGGAAAATAAGGATTCCGAGCCTTTAAAAGGATCCATATTACTAGTTAATAACAAATTCTATAGGGTCAAAGACTTCGTTAAAATCGAAATCAAGACAGCATATGACGGGATTGAATATACTAGGGATGGTTTTAAGCTAGAATTAGATCCATCTCCAAAAGAAATAAAAGTCGTCAAGGCTGATAAAAGATATTTCCTATTTGAAGAATAATTATTCGCAATAGGATTCTTCTAAAATCCTATTGAATTCAACAATATATTTATTTGGCTTGCTTAGAACAAATCCATAAGGCTTGAATTCACCAGAAATAAAATCATCAAAGGCATCGACGTAACTATCGATGTCTTTTTCTATATCCTCTTCCTTATCGAATAGGAATATAGGGAATAACCTTAGATATTTAATGGAAGATCTTTCGTTTTGCTTTGCTAGCCATTTTATTTCCTTTAGCATCTTTTCCTTACTTGCCCCTTTATAGAAAATAAGTAGGCCAACTCTATTTTCATCAATCTCTCCATTAGAGAAAATAACATCATATCCAACTCCTTTTAATATGGACATGAATTTATTTGAAGCAACTTCGTTTTCTTTTATATAGCTAATCTGTAATTTATTCATGCTTCAATTATAGGAGTTTCTATTATTAATATAAGGAAATAAACCCTAAAATTGGTAATAAATATCAATATACCGGTAAAAATATTTAAAATTGGCATTTTTTACGCAACATTTGGCAAGAAAGTGTCTATAATGAAGTTGCTAAAGACAAATTAAAAATTTGAAAGGAGATAGTTTTTAGTTCAATATGGCAAATAAAGATAAAAGAATTTGTATTATCGGTGGAGGCCCAGCAGGCCAAACCGTTGCCATGAACCTTGAAAAGAAAGGTTATGACAACTACGTCATCTATGAAAAATTAAATCGTGTCGGAGGGAAATGCTTCTCTCCAAAAATGAAGATGGGCCCAAAGATGGATGAAGAAAGAACCATCGAAATGGGTGCTGTTATGGGTTGCGATACCTATTTTGCAGTCGCAGAGGCTGAAAAATTCGGCGGAGCAAGTCATATTGGCGGACCAGCCATGGGTAGGAAATTCATGACTACCGAAGGCAAGGAGCTCAAAAAAGGTTTAGCAGAAAAGCTCAATATGCTTCTAAAGCTAAACAAGATGACTAAGCTATTAAAGAAGAAATATTATGGCTATGACGTCAATGGCCATAGAGGAGTTGCAAAAGGGGAATATGATGGTTCCTTACCAACTACTCCAGAACTAAAGATTGTCAAAGGCAAAAATCCTAACCTCAAGGATTTATCAATGCCTTTCTCTGAATTCCTTAAGATGAATAAATGTGAAGCAGCTGCTCCAGTATGGAAAGGCCCATTCACTTCATTCGGCTATGGTTATTTTGATGAAATACCAGCTGCTTATGTTCTTAAGTATCTAGATGGATTCACAGTTAGACAATTCTTATCAGTTGGTAAACTATGGACTTGGAAAGATGGTACCCAATCCATTTGGGAAGGTGTCAATAAGCATCTAAAGCATCCAGCAATCCTAAATACTGAAGTTACTAAGATTGAAAGAAAAGAAGATAAGGTTTTGGTAACTCTAAACGGCAAAGATACCGAAGAATTCGATGATATCATCATCTGCACCCCATTAGAACTATTCTTGAAATATGGCGATCCAACCGAACAGGAAAAGGAACTATTCTCCAAGATTGTCCATAAGGAATATTTCACCATGGCAGTCCGTACAACTCCAGATCCAGATATCTCTTATTACTTCTTTGCCAATATGACTCCAGAAACCAGGGGACACTTGATGGTCTTCTACCATAGGTGGCCAGGAGTTATCAATCAACCAGTCGTAACATTTACTCTTCGTAACCATGAAGGATGCGAAGATGTCCCATTCGAAGATGCTAAGAAGACGACTATTGCAGATTTGGCCAAGGCTGGTCTACCAGTCAAGGCAACCGAAAGAATCGATGACTGGTATTATTTCCCACATGTAAGTTCAAAAGATTATGCCGATGGATGGTATGATAAAGTTGAAGCTATGCAAGGTAAGAACCATACTTACTATGCTGGTGAAGTCATGGCATTCGGCGACATGGAAGAAACCGCTGAATATGCAAGGGAATTAGTTATCCGTTATTTCTAATTCGACCTCCTTTGAAGGCCCTAGTACCTCCTGACTAGGGTCTTTTATTTTGCCTAATTGTTAAGTTTAATTAATTTCCTCTTGACATGAATGTTAAGTTAACTATACTTTTCATCGTAAAGGAGGCAAAATATGCCATTACCATTTGCACCAATCGGAAAGAAACTAACTATTGTAAAAGTTAGGGGAGAAGATAGGAGTACCAAACACCTTGCTTCTTTGGGCCTAGTTAAGGGTGAATCCATTTTTCTTTTGCAAGAAGAACATGGGGCAGTGGTTATCAATGTCAAGGAATCTAGATTAGGTCTAGATAGAAATGTATCCATGGGCATTGAGGTTGAGGTTCAACATGAATAACAAACTATCTGAAACCCCAATCGGGACAACAGTCTATGTTGACTCTATTGCAGGGGAAGGAAGGGTAAAAAGAAGACTCTTCGACATGGGAATTACCCCAGGTGCTGAAATCTATGTAAGAAAGAAAGCCCCTCTAGGTGATCCTATTGAAATTACTATTAGGAATTATGAACTTTCTCTTCGTCATAGCGAAGCTGAATCGGTTCTAGTAAGGAGCCATAAATGATTAACGCAGCATTACTAGGTAACCCAAACTGTGGTAAGACAACTTTATTTAACGCTTTGACTGGGTCGACTGCCTATACTGGCAACTGGCCTGGAGTCACTGTCGAAAAAAGGGAAGGTGTCTATAAAAACAAGAAAAAGGGTAGCGAAGAAATAAAGATTACTGACCTTCCAGGTATCTATTCTTTATCTCCATATAGCCCTGAAGAAGTTATTTCCAGGAATTTCATTTTACACGAAAAGCCTGATGTAGTAATTTCTGTCATCGATGCGACTAATCTTGAGCGTAATCTATATATGACTACCCAACTCCTAGAAATGGATGTTCCGGTTGTAGTTGCCCTTAACATGATTGATGCGGTTGCTGAAAATGACCAACGAATTGATGCAAGGGAGCTAGAAAAAGCTCTTGGAGTTAAGGTCGTTTCAATCTCTGCTTTAAGAAATAAAGGTCTAGACGAATTAATGGAAGCAGTTTCTAAAGCTAAAGAAAGAAAAGGGATTTCCTTCCTTCCATTTAAGGAAACTTTAGAAAAAGCCAAGAAGGTCTATGAAGATAATCATATCGATTCTCCATTATTCCATGCGGTTAAAGCCCTTGAAAAAGATGAATTAGAAGAAAAAGAAAACAAAGTCGCCTATAACGAAGTAAATGATTTAGTTAAAGAGGACAAGGTTGATTATGAATCTTCTATTGCCGATGAAAGATATAAATTCCTCTCACCTTTAGTAAATAAAGTCATTGAAGGCAAAAAGACTAGAAACGAAAGCGAAAAGCTTACTTTATCAGATAAAATTGATAAGGTAATGACTAACAAATGGGCTGCCTTGCCTATTATGATTGTTATCTTGTTTGCTATATTCCATATCGTATTTGCTGGAGACTTATTCTACATGCATGCGATGGGATTAGATCTAGGTGAAGGATATCTAGGATATATCAAATTCAATATCGGAGGAGAAGAAGTCCGTCCATTTGCCGGATTATTCTATGATGATGCTGGAATTGTCTCTATCGGAGAATTCCTCCATAGATTAGCTGGCGACCAGGAAACCGGTATATTAGGTTGCATTGCCCTTGGCATTAAGCAAGGATTAATTAGTGCCGGTGCTTCGGATTGGGTAATTGGCTTAATATATGATGGTGTTCTAGGTGGGGTATGTGCTGTTCTAGGATTTGTACCTCAAATCATGCTTCTATTTGCTTTCTTCTCCTTACTAGAAGATAGCGGATATATGGCTAGAATCGCCTTCGTATTAGATAGATTATTACGTAGATTTGGTGTTTCTGGACGTGCATTCTTGCCTATGATCATGGGATTTGGATGTGGTGTTCCTGCCATGATGAATACAAGAACCCTTTCTTCCGACCAAGAAAGAACAAAAACCATCCGCGTCATTCCATTCTTCACTTGCGGCGCTAAAGCTGAATTCTTAGTAATCATTGCTGCTGCTATTGCTGCAGCTGGTGGTCTTGATGCTGGCTTATTCACCTTCATGCTATATCTACTTGGCGTTGTTATTGCTCTTGTTTCCGTCATTGTCATGACTAAGACTAGCCAAAGAGAGAAAGTACCTCCATTTATCATGGAATTACCTGCCTATCACCTCCCAAGCCCGAAAGCCTTGGCCTTACATGTCTATGACAAGGGAAAGCACTTTGTCATCAAGGCATTTACCATCATCTTCTTATCTACTGTTATCATCTGGGTCTTGTCTAATTTCTCCTGGAAATGGGAAATGGTCGAACCAAATGAATCAATTCTCCATGATCTTGGTGTCTTCATTGCTCCTATATTTACTCCTCTTGGATTTGGAAGTGCCCAAACTGGTGGATATTCATGGATATTCTCCGTTGCTTCTATCCAAGGTATAGTCGCTAAAGAAAACGTTACTTCAACAGTCGAAAGCCTTGCTTCTGGCTTAGGATTAAGTTCATTTGAAGATATTGCTGCTGCTAGTGGAATAACCAAAGGTGGCTTAGTTGGATTTGCCTTGTTTAATATGCTTACCATTCCTTGCTTTGCTTCTGTTGCAACTGCTAAAGGCGAGCTAAAAGACCATAAGACATTCGTATTCACTGTCTTATTCTGGTTAGGTTTATCCTATATCATGGGTATAGTTGGCTATATTAGTGTCGATTATGTTTGGACTTTAGGAATTACATTACCATTACTTGTTCTAGGCGGAGTGGGGCTATATTTCTATGACCGTTACAAAACCAAGAAAGAGGCAATGGCTGCATGAATCTATTAGTATTAGAAAATATAAATGTAATCGATATAGTAATATTAGTAGTTGTTGCTATTGTTATAATCCTTGCCGCTACTTATGTAATAATCAAAAAGAAAAGCGGTGGATGTAATTGTGGTTGCTCTTCTAATAAGGGAAAGTCCTTGTTAGTGGATTATAAAGCCACTAAAAAAAGAGAAGAGAAGAAGCATTGTTGTTGCTGCTGCAACGATACTAATTCCAAGAAGGAAGGCGAATAACCTTCCTTCTTTTATCCTTATATTATTTTTATAAGCGAATTTAGGTCAAATATGGCATCAATTTGTGAATTTGGTTATTGTTAAGTGTCTTTCCTTGCCTTATAATAGCAAAGCCGTTTTTGAAACGGTATAAGGTCTATAACGGTTTGGGACTTTAGCTCAGCTGGGAGAGCGCGTGCTTTGCAAGCATGAGGTCGACGGTTCGATCCCGTTAAGTTCCACCATATGGCTGCGTAGCCCAGTTGGTTAGAGCAATCGGCTCATACCCGGTGTGTCGAGGGTTCGAGTCCCCCCGCAGCCACCAATCGATTAATTCCCTATTGCAAAATAGGGTTTTTATTTATATTGTAGTAGTGAGCTGTCTGAAAGGACTGGGTTCACCAATTAAGGGCAGGACGCCCTTTTTTTGTAAGAGTAAATTTCATTCTGTTCGAACCAATTCGAATTGAATCGAATTGGAATTTTGATTTTCCACTATTTCTTCATTAAAAATGTTATACTAACTATACAAGAAATCTCTTGCAGGTATCCCGCTGATTAGCATGCGGAATATAAATGGCTAAGTTGTAAGTATCCCGCTGACCAATATGCGGTTAATAAGTGGTTGGGTTGAAGCCTATCCCAGAATCTCTAGGTTTTGGGGGTTTTATTTTTGCATTAAAGGTTATGTGCCTTGATGCAATTAACCATAATGGCCCAATCAAGCAACAGTCAAGCAAGGGTTTTTCCGTCATTTTGTTCCTTCTTTAAAATTAAATCCATTTCATTTAGAATATAGTGGCAATAAAAAAAGCGTAAGTTTTGAAACCACAAAATGGGGGTAAAAAATGAGATTTATAAAATCGATAACAACTTGCATGTTTTTAATAGGTTTTTCATTAAGTTCATGCTCTACTGGTAATTACAATCCTAATAGTAGTTCTGATACCCAAGGCAGCACCCAAGCAGTCTCACATGTCCATACATTTTTCGATAAATGGAGCTATGATGAAACATACCATTGGCATGCCACGACATGTGAACATACTTCTGAAGTTAAAGACAAATCGGAACACACATTCGGTGGGTGGGTTATAGATCTCCAGCCTACTGAAGAAAGCAAAGGATCCAGACATAGAATTTGCACTATTTGTCGATATCGCGCTGATGAAACAATCCCGGTATTAGACCATGTTCATAATTGGAATGATCCTACATACACATGGAGTCTTGGCTATGACTCTTGTACGGCAAAAAGAACTTGCTCAATTAATCTTTATCACGTCGAAAACGAAACGGTTGATTCGACGTATTCAGTAATAACGCAACCAACTACTGACTCCGTTGGAATGGGTAGATATACTGCAAAATTTAATAATCCCGCTTTTAAGACGCAATACAAGGATGTTACGATTCCTAAAACAAATATTGCAGTAACAGGAATCTCTTTAAGTGATGAAACATTAGAACTATCAGTCGGGAGTTATTCATCGCTTGTAGCAACAGTATCGCCATATAATGCTACAAATACTTCTATTAAATGGACGACTTCGAATGATAAGGTTGCTACAGTTTCAAGTTTTGGCTTAGTTACTGCCATTAGTGATGGCAATGCAATTATTACCGCAACAACAGTTGATGGTGGCTTCATCGCAACTTGCAGCGTTACTGTAACTCATGTTCCGGTAACAGGGGTATCGTTAGGTAGCACCGCTTTAGTTTTAGAAGAAGGAAAAAGTGAATCTATTTATGCATCTGTTTCACCCTATACTGCTTCAAATTCTAATGTAGCGTGGTCCATTGATAACAATAATGTTGCAACAATTTCTACTACTATTACTGGAGGATGCAATATAACTGCAGTCAAGTCGGGCACTGCGATTGTCACTGCTACGACAATTGATGGTGGCTTTACTGCATCGTGCGCTATAACTGTTATCGAAAAAAAGAATTTTAGTTATTTAGTAGGCGACGCAGTTGTAGAGATTTATAGTTATTCGTCAAAAACACGTGTGAAAGTCTATACGCCTGTTACAAATAATGGAAATGTCAACATTTATATTGGTAGTTGTTCAATCGATATTGAAGATACAAACGGAAATCTTAAACAAAAAGTTGACTATATTGATTGCTATCCAGATTTAATTCGTCCAGGAGAAACAACCTATGTATATGATGATGTTTCGTATTCTGGCGATGTAACAACTGGTTTGGTTGGAATTCCTCATATAACCATTAAAGACGCTTCAACGGCAAACGCTACCAGATATACTATTAGCGATGTTTCATTTATTGATGATTCTCTTAGCTCATTTAAAGCCAGCGGATCAGTTACAAACAATACTGAATTATCGTCAAAGTTGATTACTGTTTCTATAATTGTATTTGATAAAGATGGTAAGTATTACGCGACTTTATATACGTATATTTATGATGATTTAGCTTCTGGGGCTTCTGCTAATTTTACTGCCTCGAATTTATCTTTAATGTACCATAAAGGGGAATTCACCAAAGATGATATTGGCAGTTATAAAGCTTATGCTTGCGAACAGGAATTTGTTTTCTAAAAAATAGTATATTTCGTTATAACGCTCATCACGAAAATGGGCGTTTTATTTTAGAGGTTTTTGCAAAAAAATAATGCTATTTCGCTGAAACAAGAAGGAATGATTTTAAAGGTGAGCCATAGGATAAGATTGCACTTTGCCAATGCTAAATCATTATTTTGATGACTTATGTTTTAATTGTTAATAAGTCAGTTGCTTACAATAAAAAAGGCAGCAATAATTAGAAATATCACATTTAGATTATTCATAATCAACCGACTTGATTGATTGTTATAGTGATTAACTAAATGGTTAGATCAATGTTTCGGAAGTGGAACGCCTTATATCAAAAGAGATGACGGATAGGTTAAGAAAAAGATATTTTCAGTAGTGCCTTTCGGTTTTTTCATAAATGCCCCTTATTTTTCTAATGTCAAATTATTGATTACAGCTGATTGTGTCGCCTATGCATATGCTAATTTGCATGAAGAATTTATGAAAGGGAAAATACTCTTATTGGTTGTCCTAAGTTTGATATGATCGATTGTTTAGAGAAACTAACTGAGATTATTAGGAATAACGACATCAAAAGCGTGACTTTAGTCAGAATGGAAGCCCCTTGTTGTGGTGAACTTGAAAATGTTGCTAAAAAGGCTTTGCAAAAAAGTGTTAAATTCATTCCTTGGCAAGTTGCTACGATTTCAATAGACGGGAAGACATTGGATTAAAACAATTTTTAAATGTTAGAAAATGGAGTCATTGATACTCTTATTGATTCTAGTAAATATCTACAACCAAATTGGAATAATTAGGTTAGTTTGCCCTTATTCTATATTTATATACGCGTGCATAAGCAAGCGCGTACAAGTAAGCGCGCACCAATCTTTCTAGGCGTATAATGCGCGCTCTAGATTACTATTTTCTTTTGCTTTTTTACCCTTTAGAATATGGCCGTCATTAAAGAAAATCCTCGATGACATCGAATAAATTCATAATTCGAGAACTTACTTAATATTAAGTAAAGCAAGTTAAATCTTTAATGGCATTGACATAGGAGGAATAATAAAAATGTCAAATAAGCCATACGATTATCTAATCAAAACCAAATCCAAAGAAGAAAGAAAAACCCTTATTGATTATCTTACCGATAAGGATGGATTCATCCTTTCTGATATTGATGATTATGAAGGGTTTAGAGTAGTAGCAGTTTCTAGGCGTGGAGTTACTATTCTTTGTGTTGCTTCTAATGATGCTTTAAATGAAATTGATAACGTAGTCTTTTCTTCTAGTAATGATTACATTTCTTTCTTGGAGAGAAAATAAATATGGGGAATCATTATTTATTAATCATGCCTGATGGAGAATTTAGTGGATGTATTGTTCAAGAAGGCAAACCGTTAATTAAGACTTTAGAAGAATTCGTTGATAATTGGTATAAGGTTACTAGAGATGATCCTGAAGAACATGGACATATCGTATTAGAAGAAAAATGTCCTAAATGCGGGAAGAGGTTGCACGCGAAAGAACGTAAAGATGAAACTAATGTTTGGTGTCCTTGTTGCCGTTATATAGAAACTAGGCAAAAGAAAGATAAATAAATATGTATGAAGTTATAAATAAAGCCATATTTAGATTAGATGATATTAAAGATATATATTCCCTAAATAGGTTCTATAAGAAGCACGTAGATAAGGATTTTAATTTTAGCTGTTTTAATCCACGTAGTTTATTAAGTTTATCCATTCCTTTAGGAGAAGTATCTACATTAGGCAAATCTAGATTAAAAACTAAATCTAATAAAAAAGTGGAGGACTTTATTAACTGGTATGAAAATAATTATCTTCTATATAAGGATTATAAGATCATTAAGCATATCCCTCATTCTTCATTAGATTTCCCTTCTATTTATATAGACAAAGGTGGATTTATTAAAAGAAGTGTATTTGGTAATGATTATTTAATAGCTAATTTCAAGATGGCTGATTTATTCGTGGATAAATTATTTGCTAAATTACCTGGAATAGAAATTAAGGCTAAATATAGTAGGCTCTACTGCGATTTAGAACGTTATAAAGATAATGAAAAGGAAATAATGTCTAAGATTGGCCAAGGATATATCTATACTAAATCGATGGATGGGAAACCATTTAATAGACATCTAAATATAAATGGATTAGATATTGATAAAGATATCGATTCCTATTATGAAAATCATCATAACTATTTATTAAAAGAAACTAGAAACATCTTAAAGGAGGGAAAGAAAGTTCTTATCCTTGATTTACATTCTTTTAGCAATGAACAGGCAATATTTCTAGGCAAGAAGCCTCCTTTTCCTGATATCTGCATTGGAATAAATAAAGACTTCAATAACAAGAAATTACTTAATAATGTGATTAAAAGAATCAAGCAAAAAGGGTATTCTTATCAAATCAATTATCCTTATGAAGGAAGTATTATTCCTGATGGGCTTAGCAAACAAGAAAGAGAAAGCATAACATCAATTATGATTGAAGTTAATAAAAGAATATATATATGAAAAATGATGTAATTTCTCATCCTAAAAATTGAAATATTTTATCAAAAGGTACCCATTTGGGTATTGTGCTTTATCTTTGCTTTTGCTAAAGTTTTCACATGAATTTGAATACATGGGTCGCACGGATTTATAAATTTATGGTTTTGGAAGTTAGTCCATCATCAATTTAGTGTTACTCGTTGTATTCATTTTATTTTGAATAAGATTTATTGCCTTACGGCTATAAAAAAGGAGAGAATCTATGATTCGATTAAGGAAAACCAAATCCAAATTAGTATCTTTTTTTGGAGGTCTATTTGCTTGTGTTTCTTTATTATTGGGAACAAGGTTAACTGCAACAGCAAAAGAAACAAACGCAAGCTCAAATTTTATTAGCGATATAGAGTTCTCACTTAATAAAGTTGATATAGGTGATTCAGTTGCTTCTTTATTTGATTTTGTAGATGAAGCAAATAAGGTGCTTACTGTCCCTGCTAATTCTAAATATAGCGTTTCTTTAGAGATTGTCTGGAGAAAAGGACAAGGCTATATGCTTTGGTCATCGTCTGGAACTGGTTCTTGGGACGCGGTTAGCAAAGAAATAGTCGATGAAAATGAGTCTTTTGTTATTAGGTTTAAAATTCTTCCTGAATCAGGATACGAATTAAGCAGAGACCTTTCTTATCTTAATGACCATACTAAAATAACTGGTCTAAACCTAGGAAAAGGAAAAGACATAGAATTATGGGATGTAGCCGGATATAACAAAATTAGCAAATATATATTACTAGATTTTATCCTCATTAGAGGTATGGATTATATTGGGGGTGGAACATCTATTACCCCTCGAATTGGAGAAGCGGTCTCTGGAAGAATAGGCGGTTCAGTTCATACTGGATTCTGGATTGTTGGCGCGGCTACCCCTTATACCTATGAAGCAATAAATGCTCCAATAGGATTAGAAATAGAGTCGTCAAATGTCTTTTCTGAATCTAATTGTTACTACAAATTGACCGCTAAAAATAGCATGAATAGTGGAACTGCTTATGTTATTGCGACTGCTGCAAACGGGAAAACTTGTAAAATCCCATTGAATATTAATGGCGTTTCTGGTGGCCACGAACATACTTATGGAGATATAGAATGTATTGATGGCACGCATCACGGCAGGACTACTTGTAGCGATCCGAGTTGTCCAGGTGTATCACCTTATTTTGATGTTAATTCCGATATAGGTGAACATGATTACTATGGGAATTGCACGGTTAGCTGCAAGACTTGTGGGGAAGTTATTAATGCAAGTGGAGTCCATGATTATAAATGTGTAAAAGATCCGACCGATTCAAGTAAACACATATATAAATGCGAATGTGGTGCTCTTAAATATGATTCAAATGGAAATCTAGTTAAAGAAGAACATAGGGGTGGAAATCCTACTTGCACCGAACAAGGAATTTGTATCGATTGCAATGAAGCATATTTACCTGCTATTGGGCATAAATATGAATTTAAGGTTCTAACTTTTGTTGGTGGCGGAGGAGAACAACACATCCTTAGATGCGCCACTTGTAATATAGAAGATACAAGCTATAGACATGCCCCGACTGGAGGAGTTGCAACTTGTGCTCAAAGAGCAATTTGTAACTATAGTAAGGACGGACACACCTGTAATCATGAATATGGCGAATTTATTGACCACAATTTTGAAAATGGAATTTGTAAAGATTGTCATGTCGAAGAAATAGTTAGGAGCTTTGAATTAGAAATCCCTAAATATAGAAGGGGAATGTCATTTGAACCTTTCTTCTATCCAACTGTTACAAAAGGAAATGTGATTAACCGTGGGGATATTTATTCAATTGGGTCTAAAACAAAAGATGCTGATTTTGTTTGCAACATTAACAATGCCTATCAAATTAAAATTGACTCCAATAGCTTGATGATTTATCAAATAAAGTCACAAGCAAACCACAAATTCCCATCTGAAGGAATAGATGCAATCGAAATAAATATTAAAAACGGGATATTGCTACATAAGGAACTTGATGAATCGACTCAAGTAATAAAAATACATGTAATGATGCCTTTAGAAGATGTAGTCCAGAAGGTCGATGTTGAATTTGGGAAGACAATTATTGGTAACAAAATTGAAGAAATTTCCATAAAAGAAAACAATGGATTAGACTTTGAAGTTGTTAATTTTGATAATGTAGTTGGAGATGGAACATTTCTAGGGCATATACACGTTTACGTTACTCTTAAATTAATAGCACCTGATGGAATGATGTTTGCTAATTCAAGAATCAATGATCCTAATAGGTGGCTATGTGACTTTAATATAACTAGAGGAACGTCGCTAGAAATGACTAGTAGTGCAGACAATAAAGAAGTCACCATCAAATTCAAACTCCCTTTAGCAACTGATTGCACTCATGATAATGTCACCTTAAAAGAAGCAGGATTTGAAGAGACCTGCACTAGTGATGGAAAGCATGACAAATATCTCTGCTTAGATTGTAAAAAGGAATTCGTTGGACGTGAATGTGAGATTGTTTGGAATGAAAAAGATGCAGTAATTAAAGCATCCCATAAAGTCAAACATGTTGAAGCTAACGAAGTAATTAAAGCTGATGAAAATGGCAAGAACGGCAAAGATGGTAATATTGCCTATTATGAATGTAAAAGAAGTGAATGTGGCAAATTATTCCTTGACGAAGCCTGTAAAAACGAAATCACTTTGGAAGAAACTATAATTCATGATTATAAGTCTACCCATTCAGCAGATGATTCATCTCATTATTATGAATGCCATAACTGTGATCATAAAAAAGATATAGAATCCCATTCATTTGGTTCTTGGATTAATGAAGTTGCCCCAACTACCGAAGAATTCGGTGTCAAAGGTCATCAAGATTGCTCAATCTGCAAGCATCATTTCGATGAAGATGGCAAGCTTATAGATGATCTTAGGATTGCTAAGATTGGTACCCATAAAATTACCATTACCGGCGGGAATGCTTCTAGCGATGGAGAAGGTGGGTTCTATAAAGAAGGTGATAAAGTGACTATTGTTGCTGAACCTCCAAAAGAAGGAAAAAGATTTGCAGGATGGTTTGATGCAGACGGGAATATAGTTTCTACTGATCCTGAATATACCTTCACCGTTACAAAAGAAATGGTCTTGATTGCTAAATATGAAGATATTCCTCTAAATCCAAATAGCGGATTATCAGGAGGTGCGATTGCAGGAATTGTAATTGGTTCTACTGTCGCTGCTTCTCTAGCGGGATTCTCATTATTCTGGTTTGTAATTAAGAAAAAGTCCTTTAATGACTTGATATTAGCTACTAAAGGAATATTTAAGAAAAAATAATATTTTTAGGCCTATTGCTAAATCAGTTAGGTGATGCAGTAGGCCTTTTAACTTGAGGAAACGCTATTTATCTAATCGCAAATTTAATAACCTTGCACAAAACATCTATACTATTTTAAAATTAGAAAAAATCCGGAGGAAACCATATGGCTTTAATTAAATGTCCTGAATGTCATAAAGAAATAAGTGATAAAGCACCTACTTGCCCTCATTGCGGTTGCCCTTTGTCTAATAATCACGAAGTAGTTATAGACGAAAAAGCCTCTGCAATTATCGAAAGAAACCATAAACATAATTGCATTGGAGGTATCATTACAGGAGTCCTTTCTATCATAGCTGGGATAGTTATGTTTTGCTGTTCATTCATTGAAAATATCAATAAGGACAGCACTTCCTTCGTGCCTTTTATAATAACTGGAATATGCTTATTTTTATTAGGGATATTCGCGCTTGCATATTCGACTTATAGATTAAAGAACTATTAATATCTTATATATAATATAGATATATAGATTAATTGAATTTGATTTCGACTAATTTGGTTTCAAGTGGACCGACTGTAACATTTAATTCTAGTACCTCGCTAGTAATGAATTCTTCCCTACTAGAATAATCTATCTCACTAAGATGCTTCAAAACTTCGATTTCATCTTTGTTAAGCAATTTATTCCCGCCCATATCCAGCCATTTATCATAACTAGAACCGCTCTTTTTTGATATGGTTGATATTTTTATTTTGGCAGAATTGTAATTAAGGTTATTAATCTTTAATTTATAGGTAATATTCGTGGATTTAGGGAAGCAAGTATATCTATTTAAGTTAGATATCTGGAAATATTCCTTATCGGCGAACAAATCGGAGTAGTGGTTATAATTGTTCAACAATATTACCAATCTATTCTCGTTTATGGTTACTAGGTAATTAGAGGAATTAGATAATACATTGTTTTCTAATTTGGACAATAAACAATAGGCATTATAGGAACTCTTCTTAATATAATCATAAGTAAGCATCCCGTCTTTGCCATGATATTGATTTGCATCATAGGCACTTACTGAAGTTCTATCTACAAAACTATTTTTTGAGAAACTAGACAAATCCTTTTCATTCTCGATGAAGTTTTCAATTAGATAGCTCGATGCATATAAGGTGTCATTTAATAGGGATTCATTATTAGTAAAATTAACCCCATGGAAGAACATCTTATTCTCGATAAATCCATTATTTTGCTTTAGATAGGATATGAAATCTGCCATTTCATGACGGTTCTTGCTTAGATTTGAATCATCACTAAAATCATCTACATATTTAATCGGAATAAAATCAAAATCTAAATCTAATTTCTTTATCCTATCTAGGAAAGAGAAATACCCATCGTGAGATTCAATATCTTTCCTATAGAATAGAGGTGTACCTATCTTATATTTATTCTCTCTTCTTCTAACTGTCTGGAATAAAGAATTATATAAAGTGATGGATTCTTCGCTATTGGGATCAGTATATTTATTAGGCTTCCTAGTCTTGGAAAAAGAAATCATCGCCCCATCAAGCTTATCTTTAAAGACGACATCCATATAATCTAGCATTTGATTTACCAAAGTATAGAATTCATCGACATTTAATAAATCCTCATTATATTCAAATATTAGATAAGGCAAGGCATTATTCTCTATTATCTTATTTAGTATATGTGAGAAATAGACGTAATTGATATTCCATTGATTATATTCATCTCTATTTAATATATGTGTCTGCTTGGCTAGGATATGGGGGATGAGTAGATATTTATAATCTAGATCCTTTTTCGCTTCGCTTAATCCTTTTGTAACAAGTTCATTAACTAAATCGCTAGGCCCGAATAATTCTAGTACCTCGTTACCCTTGCATTTAATCTTCCTAGTCTTTCCTTTTAAATCGATTGGGATAAGCATTTCTGTTGCCCTGACTGAATTATCTTTATGAGCATTAGGAGAGCCATATTGTTCATACTTGGATAATATTTTGTCTAATGCCTGCTTCCTGAACAATTTATTGTCTGTATTGATGAGTTTGATTGCCTTACGCTCATATTTTTGTCTATATTGATTGGGGGTAGTCCCATTTATTTTCTTAAAGGCACGTACATAGCTTCTTACATCTTCAAAACCATGCTCATCGCTAATTTCCTGGACGGTTTTATTGCCTTGAAGCAAATCATTCAAAGAATGGTTGATTCTTAAATTATCATAGATATCAATGAAGTTAAGCCCATAGGAATTCTTATATAACCTAGATAGATAAGATACGGAATAATTGAATTTCTCGCTTAGATAAGTAAGGGTTATCTTCTCTCTGTAATGGTCGTTTAGATATCCATTTATCTTATTTATCGTATCTAAGGATTCTTTATTTAAAGTAGTTTCTTTCGGCGCGACGACTTTAAAATCATTGACTAGCTGGGCAAAGAAAGAATAGGCAATAGCCCTATTGGTATAGATAGAATTGACATTTTCCATCGTATTATAGGCAATTATTGAATATAAAAGGTAACGAATCGTGTTGTATCTAGGGTTATTTTTTACTTCCATCGAATTGAGGTTAAAATAAATATTGTCACCCCCTCCATCGATAGAGAACCCATTAACATCAATTAATACGGAAATCAAAGTCGCGACATCTTGGCTGATGATGTGGTGGGATTGCTGGGGGTTAATGATAACTAAATCATCGCTAGATGCATGGTAACACCTATTCCCTATAAATATATCGCATTCCCCATCTAATATAAGAAGTAGCTGAGCCATGTTATGCATATGGCGGTAGATGGTATCGAATTTGACAATCGAGAAACTCATTGGGATCTTGTTCTCGAAATTAATTAGCATTGTTTCGTTTTTCATGTCTAGATTGTAAAGTAAGCGATTACATTCTTCAATTAGAAATACTCACTTTTTTGACATTGTAAATCAATTGTTATATCGGTAAAACGTTATAGAATACAAAAAATTGAGTAACTTCAGTTAAAATATAGAGTTAAAACTAGACTTGCTTAATAATAAAATGTCATCGTCAAAGAATGAGGTAAATCATGAAGGAACCGATTTTTAAAGCAAGTCACATTGTAAAACAGTTTGGACCTACTATTGCCCTTAATGATGTCGACATTGCAATCTATCCAGGTGAAATTCGCGGATTCATCGGCGAAAATGGCTCTGGAAAGTCAACAATGTCTGCTATCATGACTGGAATTTATGAAGCAACTAGTGGCCAAATGGAATACCATGGCAAAGAATGGAAACCATCTTCCATGGTCGAAGCCTTGAATGGCGGCATTGGTATCATAGTCCAGGAAAACGGTACTATTGGCAATATTTCTGTTGCCGAGAATATCTATCTAGGGGAACTTTCTAATTTCTCCGGGGAGAATTATTTTGAAAGCAAGAAGGTAGAGAATTTCTCTCCATTATTTGATTTGTCATTAAAGGAATTTGATGACTTATATAATCAATATAATGAAAAACTTAGCTCTATCGAAAGCAAGAAAGAAAAGAAGAAGTTAATAAAGGAAATGCTTGCTTCTTTAAAAGCTAAATATCTTGAATTAAATGAAACTTTGGTAAAAGGCAATCCCGCTAAGATAATTAAAGAAGATGAAAGATTTGACAAGAAAGCAACCGAATCTTTTGCTTCATTCCAATCTAAAATCGATTTTATCAATGTCAAATATAATGAGAATAAGGAAAATCTTGATCCAGTCTTAGTTTCTAGGAGAAGAGAATACGCCATAAAGATGGCTAAACAAGAATATAAAGCCGCCGTTAAGAAAAATGATGACGAATCATATCTAAGAAGGCTTTGGATTAAGAATGATGTCACTTATTTGAAGAACCATTATTTGAATGCCTGCTCAAATTTAAAAGAGCATGTCTCTTCAAAAACCTTGAAAGCTATTAGGAAAGTATGCTTGAACGCTATCTTTGGCTTATTTGTCAATGGCAAGAAATTAAAGAAATATGCCGGGAATGCATTACATAAGATTGGAGTCAACCACATTTATCCAGGTGCCCCAACATTTGCCTATGACATGCAAGACCGTAAATTGATTGAAATTGCCAAATGCCTAAACAAGAATCCAGAAATATTCATCGTTGACGAAACTACAACTGCCTTAAGCGAAGTCGGACGCAACTTATTATATAAGAAGATGGAAGAGCTCAAAAATGAAGGACGTTCAGTCTTGTTTATCTCCCATGACTTAGATGAATTAATGGATAAGTGCGATACCTTGACCGTACTTAGAGATGGTGACATCGTTGCAAATTTAAGCAAGGAAAAGAATGAATTCGATCCTGACCTAATCAAGAAATACATGATTGGACGTGAATTAAAAGGCGATTACTATAGAGCTGATTATGATGGCTCCTATAGCGATGAGGTCGTCTTGAAGATAGTCGATGGTATCAAAGGAAATAAACTCAAGCACGTTGACCTTGAATTACATAAAGGCGAAATACTTGGGATCGGCGGCCTTTCTGATTGCGGTATGCACGATTTGGGAAAAGCCTTGTTTGGTAACATCAAGCTTGAAGGTGGATTTGTCTATACTGGCAAAGGCCTAAGCTATCAAGTAACTAGTGAAGTAGGGGCCATGAAACATAAGATAGGCTACCTCTCCAAAAATAGAGATGTCGAAGCCTTGGCTACTAAATCAAATATATTCGATAACATTGCCATTGCTTCGATCAATAACATTGCCAAACTCAATTTCTTCGTCTTCAAAGGACCTGAAAAGAAATTGGTCAATAAGCAAATTAGGGACCTTCAAATTAAATGCAATAGTTCGCAACAATTAGTAAATACCCTTTCTGGTGGCAATAAACAAAAAGTATCATTTGCCAAATGGGTTGCTAATGATTCAGAGATATTGATATTAGATTGCCCGACTAGAGGCGTCGATATCGGTGTCAAGCAATTCATTTACCAATTGCTATACCAGATGAAAAAAGAAGGCAAGTCCATCATCATGATTTCTGAGGAATTGCCTGAATTAATCGGTATGAGCGATAGGATCTTGATTATGAAAGACGGCCGTATCGAAACCGAATTTAATAGAAGCAAAGATTTGACCCAAGAAGAAATCGTCAAATACATGATTTAAGGAGGATTTATGGAAAATACATTAACTAAGCAAAACTTGACCCTAAATTCACCTAAGGGTATTAGCTTCTCTTCTAATCTTATTTCCAAGGCTAACGAATTCTCCTTGTTAAGCAAGGAAGAAAGAGCTTCTAGGAAAGAAGAAATCTCATCTTTATTAAAGGATTTAAGGACTGAATTTGTTTCCTTAAAGAAAGAATTAAAGTCTAAAGTCGATGCTTCTAAAAAGGAACTCGAAGCCAAACATAAGGTTACTTTATCTGAGCTAGATGCAACTAGTAAATCCCATTTAGAAGAAATCCAATCTAAATACAATTCCATCCAAAACAAAACAAAATTTGATGATGTCGAATATAAAAACTCGATTAAAGGGGCAAAAGTCGTTGCTAAACGTGCTCGTATCAAGGAAAATAATGCCTTTGACTTAGCTATTAAAGACGAGAATACCTTAATTGAATTCCTTTATAACGATTACATCGAACTCCATAAGATGATAAAAGGAAGCAAGGCTGCCCCAATTCTAGAAACAGAAAAACTATTCGGTGTATTTGTTTCTACTTTCTCTTTCAAGAAGATGATTTGCAATAAATCAACTTGGATAAACTTAATCCCATTCTTGATGCTAGTGTGCCTTATTGTTGCCTTCTTCATCGCTAAATCCATAACTGGATATGGTGGAGACTTGACTAATGTCATCAATAATGGCGTATTCATCGCGGTAGTTGCAACCGGAGCCGTATTCATCTATTCTAGCGGATCATTTGATATGTCGCTTGGTCCGGCATCATTAATGTGTGCTTCTGTCGCAGGTATTTTATGGAACTCTACCCATAACGCCTTCGTTTCATTTATAGTTGCCATTTTGTTAGGTGCCTTATTAGGAATTGTAAACGCTGTTTTAGCCAATATATTGAATCTCCCAGTCATGGTCATGACTTTGACAATGATGAATATATTAAATGCTATACATGCAGTTATCCTTCAATCAGTTGGCAACCAATTGTTTATTGACGGAGGACTCTCTTCTAGCAACTCCAATACGACAACTCTTATATATGCTTGCTTCCTAGTTTGCTTCTTCTTGTTGTTGTGGGCCATCTTCAATTACACAAAGATTGGACGTAAGAACAAATTTATCGGTTCAAATGCAACAGCTGCCAAATTTAACGGTATTTCCTTGATGAAAGCTGGCATCATCTCGTTTGCAATTTCTGGAGTTGGTCTTGGATTATGTGGCTTCTTGTTTGCGATGTCAAAATCCGGAAGCTCTTATTCGACCGGAACTATCTTGGATACTATCGGACTCAATGTAGTTATCGCCATTGTATTTGGCGGCATGACTACTTCTGGTGGACCTAGATCTAGGGTAAGCTGCGCTGTTATCGGGGCATTCTTCTGCATCTTCCTCGATGAATTGTTCAGGGCTATCGGCATTGCTGATTATAGATATCTAGCCAAAGGAATCATCTTCCTAGTTGTTTCCTTTATCAATATGTATAACAGCCGTCCAAAGATGCTAGCTAGATAGGAGGAATAAAAATGACTTATACAGAAAAAGCGAAATTCAATCGCAACATAATTACTTCTTCTAGACCTTTAAGGAAATTTGGAAGGAACTTGTTCTTCTCTCTTGCCTTGCCAATAATATTCGGATTAATCGCCGTAATATTATCTTCTATTGCCCACGAAACTTTATTTGTAAAGCCAGGCGATAGCGCTTCAACGCTAAAAAACATCATGTTATTTGTCAAAAGCGTTACCTTGACAATAGTTGCTGCCCTTGCGCTTAATTCCAATCTTAATTCAGGACGTATGGACTTTTCCCTTGGTGCAACTGGTATATTAGCTGCCTTATTAGCTAGCGAAATATTGGGTGGAGATATTTCTACCATCAATAATATCGTTGCCTTCTTATTGCTAACTATATTAATCGGAATGGTATTAGGATTTCTTAATTCCTTAGTGTTCATCTTCCTAAAATTGCCTCCAATCGTCATGTCGCTTGGTATGTGCCTTGTATTTGAAGGTATTGCCAAAATCATCGTTGGTGGGAATAATTCCAAGAAACTTATCGATAGCGAGATTACCGGTAACTTCTTTATTGAGCCTGTAGTCATTATCCCAATACTAGCAATAGTAGTTATCTTTATGTCATTAGCGTTCTGCTATTCTCAATATGGCTATAACAAGAATGCCCTTGTCTATGATCAAAAGATTTCAGTCGATACTGGTATTAAAGAAGTAAGAAACTGCATTGCTTGCTTCATTATTGCCGGAGGATTAATTGGCTTATATCAAGTAATTGATACATGCAGCTTATCAAATGTCTCGGTTAAAGTTGATCTAGGTTCATCTTCGACCGTATTCAAAAACTTCCTTCCAATATTTATTGGAGGTATCTTAGCCAAATATTCTAACCAGATAATCGGCTTATTGCTTGCTGTTATATCTACTACCTTATTATCTACTGGTATGGATGCTGCCAATATGATTGGGTTCTCTGCTGATGTTCAATCATTGATTACTGGATTTAGTGTATTTGCCGTACTTGTCTACATGGTTGATAAGCAAAGATTTGTCGACTGGGTCAAGAAAGTCAAATACGTCATTACCCAGAAGCGATTAGGTAGAGATACTTCAGAAGAGGAGGCTATTTAATTATGAATAAGAAAAAGATAATTCTAGGGGCCTTAGCCTTAGCAACCATTCCTTCGATTGCTGCTTGTTCCCCGTTTGTCTTTATTGGGCAAAATAGCGATATCGAGGCATTTGCAAATACAAATAATGCAATATTCTTCGCTCTTTATAACTATTATGGGATTAAGGATCAACACTTTACCAATAAGTGGCTCGGCATGAATGATGCTTTAGCTGAACACGGGATTAAAGTCACCGGCTATGAAGCTCAAAAAGATGCCAAAAGGTTCAAGATTGAACGTCTTCCTGAATCCGATTTACCAAAAGATGCCAAGATCTATATGGTAAATAACCAGACTTGGGATACTGGCCTTCAATATAACAAACCATTAGCTAACTATAAGCCAATGGCAGTCATCTCTACTTGTAATGGAGTCGAATTCGCCTCCAATCCAATAAAGGCTAGCGGACTTGGAACACAAAATGCAACAATGGGTAGCTTCTGCGCCAATTACCGCAATGCCTTTGTTGATGGCTCATTATCTTACCTAGTTACTAAATATACTGCCCATATTGCCCCAATATTCTCGGCCTGCGTTGATGCAGTCGATAATGGGGTGGCCATGAAAAATGAAGATGGGACTGCCTTGGCATTAAGTGTTACTAACTGGGCCGTCACCTCTTTAGAAGAATATGACAAATTAAGTTCAGTTGACCAATATGAACTAACTGATACAGTCCATCCAACCATCCTAAAGTCCAATTTGGATCAATTCTTTGATAAATCTAACCCAAATTATGGGGCTGCCAAATTAAGTGTGTGGCTCGCTAATAGCGATTACGAGACTATCAAATCCTTATATGAATCTAATGAAGGAAAAGTCGATGCAAAGCGCACGGGAACTAGGATAAAGGCTGGACTATTGGTGCCAGGAAGCGTTAATGATGCCGTTCAGGCCTATATCGATTATATGAGAGATTACCTAGCAGATGTCTATAACGTCGAAATGCTAGTTAATGAATCAATATCTTCGACCAATACCCAATCCATTGCTTGCCAAGCCTTAATCGATAACGGGGCTAAGTTCATCATCTCGCTTCAAGATGATACAGATAGAAACGCTGCCATTAAGATTGCTAATGATAACGGAGTATTCTTCGGTATTGCAGGTACCTGCCAAAACCCAACTGACTATGGAATTACTAAAGACTATCCATATTTTGTTGGATCAGTAGGAACTTCTATCCAAGAAGAAAGGCGTGCTGCCAAGCAAATGACTAACTATTATCTAGAAAAGATGATTGAACGTGGGGAGGTAAATAATGGCTAGGTATCAAGTTGATTTCTACGCCAAAAGTCTTGCACGTAGAGTCACCATGTCATTAATTGTCCCTTCCTTGAATCTTAATGAGACTTTATCAAACAAGGATAAGGAATATTACCAAAATAGAAAAGAAGAATACCCTCTTATTATCTTCCTATGTGGGTTTGGGGATAACCAAAAGGCATGGATAAATAATTCTAATGTCGAATCTTTATGCGAAAAGCATAAAGTTGCCGCCGCATTTATTGATGGGGAAAACGGATGGTATCTAAATAATGGACCTATAAGCAATTATTATGGGTTCATTGAAGATGATATTACTGACTTCATCTATGGCAATTTCAGAAACGTAACTAGAAATAAGCCATTAGTAATAGCAGGGGTATCAATGGGCGGATATGGAGCCTTATATCATTATCTAACTAATGTTAATAAATATGCTGCTTGCATTGCCTTCTCTCCAGCTACCAAACCAGATTTCATTGATGAAAGCAAAATCGGTACCTTAGAAAGCCATTTCCTAAAGCAAAAAGGAAAGAAGCTAAATATATATCTAAGTATAGGAGAAAACGATTTCATCATCGAACCATCGAGAGAATTCAATAACATCCTAAAGAAAAACAAGGTCGGTGTTGAATATAAGTTTGTTCCAGAAAAGAACCATTCCTGGGACCTATGGAAAGAGGAAATATATCCTGCTTTCGAATACCTACAAAAGTTGAATATTATAGGTGAATAAACCTACTTAATATTAAAAAAGGAGAAAAAATCAAATGAAGAAAAACATTCTACTAGCTTGCTTAAGTGTTGCTATGCTCGCAAGCTGCGGCGGACCAGTTTCTGAATCTACTTCCAAAGTCGAGACAGATAACAATTCTACTAACCTAGAAGAAGTCATCGCCCAATTCAAAAAGGAAGTTAAGACAACCGTTAGCTTCACCTACAAAGCCAACTACAAAGTTGACGTCATTTCCGAAAAAGGCGGTCTTGATAGCTTTAAGCAAGATATCGCTGACAACACCACTGGTGAAATCGATTTAACCTCTGGTAGCCTTTATCTCCACGTCTTAAAGCAAACCAAAGCTGGAGAAAAGTCCGAAGGTTTAGTCTATAAAAACGGCGAAGATTATTATTGCTTGACTAACGTCATGGGCGAAGCAAAAAAACTTGAAAACGAAGCCAAAGCCTTAGAAAAGATCGATGAATTATTAACCAAGACTTCTTATTCTAAAGCTGGAAGCATGAATCTAAGCACCCTTTTATATAGTGGTGTTGCTACCTATGAATATACCCAATTCGGATTGAGCAGTGGAAACATTGATGAATCTTATTTCAGCGACAACAAGTCCTTAACCGCTCTAGACAATGGTGGCGTCAAGATTGAAACCACTTCTAGCTATATTGGTTATAACACCGATGCCGGTGTCTCTGATTTCCCAGCCGACAAGAGAACCGATGCTAGCAATGAAAAAGCCGGTGCCTATGTAGTTTCTACTACTAAAGAGGGATATGTCACTTCTTACAAAGAAACCATGGATGCTGCCTTATCTATGCCAATCATGAATCCAGCTCCATTAGTAACCATCGATGGAACTAGGGAATTTGCCGCTACCTATGGCGAAGCCATCACCAAATTAGCCGAAATCGATCATAGCGTTGCTAAGGCAAAAATCACCATCCCAGCTCCTACAAAAGGATTTGTACAAGCCTTTGTCACCGATAAAGTTGGTGGGGAAAGAAAAGCTATCTATGATGGTGCGGAAGTCAATGTTGGACAATATCTTGCCTTAAAGGTTACTCCAGCTAAGAAAAATACCATCAAGATGGTTTCTTTAAACCAAGTATCCAAAGAAGCTCCAGAAGATGATGGATTCTATTATTTCGAAGTTGTCGATACTGCTTCTAAAGTAAACGTCAACTACGAAGGTAGCGATGTATTTGATTCCCACTTGGTCTTAACTGATTTACAAGGTTGCCAAGTTACTGCTATGACTTGCGTCCCAATGGGATTTGCAGCCATGGCTCCAGCCAATGCCGAAAAATTAGTCTATGGCAATTGGCTCTGCTTAAAAGTAACTGCTCCAGAAGGAAAGACTGTCAAAAACGTTACTGTTAACGAAAAAGGACCTATGATTCCAGCTGCTGGTGCTGGCGGATTCTGGTGCTACACAATAGTTGATGGAGCTAATACCGTCGTTATTACATTAGAATAATCAATTCTAAATAAAATAAGGGGAATGGGAGCAAGTGTAAAAGCTTGCTCCCAATATTAAAAGGTCGGATTTATGGTTAGATTAGTAGATTTAACAAAGAAACCATATTGCCTAAATTCTAGGCAAATAGATTGGGTAGAGAATCTTGTTTTAAATATGTCTTTAGATGAAAAACTTAGACAGCTTTTCATTCACTTGACTGCTAGAAAAGATGAAGGATATTTAAAAGAAGAGATTTCTTCGCTTAATTGTGGCGGGGTTAGATATAACCCAGGTTTAGCAAAAGATATCTATAACCATAATTATAATGTCCAAAAATATAGCAAGATTCCTTGCTTTATTGCCTCTAATTGCGAATCTGGCGGCAATGGGGCATTTATCGGGGGAACTGAAGTCGGTAATGAAACTAAAGTTGCTGCTACTAGGAATCTAGATTATGCTTATCAATTAGGGAATATATCTGCAAAAGAAGCCAAGATGGTCGGGGTAAATACAATATTCGCCCCAATTGTAGATATACATCATGATTTCCATAATCCAGTCATATCTACCCGTACCTTTGGTAATGATCCTACTTTAGTTAAAGAAATGTCATTAAAGTTCCTAAAAGGAATCCACGACAATGGGTTATTATCTGCTGCTAAGCATTTTCCAGGGGACGGGTATGATGAAAGAGATCAACATCTTTCTCCTTCGATTAATCCATTAAGTAAGGAAGACTGGGACAAATCTTTCGGAATGATATATAAATCTTTAATAGAAGAAGGACTTGATATGGTAATGGCAGGGCACATCAAATTGCCTAACTATGAAAAATATTTCAATCCATCAATAAAGGACAACGAATATAGCCCGGCGACTACATCTAGCTATTTGATAACTGATTTATTGAAAGAACAACTAGGATTCAATGGATTAGTATTAACTGATGCAACCCATATGGTTGGACTCACTTCCTCTTCTAAAAGAAGCGAATTCATTCCTAAAATAATTGCTTCTGGCTGCGACATGATTTTGTTTTATAACGATACGAACGAAGACTTTGAATATATAAAACAAGGCTATGAGTCCGGAATCATTAGCGATGAACGCCTAAATGACGCCATAAGAAGGATTTTAGGATTAAAGGCCAAGCTAGGATTCAATGATTTCGATTTTGATAGGGATTTTGTTAAATTCGATGAGAATAAAATAAATGAATTAAAGAAAGAACATTCCTTGATTGCAAAGCAAGTAAGCGATGATTCGATTACCTTAGTTAAAAATATCGATAATATCTTTCCTTTAAGTCCAAACAAGACCAAAAGGATATTAATCGTCCCGCAAGAAGATGAAAATCCTTTCTCTTCCTTTATGCCTAAAAAAGGTCCAACTCTATATGAGAAAATAAAGGAAAAGTTAGAGAAAGAAGGATTTGAAGTAACTATATTTGAATCGCTTATGGATAAGGCGAAAAAACTACCTCCAAATGAAGCGATGGGTATAATTATGAATGTCTATAACAATAAAACCCCGATAAAGGATTTGACTTCAAATTATGACCTAGTAATCCAGTTTGCCCACTTTGATTCCCATAATACAGTCCAAAGGATTTCCTGGAAATTATCGAAAGGAACTGCGGATATCCCTTGGTATGTATATGAACTTCCGGTTATATTTGTCTCTTTGTGCTCGCCATTCCATTTATTCGACGTGCCACAGGTAAAGACATATATAAATTGTTATGACAAGAAGGAAGATACCATTGATTCATTAATTGAAAAAATGATGGGAAGAAGCAAGTTCAAGGGAGTTTCGCCAGTAGATGCATTTTGTAACAATCTAGATTGTAGATATTAAAAAAGGAGAAAAATATGAAATTACCATTCGAGATCGATTTAAAAGACAAAGTCGTAGTCATCACAGGAGCAGGGGGAGTAATCTGTTCCCATTTAGCCAAAGCCATCGCAATGAATGGCGCTAAGGTTTGCTTACTAGATTTATCGAAAGAAAATGCCGATAAATATGCTGCCGAGATAGTTAAAGAAGGCTATATTGCTAAAGGTTATGAAGCCAATGTTTTGAAAAAGGATTCATTAATTGCCTGTCATGAACAAATATTAAAAGATTTTGGTAGCTGCGATATCCTAATTAACGGGGCTGGAGGAAATAATCCAAAGGCAACAACCGATAATGAATATGCTGAGATGGATGACGATTTAAAGGATATGAAGACTTTCTTTGACTTGGATCAAGCTGGCGTCGAATTTGTTTTCAATTTGAATTTCATCGGCACCTTGCTCCCATCACAGGTATTTGCTAAAGACATGGTTGGCAAGAAAGGTTGCTCGATATTAAATATCTCTAGCATGAATGCCTATACCCCATTAACTAAGATTCCTGCATATAGCGGTGCTAAAAGTGCAGTTAGCAATTTCACCAAATGGCTAGCAGTACATTTCTCCCATATCGGAATCAGGGTCAATGCGATTGCCCCTGGATTTTTCTCCACTACTCAAAATGCGAAATTGCTATGGAATCCAGATGGAACCCCAACCCCAAGGACCCATAAGATAATAAGTGCCACCCCAATGGGAAGATTTGGCGAGATTGATGAATTAATCGGTGCGACTTTATTCTTATTATCAGAAGAAGCTGCTAGCTTCATCACTGGAATATGCATCCCGATTGATGGTGGATTCTCTTCCTATAGCGGTGTTTGATTTATGTATTTTGAAAAAAAGCATGACTATTTGATTTGCGTTGATTCCGATGGGACCATCATGGATACAATGACCATCAAGCATAATTCTTGCTTTGGTCCCAGCTTTATAAAAGTATTTGGAATCAAAACAAATATTGAAGATATACTTAACCATTGGAACCATACAAATCTATATAGCAAAGATAGAGGCATAAACCGTTTCCAGGGATTAAAGGAAATCCTTATCTATATCAATAAGAAATATAACATCCATTTTGATGATGAGGAGAAATTCTACTCCTGGGTAAATGCAACACCTCGTTTTGATGTCAAGTTATTAAAGGATGAATTAAGTAATGATCCTTCTAATTATGTAATAAAAAAGGCGATAGAATGGTCAGAATTAGTAAATAACGAAATTGCTAAATTACCATTGCCAATTGAATTTAGTTACGTTAAGGAATCATTAGAAAAAGCCTCGAAATTTGCTTCGCTTCTTGGTGTATCCAGTGCGAATAAAGATGCCGTCAATAATGAATGGAAGCAAAGGGGGCTATTGCCATATTTTGCCTTTGTTGCCTGCCAAGATGAAGGTAGCAAGAAAGATATAATAAGGAATGCGCTTAAATTAGGTTATAAAAAAGAAAATGTCATCATGCTAGGAGATGCGATGGGTGATTATTTCGCTGCTAGGGATAATGATGTCAAATTCTATCCAATAATACCTACTAAGGAAAATAGTTGCTGGAAGGAATTTAGCGAAAATGTTTTGGATATCATCTCTAACGGCAATTATTCAAAAGAAATCGAAAAAGAATATATCGATAGATTCATGGACTTTTTAGAAAACGGAGGAAATTAATTCATGAAATTAGCCAAACCATTAATTGTAAAAAATGTAGTTTTCAAAAACCGTATCATGTTCCCGCCTCTTACAACTGGATATGAGGAAAAAGATGGCTCAGTTGGGGAACAATCACTTGCTTTCTATACTAGATTGGCAAAAGGAGGGACGGCTTATATAGTTTTAGGGGACGTGGTACCGATCCCAACATTTTCTCCAACCCCAAAGCTATTTTCTGATTTCCAGATTCCTGGATTTAAAAAACTAGCTGACAATATCCATCAATATGGAGCGAAAGTTGGCCTTCAAATATTCCATCCTGAATATGATGCAGTTGCTTTATCTAAATTATTCGCCGAAGGGAAAATAGAAGAAGGCAGGGCCAAACTCCATCACGACATGCTTTATTATGTCAATGAAGTAACTAGAACCCAATTAGAAGAAATACTAGTCAAATTCCAGGAGTGTGTCTTGAGGATGAAAGAAGCTGGAATTGATGTTGTCGAGATTCATGGCGATAGATTAGTCGGTTCCTTATGCTCCCCAATCATCAATAAAAGAAATGATGAATTCGGTGGATCTTTTGAAAATAGAATTAAGTTTGCCTTGATGGTTGTTAAGGCGATTAAAGAAGTAAGTGGCGATATGCTTATTGAATATAAGCTTCCTATAATTACCAAACAAAAAGATGGGTCCTTGCTTGGAAAAGGCGGACTTCCTATTGAAGAAGCTGCAAAACTAGCCTCTTTACTAGAAAAAGAAGGTGTTGATATGATCCATGTTGCCCAGGCTAACCATACTGGCAATATGAACGATACCATCCCAGCCATGGGAACTAGGGACTATACATTCATGATTGATGAATGCAAGGAAATTAGGAAAGTAACTACTATCCCTCTTTCTATCGTTGGCAGGGTTTTGACTCCTAAAGCAGGCGAGGCTCTTCTTTCTAGTGGGGTCTGCGACATGATTGGATATGGACGTTCCTTATTGGCCGATCCTGATTTTGCATCCAAAGTAGAACAAGGCAAGACTAACCAAATTAGAGAATGCATCATGTGTAATAAAGGCTGCACCGATGCGATTACTTCTAGAAGGTTCCTTTCTTGCGTACTTAATGCCGAGAATGGATATGAGGCCACTAAGCATATTTCTAAAGCCGAACATTTCTATAAGATTGCTGTAGTTGGAGCTGGAGTTGCTGGACTTGAGGCTGCTAGAGTACTTTCTTTAAAAGGACATCAAGTCGAAGTATTTGAAAAGAGTCTAAAAGTAGGTGGCCAAATCAATATCGCTAGCGTGCCTCCTAGAAAAGAAGAAATGCTTAGGATAATTAATTATTTCGAGGCTAGCCTAGCTGAATTAGGTGTTACTATCCACTTAAATAAAGAATTCAAGAAAGAAGACGCTTCTAATTTTGATTATGTATTCGTAGCAGTCGGATCAAGTAACGCCAAACCAAGAATCGAGGGGATAGATAATCCTAATGTTGTCTCTTCTTGGGGCATCTTAGCCCATAAGGAAATCCCATTTGGCAAAGTCATTGTCTGCGGTGGAGGCTTGGTTGGAGTCGAAACTGCTGAATATCTAGCAGAAAGAGGACATGAAGTTGAAATAATCGAAATGCAAAAGCAAATTGCCAAAGAAGAAAGTTCGACAATTCTTCCTACAATTAATAAATCATTTAAGGAACATGATGTTAAAATCCATCTATTAAGCAAGATAAAATCATTTGATTTAGATGGAGTAAATGTCGATGTCCTTGATGAAAATGGAAATGTAATCAAGCAAGAAAAGATATATGGTGATACCATCGTAACTGCCTTGACTTCAAGCAAGAATAAGTTCGAGCTAGAAGGAGTTGCAAATGTTGTCTATATTGGCGATTGTTTACAAGGTAATCCCAATACGATAGAAAATGCAATTAAAACTGCTTATGATGAAGCCAATAAAATTAATTAA
Organism: uncultured Caryophanales bacterium; assembly: GCA_902464635.1. GTDB lineage: Bacteria > Bacillota_I > Bacilli_A > RFN20 > CAG-826 > Alloenteromonas. The sequence goes on along the minus strand of CABQKC010000007.1, from coordinate 29,325 downwards.
GGGAGTAAGATAGATGAAATTGACATTTAGATGGTATGGTCCTAAAGATAACATCCCTCTAGCTTATTTAAGGCAAATCCCAAATCTAAGTGGGGTTGTTACGGCTGCTTATGATGTTAGAGTCGGCGAAGTCTGGAAAGAAGAATCGATTAAATCATTAAAAGAATTAGCTGCTTCTAGTGGCCTAGAAATGGAAGTAATCGAATCGATTCCAGTCCATGAAGATATCAAAATGGGCAAGCCAACTAGAGATAAATATATAGCAAATTATATCGAAAACATTAGACGCGTTGCTAAATATGGCGTCAAATGCATCTGTTATAACTTCATGCCTGTATTCGACTGGCTACGTACCGAGATGCATCATAAAAATAGCGATGGCTCGACTTCTTTGTCTTATTCTTATGAAGATTTCAAGAAGATTGATCCAAATAATCTCCATCTTCCAGGATGGGATGAAAGCTATAGCCATGATGAATTACAAAGTTTATTAAACGAATACAAATCAATTAGCCATGAGCAATTATTTGAAAACCTTGTCTATTTCCTAAATAAGGTTATCCCGGTTTGTGATGAACTTAACGTCAAGATGGCTATCCATCCAGATGATCCGCCATGGGATGTATTCGGACTCCCTAGGATCATTTCTAATGAAGAAGACCTTGATAAGATGTTTGCTGCTGTACCAAGCACGAATAACGGCTTGACTTTATGCACTGGCTCATTCGGGGCTGGTAGAAATAATGATTTAGTCCATATGGCTGCTAAATATAGTAAGCAAGGAAGAGTCCATTTTGCCCATCTAAGGAATGTAAAATGGACCGATGACCATGATTCTTTCTGCGAAGTAGGCCATTTTAGCAATGATGGAAGCCTTGATATGGCTAAGATTGTCGAAGCCCTTATTGATAATGGATTCGATGGCTATGTTAGACCTGACCATGGAAGGAATATATTCGGTGAAGACGGCAAACCTGGATATGGATTATATGACCGTGCTTTAGGATGCGCCTATATAAACGGCCTATTTGAAGGTATTAGCAAGGTAAAGAAGGAAACAAAATGAAAACGTTTTTCGGGGATGACATTTTATTAGAATCAAATTCGGCAAAGACCCTTTATGAACATGTAAAAGACTTGCCTATCATCGATTATCATTGCCATCTTAACCAGGCAATGATTAAAAACGATTCCTCTTTTAGCGATATCGGGGAATTGTGGCTTGCTGGCGACCATTATAAATGGAGGGCCATGCGGTTAGCAGGAGTTGATGAAAAATATATAACTGGGGATGCTTCTTATAAGGAGAAGTTCCTTAAATATTGCGAGATTCTTCCAAAATGTTTCAATAATCCACTTTATTTTTGGTCACATCTAGAATTAAAGCAGGTATTTGGAATCAATCTAGAAATTAATAAGGATAATGCCGAGACTATATATGAACAGGCTAATGAAAAACTTAAGGATTTATCTGTCAGAAAATTGTTAAAGAAATTCAATGTTAAGTTTATCGCGACTACTGATGATCCAGTCGATAATCTAGCTGACCATGGTACTTATGATGGCATTAAAGTCACCCCGACATTTAGGGGAGATAAATTATTAAACCTAAATAGGGACTATATTTCTAAAATCGAAGAAGCAGTAGGATTTAAGATTGCTACTTTAGATGATCTAGAAAAAGCTCTTATCACTAGAATTGATTACTTTAAATCAAAAGGATGCAAGATTACTGACCACGGATTTAAGGATTTCCCAGAAGGAATATATTCTAAAGAAGAAGCTAGCAAGGCTTTCTTAAATCTAGATAACCTAGACGAAACTAGCAAATCATATTTCACCGGATATCTATTTAGGTTCCTCTTGAAAGAATATAAGAAGAAGGATTTGATTGTCCAACTCCATTTTGCAGTTACTAGAAATATCAATACCCCTGAATTTAAACTCCTTGGACCTGACCATGGATTTGATGTCATGAGTAAGGAAATTGATATCGATAATCTAATCAAATTACTAGATTCAATAGAAGACAAATCTAGGCCTACAATTGTCTTATATACCCTTAATCCAAATTCAATAAAGGCAATTAGCTGCATTTCTGGGGCATTTAGGAATGTCTTAATTGGTCCAGCCTGGTGGTTTAATGACACGGTCGGCGGGATCAAATATAACCTCGATGTAATATCAGAATATGCAATACTAGGTACTAATTTTGGGATGTTAACCGATTCTAGAAGCTTCTCTAGCTATTCACGTTTCGACTTCTTTAGAAGGATATTGTGCAATTTCGTTGGAGAAAAAATAGAAAAAGGTGAATATTCCTTGGAGGCAGGATTAAAATTAGTCGAAGATATTTCCTATAATAATATCAAGAAGGCTTTAGGAGAATAAAATGGATATCTATAGCAAAATTAGCGAATTAAAAATCGTTCCAGTCGTTGTGCTTAATTCCTTAGACGAAGTAAGTGACAAAATAGAGGCTTTAATTGATGGGGGACTTCCTATTGCAGAAGTTTGCTTTAGGACTCCAGTTGCCAAAGAAGCAATCGAAATAATTTCTAAAAAATACCCAGAAGTAATTTTGGGTGCAGGAACTGTAATAAATGCAGCTCAATGCAAAGATGCCATAAAAGCAGGGGCAAAATTCATTGTTTCGCCTGGCTTAAGTAAGGATGTTGCCCTTATTTGCAAAGAAAACAATATCCCTTATCTTCCAGGAACAGTTACTCCAACTGAAATCATGGAAGCCTTAGATCTAGGAATCAATGTTGTTAAATTCTTCCCAGCTTCTAATTATGGGGGATTAGCTACAATCAAAGCTATCTGCAGTGCTTTCCCTTCTATTAAGGTCATGCCTACTGGAGGGATAAACCTAGATAATATCAACGATTATCTATCTTTTAATAAGATTATCGCCTGTGGTGGTAGCTTTATGATGAAAGGCAACAAAGAAGAAATGACTTCCAAAACCAAAGAAGCCGTCAACAAGGTTAGAGGATTATAAAAATGAAAATAGTTACATTTGGTGAATTAATGTTAAGGCTTCAGCCTTTTGATTATCTTCGTTTCGTCCAATCTTCAGATTATGAAGCAACATTTGGAGGAGGGGAGGCTAATGTAGCAGTAAGCCTTTCTAATTTTGGCGTTGATGCTTATTTTGTCTCTAAATTGCCAACTAATGAAATTGGCCAATCTGGACTTAATTCCTTAAGAAGATATGGCGTCCATACCGATTATATCGTTAGGGATAACGAGAATAGAATGGGCATATATTACCTAGAAAAAGGTGCTTCCCAAAGACCATCGAAAGTCATTTATGACCGTAAATATTCTGCCTTCTATTTCTCTAAGGAAAGCGATTATGATTGGGACGCGATATTTAAAGATGCCAAATGGTTCCATATCTCTGGAATCACTCCAGCCTTAAATGAAAACATGGCCAAAATATCGATTACGGCATGTAAAGAGGCTAAAAAAAGAGGTGTTATAGTTTCTTGCGACCTTAATTATAGGAATAAGCTTTGGAGTAAAGAGCAAGCTAAAATCACCATGTCAGAGATTGCTAAATATGTCGATGTCTGCATTGGAAATGAAGAAGATGCAAGTGATGTATTTGGGATCAAGAGTTCTGAAACAGATGTCAATTCCGGCAAACTAAATAAGGAAGGTTATAAAGATGTCGCAAGGCAATTAAAGGAAACATTTGGATTCAAGAAAGTTGCCATTACCTTAAGGACATCAATAAGTGCCTTTGATAATAAGTGGGCCAGCATGCTATTTGATGGAGAAGATTATTATTTCTCCAAAGAATATAATGTCCATATCGTCGATAGAGTCGGCGGTGGGGATAGCTTCTCGGCTGGATTAATATATGCCTTAGTCAATGACTATAGTTCAAAAGATGCGATAGAATTTGCAACTGCTGCAAGTTGTTTGAAGCATTCGATCGAAGGCGATTACAACATGGTCAGCGTCGATGAGGTAAAGAAACTTATCTCTAGCGGGGGAAGTGGCAGAGTCCAAAGATAAATCAAGATTACATTTATTGGGTAGCGTTATTGCTACCCTTTTTATATCGGTAAGATTGATATAATTTAGTTTCTATAGTATTTAGATGTATATTTAAAAAAAATAAGAACATATAGTTCTTTATTCTGTTTATAAATTATTTGCATTCCTTAATTCATCAAGTGAATATGTTTTCGGGTTCTTATTAAAACTCTCAATTTGTTTGCTAAATTCTTTAGAATCGAATTTATCTTCGATTTTTTCTAGAAGTGCATGTTTGAATGCTTTTGATAAAGAAGTTCCATGGGAGGTGCAATATCTTTTAAAAAGTTTTGCATCTTCTTTATTTATTTTAACTAATGTTATAGCCACCTAATTGCCTCCAGAAATTTCTTTTAGGTAATTTAAATATGATTATAGATAAAGAAAGCACGGATACTTTTATGTCATCCGTTTATTAAAATAGACGATCATAATTTTCACTATTTTTTCACTAAATTTCACTAAATAAAAGACACGCTTTTATGCGTGTCGGAAGTTCAAACTGGCGGAGAAGTGGGGATTCGAACCCCAGCTGGGAGTGACCCCACTATCGGTTTTCAAGACCAACCCCTTCAGCCGCTTGGGTACTTCTCCGTGGTGGTCCATCGGTGGCTTGAACACCGAACCTTGCGATTATAAGTCGCACGCTCTAACCAATTGAGCTAATGGACCGCTTTAATGCCTAATTTGCTGTGGGCTGTCATATTATATCTTAATCTAGACTTTAGGGAAGAAAAAAATAATGAAAAATCTTACCTATTGGTTATATTTGGCTAAAAAATAGTTTTCTTACGATTGGTTTTGGCTCAAAATAATATAATCATGGACCAAATTAATATTTCATTTCCCTCGAATTATAAAGGCAAGGTAAAAGATAAATTAAGCGTCAAGTCTAATTCAGTTATATTTTCTTTTTCAATTGGACTAGTCTTATTGGCAATAGGCTTATATCTATTTCTAAGGGATAAAGCTACGACGCTTGCCCAAAGTCCTATTATCCCAATACTAGGATTAATTCTGATATTTTTAGGCATTTTAATAATGTTAACATCCCCATTTGTTGGATTATTCAAGGAATATAACAAATATCTAAAAGGGAATATTAATATTAATCTAACTAAGAATGAATCCGATTCTTTTCCTTATTATTCCTATAGGATTTATTCAGATGAATTTGAATCCAATGGTAACCTAAATAACATTGCTAGGCTAAAAAGGGTATACGCGTTGACATTAGAAAAAGGAAAGATGCTATATATACCTATTAATATATTATCTAAGGAATCAGTCTCTTTCTTGGATGACATGGTTTCTATCTATAACAAGACGGCAACTATTTCCAAGTAGACTCAATAACTATTTTTTGACTAAAATATTGATTAATTGACTAAATTAGTTCTAAATTCGTTTTTTGTTTGTTAAAAGGCGTTTCTTGTATCATAATTGCAATTGTTACTCCTAGGAAGGTAATTTCATGAAACAAATAAGCAAAGAAAAATTGTTAGATGCAATTTCGAAATTTGATTTTAAAGGGGAATTAATCCATTACGAATTAAATACAATCGGCCATATTAACGAAACATATTTTTTAACATTCAAGGAAAATGATGGCAAAGAAACTAGATACATCCTTCAACGTATCAATATCGATGTCTTCCCAAATGCTAAAGAATTAATGGCCAACATCGAAAATGTCACCAAATTCCTCCGCAAGAAAGTCCTTTCTAGGGGAGGGGATCCAAAAAGGGAATGCCTAGAATTAATCCATACTTTGGACGAAAAACCTTATTATGTCGATGATAGCCATAATTTCTATCGCGGCTATGTATTTATCGATCCTAGTGTCTGCTATTGCTCGATTGATAATAAAGAAATATTCAAGCAAGCAGGAATTGCCTTTGGTTCTTTCCAAAATGATTTAGCAGATTATCCTTCTTCCACCTTATTTGAAACAATTCCTGATTTCCATAATACCCATAAAAGGATGGAAACCTTCTTATCTATATTAAATAAGGATAAGATGAATCGTGCTTCTAGCTGTAAAGAAGCAATAAAAGGATATCTAGACAATAAAGAATATGCCGAGATTTTCTTTAAATTAGATAAAACCAAATATCCATTAAGAGTTACCCATAATGACACTAAATTAAATAATGTCTTATTCGATGGGGATGGCAAACACGCAATATGTGTCATCGACTTAGATACAGTCATGCCTGGATATGCGATGAATGATTTCGGCGATGCGATTAGATTCGGGGCCAATTATGCTGGCGAAGATGAAAAAGATTTATCTAAAGTTGGCTTAAATCTAGAATATTTTAAGTCTTTTGCAGAAGGATTCCTCTCTAAATGCGGTTCCTCTTTAACTAAAGATGAAATAAGTTACCTCCCATATGGAGCAATGATCATGACTTATGAATGCGGCTTACGTTTCTTAAGCGATTATCTAGATGGGGATAATTATTTTAGGATTGAATACGAAGACCATAATTTAGTAAGGGCCAAAGACCAACTCGCCTTATTCATGGATATGAAAAAGAAAAAGGCTGAGATGGATAAAATAATCGCCGATTTAGTTAAATAGTTAATTTAAATTAATCAGATAATATATTTTGTAGTATCCTTATTAACATGGATGCTTTAGGAACTTCAATTTTCTCATTAACAATAATATTCGCCGCAACTACACTTGGTTCGGCTTTGGTCTTCTTTTTCAGGAAGAAATTTTCCGATAAGGTTGGCAACATAATAATCGGATTAGCCTCTGGAATTATGATTTCTTCTTCTATCTTTGGTCTTCTTTTACCTTCAATGGAAGAAGCTAACAAAAGTAGTTACTTGCCTTCTTATTTAAGTTTCATCCCTACTGTAACGGGATTTATATTGGGTGGCCTTATCCTTTATCTAATGGATAAGCTCATCCCTCATTTGCACTTAAGTTCAAATGAAGAAGAAGGACCGAGATCTAGTTTATCTAGGAATGCCAAATTCTTTTTTGCCGTTACTATCCATAATATCCCTGAAGGAATTTCAATTGGTCTAGCTTGTGGGCTGGCATTAGCTAATCCTAATGATGCTAGCCATATCGGGGCTGCTTTAGCCTTAGCTATAGGTATAGCAATCCAAAATTTCCCAGAAGGAGCGGCTGTTTCTATACCTTTATTAGAAGAAGGAGTATCTAAGCCAAAAGCCTTCCTATTAGGTGCAGCTTCAGGTATAGTCGAACCTATTTTTGGCTTATTGACCGTATTTATTTCTTCTTATCTAGGCGTAACTCTTCCATATTTACTTGCTATTGCGGCAGGGGCAATGATTTATGTAACAATCGATGAATTGCTGCCTGAAGCAAGAAAAGGAAACTATGTCCATTATGGGCTTTGGTCGTTTATGATCGGCTTTGCAATTATGATGGTTCTAGAAATGGCTTTATAGCCGTTTTTTATTATGTAAATACCTTGAAAGCGGTTTCAGTAACGATATATCGGTAAAAATATACTTAAACTATTTACAATTGTTTTTTAAATCGTTAATGTTTTATCGGTAACTTGAAAGAGTTAAGAAAGGAGAGAAAAAGAATATGAAAACATTCTCCATGAATCAACTAGGCAGGTATCCAATCTACCTGAAATACTTCAAGGAATTATCCGATGAAGGAGTGGAGACCGTTTCTTCCCCCCGCATTGCCGCCAAACTTGGCTATAGCGAGGAACAAGTAAGGAAGGATCTCCAAAATGTCTCGCTAGAACCAGGACGTCCTAAAAAAGGTAGGTCACTAAAGCAACTTATCGAAGACATAGAGACTTTCCTAGGCTATAGAGATTCTACTTCAGCTGTAGTAATTGGAGTTGGTCATCTTGGCCAAGCCCTTCTAAATTTCCCTTCCTTCAAGCAAATGGGGTTAGAGATACTAGCTGGGTTCGATACGAATACTAGCCTAGTAGGAACTAGTATCGGAGGAAAGCGCATCTTCTCTCTTAATGAACTCAAGACCATGTTGCCAAGGCTAAATGCCCATATTGCAATCATTACTGTTCCAGCTAGCGTGGCCCAGGAAGTTTGCGACCTTGCCATCTCTAGTGGTGCCAAGGCTTTATGGAACTTTGCCCCAACACATCTAGATGTCCCAAGTAACATTGTTGTTGAGAATGTTAATCTTGCCTCATCTCTTGCCGTTTTGTCTCATAGACTCAACATCGCTTTAGCCAAACAGGAGGAAAAATAATGGCTACCATTAAAGAAACTAAACTTTCACCAGAAGAAGCTAAACAAGCCGCTATCAAGGAAGTTGATGAATTAGTCAAGAAAGGCTTGAAAGCCTTGGACGATTTCGCTTCCTATGATCAAGAAAAGATTGATTATATCGTCGCTAAGATGTCTGTTGCCGGACTTGATCACCACGGTATCTTAGCCCGTAAAGCTATCGAAGAAACCCATAGAGGCGTCTTCGAAGACAAGGCTACCAAGAATTTGTTTGCCTGCGAATATATCGTTAATAACATGCGTCACCTCAAGACTGTAGGAATCATCAAAGATGACCCAGTCACCGGTATTACCGAAATTGCTGAACCAGTTGGTGTCATCTGTGGCGTCACCCCAGTTACTAACCCAACTTCAACAGTAATCTTCAAATCTCTTATTGCCATCAAGACTAGAAACCCGATAATCTTTGGTTTCCATCCAAAGGCACAAGAATGCTCCAAGGCTGCTGCCATTGTCATGAGAGATGCCGCTATTGCAGCTGGCGCTCCAGAAAACTGCATCCAATGGATTGAACATCCTTCAATGGATGCCACTAGCGCCTTAATGAACCACCCAGGAGTTGCTACTATTCTTGCAACTGGCGGTAATGCCATGGTCAAGGCCGCTTATAGCTGCGGCAAACCTGCTTTAGGTGTCGGGGCTGGCAATGTCCCTTGCTATATCGATAGAAGTGCCGATATCCCAGAAACTGTCAATGACGTTGTCTTATCCAAATCATTTGATAACGGCATGATCTGTGCTTCCGAATCCGCTGTCTTTATTGATGAACCAATCTATAAAGAAACAGTCGAAATGTTTAAGAAATACCGCGTCTATTTTGCTTCTAAAGAAGAAAAGAGGATGCTAGAGAAATACATGTTCGGCGTCAATAAGGGAGATGCTAATGTCGATCAAGCTAGACTTAATGCCGATGTCGCTGGCATGTCTGCTTATAACATTGCTAAGAATGCCGGATTTGAAATCCCAGCCACTTGCCAAATAATTGCCGTCAATTGCTCTGAAGTAGGTGTTTCTGAGCCTATGTCTAGAGAAAAACTCTCACCAGTCTTATCCGTCTATAAAGTCAAAGACTATAACGAAGGATTTGAAATGTGCGAAAAGATGCTTGAATTCGGTGGATTAGGACATTCTGCTGCGATTCACTGCAAAGAACAAGCTATGTCTGATGCCTTTGGCGATAAAGTCAAAGCCATCCGTATCATCTGGAATTCCCCATCTACCTTCGGTGGAATTGGTAATGTCTATAACTCCTTCTTACCTTCATTGACACTAGGCTGCGGTTCTTATGGCCATAACTCTGTTGCTGGTAACGTAAGTGCCATCAATTTGCTTAACATCAAGCGCGTAGGAAAAAGGAGAAACACCATGCAATGGTTTAAAGTACCACAAAAGATCTATTTTGAACGTAATTCCATCCAATACCTCCGTTCTGCTAAAGATGTCGGCAAGGTATTCATTGTCACCGACCACTCCATGGTTGAACTTGGCTTCTTAAACAAGATCATCGATGAATTGAACCAAAGAAGAAACCCAGTTACCTATCAACTATTCGCCGAAGTCGAACCAGATCCAGACATCACAACTGTTAGACGTGGTGTCGAATTAATGAAGCAATTTGCCCCTGATACCATTATCGCCCTTGGTGGTGGTAGTGCCATGGATGCTGCTAAAGGTATGTGGATATTCTATGAACATCCAGAAGTCAATTTCGATGACTTGAAGCAAAAATTCATGGATATCAGAAAGAGAGCCTTCAAATATCCTGAACTTGGAAGAAAGAGCAAACTCATCTGCATCCCAACAACTTCCGGAACTGGATCAGAAGTCACTCCATTTGCCGTTATCTCAGATAAGAAGAACCTCAAGAAATATCCATTGACTGACTATTCTCTTACCCCAAGCATTGCTATAGTTGACCCGGAATTTACAACTAACATCCCAGCTAAATCTACTGCCTACACCGGTATGGATGTCCTTACCCACGCTATCGAAGCCTATACTTCTGTCATGGCTAGTGATTATACCGATGGATTGGCTCTAGAAGCCATTAAGCTTGTATTTACCTATCTCCCACGTGCAGTCAAAGATGGTAGACATGACTTAAAGGCTAGGGAAAAGATGCATAATGCCGCTACTATAGCTGGTATGGCATTCGCTAATGCTTTCCTTGGAATAACTCACTCTATTGCCCATAAGATGGGTGCTGAATTCCATACAATCCATGGGCAGACCTGCGCAATCTTGCTTCCACATGTCATTAAATATAACGGTACCCAACCAACAAAACTCTCCGTCTGGCCAAAATATGAAGAATATCAATGCGACCAGAAGTACCTTGAAATCTGCCGTACCCTTGGCTTAAAGGCCTCTACCCCAGAAGAAGCTACATTAGTTTTGTCTAAGGCTGTTATGGATTTAGGTAAGGAAATTGGCATCGATATGAATTTTGCCTCCCTAATCCCTGATGAAGAAGTGTATAATTCTAAATTGGAGGAAATAGGATACCTTGCCTATGAGGATCAATGCACCCCAGCCAACCCAAGGGAACCCCTTGTCGAGGACATGATCCAAATCATGAAGGATGCCTATAAAGGTAATTAATGGAAAAAGTCGAAGTTTCTATCTGCGTCGGAAGTTCTTGCCATTTAAAGGGATCTCGCGATGTAATTGAAGAAGCTAGAAACCAAATAATGCGTTTCGGGCTTAACGATAAAGTTGAATTGAAGGCTGCGTTTTGTCTAGGCCAATGCGGTCATGATGGAGTCACGTTTAAAATTAACGGAGAAATCATCACTGGCATTACCAAAGATAAAGTTGCATCTTTGTTCGAGGATACTATCGTCCCATTAACTAAATAATTAATAAGGTGGCGAATTTATTCGCTGCCTTATTTTCTTTCTAGGTGAATTTATGCATGTATTAACAAGTAGAGAAAACGATTGCCGCAGCTGTTATAAATGTATTAGACACTGCCCAACCAAATCAATTTCGTTCCACGATGGGCAAGCTTCCATCATTTTTGATGAATGTGTTCTTTGCGGGAGGTGTTTTTCTATTTGCCCCCAATCTTGCAAAGTAATTAGGGATGATAAGCAAAAGGCCCTCGATTTAATTAAAAACAACAAATGCATTGCTTCAATTGCCCCTTCATTTAGTTCTTCTTACCATGGGGTTTCTTTTGAAAGTTTAAAGAAGGCCTTGCTGGAACTAGGCTTTATTGATGCAGAAGAAACTGCTATCGGGGCCACGATTATAAAGAAGCAATATGACGAATATTGTTTAGATCCAAGCCATGATGTAATTATCTCTACTTGCTGCCATAGCATTAATTTATTAATCGAAAAACATTACCCATCCTTATCTAATTGTTTGGCTCCATTTTTGTCTCCAATGCAAGCCCATTCTTTTGATATCAAGAAAAGGTATCCTGATGCAAAGGTAATATTTATTGGTCCTTGCATTGCAAAAAAAGATGAAGCCGATAGATATAAAAACCCTGATTGCGTCCTTACTTTCCTTGAATTAGATGAATTATTCGCATCTAATAATATAAAAGTAGAGGCAAAAGAGGCAACTAAGCAAGAACATTCAAAAGCTAGGTTATTCCCAATTGAAGGAGGGATACTAAATACGATGGAGAAATCTTCTCCAAGTAGGCAATATCTATCTTTTTCTGGTATGGATGAATGTATAGAAGTACTTGAAAACATTGCTAAAGGTGACGTCCATAATTGTTTTATCGAGATGTCTAGCTGTGAAGGTAGCTGCATCAATGGACCTGCTATTGAAAAAGACAAGAAGGCTTTAGTATCTTCTATATTGGAAATTAAATCTAGTGCCGGGAAGCTTGATTTCAAGACTAGTGAATATAAAAAGGAAGAGCTAGCGAAGAAATTTACTCCTATCTCACTTCCTGAGGCTAATTTTAGCGAATCCCAAATCCAAGAAGTCCTATTTAAATTAGGCAAATATACCAAAAAGGATGAACTAAACTGTGCTTCTTGCGGCTATCCTACCTGCAAAGAAAAGGCGAAAGCTGTCTTAATGGGCAAGGCTAATCTAGAAATGTGCCTTCCTTTCCTTATGGAAAAGGCCAAATCTTTTAATGAAGATATAATCGAGAATACTCCAAATGGGATTGTCGTTACTGATGAAAATCTAGATATCCAGTTGGTAAATCCTTCATTATGTACGTTACTAAACATCAAATCTAGCGATGTCATCGGGAAAAGTATCGATACTATCTTGCCAAGTGAATTATTCGCTTTGGCTTTGGGGAATGTCCCAACTAGATGTGCCCATATCACATTGGAGAAATATAATCTCTTCGTCGAGGCTTCTATTTCTTATGATTCTAAATATAAATCGGTCATGGGGATATTTAGGGACCGTACCCAGACTCACCTTGAACATGAACGTAGGCTAAATGATGCAAAACAAACAGAAAAGATAACTAGGGAAGTCATCGAAAAGAATATGAAGGCGGTCCAAGAAATTGCCCAGTTACTAGGCGAATCGGCTGCCAACACCAAAATTGCCCTTACAAATTTAGCAAAGACTATCGATAAAGAAGATGGAAAGTAATACCGAACTAGAATATGGCTATCTCTCCATTAACCATAAGGGAGAGGAACTTTGTGGCGATCATATCCAGACAACAGTCGGGGAAGATGGATCGACTACTTTAGTTTTGGCTGATGGACTTGGTTCAGGGGTCGTCGCCTCCATTTTATCAACATTAACTTCATCAATGTTATCAAGGATGATTGAAGGTGGTCTTTCTATTGAAGAAGGGGCAAGGACTTTGGTCAAGACCCTTCCAATTGCTAGAGATAGGGGGAATGTTGCCTATTCGACATTCACAGTCTGCAAGATTGAAAAGGATTATTCTGCCGTTATCTATAATTTTGATAACCCTGAACCGATATTTATTCGCGATGGAATGGAAAAACGCCTAAATTACGAAACTATTGAAGTAGAAGGAAAAATAATCAAGAAGGCATCGTTTTATTTTAAGGAAGATGATTGCCTTACTATTATTTCTGATGGAGCAGTTTATGCTGGGGTTGGTGAGTCGCTAAACTTTGGTTGGACTAGAGAAGAGATATCTTCATTCCTGACTAGCCTATATTCACCCTCAATTTCAGCCAAAAACCTCGCTTCTATCCTAGTAGACCATTGCGATTTGCTCTATAATCGTCGTCCGGGGGATGACACTTCTTCTTTAGTAGTAAGAAGAAGAGAAAGGAAGAAAGTATCATTATTAGTCGGACCAGCCACGAATAAGGACGATGATGAAATGATGTTATCGACTTTCCTAAATGATGATAATCCCCATATTGTATGTGGCGGCACTACTTGTTCGATTGTTGCTAGATATCTTCATACCGATGTTAGGGGCGGTCTTGATTATATCGATGAAGAAATTCCACCAATTTCACATATTGATGGGATAGATCTTGCAACAGAGGGTATAATTACCCTGAACAAGGTATTGTTCTACGCTAAAGACTATCAAGATAAGAACAAATGCTATTTTGATTGGTCTTATAAAGAAGATGGGGCATCTAGGATTGCTAGATTGCTTCTAGAAGAGGCCACCGACATCAAATTCTATGTCGGATGTGCCGTTAACCCAGCCCACCAAGACGAAAGGTATCATATCTCCTTCAAGATGAAGATGCAGATAATCGATAACCTAGCCTTGAAACTAAAAGAATTAGGAAAACATATCGAAGTAAGGTATTTCTAGGGAGAAGGAAAATGAATAAATTTGACACTTTGGTACAAGAACTTAAATACAAGGTCTTAAAAGAAGTCGCGCTTAATTACTATAATGGGACATTAGATGAAAATATCCATGATATCCCAAAGGTTATTTCTCCTGGCCCAAAAGCCACGATGAGATGTTGTGTCTATAGGGAAAGGGCAATTGTAGAAGATAGAATCAAGCTTGCCCTTGGTGGAGACAAGGCCAATCCAAACCTATTAGAAGTAATAGAGGCCGCTTGCGATGAATGCCCATTCGGCGGGATTACTGTTACTGATATGTGTAGGGGTTGTTTAGCCCATAGATGTGCCCAGAATTGCCATCGTAATGCAATTTCTTTCGGCGATGATTTAAGGGCTAGGATTGATAAAACCAAATGCGTTAACTGCGGACTTTGTGCAAAAGCCTGCCCGTTTGGTGCCATTATCAACAAGAAAAGGCCATGCGAAGCTGCATGTAAGATCAATGCAATCCACCCTAGGGAAGATGGCATCACTGAAATCGATGAATCTAAATGCACTAGATGCGGGCAATGCTCATATTCTTGCCCATTCGGTGCGATTATGGACAAAAGTTATATCACTAAGTGCATCGATATAATGAAAGGGGCAGAAAACGGCAAGAATTATAAGGCCTATATGATTGTCGCTCCATCAATTTCAAGCCAATTCCATTATGCTAAATTAGGACAAGTAGTAACTGGGATAAAGAAAATCGGCTTTACCGATGTTATCGAAGCTGCCTTGGGTGCTGATATGGTTGCACTTAACGAGGCTAAGGATTTAGCAGAAGAAAAATTCTGCACCTCTAGTTGCTGCCCAGCTTTTGTTAGATATGTCGAGACTAGCTTCCCTGAATTAAAGGGAAAGGTTAGCAAAAACTTATCCCCAATGGCTGCCATTGCTAAATATATCAAGCAAACTGATCCTACCGCCAAAACTGTATTTGTCGGACCTTGCATTGCCAAAAAGATGGAAATGTTTAGGGAAGAGAGTTCCCCATATATCGATTGTGTCATTACTTTTGAAGAATTGCAGGCTCTTCTAGATGCCCTTAATGTCGACTTGACCGCTTTAGAAGAAAAGCCATTAGACAATGCTTCTTATTTTGGCAGGATATTTGCTAGATGTGGCGGACTTAGCGATGCCGTCAAGGAAGCCTTAAAAGAACAAAATATCGACTTTGAAGTCAAACCAGTTGCCTGTAGTGGACTCGATCAATGCAAGATTGCCCTTACCCAAGCCAAGATGGGTAGATTACAAGGCAATTTCATTGAAGGTATGGCTTGTCCTGGTGGATGTATTGGTGGCCCATCTTGTCTTACCCACGAAGTTAGAGATGCCGCTAGCGTTGATAAATATGGGCATGAATCAAAAGAAACTACAATTAAGGATGCAGTTTCTAATTCCATGGCCGATCCTTCTATCTGCGAGATTAAATAATGGAAAAACTAGATATTGAAAAACAAGCATTTGCCTCTTATTCCAACGTCGATTTGGCTTTATGTGCCTTCTTTAAGCAATTCGACAAGGATATCCAAAAAGATGAATTCTCTTCTAGCGACAAGAATTTCTGCCGTGCATTTGCCATGATTACTATGCAGACAATGATGGAAATTGCTTCTAGTTATGGGGGAATGAGCCATGACCAGGCCGTATTCTTCTATAATTTTACCAACAAGGAAGAAAGCGATTATCTACGTTATGTAGCAGAGACTAGCAACCAAAAGAATTCATATGGCTATGATGATTTAGAAAAGCTAAATGATGTAGAGCTTAAAATGATTTCTATTATTGGCAAGCGTAATTTTGAAGTAGTGGCCAAATTCATCTTCTCTTTGATTGAACTAGCTTCCTTCAACATGAAAGATAAATCCCCTTTGCCAGGATTAATTGGTAATTTAATTAATTTCTTCGATTTATTCGTATCATTGGACAACAAAGATGATTCCCCAAAAGATGATAAGGCAGCAGTTATATTATCAAATAACATGCTTAAGCCTCTTGGGGCACTTCCAAAGCAAAAATAAGACAATTTAGGCTAGATGGACTTTAAAAGGTTCTCTAGCCTTTTTATAATTTAGATATGGAAATTGATCACTACATGAATGAAGGTCCTTTATTGGACAAAGATGGCAATCTAGCTGAACCTGGATATGCTAAAAAACTAGTTAAGAAGTATGATAGGAAGATGATAAATGCCCCCAAATTCCTAATTAAGGAATGGGATTATTATTATGTCGGCAATAAGGATAATGGGATTGCCCTTACTATTGCAGATAATGGCTATATGTCGATGCTTTCTATTTCCTATTTGGATTTTAATTCCAAAAAAGAAATAACTAGAAGCAAAATGGGATGGTTCCCTCTTGGCAAGATTAATATGCCTTCAAACTCAAGTGAAGGTGATGTCTCTTATTCATTAGGCAAAGTTAGTATTTCTTTTGTTTTAGAAGGAAATAAAAGACATCTAAAGGCTTATTACCCTAATTTTGATAAGAAAGGTAATTCGTTTAGATGTGATGTTATTTTGACTCCTACTATTGATGATACCTTAGTAATCGCAACTCCATTTAAGAAACCACATAGATTCTATTATAACCAGAAGATTAATCTCCTTTCTTCTGGAGGATATGCCAAAATAGGCGATAGATATATCGATTTGAACGGCTCGACTTACGGAGTATTGGATTGGGGAAGAGGGGTATGGGAATATTCTTCTACCTGGTATTGGTCTTCTTTATCTTCTATTATGGATGGAGTCAAGATTGGATTTAATTTTGGCTATGGATTTGGCGATACTAAAGCTGCTAGTGAGAATATTATCTATTATGGAGATTCTTCTTATAAAGTAAGGGAAGTAAGGATGGATATTCCTTTAAAGAAGGATGGCAATTTTGATTATCTAGGTAAATGGAAATTCCGTTCTCCAACTGGAGAAGTTGATCTTGAATTCACCCCTATTTTAGATAGGAAGGCAATTTCTTCTGCTTTGATTATTGAATCTAGGCAACATCAGGTATTTGGATTATTTAATGGAAAATTACTTCTCGATGGCAAGATGGTCATCGTTAAGGATTTATTAGGATTTGCCGAGCGGGTCCATAATAGATGGTAATTTGATAATCACTTAATATGTACTTGCCCCAAATCCTAAAAATAGGAGGAGGGGTATTTTTATTTGTATTCTTGAAACTGTGCAAAATATTTACACGGTTTAATAATTTTATGTATAATATAGGGGTAAAAAAAGGAAAGTGCCTATGATTTGCAAATTTAGCCTAGAGAATTATAAAGCCTTTGGAGAAAGGGCAGATTTAGATTTCTTTGCCAATAAGAATATAAAAAGATTTGATTACAACTATCTTGATTATCTAGGATTGGATATATTGAAAACTATAGGAATTTATGGTCCGAACAATACAGGCAAGACATGCCTTTTGACTTCCTTAATTGATTTAAAGGTCTTGATGCTTAATGAACAACATTCTTCTTTTTCTAGTGCTTTTGCAAAAAAAGGTGAGATAACATCTTTTTCAATTGAATATCTAATTAATGGCAGGTTTTATAGGTATTGTTTGGATTATGATAATTCAAGTCGTCAATATCTATACGAGAGTTTATTCTTGCTTGCTATTTCTGCGGTTTCTTCAACTAAAACAAAGATTTTTGAACGTACCTCTTCTTCGCTTAACTGGATTGATATGGAAAAGAGTCTTAAAAATGCGAATGTAATGAAACTTTTTTCGCCTTCTTTTCCGTTTATGATTGTTTTTAACGACGATGAAAATAGCCTTTTGAAGCAAGCCAAACAAGATTATTTAGATTTTGCCAATTCGATAACTTTCCTAAAAATGGATGAAAAAGTAGATATATCCAATACGATTAAATTAATTCAAAGCAATCCGAAGGCTGCTAAATTTATCAAGGAATTTGTCAAGAATTGTGATTTGCATATTAGTGATTTCGGTTTTGATAATAATGTCTATAGCGATGCTCCTATAGATGATAAACTCCATAATGTATTAAACGATCCTTCCTTTAGCAAAGAAAATTTAAAGCTGTATAGTTTGCATAATGGATATAGGGTTCCATCGATTTTATTTGAATCGTCTGGAACTTTGAAATTAATCGCACTTTCTGGCTATATTTATGATGCCTTAAGTAATGGAAAAATCTTGGTTGTAGATGAAATTGATAGTTCCTTGCATCATATATTAACCAAGTCTATAGTCGCAATGTTTTCCAATATGCTTAATAAAAAGGCTCAATTGATATTCTCTACCCAAGATGCATTGCTTCTAGATTTGAAAGAAATGTTTAGGAAAGATCAGATATATTTAGTTGATATATCTGACTCTAGTTCAAGCAAAGTATCTAGATTGTCTTCATATACTTCTAGGGGGAAAAACGGAATTAGGGGCGATGAAGATATTGTTGAATATTATTTGAAAGGTCAATTTGGCTCAATACCTTCTCCGGATTTATTCTCACTTTTTGAGCTATTAAAAGAGTAAACGAAGTGCCTATTTTTAAAAATGTACTTGCACACGTACTTTTTTAATTTGCTTTCAGAATGAGTGTTTTTATAACATATAATAAACTCAAACAAAAAGAGGTGTTGATATGAAAATAACTGCAACTGAATTAATGAAGAAATTAAAATTTATCGAAGAAGAATTAAATGATATTTATTCTGATGATAAAACAAACTCTACCGTCCTTATGGAAAAAAAGACCAGTAATGATGGGAAAACTACCTATGATCCTGCTTTTGCTAATGAATATGATTTTGCTTCCAATAGAAAAAAGGTAAAAGAATTATTCAATGAAGAAAGAAAGATTAAGAATGTCTTAAATACATTCAATAACAATACTTTAGTAGATGGCTATGACTTCAATATTAATGAAGGATTAGTTAGATTAGCAGAACTAAAGAAAGAAATTTCTACTTTAACAATATTAGCAAAGAAGACTCAATTCTTTTCTTCTTCTCCAAATTATAATAGTGAGATTTCTGTCTATAAGTCTTGCTATAACATTGAGGATGCCAAAAACATCTTGAAAGAGACTCAAAGGGAATTAAGTGCCCTGCAAGTCGCTATCGATAAAACAAATCTAAATTCTTCAATCGAATTCTAATTTCTTTCCGTTTAGATATTTAGATCAATTCCTTTTAAAAAAGAAAAGCTAATAGCAAAATTGCTCCTGCTTCTTACTAGATTAAGTAGATTACGGTTATCCACTTATTCCTTGTGTGGGTCTTGCCTTTACTGGCGTTATGTGAGTTATCTATACATAATTGAACTTTATAGCTAATAAAAACCAATTTGGCATAGATGGTACGGTTCGTCTATGCTTTTTTATTTATTTTCCTTTATCTTAAATTAATTTAGGCATAATATTTACTTATCTTTTCGGAGGAATTTATGAATAAGCCCCAACATAAAATTAGAGGATTTTCCTTTTTAAGCGAAACTTATGATACGGATAAAATCCCTAAGAAAACTAAATGGATTTTTTCTGTTGCATCCATTTTCCGCGATTCTAGCTATCAATTGATATCTAGTTTCCTTCTTACTTTCATGATGTATTCAGGTGTATTAGCCACCGGAAATGCATCTGGACAATATACGCAGCAGATATTTGTAATTAATATTATCTTCATTGTTTGCCTTGTCTGGGATGCCTTAAATGACCCGATTATGGGGGTATTAATTGAAAAAGTACATTTCAAAACCGGCAAATATAAACCTTGGATATTGATTGGAGGAGTAGGGAATACAATTGTATTGCTATGTTTGTTCTTACTTCGTCCAACTGGATGGGCATATATAGTGTGCTTTGGCATATTCTATTTCCTTTGGGATTTTGTGTTTACGATGAATGATTGCGCCTATTGGGCTATGCTTCCATCATTGACTAGTGATGAAAAGGAAAGAAATAATGTTACTACGATGGTATCGATATTTGTCTCCTTGGGCACTTTTGCAATGTATGGAGTCTGTTCGATATTGCCAACTGCTAAAAATTCTAGCTATATCTATGGCTATATCGCTATTCCTACTGCCATCTTGTTCTTGCTTAGCCAATTAGCCATCTATTTCCTTTGCAAGGAAAAGAAGATAGATGAAACCCAATCCAAAGTAAGCGAGCAAGTAAAACTAGCAGATATGTTTAAGATGCTAGGCAAGAATAAGCCTTTGCTAATAATTGTCTTATCGCTTCTATTTTATTATACAGCCTGTTCGTTAGTCGTATCTTTTGGCTCGAATTATTTCTATTTGTCTTATGGATATGGTGGAGAAACTGGCGGATCCATCATGCTTATATTTACCGTAATGTATGCATTAGGTACATTGTTATCCCAATTCTTATTCAAGCCATTAATCGACAAATTCAAACGTCAAACCTTATTGACCTGGACTTTTTTTATTGCTGTGGCCGCCTATATCATGCTTTTCCTAGTCGGATTCCCTATATTTGGCGAGAAGCCACTTGCCTATAATCCAAATGCAGGAGGAGGATTAGGCTGGGCTTTTGGAGGAACTTTATCATTACTTTATATACCTCCATTGTTATTCTTTGGGGCTGAAGGAATCTATTACATGGTTCTAATCGTCATGCTTCAAAATACCATCGAATATGGCGAATATAAATATAATGAGAGGAAAGAAGCGGTTGTGTCTAGCTGGAGACCATTTACCGCCAAATTATCTAGTGCTATCCAAAAAGGAATCATATTAGTTACTTTCCTTTCGGCTGGCATTTATGGAGTTACCCAGCAAATATCTGAAACCCAATCTGAACTAGCATCTAAAACAGCTGCTAATCCAGATAATGCCGATCTATATGCGAATGAAGCTGCTACTAAGGTAACTTCAATTATCAATGAAGTAGCAAGGCAACCTAAAATCATCATGGGTATATGGATGATTGGGGCGACTATAATTCTATTAGCAGCATCTTATATCCTTGTCCATTTCTTCTATGAAATAGATGAAGAAAAATATGATTTCATGGTAAAGGAAATCAAGAAAAGAAAAGAAACTACCGTACAATAAACTTAATTTCTTTAGTCCCGAATTCTCCTTCTAATATGAGCTTGGCCTCTTCTTCTTTCTTAACTAGAGCAGAGGCAACATAAATAGAAGTAGATCCCGATTCTAGATTAATCATAGAAGGACCTAATAACCTAATAGGTCCTTTTGTTTTGACACTTATTGAGGAGAAATCATAAGGCAAGATATGGCCGTCTTGGTCAACTTTTTTAATATATACCACCCCTGTATCATAACTAGATTCATTCCTTAATATATATTTATTCGACCTGAAACTATATTCATAATGGTCAAAGCAAGAGAAACAAGTTACATCGACTTCCTTGTTATTTTTATATCCTTTGATGATGAATTTCCTATTTTTATCGCCCCATCCCCCAATATATTTGGTAAATAAATCTGATAAATCAGGGAAGGTAAGGTGATATTTGGCGATTATTAATCCAACCTTGATCTTAGTTTTAAATGAAAGATTATTGAATCCATCAAAACAGGCTTCATTTAAGGCATCTTTTATCCATTTGGATTCTTTTTTATTAAATCTATCATCCTTAAATCTAGTCCCGATTAAATCATCGATGATAATTGGAGGATGCTTTAAGTTTGGGTAATTTTTGCTATCTGGATAGAAATTAGATATAAATTCATCCCCAATAGACAAAGAAATATAATCACAGTTAGTAAGTACTAATATCCTATTTAATCTAGCTTCATCTAAATCTCCTGCATTAAACATTCCTAATGGATGAAGGATTATTTCATCATCTTTTTGGCTAGAATAGACGTAGCTTACATCCTTTTCGTTTCTAAAAATAGAAGCCACTCCATGATGACATATATTGTCTCCTGAGCCAAAATCTCTTTTCGTGTTGTAATCAAAGGCACACCAACATATCGAGCCAAGTGAATCTTTATGTTTATAAGTATCATCTAATATACGTAGATGCCTTAATACGCCTTCTTTAATCCTATAGATGGAATCAAAACTCTTAACAGGGAAAGTATGTCCAGAATGTTCGGTTACGATTGAAGGTTTATTCTGGTTATAAGTAGAAGGCTCATCTAGCCCATGATTAATGTTATTACAAGAGAAGTCATTATAGGCATATATATCTTCCTTTAGACTTGAACCCTTGAAATTCCTTACTCCTAAAGAATATCTATAGGGATCTAGTTCCTTTTGGATTTTGTTTATCTTTCCATATAATTCATCATCATCCCTGGATTCATCTATCCTTAATCCATAGGAGATTAAGCAGGGGTGATTTCTTTCTTTCTTAATCATCCTAGAGGCAAAATCGATGCAGTTAGATTTCCATTTTTCATTTCCTATATGCTGCCAACCTGGTATTTCATCAATTAGAAGAAGCCCGATTTCATCACATCTAGAAAGGAAATGCTCACTTTGGGGATAATGGCTAGTCCTAACCAAATTGCAACCTAATTTATATTTAATGAAATCGGCATCTTCTTCTTGAAGTGATTTTGAAGCAGCCCCTCCAATATAGGGATATGTCTGGTGCCTATTCATTCCTATTAGCTTTATCTTTTTCTTGTTTAGATAGAAACCATCTACTTTAAATTCAATATCCCTAAAGCCAATCCTAGAAGAATATATTTCCCCTTCATAAATAATATTGAAAGTATATAAGAAAGGATTTTCTAATGAATATGGGGTGATATTTTCTATAGTCAAAGAAGTTTCTTTGAATTCTTTTATTAATTTATCATCCTTTTTAAGCTGGAACAAAGGTTTATTAATTGTCTCTCCAACATAATCGATATGGATATCTAATTTACCAGACATGGAAGCATTTACATAAAAAGACGAAATATATTTATCTGGATAAGAATATAGATACATCTCACGGTAAATGCCTGCAAAGCAAAGATAATCAGTTAGATGTCCAAAAGGAGGGATATCCTTATCTTCGTCTGAAATAACTACCAAAGTTAAGACATTGTCTTTTTTCTTTATAAGGTTAGTCAGATTAAATTCAATTGGAAGATAACCACTAATTTGTTCCCCTACATATTTTGAATTTATATAACACTTTACCTTTAACATCGCTCCTTCTAGGTGGAGAATCTTTATAGGCAAGCTAGGATATTCATCATCAAAGATAATTTGATATGTATAGGTCCCTTTATAATATTCATCGTTAAAATAATGATAAGAAGGGGAAATTCTTGCTTGATGTGGCAAGTCAACTTTTTCTCCTTTAAAAGGATTAATGTCAGTTTTGTCAAACCCTTCTTTAAAAGAAAGGGAATAATTTAGATTTTGTTTCATATGGACAAATTTTATCCTTATGACTTGCTTAATGCAAAAATTAATGACTTTATCTAAATAAAGTAGACATAATAATACATATGAAAAAGCAATTTGATTATTTAATCGTCGGGGCAGGGCTGTCCGGAGCATCTCTAGCTAGGGAATTACTAGATGCAGGAAAGAAAGTTTTGGTAATAGAAAAAAGGAACCATATAGGTGGGAATATCTTTACATCCAATATCTATAATATCCCAGTCCATGTCTATGGTCCCCATATCTTCCATACCGATAAAAAGGAAATATTTGATTATTTCAGTAAATATGTAGAGGCTTATCCTTTTATCAATTCCCCTTTAGCATTCTTTAAAGGCAACTATTACCATATGCCTTTTAATATGAATACATTTAATGAACTTTGGGGAGTAAAAGACATAGAAGAGGCTAAAGAAATAATAGAAAAAGAAACTGCTCCTTATAAAAATAAACCAATAAATAACCTCGAAGAACAGGCTTTATCCTTAGTAGGTCCAACTATATATAAGACATTGATTAAAGGCTATACAGAGAAACAATGGGGGAGAAGCTGCAACGAGCTCCCTTCATCAATAATAAAAAGACTACCCCTTAGGTTTGAATACAATAACAATTACTTCAATGACCCATATCAAGCAATGCCTAAAGGAGGGTTTACCCCATTTATCGAGAATTTATTAAGCAGGGCGAGCATCCTATTAGAAAAGGATTATCTAGAAGACAAAGAAAAATATGATAATCTAGCCGATACGATTATATATACAGGTAGGCTAGATGAATATTTCGGATTTAGCAAAGGAAGGCTTGAATATAGGTCCCTTAGATTTGAAGTAGAGATATTAAAAGAAAAGTCTTACCAAGGCAATGCGGTTGTCAATTATACCGATAATGAGCCTAGATATACTAGGATATGCGAACATAAATATTTTGATCCAACATTAATTGACCTAGACCAAACTATAATTACTAAAGAATACCCTGCCCAATTTAGCGAAGGCATGATTCCTTATTATACGATTAATGATGAAAGAAATACCAAATTAGCAGCTACTTATCTAGCGGAGGCATCTAAATTGAAGAACGTATATTTCCTAGGTAGATTAGCAACTTATAGATATCTAGATATGGATGATTCTATATTTGAGGCCCTTTCATTAGCCAAACATTTATTAAAAAGGGAATAATTATGGATAAAGAAGAATTAAGAAAGATAAAGCAAACTTATAAACTAGAGCTGGCTGAATTAAAGAAATCAAAAAGAAATGTCATAAGTGAAGTAACTTCATCTTTACTTGAAGAAGATAATAGGGCCCATATAAAAGTAGATTTAAGAAACGAAGATATCTATGAGCCATATTCCGGGAAAAGAAAGATAAATAGGGCTTTATTTGACCATGTTAAAGATGAAATAGGCTATATCAAGCCTAGCGTTCCTGTCACGATTGATTTTATTATCAATGAAGAAAGTGAGCCTGAAATTGAAAACATCTCTTCTTTATTTTCCAAAATGGCTAATTTTGAATTTACCAAGTCCTCGGTTGGATTAAAAAGAAATAAGATTGTCGTAGGCTTATGTATGTTACTAGGGATAATCCTATTGGTTGCTTATGAATTATTCATGTTTTTTACTAAAGGTAATTTCTTTGGGGAAATAATTTCTATTGCCTGCTGGGTATTTATTTGGGAAGCAGTGGATGCTTATGTATTTACTAGGTTTGGAATCCAAAAGGAAGGGCTAATAAATTGCCGGATTGCATCTAGTAGGATTGAATTCCATATTAAGGATAAAAAGAAGTAAAAAAAGTAGCGGGAATGCTACTTTTTTACTATATGGCAATGTCTACATCTAGGTTCGTAGGTTTGCTTTTCTCCGACTAGAACGGTTGGATCATTAATCGAGGCTGGTACCCCGTTTATTATCCTTTGGGTCATCGTGGCAGGGGCACCGCAAACTACACATATTGCAGTTAGCTTTGTTACAAATTCAGCCTTGGCAAGCAAAGTGGCTACAATGGGGAATGGCTCTCCTCTAAAATCCGTATCAAGTCCCCCGACAATTACCCTGACACCTGAATTAGCCATCTTGTCGACTTTATCTATTATTCCATTATCGAAGAATTGGACTTCATCAATAATAACTGCATCGACATCATTGCTAGTTAAATCTGGGATATCGACTGAAGAAGCTACAACTGTAGCATCTGCTTTATTATGAAGATGGGATTCTACTTTCCCATATGTATATCTATTATCGATTGCAGGCTTATATACTTTTATCTTCTTTTTCGCGTATTCTAGCCTTCTAATACGTCTAATGAGTTCTTCGCTTTTCCCGGCAAACATTGGTCCAGTTACGACTTCAATCCAACCTGGATTTGATATTACTTCCATTGTTAATCTCTTTCCTTTTCACTAGTGAAATATTGTAGTTCCTAGCCTAATAAGTAACAACTTAAAATAACCCTTTTTAGGATTAATTATCTTAATATTGACTTTATTGATAATTATATGAAAAATACATTTTATGGCTTTTAAAAATGCCTATTTTGTACAATTTGTATTTTTTAGCATATTTTAGAAGTCATAATTTGCACATTTTTGTATTATTTAGTAAAATTAGAAAAAGGATAATGGATATGGAAAGACTTGCTTTGGATGATTTGGTTAAATGGAACGCTTCCAAAAGAAGGACTCCTTTATTGATATATGGGGCTAGACAGGTTGGGAAGTCATTTCTAGTTGAGGATTTATTCGCGAAAAAATATTATAAGGATAATTACATATATATCGATTTTAAGAAAGAAAATGAAATAAGAAATTATATCCTTGCAGGTGGAAATGAATCTTCTTCAATTGTCGATGCAAAGAAAATCGTTAATTATCTAGAACTAAGGTTTAATAGAAAGATTGATGAGAGCACCTTGCTTATTTTTGATGAAGTCCAAGAATGCCTTCCTATTATTACTTCATTAAAATACTTTAAGCAAGATTTGCCAAATATACCTGTCATTGCGACCGGTTCAATGGTAAGGATAAAAATAAAAAGACAGCAAAATATAGATAAGCAGCATAAAAAGGATAGTTTTTTCTTTCCGGTAGGGGGAATAACTAGGCTTTTTGTGTATCCTCTTTCATTTGATGAATTCTTATTGAACCAAAATAAAAAGTTATATGAGAAAATCGTTGATTCTTACAATAAAAAGGAACCTCTAGAAGATTATATCCATGATATGGCAATGGATGCTTTGTATAACTTCCTTTTAGTTGGTGGTATGCCTGAAGCCACGGATATTTATCTAGAAGAAAAAGATATTCTTTCTAGCAGGGAAAAACTTATCAATATATTTTCTGATTATCTATCTGATATGGAATTATATCAAGCAAGCGAAGAATCTATTATTAGGTCAAAAGCTATTTTTGAAAGCATATATTCCCAACTAGAAAAAGAATCGAAGAATTTTAAAGGATCATTTGTAGAAAAAGGTCTTAGAAATAGAGACATTAGAAGCCCAAAAGACTATTTGACACTTGCTAATATCGTTTATGAATCAAAACAAATAAAAGAACATGTTAGTTTTCCTCTTAAAGAAGAAAATGAAAACGATTATAGGCTTTATTTGCTAGATAATGGACTATTTTGCTTACAATCTAAAATAAATATGGCCACTTTTGTTGATAAAGAGGCAAGAAATACTTTATCTGGTGTTCTTTTTGAGAACTACATTGCTACCGAATTTGTTTCTAAAGGAATCCCATTATTTTATTGGAAGGGTAAATCTTCATCAGAATTTGAATTCATGGTTTCATCCAATAACGAGATATATCCAGTAGATGCAAAAAAAGGGAAAGGCACGCTTGGATCATTAAAGAAATATAGGGAATCAAATAAATGTAACCTTGCAATCAAAATATCATCTAATAAATATGGATACGATAAAGAAAATAAGATTCTTACAATTCCTTTATATCAAGTATTCATGCTTGCTAATGACATCAAAAACGAAACATTCAAATTAGATTAATCATCAAAATCATCATAATCATCATCATCCATATATTCCCTATCGGAACAATTGTCTGGATTTTCCCAGTCATATGGATCAAATGGCTCTTTTTTATCATTCTTTTTATTATCGTTAGGGGTAGGAGTAAATAAAGTATCCCAAAGAGAAATCCTATTTGGATCGCCACAAAATGGACAAGTATTAGAGAAAATACTAACGAATTCTTTTCCGCATTTACTACAAATCATATCTTTACCCCCTTTGTATTTAATGGTTTTAGTCCTTTTTATTTTAGCATCTAGATAAGCAAATCAATTTAAAGGCAGTGTGTTCGATCCTTTCTTTTTGGCTATATCATAGATTTTAGTATAAACACTTGAGTCAACACTTCCATAGAAACTAAAGATACGTCTTCTATCATAAAAAATGGTGGTTCCATCTTTGTTTATGGTAAAGCACGCATTGATTCGTGCGGTATACCCTTTTCTTTTCATATATGTATAATCCACGCATATTTCAATTCGTTTTCTTTCTGTTTTTGGAAGGTCATTTGTATTGGGTCTGCTAATTTTTAAGGAAGCCTTATCAAAAAGGGAAGTGATTTGATATATTTCTCCTTCTTTGAAGTAGTAATGAAACGAATCGGCAGAGTCTAGTGATATATACGAAAATTCTGGATTCTTGTAATCAAACTCATTGCTAGACAATACGTCTATCACGTCATAGTAATGTATCTCACCCTTGGGGAGACCCTTCACACTTGTTTGGTATGTTGTTTTTAATTTTGAGAATGTTATGTTGGATTCGTCCTTGTGGAAGTCTAAGGAAAAACTAGTCCCATATATTATTGGATAAGACTCTCCATCCTCGATGTAATTAATTTCAAAATATATCTTACCATCATAATCGTTACCTATAAGGGCAAGGATGTTGAAGTTATATATGAACATGAAGTCATCTTTGGTTATGCCTTCCTTCTTGGTTATTCCGGTTATCGGCTTTACGTATTCGCTTGCGTCTATTGAGTGACGCTTTATGAGCTGTTTGTCGTAATCTAGCATGCCGACATTGATATATTTTAGGTTATATCCGGGTTCTTTTTTATCTTTGAGCAAGGAGTAATACGAGCCATCCTCACCTTTTCCGTAATAAAGGTTTGCCAGCATAACGTCGACTGTTATGCAATCAGATTCCTTGTAGTCTTTTATCGGCTTTGGATAATTGATTGCCTCGCATTTATAGGAAGTTTCGTCTTTTCCCATGGCAACGTAGAAATATGGTTCCACCTGTTCCTTATTCAATATGAGTGGGGCTAGGATTGCCGAAATGGATAGGACGGCTGCAAAAACAGAGCAACAAATCGCGATTATCTTCCACTTTCTTCTATTAGAATTGTTTTCTTTGGCTTTATCTTTTCCCATTGGATAGTCCTCCTATTTTTGCAGTTGTTATGAATCTTTTGAAAGAAAAGCTGTTATTACAATACATTAAGAGCAAGGGCTTTCTTTAATTGCTCTTTAACTTTTGTGTTCTCAATTTTCTATATTAAGAGTAAAGAATAAATTGAATTGGTGCAATTATTTATTAACGGATGAGAAGAACTATTGGTGATTGTTTTAAACCATTAAAAATAAGGCATAGGAAAGCTTTGCCGATACTATTTGAAGAATTTAATGAATTATAGATTTTTTATGGGATCCTGCTTATGTGTTTTCCTTTGGAATAAATTCCATCGCTACTTAAGTCGATTTTATCGTTCCAACTTATTCCATATCCACCTATATCGATCTTAGCTTTCAAGAATAATGTCTTATTCGCATCTTTGACACTTTTTAAATAAATAGACCTAGTTTTTGAAAATTTCATATTA
>CABQKC010000006.1 GCA_902464635.1 uncultured Caryophanales bacterium | reverse complement strand
AACGACACTTTACGAAATAATTAATTTTTCTCTTTACTTTGAATAGTTAGTCTCCTTTGTGTTGTGGTCAAAAAACATTATAGATGAACTTCCATTTTTTTGTTACCTACATTCATGAAACGCAATCTGCTGGAGGGAAATTGTTGAATACTTCGATCAAAAGTGATTAGAATTAGTTATCTTACTGGGAAACGTTTACACAAAATTCCTTATACTCTCAGCTAGATAGCCATTGTATCTAACTAAGTACAAAACTAGCAACTTAACCATCCTAATTTGCTGTTACAATTAGAATATATAAATAGAGGTAACCAAAATGTATCAAATCAAATGCCCTAAATGCGGAGAAGTGTTCACTCCCGAAAAGAAAGAACTAGATTCCATCCTAAGCCAAATTAGAAATGAAGACTTTGAAAAACAAGTAGAAGCAAGAACTCAAGAAATAAGGAAAAACATCGAAAACGAGGCTTCGTTAAAAGAAAAGATTTCCGCTACTCAGCACGAAGCAATCATCAAAGACATGCAAGCTAAACTTGATCAAGCAGAAGCCAAATTATCCACCGCCACTATTCAATCTAAAAACGAGCTAGAAAAATCTTTGTCTTTGAAAGATAGCCAAATCAAAGAACTTCAAATTAAAAACGAAAATCTCAAAAAAGATATCCAAAATCAAATTGATTTAGCTAAGCAAAAAGAAATTAATGAAAAGAATGATGCCTTATCTAAATTAGAAAAGGAGCATTTGGAAGCCCTAAACGAGAAAGAAAAGGAAATCCTAGCATTAAAAAACGAAAAAGAATCTTTAGAGAAGAGCAAGGCAACAGATATTGAACTAGCCAAAAATAAAGAAAAGCAAGAATTGACCGAACAAATCAATACTTTAAAAACTGAGCTAGAAAAAACTAAAGGCGAGGCCGAATTAGAAAAAAATAAGTATAAATACGAATTGGAAAAGGCTAACGATTCTAAAAACACCGAAATCTTAAAAGTTAAAAACGATTACGAAAATCAATTAAAAGAAAGAAGTGTTTCTGAACAAAACCAAAAAGAGAAATACGAATTAGAGTTAAGGCAAAAAGAAGACCAGATCAATTATTTCAAAGATTTGAAAACAAGAATGTCTACCAAGTTAGTTGGTGAAACATTAGAGCAACATTGTCAAATCAAGTTCAATGAAATCCGCACCACCGCTTATCCACGTGCATATTTTGATAAAGATAATGAAGTTAGCCAAGAATCTGGATCTAAAGGTGATTTTATTTTTAGAGACTTCACCGAAGACGGACAAGAATATATCTCCATCATGTTTGAGATGAAAAACGAAACCGAAACGAATACGAAAAAACATAAAAACGATGATTTCCTCAAAGAGCTTGATAAAGATAGAAACGAAAAGAACTGTGAATATGCCGTATTGGTATCTACTCTCGAGCCTGATAGTGAGCTTTATAATTCCGGAATAGTAGATGTTTCATACAAATACAAGAAGATGTTTGTAGTAAGACCTCAATGCTTCATGTCTATAATCGGGTTATTAACCAATGCTGCTAAAAACTCTATCGAATACAAAAAAGAACTCGCTTTAGTAAAAGCACAAAATCTTGATGTTAATAACTTTGAGGACAACTTGAAAAAATTCCAAGACGGATTTTCTAAGAACTTCCAAATAGCTGCAGGCAAATTCACCACCGCCATAGAAGAAATAGACAAAACTATCACTCACTTACAAAAAGTAAAAGAGAATCTTCAAAGCTCCGAACGTAACCTTCGCTTAGCAAATGATAAAGCACAAGATTTATCAATCAAAAAACTTACAAAGAACGCTCCAAGCGTAAAAGAAATGTTTGATAAAGCAAATCAAGAAGAAAAGGAATAAAGAAAATGTGTACAGCAATTTCATATAAATCCGGTTCGACATATTTTGGAAGAAATCTAGATTATGAATTCTCTTACGGCGAAGAAGTTGTAATTATTCCAAGAAATTATCCAATTAAATATAAATATAAAAAAGAACACTCATCACATTATGCAGTTGTAGGAATGGCACATATTGAAAATAATTTCCCACTACTTTATGACGGCATAAACGAACATGGTTTAGGAATGGCTGGACTAAACTTTGTAGGCAATTGTCATTATGAAGAATTTAAAGAAAATAAAGATAATATCGCTAGTTTTGAATTTATACTTTATATTCTTTCCACATGTAAGAATGTTAAAGAAGTAAAAGAGAAACTAAGAACTATTAATGTTACAAATGATTCGTTTTCCCCACAATTACCGCCATCTCAATTGCACTACATAGTATCAGATGCCGATGAAAGCATAGTTATTGAGAATAGAATTGGTGGGATAAAAGTATTTGAGCATACTATCGGAGTTTTAACAAACAATCCTCCATTTGAATATCAAATGGCAGCTTTAAATAACTATAGAAGTCTTTCAAACAAAGATCCTATTAATACATTCTCTAAAGACATCGATTTATCCTTATATAGTAGAGGCATGGGGGCCATAGGGCTTCCCGGTGATTTATCCAGTCAATCAAGATTCGTTAGGGTAGCTTTTACGAAGTTCAATTCCACCACCTCAAATAACAACATAGAAAGCGTCAATCAATTTTTTCATATATTACATAGTGTTGAGCAACAAAATGGTATTTGCGAGGTAAAAGAAGGCAAATACGAATATACCATCTATACCTCTTGCTGCGACCTAAATAAGGGTATTTATTACTATACAACTTATAAAAATCACCAAATAAATGCGATAAATATGCATGATGTTGACTTAAATGCCGCTAGTTTGTTTAAATTCAAGCTACTTGAAGAGGAATCTATCAATTATCAATCGAAATAGCCTTAGGCCGATAAACTCTTCATTCGTGATTAAATAACATTGTAATAAACAAGTTAGAAAACACTTGAGCTTATACTAGAATCTCTAAAAAGCGGATTCTAGTTTTTTATTGACGAATTCTATACAAATCTTTTTATCTTTTGGATCAATCCTCTTCATTAATTAGAGAACACATCATTTCATGGCGTAGTCAAAGGATAAAAAGAGTTCCAACATGAACATTAACGAAAAAATCCTTAAATATCATTTTTGCAATTAATGATAGTTTTAGTATAAAATATTGATAGTTTATCAAAAAGGAAAGTCATATGTTAAATTATGAAACTGAAACGCTTGAATTTAAGAAAACCCTATATGAAATAAACCAGGCAATGATTTCGTTAACGTCTATGCTAAACACCGCTGGTCATGGTACTTTATACTTTTGTGTTGATAATAATGGGAACCCTGCAGAACAGCCTATTGAAAAGGATATAATCCAAAGGCTTTCTCTAATGATAAAATCAAGTATCAAACCAACCGTAATACCTTTGATACAATTTGATAGTTTAGACGGCATCCAAACTATCAAATTGACAGTTAAAGGTGAAAAAGCACCTTATTCGGCATTCGGTCATTACTTCATAAGAGACGATGATCAAGATATTGAAATGACACAGGATGACCTCGAGTCGTTCTTTAAAAAGAGACATTCAAATAATTCCACATGGGAACATTCATTGACGGATTTTACATCAGAAGATATAGATGAGAGACAACTAATCGAGATTATCAACAAAGCCAATGAGTGTCACAGGATAAAGTACGTATACAAGAACGCCGATGAAGCCCTTGAAATGCTATCTTTGGAAGAGGATGGTTATCTTAACAATGCTTGTTTTTCTCTTTTATCAACCAAAAAGCCCCATTTAATCGAAGAAATTGTATATGCAACTGATGAAAACCGGACGATAATCGATAAAAAGAGTTTTTATGGGAATATATTCGATTGTATAAAAGAAGAGTTCTCCTTTATCAAAAAGAACATCCGCTGGGCCTTAAAACAAGTCGGCGATAAGACAGATGAAATCCCCGAAGTTCCTTTAAACGCGCTTTATGAAATTGTTTTTAATAGCTTGATTCACAAAGATTATACTTCTGAGAAACCTAACAAAATTGAGATTACTCCTGGGTCAATAAGCATTTCAAACCCGGGGGAAATGTCTTCCTCTTTTTCCATAAATGATTTTTATAAAGAAACATTAGGAACCCAGCCAAGAAACCCATTAATCGCGATAATTATGTATTTATCAGGAGAAATTAGAGATCTAGGAGGCGGATTTAAGATAATCTTAGATGCTTTAAAAGAAGTGGGAATTTCATATTCAATTAGAAATGAGAACGGTTACTTTTCTTTCATAATAAAAAGAAGAAGTCAAGATCAAAATGAAAAAGAAAAGAAGTTAAACGAGAAAATAGGCGATTTGAAGCTTACAAAGGCTGATAAGGCATTATTAGACTATTTCAGACAGAACGACACTCTAAATAGCATTTCTAACGCTTCTAGCGCACTTTCTTTGTCTACAATAACCATCCAGCGTTCAATTAATAAACTTGTCTCTAGTGAAATCATAAAACGCATAGGCAGCAAAAAGGAAGGCTATTGGAAATTAAAATAGGCCATGCAAGCAAGGCCTATAAAGGAGGAAATGTAGTGCGGTTATAGAATTGTAACCTTCAAGTTTTGATATACTGCAGCAGCTCCACAAGTATATAAAGCGGCAGGGCCATGGGTTGGGCCAGTTAAACTTAGATAAGTCAAAGATAACTCACCATTAATATATAAAGAGATATTATTGCCTTTCGCGACTGCTTTAAGATGTATCTTTTCCCCACTTGGAAACAAGTTAATTCCAGCGTCACTAGGCCCGGAAAGGGTATCGCCATAATTGCATTCCTTAATAGACGCGCTCGAATTCCCTAACCCACAATAGAAGCCTTGAATTGAGTCATCGCTATCAGAGCTAGCAAAGGCAGCATTTGAACCCCTAAGCAATATTCCGGCACTTGTAGCCTGCGTTTCTCCGTCAAGAGTCATATCGACTTCGACTTCATAATCTCTCATTGTAGAATCGCCAATATATAGAAGTTGTCTATTGCCACTTAAGGCATAATGACCATCATATTTTATCTTCCACATATTTACGTAATTAACACCATGAGTAACAAATGATTTCAAATCATTCTCAAATGTCAATTTATTATTTGTAGTCTTATAAAATTCGCCATTGATGAATTCGACACGGTCTTCAAGACCATAGAAGGTGAGATAGTGGGTTCCTTTACTTCCTTCTATTTGACCAATATTAACCTTAATAACGTCATCCAAAGAACTATATGAAGGAATCTTACACTTATAGGTTTTTCCATTATCTAACCTTATACCAATGTATTTACCCATGGATGTATAAGGAACAGTTAAATCAATTCCATAATTGCTATCTTCATTTAGATAAACTCTATAAGAAGCTCTTTCGCCTTTATTAAGTCTAACAGCTTTAGATCCATCAACCCCGTTCCCAGCTTCACTCTTTTCAATTCTTATTAAACTAGATTTGAAAGTTGATTTATCTTCATCATATTCAGAGGCATAGAATTTATCTTGTTTCCAATCTCTTTTTTCACTTGAATCAAAGGCGTCATTCGTGAATGCGGTAAATGAATAATCGTTTCCTTCTTCATAACCGATTTTGCCTTTTTTTAAAGCTACATCTAATGTAACATCAATCTTCTTCATCGAATCAAAATAAAGCGCAAATCTTGAATCTTTATATTGAATACGATATGAATGCAAATAGTCGTAATCATATTGTTTATTTAACGTAGAAGAGGCTAAAACCTTATCATTTCCATTGCTAACTTGATGCAAAGTAATCTTATTAGAATTATTAATTACATAAGCATAATCAGTTGGAGAAGAATAAGACAAAACCATCTTCTTTCCTTCGCCTCTTGTATTGAATTCAACGGTAAAATAACTGGAGGTAGACTTATTAGAAAGAACAAAGCCATTCTCTAAATCAAACCCTTCTTTATTATAGGAAGAGAAGTCAGGCATCTGAGGAACTAGATTATCTTTCTTTTCAGGATGATTTACACCTAATTCAGATCCATTAAACAACATCCTGGCCATGTTAAAACGCCTATATGGTCCGTTTAAACTAATTAAATCGTGATAGACCATGTAGTAGGAATCCATGTTTGGGCCTAATACAGAAGCACTATGTCCTAATCCGTTATATTCGCTAGATGTATTAAGCAAAATACAAGATCCATATTGGAACGCGCCCCTACGGAACATAGCTTTATCAGTTACATTTGAATCAAAATATGAATAGGCGACTCTATATCCAGGAGAAGTGACTGCGGTTCCCGTAAATGTTAAATAATAGAAACCATCTTTCTTAATTAAACCTGGACCTTCAGTCCATCCACCGATCATTGTATTCTCCAAATTAACTTTTCCGATGATATTTAAATCATCATCCATTTTGTTAATTCTGATTCCGTCGTTATTAGCCCTAAGGAAATATAAAGTTTCGTCATCGTCTAGGAAAAAAGCACCATCAATTCTTTCGCCAAAATTGTCAATGTATTTAACAAATGGACCCTCAGGGGAACGAGAACGCAATATATAATGACCTTGGCCTCTTTTCGATTCACACATATAGAACCAGCCATCTTTATAAATGACTTCTGGGGCATATGCTGTAAAAGTAGATTCATCAACTGAAACATATCCTTCAGGAAGTCCTTCAGCCTGTACTTTTTTCCAAGTAAGCATGTCTTTTGACTTCCATCCCATGACGCCTGTTTCCATAGATTTAGTGGAAACAATTAGGTAATACATCCCATCGTATCTATAAACAAAAGGATCGCCGCAACCATAAGAATCCCAATAATCTGGAATCCTATCTTTTCCATAGGAATTATCATACGTTTCGCGAGGAAAAGAAGAAGTTAATTCAGTCAGAGAACAAACATCACTATTTGTATCGACTTCGCCACAAGAAGACAAAAGAAGTAGGGGAATAAACGCTAAACTTAATACACCTTTTTTCATATCTTTCTCCTTTTATTTCAAATTAGAAGCCGAATCAATCCAAACAAATGTAGATGGATTGGAATTATTGGTCTGAACTTCATTTGCTTTCATTGTTGAATCTAGTTTCGTAAATTCAGGGTTAAATAAAGAACAGGTAAATCCAATGTCCTTATCTTTGTATGCGGAAGAAACCCCATCTAAAGGCAAGCTAACAACCAGATATTCAGAAGATACCTCTAAAGTAATTCCAGCCTGCAAAATAGCCTTGTTTTTATTATCTGGGCCTAACATAAAGTAATCTTTAACAGTCTTTTCTTTTAGTTTTATTCTTAAACACCAAGTAGAGTTATTTCTAGCAGTAGAATCCTTACTAGAGGCGTCGAAATAGAAGGTGATTGAATAATTACTCATTAAAGTCTCGTCGATGGCCTTAACCCTTAATTTAAGGGCGCTTGCTTTCCTATAAACATCAACTGGATTGCCTTTAATTAAGCCAACAGAAGTCAAATAGGGAGTCGTATCTTTTTCTGGGTTGTAATCATTAGAGAATAATTCCCCATTAGAATCAATCCAAGCGAATGTAGATGGGTTTGACATGCTCGCCTTGACATGTTCGCTAGTCATTGTAACCATTACTTTTTGAGTAGTTAAATCAGCCGAAGCAAGAGCAAACGCAATGGGTTTAGAAACATATTTTTCATTGATTAATGACAATGAGTAGCAAAGATACATATATCTATCATTAACCATTACAGATAACTTGTTTTTGCTAGCAACATCTTTATTTAGATTTGGACCACCTAAATAGAAGAAATTAGTCACTCCTCCAACCGGAGTAAGTCTTATACACCAAGAGTTCTCATCTCTAGCAGTTTTCCCATATTCTCCGCCATCAAAATAGAACCAATAAGCTGAATTTTCACCCCATCCAGCCCCTTTGTTGTCTAATCTAAAGGCAACTTCATCATCTTTTCTAAATACGCCTATATCGATTTCTGGGTGATTAGCAGAAGTAGTCTTTCCTGCTTTTAAGCTACCATAACCCAATTTATATTCATGGGTGTCCTTTGTTTCATCATAAGTAGGAACAGGAGGGACAGAAAGGCTATTTTTATCGTATATAAAATAGGTATCTGGCTTTTGTGGATTAGCGAAATTACCTTTATAAGTTAATCCATACCACATCTTCGAATTAGTAGTCTTTGATGAATATTTGTCAACCAATCCAAAAGCAACTCCAATCTTAGTATCACGTTCAATTCCTATTTGTTTATAAGGGATAGACATTTCAATTGAATAACCTTCATCTACATCGCCTTCCTTATTCATTGTGCCATTTAGAATGGCTTCATATTGGACTAAGCCAGTCCAAGAAGACCAGCCAGACCCATTTCCAACAAGAACACGCGTTTTATTATGGATTCCAAGATTAATTTGATAATCATCAGATTGAGGACGCTCACCTCCGTTTAGAAGGGTGTCTAGATATATTTCTACGGAGTCGCTTAAGGAAACGTTATTACCGTTATCATTGCCAACTGTTAATAAGTTTGGATCGGTAACTTTAACAAATACACATAGTTCCTTTTTGCCTCTATAGAGCTTAAAATCAGCCCTATATCTTTGGTTTTCTGTGTTATTAGCAGATTTTGATTGATAGGTTATTGAATAAGTAGATGAAGCATATTCGCTTTTCCAGGCATCTTCGTCATCTTTCCCATCAATATTTAATTCAGGGTTTTCAAAATTGCCGTTATAAGAGAAAGCGTCATGGCTATCCATATAAGGGTCATCTACTTTTATCCCGCAGGAAGCAAGTAAAGAAGAAAGCAAAATCATTAGAAGTAGTTTGCGTTTCATAAATTGCCTCCAAAAATAGCTAAATCGGTTGATGTAGCACCCTTAGCAATTACATAAATCAAGCAAAATAGGACGATTGCTAAAATCAAAGAGGCCCAAACAGCTACAACAATAACATTTCTTTTCATAAAACCCTCCTTGCTTTGAAATCACTAAATTCAACATTAGAATTTTCGCTTCGATAAAGTCCATCGCGTCCAAAAGTATTTAACGAAGGATAATAAATGCTAAACACCAAGGAATCGTCTAGATAGATATTTAATAAAGAATCTTTGTAACTAACCCTTAATGAATATTCTTTATTCTCTTCGATAGGAAGTGGCTTATCAAAAATCCTCGTGGCCTTATATCTATAATCATCAATTACTAGAAGTTTATTCCTAAATCCTACAAATAAACCATTTAAATGATGTCTGCATTGAATCGTATCTTTAGAAAAGAAAGTTACATTTAACAAGATCCCTGCTTCTGAATAAGGGGTAAAACCTTTATTAACAATCTTAACGCTTATTTCGTTATTTCCTTCGGTTTCATTAATTTGGAATTTATCTATTTTCTCTTCGCTAGAGAAATTCGAATAAGATTCTAAAGATTTAACTTCTTCTAGTTTCAAACCGACTATTTGAACCTTATTTTTATAGAATTCGATATAGAGGGTCCCCTCTTTTTCTAATTCTATCGTTCCTAACGAAACAAATAATGAAGCAAATTCAGATTTATTAGAATCGATTTTATATGGTTTCCCATTAACCTTGATTACGGTTTCTTCTTTCCAATTTAATAACAAAGACAATTCATAATTAGTCTTGTCTTTTGCAACATAATCAAAATTAATCTTCCCATTTTCGTTATTGAGGAAATCAGAAGAATAATAACAAGGAATAACATGTTTAAATTGATTATCTTCTATGTTTGAATAACCAAAGAATCCAATGTGGTTTCCTTTTTCTTTCTTGTAACCCAAAACACCAGGAAGGATAGGGTCAAAACAAGAAACATTAGCTGTGTCGATATAGATATATAACTTATTTTTATTCTCAATCCTAACTGTATGAGAATAATTAAAATCAAAATTATTTATAGACTTTTCGACTACATGTCCTTCATGAATTAAGGAAATATAACCATTTGCAAAAGATAAGGAATAACCATTGCCTAATTCTATAATGGCCTTATCATCCATAAAGGCTTCTAAAACAAATTCTTTTTTAGCGGTCTTATCAAAATTAAATACAGTTTCTTTATCTTTTCCCCTATAGGAATTTGTAGGCTTACGGTATTTTTCTACCTCAAAGAAAGTAGGGGAAGTGCTTACATTTCCATTCTTGATTAATAACCTATCGAAGTTAACTACTCTTTTATGTCTACCTGGTGCATTTTCCATTCCGTGATAGAAAATTAGATAAGAACATAGGTCCGGAGATAAAACTTCACTAGAATGTCCTAATTTTGATATAGGAGTATCCGTGCTAATAATTAAAGGATTATTAATTCCATCAACATAAGGTCCATCTAAATGGCTAGAAACGGCATAATTAACCCTATACCCAGTTGCACAATAATGGTTGCCACAATAGAAGAGATAATATTTCCCTTCATAATTGATTAACGATGGCCCTTCTGTCCAGCCATCCAAAGATAAAGGAACTAAACGATGGTTAGATACATTCCCGTTTTCATCCATATCTAAAATGATGGTCCCGCTAGAAGAAGCTCTTAGAAAATGCAATTTACCTTGTTTAGATACAAATAAGCTTCCATCAATCATCGAATTGATATTATCAGTAATTCTAATAAATGGACCAGTTGGAGAAGCAGAAGTAAATACATAATGGCCATTCCCTCTAGGAGAAGTAACCATATAGAATTTACCAAATGCATATAAAACTTCCGGGGCAAAGGAACAAATTGCTTTAGGATCACTAGTTATCTCACCTAAATCTTCATAATTGATTAAATCAAGCGAAGAATAAACCCTAGGTAATCCTTCTGGATTGGCAGAGGTAAAGTATAAATAATAAGTTCCGTCATGCCTTAAAACATAAGGATCTCCATAATCACGGAAATTATTCTCTTTGAAATCTATCGGATTGCAGTGCTTCATTATTCTTTGACCCCACTCATCGTAATGGAACCCACAAACATGTTCCTGAATATTAAGAAGAAGATAATCATAGGTATCGAGCTAACAAAAGCCCCGGCCATCATAACAGGGAATTCAAGATTGCCGCCTGTATCGCTATTTAATAGATTTAGAACAACTTGAACAGTCCTTATATTCTCGTTTGTTAGATATAAAGAAGGTGCAAAATAGTCATTCCAAATTCCTACAAACCAGAAAATTATCTGCGCAAAAATGGCATTTTTTGCTAAAGGGAGTGCGATTTGCCAATACATTCTAAAGAAAGATGATCCATCTATTTTTGCTGATTCGATAATAGAATCATGGATAGCACCTTTCATATAAGTAATAAGGAAGAACATCATGGAAATTCTTCCAAATAGACCAGGAATTATAATTGGCCAAAGTGTTCCAATTAAACCCATTGAATCATAGGCTCTATACTGGGGAAGCATGACTGCGCTATAAGGAATCATCATGCCAACCATGATGGTAATTAATAATGCTTTCTTATGTCTAAAGTGCATCTTAGCAAAAGCAAAGGCGGCTAAAGAAGAAACAAAAGTTCCAATCGGAATAATGCTAATTTCAATGATAACAGTATTTAAAATAGCCCTACCGAAATCATATTTGTTGAAAAGCTTTTCAAATACACCCCAGTTAGGATTAGCAGACCAAAGGATTAAATCTAAGGACATGTTTTCAGCAACGCTTTTTAAGGCACTAGCAAACATCCAATAGAATGGGAAAAGCATTGTAAGGGCTAATAAAATGACAATTACGGTAGAAACAATATAAATTATCTTTTCGGATGTGGAAAAACGTGAAAACCTCGCGAATTTCTTTTTCTTGCTATTTGATGCTTCTTCGCTTTGGGCAAGAGCCAAAGGAACATTGTTCAATAACTCAACTCTATCCATAATTAAATATCAAACATCTTGCTCCTCTTGAATTGAATAATGGTAACTAAGGCAATAACAACGGCTAAGCTAACAGCTGCTGCTGAAGCCATCCCATATTTCCCGTCTTCTATACCATATGTCCAAATGTAATAAATAATTGTCTGTGCAGGTTTTGTACCTTTAGTAAATATTGCTGCATCGGCATAAGCCTGCAAGTGAGAAATGATTTGGGTTACTACTAAATAGAAAGTAGTAGGAGAAACCATCGGAACGGTGATATGCATGAATTGTTGCCATCTAGATGCCCCATCGATTTCAGAACATTCATAATAATCATCAGGGACATTATTGAGCCCGGCAGCATATAGAATCATCGTTCCGCCCATGCCACCCCAGACACCTTTTATAAAGATAGCAATCTTAATCAAGAAGAAATCGTTATTATCAAACCAGTTGATATGAAGATTAAACATCTTGTTGATCAAACCATATTCATAATTGAACATGTATTGCCAAATAACGCAGATTGAAACAGCACTAGTAACGGCAGGCAAATAGAACAGCAAGGACAAAAGCTTTGACCCGTGTGCTAATTGCTTCAAATAAACAGCTAGCAGCAATCCTGCGGTTATCCCTAATGGAATTGATAAAAGCAAGACAACCGTATTAGATACCGCATTAATGAAATCCTTGTTCTTAAAAAGGTTGATGTAGTTATTAAAACCAACCCACTTACCGCTATCCCTAATCGGATTATAGTCGGTGAAAGATTGATATATGGAAAACCCAGATGAAACTAGGGTGAAAATAATAAAGCCAATTAAAGGAACTAGAATGAATAAGAAAGCTGTTCTTTCTTCTTTCTTCGCGCTTTTAGAAAGCTTTTCCTTCTTTTTCGAATTCTCTAAGGCGTAATTTTCTAACCTTAGTTTATCTAAAATTTCCTCGCGCATAATTAATCTTGCATTGCAATTGCATTCTCATCCAAGGAATCTTGGTGAGTAGAATAATACTCATCTAGATATTCAGAAGCGCTTTTTAAGCCCGTGTTTACATTATCGGCAATATTGCTAATCAAATCATCATAGGAAGAATTGTAATATAGATAGTATCTAGCGCGGTTATGATAAGTAACCTTGTCATTTCCAGTTGTAATATCTAGCCAGACATTCTTATGTTCTGGGAGGGTTTGCCTTCCTTCTAATCCGACATTATTGATCCAATCAGTCTTGGCCATGCTCATTAAATTAGGCATGGCTTGCCCTAATTGATAATTAAGTCTGGCACATTTTTCTCCTAGAGTTAGATATTTGGCCAAACGAATAGATTCTTCTTTTCTTTTAGTTTCATTCTTGTTGAATTTACGACAGCTAATGGCAACAGAGCCAATCCAAGAAGTGGATTTTGCTCCAGTGGCAGTTCCATATGGTGTAGGCATGATATCAAAATCGAAATCAATTGAATTCCAATACGCTTTTTGATCCCAAGGGCCCATGAATGTAACTAAACACTTTTGATTAAGGAATCTTTGGTAACCGTTGCTTGATTTAGCTTCTTTGGCATTAGGAGCAATTCCGTGTTTTAAGCTCAAATCGGCAATCCATTGGATTGCATCTTTGAAGTTTTTTGTATTGATAGTAGATGTTTTAGTATCTTCGCTCCAGAAATCGGCATTATTAGAATATACAGCATGCATTGGTTCATAATAGCCAAGAGGATAAGCGTTATATTCGTTATCTTTGAATTTTGAGAAATATTCAACAAATTCAGCCCAACTCATTGGATCAGTCGCACTTGGAAGTTGAAGCTCTTTACCGTCTTTGCCAGTTAATTTCTTGGTTTTGATAATATTAAGCATCGCAGTCTTGTTATAAACAAGGCTATAAGGACCCAAATCTTTAGCAAGCCCATATAGAGCGTCGCCTTTTCCAAGTTGCTTGG
The DNA here is from genome assembly GCA_902464635.1 of uncultured Caryophanales bacterium. Classification (GTDB taxonomy): domain Bacteria; phylum Bacillota_I; class Bacilli_A; order RFN20; family CAG-826; genus Alloenteromonas. The sequence goes on along the minus strand of CABQKC010000006.1, from coordinate 66,474 downwards.
TCTCAGAATCATATCTAAACATTGTCTTGGCAACTGGCCAAATGTCTTTTAAATCATCTTCGGTAACATATTCAGAAAGATCTAGAAGCTTTCCGGCACTAACCCATTGAAGGAAGTCATAATCAGGCATATAGAAAACATCTGGAAGATTCTTTGATTTGTTTTGAAGCAATTTAGAATAATTGGTTGCACTGACGGCTTCATATTTGACTCTTACACCAGGATTATCTTCCATGAAATTATTAATCATAATTTGGAAATTTTCTTGCTCTTCAGCAGAACCCCAACCAAAAAACTTAATCGGATCTTCTTCACCGTTTTCACCACAAGAAGCAAGAGTAGCGGCTCCTAATAAGCATAAACAGGAGATTAATTTCCATTTTTTCATAAATTACCTCAATTGGCTAAAAGCCAACATTTCTAGATATTATAAATTTTCCTTTTTTGTCGAGTAATCTTCAATATATAGCATTAGTAGAAAATTATCATTTTTTGTTTTTGCCAAAGTCGAAAAAAGCAAAACAAAAGTAAAAGAAATTATTATTTTTTATTAAATTATTCAGAATAAAACCACGTTTTATCGCAAAAAGTAAAATTCACGTTATTAAAAACCGTTGTCTTATCCTTGCAGCAAGAAATATATCTACATTAGCATAAATTGTTAAAAAAGCCTTGCGGTTTAGGCAAGGCTAGTTAATCAAATAATAGTTATTTATTATTCTTTTCTTTTTCTAGTAGCAGCAATAACAACGGCAGCACCAAGAAGAGCAACTCCGCCAATTAAGCTAGAGACAATAGCTCCTCCGCATCCACCCTTGCTAGAAGTACTAGTTTCAGAAGTGGTTGGGGCTTCTTCAACACTAGACGAGGTGGAACTAGAAGTTATTTCAGTAGAAGAGGAAGAAGAGGTATCTGGAATTGGATCAATTTTAACTTCTCTATCCATGAAGTTTTCAAATTCTTCAGTTCCATATTTCTTTAATACTTCATCATATAGATATAAGGCAACTTGTTCATCGCTTCCATTAGAAGCAGCGGCATTGCTCTTTAAAGCTTCTTTAGCTTCGGTCGGAATAGCTTTATAAGCAACTTTTAAGGCATTCCATTGCTCAGCAGTTGGTTTAGCTAGAGTTCCATCTTCAACCTTAAGGGTTTCTTTAACTAAATTGATGAAATCAACATAGGCTTTATATCCTGGTTCCATTTCATAAACAGCTTTTAAGGTGATATTAGAAGTGATAGAGAAGTCTTTGTAATTTAATTCTTCATCAGTTCCATCAACTATCCATTTACTGAATGTATATCCTTCTTTAGTTGGAGCTTCCGGAAGAGTTAATGAATCCCATTTCTTTAAAGTGATAGGAGCAACTTCGCTTCCTCCATCAGTATCGAAGGTAACTGTGAACGTTTCAGGATTGACGTATCCATTTTCTTCTAGCAATACTTGAGCAAACATGCGTCCTACTTCGAGTATATCTTTACTAGAGAAATGCCATGGATCGTTATTATCTTCAGGATTTGGAACTACCATTCCCTTTGTATCAATAACACGAACATCATCAACGGTCTCGGAAACCAATTGGATTTGTTCCCTAACGATATCTTCGTATTCGGCTTTAATTAAGTTGTCATTAATTTTAGCAACAGCAGTTTCAACCTTGCCGTGTTGCATTGCTAACTTAGTTTCGATAGAAGCAATATCGTTTCTTAAATCATTAATTAAATTAGTAAGGTGATGTGCATACATTGATGCAATAGTCTTACTGCCAGCATCGGCACATCCTTGAAACCACATGAATCCTTTAATAACAGGAGTGAATCCACGGTCGATTAAATCTCTTAATCCAGATTCTATAATTGATAATAGATTTGTATATAGAAGACCAGATTTTGCAACTAGGTTATCGGCTTCTTCTTCTAATGAAGTAGTGGATAGCCAGTTACCATAGGCATTGCAGACATCACTAGTAGAATTTGCAAATCCAGTAGCACCAACTGCATATTTGATAATAGCAGCTTGTTTATTTGATTTTTCTAGTATTGGAGAAGCATATTCACCAAATCCTAGTTCAGGACCCATATAGGCAGCAGCAGTACCTTCTCCAGCACGAACAACATCGAATTCCATGTTGCCCTTAGAAGGATCGTTTAATTTAGTAGCGCCATAATAGAAGATATTCTTATAGCCGTTTTCGTATTCTTTTACTTTTTCATTATCAACGCTTCCGCCATAAGTGTAGCCATTGTATAAACCATTAATTGGAGTTTGGCCGGCAGCATTAGATTGGCCAGCAATCAAATAGACATCAATTGCTTTTTCGGAGGTAAATGTAACTTCAATAGAAATGTTTCTAGTGATGTTATCAATAACTACTTGTTTAGCAGGTCCAATGTTTTTGCCATTAACAACAACATTGGCAATCGAATAACCTTCGTTAGGAACAATGTCTAGCTTCTTGCTCGAATGGGCATCCATTGAAATATCAGAAGTTAATACAGTTCCGCCATCTTTAATGACTCCGTTAGTTAATGTTGGGATAGAAACTGTGTATGGTCCACTTGCTGGTTCTTTGGCAATAATGACTGAATTGGATGGATATTCGACCGCTCCTTTATCAGAAGTAGTGAATGATAATATTTCGAAGTCGGAGATATACCTTGGAATATCTCCACCAGTATTGGCTCTTAATCCAAAGTGTTTCCCATCGCCTGAACTTATATCTAATTGAGAAGTTCCTGCAACAGTTCCTGCTTCATAGTCGGCTTTGTTAGCAAAGACGCTAACAGTAACCATGCTGTTCTTAAGGCTTATTCTTAGATAAGGGCTGGTTCCTTCTACAGTAGCAAAATTGGCCCCGGCAGTGTATTTACCAGCCTTTACCGTATCAAAGCCAATATAAGACTTATTCGTATAAGTTTTCATTGTATGAACTAGTTGAGTACGTATAACAAAATAATTACTATTCAAGGTCGCGGTTGCAGACCCAACGACTATACCGCTTTGATTGGAAGTTCTTATATTTTGGGTAGTATGGTCAGCCGGTGTGGTGTTTTTAAGAGCGAATTGGCTATCAAGACTAACGGCAACATCCATATCAAAGGAATCATATTCTTGATTTATAGTTGATAACTGGGTGCCATATTTTGCTCCGGTAGCGCTAGATTTGGTGTCGCAAATCTTGTTTGTATCTCCAAACCTTTCATAAGTCATTAGCTTATTAACTTTAGTAACTTTCTTATCATCTAAGAAATCTAAAGTAGAGGTAGGTACAACAGTCTTTTTAAAATTAGGATTAGCTTCATAGAATTTGAAGTCATCATAGTGTAATGAATCATATCCCGTGCCAATATTTGCAGCAAATCCACAAGACCCGTTAGTATTTGGTGATCTTTTGAAATTAGCTTGAGCAGTAGTCAAAATTGATTTCCCATCAATAAAGAGGGTGCATTGGTTATCGTTGGCCATAACTCTAACCGTATGCCAATCAGCCCAGGTAAAACTATCGCCCATTGCAGCAGGAAGTCTAACCGTGCTGGCCCAGCCATTAGATTCGGTCCCATATTCCCAAAAGCCAATTGCGTAATTTGTAAAGCAAATGCCTCTGCCTTTAAAAGCATGGTGGGCGGATTCAGGCTGTTCGTTTTGAACAAAGAAAGGAATCATTGAATTTATTGTCAAATGTTTTCCTAATTCAGAAGGATAGGCATCCATATATTGTTTAGATGTCATATTGGTATCGGCTCTGACTTTAACTTCAAAAACATAATTTTTGGAATTAGAGTCGCCATAAAGGAACTTGCCAAAATCGCTAGGATTGTTATGCCTTTTATATTGGATGTGGTCTTGACCGTTAAATAACCAGCCAAACTTGGTTAGATCTCCATCAGCATACGTGTAGGCAGATCCACCTTTAGCATAAGACCATCCATCTTTAAGTTCGCCATTAAAATCATCATAGAACGATAGGTTATAGCTATGTTCAGTGTCGACTTCACCTTCGGCAAAAGCTAAAGAAGCGTTGGAATTAGGCAAGGCTAGGGTAGCTCCAAGAAAAGCTATTCCCAAAAAGCGAATAAGTGATTTTTTCATAATATTCCCACTTTCTTTTTTGTTAACATAATTTTAGATTTCTTTAATAAACGCAAAAAGCCAAACTCTAAAAGAATAATTCTTTTATTTTTAATCTTTGCTATAAGCATCGGTTTCTTATTCATTATTAAAATATATGAAAAACAAATAATTTACGGATAAATTCTAATATTTTTTATCTTTTCTATAATTATTTTTAAGTTTAATATCAAGTTATCAAATTATTAATTATTGTTTATGAAAGCAGTACTAAATCGCGATTTCTCGCCAAATTACAAGTTATATAGAGTCTCTGTCGATAGGGATAGAAGCGGTCTTTTCTACCGCATTATATTTACAGGCTACGAAGAAGATGGAAGAAACCATTACCTAAAAAGAAGCGAGCATAATTCATATATGTTTACCTATTGTATTAAGGGGCATGGCTATATCAAATACCATAACAAGATAAATGAGTTCAAAAAGGATGATCTAATCTTTATCAACTGTATGGATGAACATGAAATGTGGACTGATAAAGATGGGATGACTTTGATATATATCCACCTTCAAAGCCCAGCTCTAGAATCTTTCCTTGATTATGTTTATAACACGACCGGAAACATCATAAAAATTCCTAATGATTCAATTGGATTTGTCCCAACAATAAAAGGAATACACAAATCAATAGATGAAAAGAAGTTCGATGAATATGAAGCATCGGAAAAGATTTATGAATTGATGCTTAGGTTAAGAAAGCATGTGCATAACATGTCTAACTATATAACTTACGCCCCTGAAACGGTTAGAAGGGCGACTGAATACATAAAAGATAATCTAGATTCCAAATTGACTCTAGATGAAATATCAGAACAAGTAGGTTTGTCTAAATTCCATCTAGAAAAGAAATTCAAGGAATGCCTAGGAATGCCTATTGGCCAATATGTAGCAAAGAAACGACTAAAGAAAGCGCAGCAACTATTAATCCAAACCGATTCAAGCGTTTCTGAAATAGCAACAGCGGTAGGTCTATTAGATTCACAGGTATTGATAAGGATGTTTAAAAAATACCTAGATACAACCCCATATCAATATCGAATTAAATTCCAGATTAAATATTAAAAAGGCTTAACCAAGTAGAAATTAACTACACGGGTTAAGCCTTTTATTTTACTTAGATGTTTGAAGTTAGAGTAAGTGCGATTGAAGACAAGTCTAGTTTTCTTAGTTCTTTCTTCTTTTCCTCAGCTTCTTTAGTTTTCCCTTCTCCTAATAAAGCAAATATTTCTAGTTCAAGAGATTTAATCGTATTGACCCTATCGATATCATAGGCAAATGGAAGCCTAGTCGGAGCCCCAACACCAAAATAAGAATCTAAATCCCTATTCTCATACAAATCTTTACCAGTCTCATATAAAGCATCTAATTTAGCTTTTGCTTCTTCTTTTCTATTAAGAAGTTCATAACATTTAGCGGCAAAATAGAAATTTGGATTTGGACACGCCAAGGAAGAAATTCCTTTTTCCAGATATTCATTCATCTTACTAGTTTCACCTAGTTCTTTGCTAACTAATGCCAATTTGTAATAAAGGTGAGAATTATCCGCATGCAAGGTAATAGTTTCATGATAATTCAATGGATAATCTAGGCCGATTAGATAATATTCTTTAGCCTTTTGGTAATTACCTTTATTAAATTCATCATTGCCTAACAAGAAATATAGGTTTGAATGAAGAGAGGTTAAGTTGCCTTCTCCACCTTCATAAGTATGGAAACTATGTGTCTTTAACATGGAAATAGCTTTTTCATATTGTTTTAAATCAACTAGATAAGAAATATATTTAGTTAAAACATCATCCCTAGAACTAGCTACATCCAAATTGGATTCAATGAATTTTACCCTATCTTCTAGAGGGATATTCAAGCTCGCTTCCATCATTACTAATTCATAGAACACTCTTCCATTTTTAGAAAGTTCGAATGCTTCCTTTAATAAGATATAAGCTTCTTCTTTCTTGTTTAGATGGTCAAAATAAGCAAGAGAGAGATTCCTTAATGATGGATAATAAGTAATCTTTTCATTAACCTTTTCGAATAAGGAAGCCGCTAATTCATATTGATCACGATGGTAATATAGGCACCCCATGTAGTAATTAGCCATAGGAGTTGAAGCGGATTTTAAGACAATTACATCGAAATCATCATTAGGGAAGCAATGATATGGATCTGCTTTTTCAGCCATATCGATATATCTAGTTTCTTCTCCATCGTTTTTAAGTTTATGAACATAGGCTAAATAATAATAGACAAGTGGGTTCTTATTAGATTTCTCTAAATATTCAATAGAGAGATCTAACATTCCAAAATTAAGTAATTCCCTAACTATTATCAAAGTTCTTTTAATATCATTGCCATTAAAGAATAATGGATCTATTTCATTAACTTTCTCTTCTACTTTAGAATCATCTTTTAGTAGGCCTAGCATATATATAGCAAGAGGGTTTTTAGCATTTGTTTCTAAAGATAATTCTAATAATCTAATCGCTTCTTCTTTATCGCCTTTTTTAGAAGCTAGGCCTGCTAAAGCGTAATAGGAGCAAGAACGTGTCCCATATTGCCAGACGGCTTTATAGAAATCATTTTCTGCTTCTAAATCCAACCCTAGATATCTATTGGCAACGCCTCTTCCATAATAGCAAGATGCATTCTTTGGATTGGCATCTCTTAAGCAAACTTTTTCTATGGCCTTTGAATAATATTGTTTAGCCAAATCAAATCTAGCGTTATCTAAACAAATATCACCCATAGCCTCATTGCATCTATAATCGGTTGGGTCTCTTCTTAAGGCTTCTTCTAGATAATCAGTTGCTTTATAGGCGAAGTGGTTATATTGATATAGGTGATATCCATGTAGATATAATTCTTCGTTGGTCTTTATATCTTTTGGACGCGGGGAAATTGGCCTTGGCTTTATTGGTTTGTGTTCTTTTAAATTATTTCTAAATGAAACAAGTTCTTTATTGTTTTTATCTTTAACAAATACTTCAATCGATTTAATGTCCCCATCAAAATCAAATTCATCTATATAAGGATCTTCAATTAACAAATCAACTTTCTTGCTAAATAATTCTTTTCCGTTCGAGGTGACTATTATCTTTGAACCTAGGAAATTACCAGATGGGCAGACGCCTACAAATAATTTATTTCCCTTCTTATAGAAATTAAGCGCGGCATCTAGAGTTACAGCCTTTGGCTCTCCAATTTTCTTAATTGGATACCAATATTGGTCAAATTCTTTCTTTTCATATGGCTCAATCATCGTGAAATCTGGTTGGTTATCGGTATAACAGCCAGTCATAAGTTCACAATATTCACTGCCATCATCAGTTAGATTCTCACACCACTTAGAAGCAAAAGGAGAATTGCCCCAAATCCAAAGTTTCTTTCCAGGGGCGATATGGTGATTAGAAACCATGGCAACCCCAGCTTCTTTCCCATAATCATATCCACATACGAAATCCAAATCGCATTCATCTTTAGAAACCATCATTGAAGTAGGGGCCTTAATGTTTCTAGTAAAATGAATATCGGTGCCTTCTCCAAAGTTCCAAGGGCGGACAGTCTTATAGACACCTTTTGCAATGGGCCAAGAAAGAACACAACGCCTATCATGGTCGTTGACGCTACTTACATCGGGAGGAAAATCAACCGCGTAATTATCATTAATCTCAACGGCAGTATTCGCCCACCACATAAATCTTCTCCTAAATGGGGTGGAGTTATAAACAATAATATGGGCCTTTACATAATTCCTATCTTCCTTGATGGATATTCCAACAGTCCCATGCATTGAAAAGAAGTTATCAAATTCACCCATATAGACTGTTTCGTTCTTTTCCTTGCTTTCGACTGGAATAAAGGTAGTAGGCCTATGATGCTGAGGCCAGTTAAATTCAATGCCGCCAGATACCCAAGGACCACAAAGCCCAACCATGGCAGGCTTAATTACTTTGTTATGATAAATAATGTCATAATTATTTGTCTTATCTAATATAGAATGAATCTTACCTCCTATTTCAGGAAGAAGAGTTGCCTTGATGTATTTGTTTTCCAATACATAAGCATCATATTTCTTATCTTTCTTTTCATCAGAAATCGAGGCAGTGAAAGGAAGAGGATAAATCTTTCCTGAAGCGCCTTGGTAATTACGTCTTTCAAAAAACATCGGTAGCTCTTCGCTAGAACCGACTTCATAAGTAGGAATTGTTATTTCTAAGTGTTTGATCATATTTTTAACCATCCATGAATAATTGTTAAAAAACTTCTTTCACTTAGAAAGACCAAAAGAAAAAGAAATAAATTTGAATTTTTATACTTTGGAAGAGAAATCTAACTTATATTTTGCAAACAAGGAAAGGAGTTCAGTTTTGTTTTTTCTCTTTGATACTTTTAGCATCTTCCCAATGCGATATTTGACTGTATTAAGCGATATATAACAGGCATCTGCGATAGTTTCGTATTTAGCGCCGTTTTCTAATAGAATCACAATATTGATATCGGTCTCGTCCATATTAAGGAGAGTTTCATTTACAAGGTCAATTTCTTCAATCGATTTGTCATGATAGAAATCAATATCTTTCTCATTTTGATAAATCTTTGGAGGGTTATAAGTTACATCACAAGTTAGTTTGAGTGGCATCTTAACTGATACAGAATATATTTCCTTTTGCTTAGATAAAAAGAAGAATAGATTAGCCAAGACTTTACCTGCTTCAAAATAATCAATATTACCAGTTATATAAGGGACATGTATGAATTCTTTTAGTTTACTACCTCCAAATCCTGCCATATTTTTATTTATGGAATTCTTGGATTTAGAGATATATAAAAGAAGCAAATCATCATTAACGAAAACCATGTCATCGAATTCAGCTTCTTTTGAAATCAAATTCTTAATCAAAAGGCTAGAATCGCCTTCGTTATCGAAGAATTCATAACTGACATTAGATTCCTTACACGCTAAAAGAAAACCTTCTTTCTTAAATAAATCATGAGGAGAAGAAGGATTAAAACCGATAAAGGCGATCTTCTTCCCTTCTTTTGAAGTAGAAATAATCTTATTGGTTAAAAGGTAAAACGACATTACATAATCTTTTGATAAATATGAAAAAGGGGTTAGATGGAATTTAGGCCTTAATCCAAATATCAATGGATGTATATTCCTCTCATTACAAAAAGAAAATATTTCTTCAATCCAGTTAAGGCTTATCCCAAATATAACCAAAACTCTTTCTTTAGGATCGAAATCCTTTTTGTTTTTTAAAATTACATAGGATTCTTTTCTAGCTAGAACCGCACTTTTAAAACCTTCAAACGCGTCGTTAAACCTAATGTTGTCCCTATATCTTTCTTCTACTAATACCTGTATCACATTTTTCAATATAAACTTTTAGAAGGAAAAAATAAAGTTTAGCCAAATAATTTTGGTAAATATTCATTCTATTTAGTCTTTATAAAATAAGCCAAAATAAGGAAAATCTTACCAAGAGGAAATGAAAATGGAAAAATGGAGCAAAGAAAAAGCAAGGCAGTGGTATAGCAAATATCCTTGGATAAGGGGATTTAATTATGTTCCTTCAACTGCAAACCATAGAATTGAATTTTATCAGGAGTGGGGATGGGAAAACCAAAAGGAAACCATCGAAAGAGAACTTGCTTTGGCACATTCCTGGGGTTTTAATGCGATTAGGATTCTAATGCAACTAGAAATATATATTGATCAACACGATTCATACATGTCCCATATCGAACAGATTTTAGAAATTGCCCATAAGAATTCCATCTATATAATGATTTGTTTTGGCAATGACTGCGTTGTACAGAAACAAAATTATTCCTGGCCAGTATATGGACCTCAATCCTTTGATTTTGGCTATCACGGGGGAAGAAAAAAGTCACCCCATGTAGTCATGGATGCTCCTGGATATAACTTAATCGATGAAAAGCCATATGAAGAAAAATTCTATGAAATGATTAAAGAAATCATTACTAGATACAAAGATGATGAAAGAGTTCTTTTATGGGACATGTATAACGAACCAGGCAATTCTAGAAGGGGCATGATGTCATTCCCATATCTAGAAAAGGCTTTTAAAGTTGCTAGGGAAATCAATCCAAGTCAACCTTTGACCGCCTGCTGCTGGAGTTATGACGAAGCTACTTTAAAGCCATATAAAGAAATTGAAATAAAGGCGCTAGAAATGTCTGATGTCATTTCTTATCATTGCTATTTAAAGTCTTTTGACTGCATGAAAGTCAGCCAATATTTAATGGATACCTACGATAGGCCTATGTTTAATACAGAATGGCTACATAGGATTTGGCATAACGATGTCTTTGATTTATTCCCATATTTCAAGAAAGAAAATATCGGTTGCTTTAACTGGGGATTTGTAACTGGTAAGCAGCAAACTAGGGAACCTTGGGAATGGCTTTGGAATGCCTATGATAAGGGCAAAGGCAATGATTGGGATTTTACCAAGTGGCAACATGATTTAGTCAGGCCAAATCTTAGACCCTACGATCCTAAAGAATATGATGTTATTAAAAAAGTAACTACTGAAGCCGATGAGGAATGGGAAGAAAAGAACAAATAAGAAACCCATTTTTAGAGATGTCTATAAGTATTGAAAAGATAATTAATTCCGATTTCATCACATATAAAGGGAATAATTTTAGGATTTGTTTTTGCTCTAACGGGGCATCAATTTATTCATGTTCTTATAAAGGTCATGAATGGTTTTTCTCTCCATTAGATAAATCCCTATTCCTTAATTCAAAAGGATTTTACGGGAAGACGCTTGGACCAATCGCAGGAAGATATAAATTAAATAATGAAGTTATTTGTCATGGGGGAGATAATTCGATTTCTTTCATGGAATTTGAATATACGTGTTCAGTAAATGGAGATGTTTTTGAAATAGAATTTAGACTAAATTTAGAAAAAGAAGAAACTTTCTACGGAAACCATTGTAACTACACGATTATCTATAAAGTTAATGAAAATGGAGAGATATTAATTCAATACAAAATAGAAGCAGAAGAAGATACATATGCTTCTTTATCCCTGCATTCATATTTTAATTTCCTAGAAGAAGACGTTAGGAATTTAAAAGCTAAAATAGAAGCAAATGAAGTATCTATTTTAAACGATGATTTAAGCATCAAAGAATTTAACAAAATCGGAAAGGCTTTTGATTTTAAAAATCCAAAATTATTAAAAGAAACCTATGTAGAAAAAGAGAATTTAACTACACGGGGTCATTATCTTAAAGGAGTTAATTATCCTGTAAGAATAGAGGATAAAAGATGTGCCCTAGAAATTGATTCGTCTTTCCCTAGTGCTTTAATATATCTAGATTCAGCACCTGTTGGGGTTATAGGTCTAAATGGTCAAAAAGAAAAGCAATTCTCTTGCTTTGTCTTTGAACCTGAAATAGATCCAGAGAATAAAGATGAATTGCTTATTAAATCAAATACGGCTAAATCTAATTGGATAAAATTATCTTTCTTTAATAATTAGAATATTGTCTTTTCGGTCCAACTATCGAATAAGTGGACCTTATTTTCTTTAAAGCCGAATTTCATAATAGCTTCTTCTTTTATATTTAATTCAGAAGATACTTTAGACAATATATCTTTGCCACCGAAATCAAAATGGACATAAGATTGATCGCCAAGAAGTTCGCATAAACTAATCTTAGATTCAAATGAATCCATTTCTTCATTAGGAACTATATCTTCTGGACGGATACCAAATAATATTGGATGGCTCTTACCTTTATTAACTTCTTCTAGACTAGAAATATGTTCTTTTAAGGCCAAGATATATTCATGGTTTTCAATATCGATTGGCTCTTCTTTCTTCTTAAATAATTTCTTTTGGCTTGCTTTTAGTTCGTTTTGTCTAGTTAATAGTTCCTTGGCCAAAGGAAGTGCTTCATTTTGTCTAACCAACTCAGCTTTATAGAAATCATCATGAAGCTTGATTTGTTCTTTGGTTAGCTTAATCTTCTTTCCATCATTAAAAACAATGACCCCATTATCGTATTTAGCTTCTAAAACATTCATCGCAGGAGAGCCAATAAAGGTTGCAACGAAAAGATTAGATGGATGTCTATATATTTCAGCAGGAGTTCCAATTTGTTGAATATAGCCTTTCTTCATGACAACAATGCGGTCTGCCATAGTCATGGCTTCTATTTGGTCATGAGTAACATAAACAGTCGTAGCCCCAATGGCTTTATGTAGACGTATGATTTCGCTTCTCATAGTTACTCTTAATTTTGCATCTAGATTAGAAAGAGGTTCATCCATAAGGAATAATCTAGCATTCCTCACAATTGCTCTGCCTAAAGCTACACGTTGCCTTTGACCACCGGATAATTCCTTCGGCTTTCTTTGCAAATATTCTTCTATTTCAAGAATTCTAGCAGCTTCATGTACCCTTGTTTCTATTTCTTCTTTTGGTAAATGTCTTACTTTCAAAGAGAAAGCAAGATTATCAAATACGGTCATATTTGGATAAAGCGAATAGCTTTGGAATACCATGGCTATATCTCTATCTTTAGAAGAAAGATCGTTACAATACTCACCATTTATATAAAGCTCGCCACTAGAAATATCTTCTAGTCCTGCAATCATTCTTAAAGTAGTGGATTTGCCACATCCAGAAGGACCAACAAAAACAACGAATTCCTTCTTTCTTATCTTTAGATTGAAATCAATAACCGCATGTACTTTCTTGTTATAGACTTTGTTTACATGCTTTAGTTCAACATAATCCTCTTTTGAATCGGGATCAGGAAGAGCTTCTTCTTTTTTAATATCTTTTTCTTCTAATGGAAGTGTAGGTTCTATCTTCTTATTCATAAATATATAAACCGCCTTAGGTAAATATTAAAGAAGATAAAGGAAAGTAAAAAGTCGAATCGAAGTGGAAAAATACCGCTTTAGTTTGTCTTTTTTATTTATTTTCCTTATTGGAATCTTCTTCTTTTTCCTTTTTTATATTCCAAGGTAAATCATATAAAGACCAGGATGGGTGCTTTTGTTTGACTAAGGCAACATCTTCTTCTAATAATTTCTTTTCAATAGAAGCAACATTGCTAGCAACACTCTTATAGACTTTATCGGTTTTATCGATAGCAAAATTAGCTTCGGTTTCGCTATCTTCGATTAATCCAGATACCAATAAATAACATCTTAAGGCAGAAGGAGTGGAAATGGATGAGATATATTTTCTATCTTCATCTTCAAAGGAATCATAAAGTTCCTTTCCTTGAGGGAAGTTATAAGTAAATAGCAATGACAATTTGAAAGTCTTTGCTTCCCTGACTAATGATTTGGATAGACCCTTTTCTGAAGTTATAGCCTTATCCAATATCTTTATAGCGTCTTTTATCGATCCTTTTGATAATAAGGAATATACGGTTACGTTATTTAAGACATAGGTAAAATCAGTTACTTCATCATAAACTGGAATATCAGGAAGTTCTTTTCCTAATAAACTAGCTTCTTCCGCTAGAAGCATGTTGTTATAAGCAACTTTATTAATTGGCTTAGATAGAAGCATCATTAAATATCCGTCGGTTATAGAATCTAATCTAAATGGAATGTAATCATAAATTATTATCATTCCCCCAACAGTCAAAATTACTAATGATACGATTTGAATCCAGCCAAAGCTAGGTGTTTTTCTAGCTAAATTAGCTCCGACGGAAAATAAAACAACCAAAACAATAAGTTCAATTAGATAGAATAAAATTGGAAAAGAAATATAGGCACCTAATCTAGATTTTTCTTTATCATTAGGGGCAACTTTTGTTTCTCCAGTTAATCCATCGAACTTAACATATCCAAATTTCTTTTTGCCTTCTTTATTAGTTTTGACTCCTAAACCTAAGATTGACCAATAAAGGACCCTATACTTGCCTATTCTAGCTCCTAATAGATGGCCTAATTCCATTAAAACGGAATTTAATAAGATACCTGCGACAATTCCAATAAATACTAACAATATGGAATTGATTGGCAATGAGTTGCCAACATTAGAAACAATAGGTCTAATCCAAACTAAACCAACCAAAATAGCAATTCCAAACATTAGGACATAAGCCACAAAGGCGGCGAAATCGTTCTTTTTCATTAAAAAGCCTCCCTAAGAAGTAGGCAAATAGTGCTTGTTATCATTAATTTTGCCTAGTGATTGTTAACAGCCAATCACACGTGTTCTGTTAAATCTAGGTAAATGCATCGAACTTTATCGACGAAGATTATTATATTCATTTAATTTAAAAAGTCATTAGAAGATTAACTTCTAACGGATCTTCTAGGCAAATAAAAAAGAGCCTGCTGTTTAAACATGACTCTTTTCTAGCTTATTCTCCTCTTTTAATCATCTTTCCATCTTGAAGTCTACTTTCTTCAGCAGCAATAGCCATCAAGTGGGATTCTAATGAGCTTTCTAATGCAGTGCTAGCTTCCTTTTTGCCAGTAACGACATCATATAAGGCATTTACTAGCCCAGTATCTCCTCCACCATGCCCTCCAGAAACATCAGGAAGTGCATTAAATGGAATTGTTTCAGTTGGTTTATCATATACTTTCAAAACCAAGCATTGTTTCTCTTCGTTTAAATCCAATTCGCCCATGCTGCCATGGAATCTATAGATACGTCCTGCATCACCAGTAAAAGCAGTCATGCATAAATTAGCTGTAACTCCATTTTCAAAAAGGATATTAGTTTCTTGATGGTCAACTACATCATTATCACAAGCAAATACGCAACGTCCATAAGGCCCATTTTCATATGCTTTCCTTATTCCTTCTTCAGTAAGAGTTTCATCAGTGCAAACTACATTCATTGGCCACATAGTCTTTGGACGTCCATCTCTAACCCACCAATCAACATAAATCTTTTCAGCACTATATGGGCAACTATGTAAATAATGGCAATCTTTGCAATGGTCAGCTGCGCCTTTCGGTTGGTTTTCCTTCTTAAAGAAACTAAGACTTCCAATGGACGAAACGGTCTTGAATTTAGATTTGGCATAGAATTGAAGCAAATCCATGTCATGACAGCATTTGGCCATAATCATTGGAGAGGTGTCTTCGCTTCTTCTCCAATTTCCACGTACATAGCTATGGGCTTGATGCCAGAAAGCAACTTGCTCAATCGCCTGGATATCTATTAATTTGCCTATCTTGCCTTCATCGATTATTTTTGAAGCAGCTAAGAAAGCCTGTGCATATCTAAGGACATGGCAAACTACAACTTTGCCACCATATTGCTTTTGAGCAGCAAGAAGTTTTTGGCATTCTTCTTTTGAATCTGTGATAGGTTTTTCTAGAAGAACATCATATCCAAGCTTTAAAGCGGAGATGCAGTGGCGGACATGATCTTTATCTTGGGTAGCCACTATACAGATATCCGCTCTTTTTTTAGCAAAGAAATCCTTTTCATCTAGGAAAAGATTATCATCACTTACTCCAAAACGTTCTTTGACCGCATCTAGTTTTACTTGCCTTTTGTCACAAGCAGAAACAATTTTATATCTAGGGTCTTCTTTCATTGCTTTTCCATAAGAATCAGCCCCACGGGAACCCGCTCCAATAATTGCTACAGTCAACACTCTTTCTTTTTGTTCCATATAACAACCTCCGAATTTTGACGCCTAACTATGTTATATACAATTGTTATTATCTATGTAGCGGTTTCTATCTTTATTTTTAATGCTTACTTTATGGTTAATTTCCAAATGGTAGGAGTTTCATCAACATAATGCCAATAGTTATGGGATTTTAAATCTTCTTCGCTTGGTTCAGTTTCTGAATAGTAATACATGCTAGATGATGGTATGTCCTCAATGGTTTTGCTTGTATCAGTCCAATTAACATAGCAATATTTTATTGCCTTGCAGTTATTAAATGCCCACATGCCAATAGAAGTAGAAGCAACAGTAGATGGGATAACTATTGTGGTAAGAGCAGTGCACTGCGAGAAGCAACTAAACCCAATAGAAGTCACTCCTTCTTGGATAGTAACAGTAGTTAAACCGGTGCAACTAGAAAAGGCTGAATCTCCGATTTTTTTGATTCCACTAGGTATAACAACCGATGTTAAAGATAAGCAACTAGAAAAAGCATGTTCATCAATTAAAGTAACGTTAGTTGGAATGGGTGAATTAAATGCGTCACATTGACTAAAGGCGAACTTTCCAATTGATAATAATCCTGAAGGTAAATCAATTTCTTTTAATACTTTGCAATATTGAAAAGCATAATCCCCAATACTAACAAGAGTACTAGGCAAATTAACGGATTTAAGAGCCTTACATCCGCTAAATGCATAATTCCAAATATTAGTAAGTCCTTCAGGAAGGCTGATAGATGTAATCAATTTGCAATTTGCAAATGCTCTTTCACCGATAGAAGTGGCACTTTTACCAATCTTAACTACAGACAAAGAAGAACAACCCCTAAATGTTTCAGTCCCGATAGAAGTCACTTTATCAGGAATAACAATAGTTGATAACGAGGCGCAGAAGCTAAAAGCCCCAGCCCCTAAATTAACTAAACTATCTGGCAATGTTATTTGGCTTAAGACACCGCATTCACAAAAAGCAACCATTCCAATCGAAGTAAGATTTTTACCAAGCAAAACGGAAGATAATGATTCACAATATTGGAACGATCCAATACCTATGGAAGTTATGTTATCTTGAAGAGAAATTTCTTCTAGCCCAGTGCAACCATAGAAAGCATAATCTCCAATTGAAGTAATGCTACTCGGAATAACGCTATCCTTGCATCCTAAAACTAGTGAATTATCTATTGTCTTTATAACTGAATTAGAATTATTCCTTGAATCAAAAGTCTTATTTCTAGAATCTACTTCAATAGAAGAAACAACTTTAGAAAAGCAAATCAATTTAATTCCGATTGAACTAATGTTATTTGAAATGAATAGAGAAACAAGGGAGCTGCGATTTGAAAAAGCTTCGTTTTCAATAGAAACTACAGGTAGAGAATTATAGAAAGAAGGAATTATTATTTCTTTACAGTTGATATTTATAGAATTTAAAACAGTATAGGCTTGCGTGTATTTAACTCCATCTATTTCGCTTTCGAAATCAAATAGGCTATATCTCAACGCATTTATTTCTTGTATCCCGCCTTTTTTCTTACATATAACACATTCCATCTCCAAAGGATTATCTTCGTTGATATTAAAGATATGTTTTGCTTCGTCTTTCTTTAAATGCTCATATCCCGTATCGATACAGGCATGCCAGTGGGTACGCCCATCACTTGACCAGGCCGAAGAATAATTATGTTCTAGTTTATTAGTCTTGCTATCAACATAAGAATAGCCACATTTGCATACATGGGTCGTATATCCTTCTTCTTCAAACGTTGGATTAGTAACTGTGGAAACAAAAGAATGGGGTTCTTTATCACTAACTACATCATGGCCGCAATTAGACTTATGGTAATGATATTCTTCATCATATGTCCATTTATCTTCAAATGTATGTTCATGAATTGAAGGGGTAGAAGAAATTATTTCGCTAGAAGGGGTAGATGAAACTTCTTCGCTACCTGTATCTATCGTTTTGCTTTCTTCGCTAGATGAACGTCCGCACCCTAAAGCCAAAGGCAATAAACCAATTAGCAAAAATATATTCTTCTTCATAACTAACCTCCGTAAGTTAACTTAATGTTAAAGAAAAATACAAAAGAAAAAAATACCTATATTGATAATTGGATTATAAAAGTTATTTAGATTCTTCTTTTTTAGACAGATTCATAATCGCAGGAAGGATGATGCTCATTGAATTATCAATAAATTTATTCATCTTCTTGGAGAATTTTTCAGGAGTTAGTTTAGGATCTTTGAAACAATACCCAAATTCGTCAGAAACTATATGGGCAAAACGCCTGGCAGCATTCCTATATCCATCTTTCTTAAGTTCCTTGCCTTCGTTTTCTTTAGTCCATAAGGACAATAATTTGGCATTTAGTTTTCCAAATATAAAATCATCGGTTAGATCTCTAGCGGCCGAATTATAGGTGGAACGTAAGAAAGTAAAATTGTCTTTTACGTATTGAAGAAATGCCTTAAGGGTAGATTTAACATCCTTGCACTGATTTACTTTTTCTAAATCTTCATTAAGGAAAATAGCTGCAATCAAATCATATATATCTTGATAATGATAGTAAAAAGTCTGTCTATGACATCCACACTTTTGGCAAAGTGCGGTGACATTGATATCCTCCAAAGGGATATCTTCCATCATCTGCTTCAAGGCATATTTGAGTTTTGATTCAGTAATCATTTAATTAAAGAGGAATATTCCTTGGCTATATTTGCACCTAATTTAGCGTTATTCAATATAAGGGCTATGTTGGATTCAAGCGATTTGCCACCAGTTAATTCAACAATACGTTTCAAAAGGAAAGGAGTGACATCCTTGCCTTTGATTCCTTGCTCTTTACTTTCTTTGACAGCTTGATCGACAATCGAATCAATATAATCATGAGGTAAAGAATATTCTTCTGGAACTGGGTTAGAAATCAAAATGCCACCCTCTAATTCTAAGTCGCGTTTAGCCTTGATAATCGAGGCAGCTTCTTTAGCAGAGGTAAACGCATAATCAACTGGATAGGAACTAGAAGATGAATAGAAGTTAGCAAAACTCTTTTCCTTGTTAGAAAGAATGGTAACTCCTTCAGTTTCTAGATATTCTAAAGTCTTTGGGATATCTAATATTGCTTTAGCCCCAGAGCAAATAACTGCAACATCGACTTCTCCTAATTCTTTTAAGTCACGAGAAATATCAAAAGTGGATTCAGCCCCGCGATGAACCCCTCCGATACCGCCGGTAACAAATATTTCAATACCAGCCATGTGTGCAATTAGCATAGTGGCGGATACAGTGGTGGCACCCCACATCTTTTTGGCTACTACAATTGGCAAGTCTCTTTTTGAAACTTTAGCAATTCCTTTTTTCTTGCCAAATTTCTCAATTTCGTCATGGCTCATGCCGACTACAATCTCGCCATCAATAATTCCGATTGTTGCAGGAATAGCTCCATTATCTTCTATTGTTTTTTCTACTAACAAGGCTGTCTCAACATTTTTAGGATAAGGCATCCCGTGTGATATAATCGTAGACTCAAGTGCGACTACTGGTTCTTTGTTTGCAAGTGCTTTTGCTACTCTTAGACTTATTTTCATCATTCTTCTCCAATGCTTTCAATCCATTTTACAACCCTCTTATCCAATAAGAAATATAGAGAGCCAAAAATAATTACATTTAAGGCCGTTGTTAGATAAAAACCCCAAGATAAGTTTCCCCAAGAGAGGGCCAATATAGGACTAAATGTTTTCCCTCTTGTAAAATATAGTCCTATATCACAGCCGAATATCAATATCCCCAAAATAGAAAGAGCAACAAATAAAATAGTCCTATATCTATTAAGCGGAACACAGATTCTAAATAACGATACAAAAGAAATTAAGGTAAAGGAAACTACTGCACATGTGCAAGTTGCCATCCAATAGAAATCAGTGTTAGTAGAAGTAGTGAATGCGTTTGGCCAAATCAAATATATAACAAACGGAATCGTAGCAGCTATTATTTCTGTTAACCCTGCAGGGAACGCTCTTACTAATATGTTTTTAAGGAATGAACCTTGTAGTTTTTCATTTGAAGGTTGCAAAGCAAGGAAAAAGGAAGCAATACCTATGCTAATAAATTCCCAAATAAACATATTCGCTGTATTAAATGGATAGCCCATTCCGTTAACAAACATGGAAATGATGAAGATAAAGGAAAGGACTATAGCGAACATGGTTTTTGTAACAAATACAGAACATGTTCTTTGTAAGTTATTGATTACACGCCTCCCCTGGAATACTACATCCGGAAGTCTAGAGAAGTCCGAATCAAGCGCGACTAAATGGGAAACGCTTCTTGCAGCTTCAGAGCCACTTGCCATCGCAATAGAGCAATCCGCAACCTTTAAAGCCAAGATATCATTAACTCCATCACCAGTCATTGCAACTTTGTTGCCCATTTGCTTATAGGCATTTATTAAAACAGCCTTTTGTTCAGGACTTACCCTGCCGAATACACTATAAATTGGAGCAAGGGCAGCGGTTTCGTCTAGTGACTTGCCTTCTAATGAAATGCACTTGTTCGCATTTGGTACTCCGACCTTTTTAGCAATTTCAGAAACCGTAACAGGATCATCTCCTGAAATAACTCTAATCTCGACACCGGAATCGATAAACCACTTTATATTTGCTTCAGCATCATCTTTTATGTGGTCAGAAAGAACAAGGACTCCAATGATTTCACATCCATCAGGAACCTTGCCATTTTTTATTGCTTTCTTATTTCTAGCAACTACTAGACATCTATTACCTTCGCTAGCCTTGGAAGCTATCAAGGCTTTTATTTCAGGATCTTCTTTCGTGGGAACAAACCCATATGCTCCAAATACATAACTGCCTTCATCGATTAAAGAAACTGCCGAATATTTAAGTTCGGAATCAAAGGGAATGCACTCAAGCATTTGTTCATGGCAAGAAGAACCGAATTCTTCAATCAAGGCTTGTGCGGTTGGATTTGAATCACGCGTAAAATGAAGAATAGATGAAACTAAATACCCAATCTCGCTAGTCTGTGTGTTTTTGCCAACAGGAATGACTTCGATTAATTTCATTGTCCCGTCGGTCAATGTCCCTGTTTTATCTAAACAAAGCATATCAACCCTAGCTAGCATTTCAATACAATAAAGTTGCTGCACCAAAACTCTTTTCTTTCCTAGGGTAATAACTCCAACTGCCAAAGTTAATGAAGTAAGAAGGAACATACCAGTCGGAAGCATCGCGACAATTGAACCTGAAACTGAAGCTATAAGCCTAGCCAAATCAGGATTCATGCTTCCATATATTTGGTTAAATGAGAACCCCTCACTAATCTTTTGTATGGTAAAAGTAATAAACTGGGTTGCCCCAAAGCAAATTGATAAGATCCCGCAGGTCAAGACAATCGAATTGATTGATCTTTTTATTTCAGAATTTGGACGGTCGAATTTTGATGCGTTTGTTCTTAATGTTTCATCATAATTAGCAGAGCCAACTTTAACAACTTCAGCAAGGCAGCTGCCCTTTGTAAGGAATGTTCCTGCATATATGGGGTCGCCCTTTTTCTTTTTTACAGGTATGGATTCCCCAGTCAACAAAGATTCATCGACTGCAATCTCGCCTTCTCTAACAACACTATCGGCAGGTATCTTGTCTCCACTAGAAAGTTTAATAATGTCAGAAAGAACAACTCCGCTTGCGGAAGCCTCCATTTCAACTCCTCCCCTAATTATTTTGGCTTTTGGATCAGTTACAATACGTAATTTATCAACCATTCTTCTAGCATTTATATCCTGGGCAATTCCGATAAATATATTCGCACCCAATATTATGATGAAGAAATAATGGGAAAAGGACAATTTGGCTAGCAGCATCAAAATAAAAACAACAAACAAAATGATGTTTAAGAAATTGAATAAATTATCAAAAAGAATCTGAGAATAAGTCTTTGTAACTTGTTTGCTTACTTTATTGACTAAACCTGATTTTTTTCTTTCATCAACCTGGGTTTTATTTAACCCAACACTAGGATCCACTTCATAAGGAATAGCGGAAGCAATCAATTCATTTAGTTTCTTTGTAGTCTTTTTCATTGATCACTCCTTAAACATGTAACTGGGTCTTTATTCGCGGCCATTCTTGACGGAATTAGACCGCTTAAATATGAAAGCAAAATAGACAAGGCAAGTAAAATTAAAGCATGCAACGGATTGAGTTTGGCTATAGAAGATAAGTTGTTCCCGGGGAATTTATAATCAATAATTGCATTAATTGGAATGCAAGCCAAAACAGTAAATAAGACTCCGATAAGCCCAGCAACTAACCCAATAATCACACATTCGGCTTCAAACAATCGACCTACGTCTTTCTTTCTTGCCCCACATGCCCTAAGTATTCCGATTTCTTTTGTCCTTTCAACAACCGAAACATAAGTAATAATCGCAGTCATAACAGAAGAAACAACCAAAGAAATAGAAGCAAAAACAATCAAAACTGCCGATATAACATTAATCATCGTTCCTAATGAACCTGTAAAATCAGACATAATGTCGCTATAGACTATCTTTTCGGAATCACGCTTTCCTTCGTTTAACGAATCCATGTATCTAAGTAATACGTCTTTACTAGATAAACTCTTTGGGAAAACTAGTACCGAAGTAATTAATGAATAAGAATTGGCCAAAGCCATTACATCAACAAAATTAGATTCGCTATCTTTGGAGAAGAATTCTCCGCTGGTTAGCATGAGCAAGAACAGTGCAGCATTGTTTGAATCATTATTGATTTCTAGTTGATTAAATGTTGCCCCATAGGATTGGCACCATGATAAATATGATTTTGGGTTTGAAGAAGGGGCGTAGCAGGTATATCCTCCATCTTCATTCATTTGCTTTATGCAGAAGATATTTTGATATCTAGCAACATTATTAAACAAAGTAGAAAGGGTATTTGTTGATATAGTGGCTTCCCCATCTTCTTTTTCTGAATAAGACTTCATCAAGGTTTTTAAAGAAGCATTTAAAGAAGCAAGTCCGTCGTTACTAACATCAGTTGGATCGCTTTTTGATCTAGGAACATACCAGTTATCTTTTTGTTCTTGTGCAAGATTATAACCAGCTCCACCTTCAGAATAATCTTTTGCCATTGTTTCTTTTAAGCCTGGCAAATAAGCTAGAGATGAAGGCATTAAAGTAAGATAAGATTCCTTTGTTGGGCGCAAAACCCCAACGATTTTGCATTTTATAGGATTATAGTATTCGTCATTATTATAGACTTCATCATAGTCATCGACTGTCTTGTATCTAATTATTTCAGTCTCGTCTTCCTCGCCAACAAACTTGGAGTCTTCCCCATTCATTTCTAGCTTAATGTTCTTATAAGAAGAAACCTTGGCAATGATTTTGGTTTCCATTGATTTTTTATAATAAGAGGAGTTTGTGTAGCACTTATATTCCTTATATTCGTTATCGCCTTCTCCATCATAAATCAAAGAAGAGAAACTAATTTGTTTTTCATTTGCATCCAAAGTTTCATAAGTTGAATTAGAAGGAAAAACACCTAGCTTTTTCAAGGTAGAGAAATCAACGCGGTTATATCTATCTACGACTAAAACTAGTTCATTATCGTTTTCAGGAAATTTGCCATCAATTACATCATACATGCTAGAAAGAGATTCTTCGTCTCCATATAATTCGTGGATAATTGTTGTTGGTAAAGATGTGACAGAAGATACCATAGCCCCTAAAGAAGAAGCAGAGGCATATTGATTTATTGAAGTAACCTTAGCATCTTCATCCATCCCATCTTTTGTAAGGAAATGGAAATCTAAGCCATTCCTATTTTCCATAACTGACATAACAGTTCCATAAGCAGGATTATTTTTATCAACCATAGTAGCCTTTAAGGCATCTATATATTCTTTGGTAAATGTATTTTGATGAACTACGTAACTAGAAGAGGATGAATCATAAACTCTGATATTATTGTCTTTAGGGAATTCATCAGCCCTAGTATATGAATCTTGGTTATTTGATTTATAAGAAACTACGGTAGGGGAAATAGTAATAGGAACGCTAGAAGCAACAGAAGTTTCTACATCTTTTACATATAAAGAAAAGCCATTGCTAGTAGCTAAAACCAAAGCAACCCCAATAATACCAAAAGAGCAAGCAACAGCAGTCAACGCAGTCCTGGTTTTCTTTGTTAAGACGTTTTTAAAAGAAGAATGGAGAGCTGAAACAAAAGACATGCCGGTTCTTTTTTCTTTTGTTTTTGGTTTTTCTATTTCAATACCGACTTCAATAGGAGAAGTATCCGAAATTGCTTCTCCATCACTCATGGTTATTATTCTATCTGCATATTTCTTTGCTAGCTTTTCATTATGTGTAACCATGATGACACAGCATTCTTTTCCTGCTTCTTTAATTAGTTCCATCACTTGGATGGAAGTTGCAGAATCTAAAGCACCTGTAGGTTCATCGGCAAGAATAATGCTTGGATTATTTATTAAGGCCCTAGCTATAGCAACTCTTTGCTGCTGCCCTCCAGATAATTGATTAGGAATCTTATGTAACGAATCTCCTAATCCTACTTTTTCTAAAGCAGCTTTGGCCCTTTCTTCTTGTTCTTTTTGGTTGATACCCGCTAGTTTTAAAGGAACTTCAACATTTTGAAGCAAATTAAAATGCGAAATCAAATTATAACTTTGGAATATAAAGCCTACCTGGGTATTCCTATATTTATCCCAATCTGCATCATTAAATTGTTTAGTAGATACGCCATTAATTAGTAAATCACCAGATGTATAACGGTCTAATCCGCCTAAAATATTAAGTAAAGTTGATTTGCCACATCCAGATTCACCTAGTATAGCAACGAATCCTTTTTTAGGGAAAACCAAAGACAAGTCCTTTATTGCAGTGAAGGGCTTTTTATTAACGTAATAATCTTTTTTGATGTGTTTTAATTCTAATGAAACATCAATTTGATTATCTTCGTTTTCTAACTGATTTTCTTCGTTAATAATCTCTGCTTTTTCCATGCTTTGATATTTTATCAAATATAGGAAAAACCAATTATATTTTTTTATGCAATATCTACATTAATATCAATGTGTTTCTTTATTGTCTTTTCAATGCAAAGAAATCATCGATTATTTCTTTGCATTCTTTTTCTTTAATCCCGCCATAAACTAATGGAGATGGATAATTATCCTTAACTGAGAATAGACCATACCTACTTTCAAAGCCAAATTGAGCATCTTTGGCCCCGTAATAAATGGATTTGATTCTAGATTGTTTTAAAGCTCCGCCACACATAAGACAGGGTTCAAGAGTAACAAACATCGAGCAATCGCTTAAATCAGTCTTTTTCAATACACGTCCCGCTTCTTTTATGGCTTCAATCTCTGCGTGGCTTGAAATATCGAACTTGCTTTCTTTCTTGTTATGGCCAAAAGCGATAGGAGTGTCGTCTTTAACAATAACCGCCCCAACAGGTATTTCACCTTCTTCTTTTGCTTTTTTTGCCTCTAGCAAGGCAAGATCCATAAAATAAGAAACGTCCATATTTTTAAAATAAAACCATCGCACAGGGTCAAAGAGTTTAAGGCTGCTTGGTTCCCCACCTGACCTGGTTCGCAATTCGGCCCTCGCGATGGCAAAAGGATTATAACATAAACTAGTCAAATTAAATGATGAAATTTCTCTTATATGGCATGTAAAAGAAAAATCCGCCTACACGTGGTAAACGGATTTGAGATTTTATTTATTTCTTTATTGGTTTTAATACTTCAAGTCCACCCATATATTTACGTAATGGAACTGGAATTATTACAGAGCCGTCTTCTTGTTGAAGTTGCTCGACTAAGGCAGGAAAGACTCTAGAAGTAGCTAGGCCAGATCCATTTAATGTATGGCAATATTTGGTCTTGCCATTTTCATCTTTATAACGGATCATGCCTCTTCTAGCTTGATAATCTCTTGCATTGGAGACAGAAGATACTTCTTTATAAATTCCCATAGATGGAATCCAAACTTCGATATCATATGTCCTAGCCATTGAATGGGAGCAATCTCCAGCAGCTAGTTTGTCAATCTGATAGGTTAATCCTAATCCTTCAACAAGTTTCTTGGCCTTATTAACCATTTCTTCAAAAGCAGCATCGCTACCTTCTTCGGTTGTATATTGGACCATTTCAACTTTATTGAATTGATAACCTCTAATCATGCCTCTTTCTTCGGTACGATAAGAACCAGCTTCTTTTCTATAGCAAGGAGTATAGGCGAAATATTTCTTTGGCAAATCATTTAAAGAAAGGATTTCGTTTCTATGCAAGTTGACTAAGGCAGTTTCGGCGGTTGGAAGGATGAATTTCCTTGGTTCCATCCCTTCTAGCCAAAATACATCGTTTTCGAATTTTGGGAATTGTCCAGCGGTATAGCCGGATTCATAATTCAAAATGTGAGGAGGAAGAATCATTTCATATCCATCAGCAAGATGGTTTTCGATGAAATAATTTAATAAAGCCCATTCTAGTCGTGCACCTAGATTTGTATAAATCCAAGTGCCAGTCCCACTGATTTTGGCGGCTCTTTTATAATCAATTAATCCTAGGGATTCGCAAAGCTCAACGTGGTTCTTTGGAGTAAAACCGAACTTTCTTTCTTCTCCGAAATGATAAATTGGGTGATTATTTTCTTTTGAACCAGCAACCAAATCATCATCAGGAAGGTTCGGAAGAACTTCGACAAGAGATTTAATCTTGGCTTCGATTTCGTTTAGCTTTTCTTCGCTTTCCTTATTTTGGGCACCAAGTTCTTTAACTTTAGCAAAGATGGATTTTACATCTCCACCTTCTTTTTTAACCGCAGGAACTGAAGCAGATAATTTATTTTGTTCAGCCTTAATAGCCTCAACTTTCTTTAAAAGTTCAAGTCTTTGGGAAGATAATTCAATAATTTCAGTTGGATCAAAGTCCCATAATTTCTTCTTTAAAGCCGCTTTTACATAATCTGACTTTTCTAGGATGAGTTTTACATCAAGCATTTTCTTTCTCCTTCTCTAATAAGGACAAATAATATCCTTTTAGGATTTCTCCTCCTTTGACCAATGAATATTTTCTAGCCAAGGATAACGATTGAATTATAGTATTGTTTGTTTTTTCTTGATACATTAATTCAAGAAAATTGGAAATTTTTTCTTCTTTTTCAAACATGTAACAAGTTTTTTGGTCAATTAAGAGGTTATTTAATGGTTGCTTCCCTAGACAAACTACTTGGCAAGAAGCGCTGAAGGCATCCATGACTCCAATTACATCAGGAATATCATCTAGCACTAAATATATAGATGCGCGTAAGAGGGCACTTCTATAAATATCATCCACAACCAAAGATTCTAATGAAACGTTTTTAGGTTTGCTAACTCCTTTTATTTTGGAATAAGACAGCCATTTTCCCATATCGGTTCCAAAAAAGAAAAACCTATAGGAAGGACAAGAGGAAGCAATTCTATATAAAGAAGAAAGCTTTTCCTTGTCTTTAAAAGAACCGGTACATATAGCAACTTTCTCGTTTTCCCTAATCGAAAAATACCTAGGGAAGATTTCTTTGTCGTTATTACGTTTGTCAAATTTGGATTGGGTCAAGCAAAAAGGAAGGACCTCGACTCTAGTTTTTACCCCATGAGTCAAAGCAAATTCCTTTAATATTTCATTAGGTACCAAAACTAGGTCACTTGCATTCAAGAATTTTGTTTTTTTCTTGTCTAATTGATACACGTCCCCCTTCTTTTTAAGGAAAGAGGCTTTTTTATCACGTTCAGAATAGAAGCAGCAAACAACAGTTTTTACCCCATCAAGCTTACAATCATTCAACTTGTTTATGTCTGAATAAGAAATAAAAGTAGCGAGGTCAGGAGATTGCCACTGCGAATCTACCCAGGCAATCCCTGCACTCTCGCATTCACCCTTGAGGGTCTTGCGCATGCGCACACCCTCAAAGGCTTGTTGATTATTTTTGTTTTTGAAATGAATATAGACCTTCATGAATCTTATTCAACTTCGTCAGGACGAACAACCTTTTCAGTAGCTGCAGTTTCTTCAGGTTCTGTAGCTTCATCAATAACTTCTTCACCTTCTTCATCTTCTTCGACATCAGAATGAGGAATTATTGCAATAGAAGCAACTTTGGTCTTTTCATCAACAGCAATTATCTTAACGCCTTGTGTATTACGTCCGGCAATCTTGATTTCAGAAATTGGAGTACGGATAACAATGCCAGATTGTGTGACTACCAATAAATCTTCATCTCCGTTGACGGCTCTAACAGCACACAAGACACCAGTTTTAGTAGTGGTCTTAATGGTTAAGACACCCTTTGCGCCACGAGAAGTTAATCTATAGCCATCATAGGTTCTAGTTGTACCATCTTCCATGGTAACTTCAGTATCTTTAGCATAAGAAATCTTTCCAAATCCCTTATTTGTTAAGACTAAGATCTTGTCGCCTTCTAATGATGTAGTAGCGCCGACGATTATAGATCCATCATCAAGATTCATACCCTTGACACCGGCAGCGGTTCTGCCCATGTCGCGGACTTCGTCTTCATAGAAGCTACAAAGTTTTCCATTATCGCTAGCAAGTGAGACAATCGCATGTCCATCAGTACGCTTTACATCAAATAAATCGTCACCTTCTTTTAATCCAACAGCAATCTTTCCGTTGCTATGGATGGATTCGAACATCTTCAAAGAAGTTCTCTTAACGATACCATTCCTTGAGATGAAGAAGAGGTAATTATCTTCTGGATAATCATCACATGGTACGATTGAAACGACTTTTTCTTCCTTATCTAAATTGAGGAAGTTTTGGGCAGGCATGCCTTTTCCAATTCTTCCAGAATCAGGAATTTGATATCCACGTAAACGATATACTTTGCCTAATGTAGTGAAGAAAAGGATATCGGTATGGGTTTTGGTGTGTTTAATAAGTTTAACAATATCGCCACCAACGGTCTTCATACCGGTAATGCCTCTACCTCCGCGATGCTGGGCAGAGAAGGTATCATCATCAACACGTTTGATGTAGCCGTTTTTAGTAAGAGCAACGATGATGTTCTTTTGAGGAATCAAGTCTTCGTTTTCAATATCGGCGGCATCGTCAGAGATTTCAGTCAAACGAGAATCACCGAATTTATCCTTGATTTCGCCTAATTCTTTAATCATTAAATCAACGATGTTGTCTCTAGATGATAATAACCTATTGTATTCAGCGATATTAGCTTCCAAAGAATGTTTTTCAGCCATTAGCTTATCTTGCTCCATTCCTTGTAAACGACGTAACGTCATCGCTAAAATGGCATCACATTGAGGTTGGCTTAGCCCAAATCTTTCATTTAATCTAGCAGAAGATTCTTCATCATTTTTAGAATCTCTAATGATGTGGATAACTTCATCGATATTATCGTGAGCAAGTATCAAGCCTTCGACGATATGAAGTCTATCGGAATCTCTCTTTAATAAGAATTTCGTTCTTCTAGTTAAGACGCTGATTTGGAATTCGATATAGTCTTTTAGCAAGGCATCGATTCCTAAAATCTTAGGAGCCCCATCTTCAAGGCAAAGATTAATAATACCAAAGTTAGTTTGTAAAGCAGTGTGCTTTAATAAATTATTGGCAACAACCTCAGGAATGCAGTCTTTTCTTATCTCAACGACTACACGTATCCCCTCTTTATTGGATTCATCTCTAACATCAACGATGCCATCAATGACTTTATCACGAACTAGAGTTCCAATATTTTCAACTAAGGCAGCCTTATTAACTTGATATGGAATTTCAGTAACGACAATCCTAGATTTGCCATTATCCATTTCCTCGATGTGGTATTTAGAACGGATGGTAATGGTGCCTTGTCCAGTAGTATAGGCATCAAGGATTCCTTGACGTCCTAAAATGATACCGCCACTTGGGAAATCAGGTCCTGGTAAATAATTTTGCATTATTTCGGCAGGGGTGAGTTCTGGGTTTTTGGCAACAGCAATAACAGCATCAATGGTTTCACTTAAATTATGTGGAGCCATGTTGGTAGCCATACCAACGGCAATACCTTGGCTACCATTAACAATTAAGTTAGGGAAACGGCAAGGCAATACCTCTGGTTCGACTTCGGTGCCATCATAGTTAGCAACGAAATTGACAGTATCGCAATTGATGTCTCGTACAAGTTCGAGGCTAAGTTTATTCATCCTAGCTTCGGTATAACGCATAGCAGCAGCTTCATCGCCATCGATAGAACCGAAGTTACCGTGTCCGTCAACTAATGTATAACGAAGCGAGAAAGGTTGAGCTAAACGAACTAATGTTCCATAAAGAGCGCTATCGCCGTGAGGGTGATATTTACCCATGACGTCACCAACGATACGAGCACATTTCTTATATGGCTTATTCGGCTGCATACCGGATTCATTCATGCCGTAGATAATTCTACGTTGAACTGGTTTAAAGCCATCCCTTACATCAGGAATTGCACGAGAGACAATAACTGACATGGAATAATCAAGGAAGGCTGTTTTGACTTCGTCTGAAATATCTCTATCAATTAAGCCCGGGATAATTCCAGAAACGGCAGCTTCATGGCCAAACATGGCATCTTCGGATTGTTGTCCTTCTCTTGAGGCTACTAAAGGTTTTTCGGTGGCGTTTTCTTCGTTTTCAGAAGATTCTTCATCAGAAGAAGTTTCTTCGTCAGCAGAAGTTTCTTCATCGATTAATTTCTTTTCATCGTTTTCCATTTAATCATCCCTCCTTATATATCAAGATTCTTAACGAATTTAGCGTTTTCGACGATATATTGACGTCTTGGCAATACGTCATCACCCATTAAGTCGGTGAAGGCTTTTTCAGCCTGAGCCGCATCATCAATAGTTATACGTATCATCTTTCTTTGTTTTGGATCCATGGTTGTTTCCCAAAGTTGGTTGGCATCCATTTCGCCTAAACCTTTATAACGTTGGAATGGGTAGCCTGCTTTTAATCCTAATTGTTTCTTTAAGACTTCAAGTTGGGCATCGTTATAGGCGTAATATGCACTTCCTTTATAATCAATTTTATATAGAGGAGGTTGAGCGATATAGACATGTCCTTCGTCTAGAAGAGGACGCATAAATCTATAGAAGAATGTTAATAATAAGATTCTGATGTGATCGCCATCGACGTCAGCATCGGTCATGATGACAATCTTGTTATATCTAATCTTTGTAACATCAAAGTTTTCTCTGATACCAGCCCCAATAGCGGTGATCATGTTACCAATTTCGGCATTGGCCCAGATTCTTTCCTCCCTAGCCTTTTCAACATTAAGGATCTTACCTCTTAAAGGAAGGATGGCTTGGGTTTCTCTATCTCTACCATTTTTAGCACTGCCACCTGCGGAATTACCTTCGACTATATATAATTCACAGATTTCAGGATCTTTAGATGAGCAGTCTGCTAATTTGCCTGGGAGAGTTGTGAGTTCCATCGAACTCTTACGAATTCTTTCTCTAGCAGCTTGAGCAGCATTCCTTGCTTTTGTAGCAAGACGAATCTTTTCGATTATTTCCTTGGCTTCGTTTGGATTTTCATATAGCCATTGGCTTAATCCATCTCCGACGACAGTAGAAACAATCTTTCTAACTTCAGAGTTACCAAGTTTGGTCTTGGTCTGTCCTTCATATTGTGGGTTAGGATGTTTAACGGAAACAACAGCAGTCAAACCTTCACGGCAATCGTTCCCACTAAACCTTTCTTCATCCTCTTTTAGAAGTTTTTGCTTTAATGCGTAGTCGTTAATTATTCTACCTAAAGCAAGATTCAAACCTTCAACATGAGTTCCACCCTCTTTGGTAGAAATGTTATTGCAGAAAGAGTAAATACCGTTTTGATCATAGGAATCAGTCCATTGAAGAGCAACTTCGGCATAGATTCTTTCTTTAGTTTCTCCATCTGCTAAAGTAACTTCTTCAGCACCTTGACAATAGATTGGTTCAGGTGGGAGTTTTACTAATTTATTAACATCGATATAGGAAACATATTCGCGGATACCGCCATCATATTTAAACGTTTCGGTGACAGGGGTTTCTTCACGTAAATCGGTTAAAGTGATTTTGATTCCGCCATTAAGGAAGGCCATTTGCCTCATGTG
This sequence comes from uncultured Caryophanales bacterium, assembly GCA_902464635.1. GTDB lineage: Bacteria > Bacillota_I > Bacilli_A > RFN20 > CAG-826 > Alloenteromonas. The sequence goes on along the minus strand of CABQKC010000006.1, from coordinate 34,505 downwards.
GTTCTTGATGGTCTCGTAATTGTAGATAGTTGTTTCGGTGAAGATTGTTGGGTCAGGCTTAAAGGAAACGGTTGTACCTCTTTCTCCTTCGGTCGAATCCCCAATTCTAGCTAAATGACCTACTGGGTGGCCTCCATTTTCAAAACGAAGGAAGAATTTGCCTCCGTCTCTACAAACGGTGACATCCATCCATTCGGATAAAGCATTAACTACAGAAGCACCGACGCCATGCAAACCACCGGATACCTTATATCCGCCCTCTCCGCCGAATTTACCACCAGCATGAAGGATTGTATAAACGGTTTCAACACCAGACAATCCGGATTTAGCAACCTTGTCAACAGGTACGCCACGACCGTCATCTCTTACGGTGATGGAGTTGTCTTTGTTAATTGTTACTTCGATATTTTTACAATACCCAGCCAAAGCTTCATCGATTGAGTTATCGACAATTTCCCACACAAGGTGGTGAAGACCAGCTGAAGCAGTGGTAGCAATATACATACCAGGACGTTTCCTGACGGCTTCAAGTCCTTCAAGAACCTGAATATCGCTTCCGCTATAGTCAGCCTTTGCTTTTTCTAGGGCTTTTTCATTAGTCACGTCTTCTTTTTTGTAAGTGAAGCGATCTTCTTCATTTACAATTTCTTTTGAAGCGGACTCGTTTTTTTCTTGCTCTGCCATTTGATTACCTCCTCTTGGCATCATTCGTGGCAACTTCAATTACTGAAGCACCTTCGATTTCTAATTTTGTAGCGGTCATAAACACCTGAGAGAATTTCCTTACGATGTTTAGTAACCTTTCGACGTGATTTTTATCAAGCTCGCTAGTCACGTCATCTAGCACACATATCGGCTTTTTCTCTTTGCTTTCTATTAAAAGGTAAGGGATTAGTTTAACTGCCAATGAAGCAATTCGATTTTCCCCTTGGCTTCCATATAGCCCAACATCTTGCCCATCCATCTTGAAACAAAAGTCTTCTCGATGTATCCCAACACTAGTTTGGCGACGGGACAAATCTGATTCCAGGGCGTCTAGGTAGGCTTTTTTCATGGATTCGATTAAATTATCGGTTTGACTTACAAAAGGCTTGTAAACAATGTTGCATCGCTTCTTGTCGCCTCTTAGTCTTTCCATGAATGAAGGAAGAAGAGAATTAATAGAAGAAACATAATCAACCCTATATTTGATTATTGGCTCTGACAGTTTGATCATCTGCTCCGTGAGTACATTAAGCAAATCTAGGTTTGGATTGTCCTGCTTCAGTAAGGCATTTCTTTCTTTTAGCAATTTTGAATACCCACCGATTAGGGTTAGATATTCGTCATACTTTTTAGAAATCGCCACATCCAGGAAATTTCTCCTTTCGGAAGGGGGTGAACGGAATAACCGCGTATCATTAGGAGAGAAGACTATGACATTTACCAATTTAGATAAATCCGACAATCTTCTTATTGGGTTTCCGTTGATTCTTATCTTCTTGGCATTCTTTTCAATCCTAATCTCTATTTGACGATGAAGTTCGCCTTCGCTAATGGAAGCATTTATCAAAGCGAACTCTTTGCCGTCTTTAATAAGGTTCCTATCATCGAGGGTCCTCCAACTCCTAGCTAAAGAAAGATAATAGATAGCCTCGGCAAGATTAGTTTTTCCCACCGCGTTCTCGCCAACGATGAGGTTTAACCCAGAAGATAAATCCAAGTCGAGATAATCGTAGCTCCGAAAGTTTCTAAGCTCGATATGATTCAAGATCATTTTGTAATTGCAAATGTTTCACTTCCAATTACAACTAGATAGCCAGGGTAAAGTTTCCTGCCTCTTCGATTGTCTTCTTCTCCGTTAACTAGAACTTTGTTAGAAGCAAGGAAGAGCTTGGCCTCACCACCGTGGTCAATTATCGAAGCGAGTTTCAATAGTTGCCCTAAAGTGATGTAATCGGTTGTGATTTTTATTTCTTTTTGCGACTTCATTTTTAAACCTTTTTACACAATATATAGTTTACTACGTAGTAGTAAAAAATGGTAGAGAAATTTCTACCATTTTCTAAAGATTTTTTAAGGTTTTTTATTAATAGGTTCTCATTGGGGTAATGAGTTCAACAACGGAGTCGTCTTTTTGGTTTTTAACAACAAATGGTTTCATTTCGGCTTGGAAGCAAAGCATTACATCTTCACTCTTTAAAGCCTTGATTGCATCAACTACAAACAGAGAGTTGAAGGAGACTTCTAACTTCTCACCGGTATATTGGAAAGTTTGGATATGTTCATTAGCGGTTCCGTTTTCTTGACTCTTGACCGAGATTTCAACGGAATCTTCACCCATTGAGAGTTTAACAACAGATTCTCTATCGCTAGCTAAGACAGCGACTCTTCCCATGGCTGCTAGAAGCTCTTGGGCATTTACTTCGAGGAAATAGTTGAAGGTAGCAGGAATTATCGACCTAGTGACCGGATAATCGCCAGGAACCAAAGAAGAAGAAACAACGGTATTATCGAATGTAAACAAAGCCTTCTTGTCAGAAATTGCAACTTCTACAGTTCTAGCAGTTTCAAACATCCTGACAATGTCCAGCAAGGCTCTTGCCGGTATATTGCATTTGAACCTGATTTCAGAATCTAAATCAACACTCTTTCTAGATAATCTAGCAGAGTCAGTAGCAGTGGCTACCAATTTTCCTTCAGCTGCTTCTAGATTCAAAGCGGTCAAAATAAAGCGCTGTTCCTTGTTAGAAGCGGCGAATGCGCTTTGTTCGACTAATTCAGTCAAAGAAGAGCAAGGCATTGTAAATATGGTGCCTGTAGGCTCTAAATCGATATCAGGGTATTCATCGGCTGAAGAACAATTCAACTTGAACACAGATCTGCCATCATCGATTTTAGCGGTGGAGTTATCAATGAAATCTAATTTGATAGTTTCGCCTTCTAGTCTTCTAATGACTTCGATTAGTAAATGAGCATTGATTAAAGCAGATCCTTGAATAGGGTTAGTAATGATTTCTTTTTCCCCAATCATGTATGGGACTGTGGATTTTATCGTAATGCTAGAATTAGAACCGATTATTTCCAATCCTTTTTCGTTTAGTTCAAGTCTTAAACCAGCTAATATGGCATTAGCGTTTTTTGGGGATATGGCTTTGCCTGCACTTAACAAGGCTTTTAGAAATTGTTCTTTGTTAACATTTAAACGCATACGACACCTCTTTATATATAATCTATTTTTATTTATTAAAGAATATTAATAATAATAAGCATTGTGGGAATTGTGGATAACTTTGCTTTTCCGTCTTCGTAATGATACCACAGTCATCCATTTTCTTAAACCTTTTATTTATAAAATAAACATCTTAGGAAAGTTTCTTTTTTAACTCGGCAATAGCTATCAACATATCAGGGTCAGTTTTCAAGGAGTTTTCCACTTTTTTTACACCACTCATAACAGTTGCATGATCTTTTCCGCCAAACGTTTCTCCTATTTTTATGAATGGAGTATCGAGCAGAAGCCTGTCTAAATACATTGCAATATGTCTAGCCATGGCGATTCTCGATGTTCTTATCTTTCCGGTAAGCTGAGAGGGGGTTAATGAGTAATAATCCGCAACTCCGGCGATGATTTTATCTTCCGTCAAGCGCTTGGATGGACTAATCGTAGCATTTAACGTCTTAATAGCAGCCGTTGCTTCGTTCATCGTTATCTTGTTCGTGTTCTTCATACTTATTGAGCAGAAGATTAACCTATTCAATGCGCCTTCTAGTTCTCTTACGTTAGAAGAAAATCCTTGGGCAATATATGTGATAACTTCATCATCGAAGTCATTTACATCAAGTCCGCCAGCTTCAATTTTTGAAAGCAATATTTGTTTGCTTGTTTCTAAATCAGGTTTTTCTATTGACAAAACAAGACCTTGTGAAAATCTAGTTTTCAGCCTATCGTCTAAGCCATCTAGTTTGCTTGGGTCTTGATCGGAGGTTATAACAATTTGCTTACCTTTTGAGACAAGGGTGGAAAAGACAACGAAAAACATTTCCATTGTCTTCTTTTTCCCGATTATAAATTGGATATCGTCAATCAAGAATGCGTCGACATCATTTTTGAAGAATTGAACCAAAGATTGGTCTTCTTTATACGTTGTGGCAAACTTTATATATTCATCAACAAAATCAGACGCAGAGATATATAAAACCTTGTAATTTGGATACTTTTCTAATATTCCATTACCGATTGCGTGCAACAAATGGGTTTTGCCCAAACCTGAGTCGCTATGCAAAAGTAGTGGATTGTAGAGCTGTCCTGGAGTATTGGCTATCATAACTGCGGCTTGATAAGCTTCTCTATTAGATGGACCTGTTACAAAACTCTCGAAAGTGTATTTTGGATTCAGCTTGCTATCTTTGAAAAATGCAGGTTCTTCTTTGATGACTTCTTTCTTGCTTTTAATTTCGTCAAAAGTAACGAATTTCAATTCAAAATGTGTACCGGTGATTTCATCTAAGGTTGACGAAACTAACTTACTATATTTTTTATCAATAATCGTCGCCCCTAAATTAGATGAACAAGCAATTTTCATTACATCCTTATCAATTTCTGCAATTTTGGAATCGGCGAAAAATGACTGAAAAATACGCCCTCCATCCGATTGGGATTCTAAACTTTTATTTATCTTTTCGAGGACCATTGTCCATATATTACTTAATTGCGATACCGAGTCTGACATAATTTGCTCCTGTAAAATTAAATCATTTTTATAATAAAAAGATAGTAAAAAAATTGACCAAATTGATTTTTCCACAATAAATACTCTTTTTAACGTTGATTTAAAGCGAAAAACTACTCTTTCCACATCTTTTTATTGTGGACAAATTGTGGAAAAGTAAATAGGTGATTTTTGATTGTGGAAAACTATATAAACTTTGAAGTTATTAACAATCATTCTTAGTCTGAAAATCTCGTGATAGAGCCTATATTTTTTAATTATTCACATTATTCACAATTTGCAATTCACAATGCATGTGGAAAGTGTTTCACGCTATGTTTCACGATGTTGATAACATGTTTTGATTGTGGAAAACTTTTCTTTGTTTTTGTGATTTGCTGAAATTCACCTTAAAAATTGTCTAGAAAAACCCTTACGCGCGTACACTCGTAGTTGTAGTTAAAAGTTTCAATCCGTATAATAACCCTTGCATCCAATTTAGGAGGATTACGCTAATGAAAAAAACTTACCAACCTTCAAAGAAGAAACATGCCAACAAGGCTGGCTTCCGTGCCAGAATGGCTACTGCTTCCGGACGCAAGGTTATTGCAAAGCGTCGTGCAAAAGGACGCGTCAGAGTCGCTGACTAATTCCCATGAAGAAGGCGCTTCGAATTAAAAAACATTCAGAATTTGACTTGATAATCAAAAATGGAAAGAAACTAAAGTCTAAGAATTTCTCTGTTTATTACCAAGTCGCGCCTATTGATCAGGATTTTACTAGAATCGGCTTGGCTATTGGGAAAGCTAATGGCCATGCCGTTACTAGGGTCAGGGAAAAAAGGCAAGTTAGGGCAATGCTTGCTTCTAGAAATGACTACTCATTGCCTGTAAATATCATCATTGCAATTCACCCTTGCTACAGAGAGGATGGATTTCAAAATAATGAAAGGGAGCTCAATTCCCTTCTAGATAATGTTAAGGAAAAAATCAATTGAAAAAGTTATCCCATAAAAAGATATTCATTGGTTTGGCAGCCCTTCTAGGCACGGGGTTGCTTGCTGGTTGTACAGCTAACTTTTGTTCTGAAGAAGACCAAGCCCAAATGGCTTATCCTTACGAACAAGGTGTTACTGTCTATTTAAGCAAAAATGAATATGACACGTTAAAAAGTGCTGATGAAACGAAGGCTTTAATCGAAGAAGAAGAAAGCCAAGGTATCGCAGGTCCTGCTTTTGTTAACTCTGCCGGTATCGCAATTAACGAAGACATCTATAAATATGTTCCATATAAGCTTAACGACAATAAGCAAATAGAATTTACTGCCGCGAAGTCTACTTTCCTTCAAAGTATAATTTCTAGTGCTTATAAAAGTGGATTGGTAATGCCTTCATTAAAATACTGGGCAAGCATTGATAACTATGTCTTACAAGCTTCTACTTATCTTGCCGAAACAGGAAAGGCTTATACTGTTGGACAAACCGCATCTGAAGAGTTCATCAAAGGCTTAACTGCAACTATTCCTTCAAAGGGTGAAGACAAGGTTGTTAACCCTTATATCGAATCCAATTACAACGGTGGTTCTAATGTCGAAGTTAACGAAAAATCCATTTTAAGAAGAAATGGCTATGTTAAGTTCTCTGGCCAAGGTGGTTCGCTTTGGGGCTATTGGACTAGTTGGAATGCTGAACTTTATAAGAGCAGCGATCCATCCTTAGGAATGGACAATGTTCCTACTAAAGATTTCACTGATTATTACAAATCCCAAGTAGCAACCAAGGTTAATCAAAATCGTTCTTGTATTGCTACCCAAGAAGGTCAATTCGGTCATTATGGAAATTCTTCCGACTGGGAAGTAAATATCTCTAAGAAAGACTGGGGATATGCCTGGAGCAAAGGCTTCCTTGAAGGATTGCTTGTCTATCCAGTTTCTTGGTTAGTTGATACTTTCGCTTATGGAATGGATCAAAACTTGACTGGTGTTGGACAGATTTGGGCTATTGTATTCGTTACTTTAATAGTCAGGTGTTTGCTATTATTGGTATCTTTCCGTTCAACAATGGATTCCCAAAAGATGCAAGCCTTGCAGCCTGAACTTGCTAAACTCCAAGCTAAATATCCAAATTCCAATACAAATCAAGCCGAAAAGCAAAGACTCGCAACTGAGCAAATGGCTTTGTATAAACGTCATAAGATTAAGCCGTTTAGGCAAATTCTTATACTCATTGTTCAATTCCCTGTGTTCATCTGTGTTTGGTCTGGCTTACAAGGTTCAGCCGCTTTATCTAGTGGTGAATTCCTTGGAATGAGACTATCCGATAATATCTCAAGCATATTATTTAATGTAAAAGGTACTTGGTATCTTAATGAAAATGGCTGGTGGACAGCTTTAGTCTTATTCATATTGATGGCTGCTACCCAGGTTATGGCTATGATGCTTCCACGTATAATTAGTAAATCTCAAACCAAGAAGATGGCTAAATTATCCGCTAATCCGGCTCAAACCGATTCTCAAAAACAAATGAAATGGGTATCTATCTTCATGTTGGTATTTACCATTATCATGGGATTCATGCTTCCATCCGCTATGGGAGTCTATTGGTTGATTGGTGGTTTAATTTCCATGATTCAAACCTTGATTACCCAATTGGTAATCTCAAAAAAATCAAAAGAAAAAAGAGGTACGAAATAAATGAAAACTTTTACTGCTAAAACAATAGAAGAAGCTGTTGCCGAAGCTTGTGCAGAATTAAACGTCTCTGAAAAAACTCTTTCTTATGAAGTTAAGGAAGAGAAGAAGGGTTTATTCAAAAAGAGCGCAACTATCAATGTTTTTGATAAAGATGATATTGCTGAATATGCTGTTGAATACATAAAGAAATCACTTTATGCCTTAGGCGTTAAAGTTTCTGCTGAATCAGTCATCGAAGAAGACATCATCAAGATTACTATTGATTCTGACCACAATCCTATATTAATAGGAAGAAACGGCAAGACTTTACAAGCCTTGAATGAATTAACTAAATTAGCTGTTTCTAACAAATTCCGTCATCGTCATAGGATCCTTCTTGATGTTGGCGGATATAAAGAAGATAAATATTCTAGAGTCGAACGCATTGCAAGAAGAGCTGCTAGGGAAGTTATCAAGACCAAAGTTGATGTCCAACTTGATCCAATGACTCCAGATGAAAGACGCGTTGTTCATGGCTGCCTTTCAAAAATGGAACATATCAAAACCGAATCAACTGGCGAAGGACCGTCTAGAGCCGTCTGCATTAAATACGTTGATTAATAATTAAAGGCTGATTCGTCAGCCTTTATTCTTATATATGGGTTATAATTTAGAAGATGGAACCAATTATTGCTTTAGCGACACCTCCGTTTAAATCAGCCTTGGCTTTGCTTCGTCTTAGCGGCGATGGTCTTTTTGGTATCGTCTCCAAGTTCATAAATAAAGAAATTGGCGCTGGTTTTAAAAGAAAAATGATACATGGGTCTATTGTTTTTAAAAATAAGCCAATAGATGATGTAATGCTTTTTTGTTACGAACCAGAATGTTCTATGACTGGAGAAGAGGTGGTTGAGATAACTTGTCACGGTTCAATGGTTATAGTCAAAGAAATAGTAGAAGCCTTTCTTTCTAACGGGGTTAGATATGCGGAAAGAGGGGAATTTTCTGCCAGGGCGTTCTATTTCGGCAAGATGGATTTAATTGAAGCCGAAAGTGTGAATGATTTAATTAATGCGTCTACTAAAGAAGCAAAAGACCTTGCTCTTCTTTCTTATTTAGGAAAAGTATCGCCTTTATTAACTCCTTTAAAAAATAAAATCAGTGAGCTTTTGGCAAAACTAGAAGTAAATATTGATTTCCCCGAATACGAAGATATTGAAGAAACTAGTTATGAAGACGTTATATCTTCTTGTAATGAATTGCGTTCTTCTTTATCTACCCTTATAAAAGAAGGAAATGAAGGAAAGATAATTAGAGAAGGAGTAAAGGTTGCGATTGTAGGAGAACCTAATGTCGGCAAGTCCTCAATCCTAAATGCCTTATTAAACGAAGATAAGGCTATTGTAACTTCAATCCCAGGTACAACTAGAGATGTAATAGAAGGCTATTGCTCTTTTGATGGAGTACCTTTTATATTGCTAGATACAGCAGGCATTAGAGAAAGCAATGAAGTTGTTGAAAACATAGGTATCGAAAGAAGTAAGAAATCTATTGCTGATTCAGATATGGTTTTATTGATTTCTGATACACGGGATTGCTCTTTTGAAAAAGAAATAGAAGAACTTAGCAAGGGAAAAATACTATTAAAAATCAAAAACAAATCTGATTTGATAGACAAAAAAGAAGAGGGGTATGTATATATCTCCGCTATAAACAAGGATATTGAGCCTTTGAAAAAGGCGATGTTTGATTCTCTTAATCTAAGTGAGAAATCTTTCTCCAATCCATCTTTTTCAAATGAAAGGGAATTATCTTTATTAAGAAAAATAGATTCTGAACTAGAACAAATTATCTCAGATTGTAAATCTAGGCAACCCATTGATCTAATTTCCTCTTCTTTGCTTAATGCATATAACTATGTAAGAGAATTATTCGGAGAAGATCCAACCCATGATTTAAGCGATGAAATCTTCTCTAGATTCTGTGTGGGAAAATGAAATGAATTTTGTTGATTCGCATTGTCATCTTAATGATGAAAGATTCAAAGATAATGTAGATGAAGTAGTTGCATCTTCATTTAAAGCAGGGGTTACTACTATTTTAGTTGTCGGATATGACTTAGAAAGTTCATTAAAGGCTATAGAAATCGCCTCTAGACATGAAGGGGTCTATGCTGCCATCGGATTTCATCCTGAAAATTTAGAAAATGTAAGCGATGATAATCTAAACAAAATAAAAGAACTCTGCAAAAACCCAAAAGTCATAGCCATTGGAGAAATCGGATTAGATTATCATTGGTATAAAGAGCAAAAGGATAGGGATAACCAAAAAATATGGTTTATCAAGCAACTAAAAATGGTGGACGAACTTGGCTTGCCTGTTTCAATCCATTGTAGAGAAGCCGTTCAAGACACTTTTGATATATTAAAAGAATACACGCCTCAAGCAAAAGGCGTTTTACATTGCTACTCTGGCTCAGTAGAAATGATGAAAGAATTTGAAAAGCTAGGTTATTATTTTGGCTTTGATGGGCCTATAACATATAAGAATTCAATCGTTCCAAAACAATGTGTCAAAGAAGTTTCTATTGATAGAATTCTTTCAGAAACCGACTGCCCTTATTTACCTCCGGTTCCATTTAGGGGCCAAACAAATTATCCAGAATATATCCCATATATAGTAAGACAAATGTCAGAAATTAAGGAAATTTCTCTTGACATTTTAAGCAAAAAAATACAAGACAATTTCAATAAATTGTTCCACGTGAAACCATGAGTAAGACAGTGATAAATGCCCTAATTGTAGTAGAAGGCACTACCGATGTATCCTTATTGACTTCTTTTCTTGATGCGGAGATAGTTACCACTAATGGCTCAGACGTTCCACGTGAAACAATAGACTACATTTTGGAGGCGTCAAAAAGGAAAGATGTCATAGTTTTAACTGATCCAGATTATCCAGGAAAAAGGATAAGAGATGTGCTAGATCAACATATTCCAAATCTGAAACACGCTTATATTCCAAAAGAAAAAGCAATTAAGCATCATAAGGTTGGGGTAGCGGAGTCTGATAAGGAAACAATTCTAGATGCCTTGTCGCACATTACTATTACCAAATCGCCTACTCCAGGAAATCTAACCTATTCAGACCTTCTTGAACTTAAGCTAGTAGGTGAGAATAGCGGGGTTAACAAAGAAAATGTAGAGACTCATTTCCATTTAGGATACGGAAACGGAAAGACATTGTTAAAAAGGCTAAACGCAATGAATATAGATAAGAAACAATTGGAGGAATTTATTAATGGATGCAAATAAATATTTTGAAGAAATAGAACAATTAAAATTCCTTGCCAAAAAAGAAGTTGGCCAAAATTTTCTTATCGATAAAGAAAAGGCCTCCCTTATTGTTTCTAGTCTTGAATTAACTGAAAAAGATAATGTTTTAGAGATTGGTTGTGGGGCTGGTTCGTTGTCTTACTATTTATCTTTTGGACCTGCAAAAGCAACTCTTGTTGATATAGACGAAGCTATGATTACCAAACTAAAAAGCGACTTCCAAAACAATGAATTTTTAAAAATTGAAATGGGAAATGCGCTGAAAATCGATTATTCATCCTATTCTAAAGTTGTTGGTAATTTGCCTTATTACATTACGTCTGCTTTGATAGAAAAGGCTTTACTAGAAGCAAAGAACGCTACTAGGTTTGTCTTTATGATTCAAAAGGAAGCAGCTGATAGAATATTAGCAAAAACAAATACCAAGGATTATTCCCCTTTAAACATTCTTCTTACTTTAAGAGGGAAAGCAACAAAGCTATTTAATGTTAATAAGAATTGCTTTTCCCCTCGTCCGCATGTTGATTCAACAGTCATAAAAATAGATTTAGATACGAATTTTGATGAAAACGTCCTTAAAGCGTATAAACTATCTCAGTCGCTATTTTTAAAACGGAGGAAAACAATCTACAATAATTTGAAGGATTTATTACAAGATGAAGACAAAACGAAAGCCTTGCTTCAAGAATGCAATATTCCATTAAATTATAGGCCAGAGCAAATTTCCCCTGAGCAATATCTTCTTTTATCAAATAGAAAACAGTTATTAAAATAAGGATTTATATATGGACATTAAGTCATACGCCAAGATTAATCTTTCGTTAAAAATATTGGGAACATTAGATGATGGGTATCATGAATTAGACATGATAAACCTTCCTTTGGAATTGCATGATGTCATTGAAATAAACAAGATTTATAGCAACGACACCTATATTACTTGCGATGATTTTCGTTTAATGAGTGCTAAAGCTAATCTATGCAAAAAAGCTACTGACGCCTTAAGAAAAGCATGCGGATTTAAAGAAAATTTCCTTATCCATATTCATAAAGAGATTCCTTTTGCTGCTGGACTAGGTGGTGGTTCTTCTAATGCTGCTGCTGTCTTAATCGCATTAAACAAGATGCTTAAACTCAATCTTTCCGATGAACAATTATGCGAGATTGGATTAACAATTGGGGCAGATGTTCCGTTTTTCATCCATAACATCCCTTCTAGAGTTGGGGGAATCGGAGAAAAGAACGAACCCATTAAGCTATTAAAGCCTTTTTATGTATTAATTGTTAAACCAGAAGAAGGCTTATCTACAAAAGAAGTTTATTCTAACTATAAAGGCGAGAGCATCCGTATTGATACAGAGGGTGTTATAAAAGGTTTAGAAACTGCTGATGAGAATCTAATTGCTAGAAGTATCGGCAATGATTTAATGCCTCCTGCAGTCTATCTTTTGCCTAAAGTAGGGGAAATATATTCCTCATTAGTCAAGGATGGGTTTAAAATAGTTTCAATGTCAGGATCTGGATCTAGCTTATTTGCTATGTCTTTTGACCTTAAGAAAATGAAAGAGGCCCAAAAGAAATATGAAAAGCTTGGATACATTTCCGCTTTGACTAAAACACTTATGGGAGGAGCTAATAAATGAACAAACACGCAATAATACTAGCGGCCGGTAAGGGCACTAGAATGAAATCCAAAAGAGATGAGATGTCTAAAGTCTCTTTCCCTATTTTAGGCCGTCCAATGGTTAAATATGTTTTGGAAGCATTAAAACCATTAGGGTTTGAAGAAATAGTCACCATCGTTGGATTTGGTGGAGAAATGACTTCATCTATAGTTTCTAAAGACTCTAAAGTTGTCTGGCAAAAAGAACAAAAAGGTACCGGTCATGCCATTATGATGACTGCCCCAGTATTGAAAGACAAAGAAGGTATTACTATTGTTTGTTGTGGCGATACCCCTTTATTAACAAGTAAAACCTTAGGTGCTTTGCTAAAGGCGCATGAAGAAAATGGCAATGATTTAACCATTTTAACCGCACTTATGGATGATCCTACCGGATATGGACGTATCTATCTTGAAAATGGCCATGTTAAGAAAATAATCGAGCAAAGAGACTGCACGCCTGAAGAAGCTGAAATCAATGAAGTTAATGCAGGGGTGTATGTATTTGACAATAAAGAACTATTTAGGGACCTGGATAGGCTTACCCCATCAAATGCCGCTCATGAATATTATTTAACCGACGTTATTGGCTTATTCGCAGGAGATGGCAAGAAAGTCGGTTCATTCTCAATTGATGATTTAGATGAAACAATGGGTGTTAATGATAGATATCACTTATCAATCGCTGCTAAAAAGATTCAAGAAAGAATCAATAAGGAACTAATGCTTTCTGGAGTAACTATTGAAGATCCTGAAACAACATATATTTCTCCTGATTCAACAGTCGGAGTAGATACGACTATAAGGCCTAATACATTCATAATGAATGGTTCTACTATAGGCGAAGGAAACGTTATAGGTCCTAATACATATTTAGATAACGTACATATAGGAAACGATAACGTTGTTGAATTTAAAAATATTAAGGACATTGCCCTAAAAGATTCGGAAATGAAATAAATTAAGTGGCTAGCAAAAACTAGCCATTTTTTAAATTCGATTAACCCCCTATATCATATTTATTGTTTAAATAGTAAAAAAGAGCCACCTTTCGGCAGCTCTAATTTGATTGTTTAACCAGCTAATTACTTAGCGGCTTTTTCTCTTTCGTGAACGATGTTAGCTTGTGCAGCGGCAAGTCTAGCAAGTGGGACACGGAATGGCGAACAGGAGACATAATCTAGTCCAACGGCATCATAGAACATGATGGAAGCTGGATCGCCACCGGTTTCACCACAGACACCGACTACTAGATCTTTTCTAGTTGCACGGCCACGTTCGACGGCAATCTTGACTAATTCGCCAACACCTTCGACGTCGATGGTTTGGAATGGATCGAATTCATAAATCTTCTTGTCATAGTAGTAATTCAAGAATTGTCCGGAGTCATCACGGGAGAAGCCCATGGTTAATTGGGTCAAGTCGTTGGTTCCGAAGGAGAAGAATTCAGCTTCTTTGGCAATGTTGCCAGCTTGTAAAGCTCCCCTTGGAACTTCGATCATGGTACCAACGTGGTAGACAAGAGTCTTGCCTTCCTTCTTCATTTCGTTTTCGACTGCTTCGACAACTACGTTCTTAGCAAACTTGAATTCTTTTAATTCGCCGGTGAGAGGAATCATGATTTCAGGTTCAACATCTTTGCCTAATTCCTTGCTGGCTTTGATAGCAGCTTGGATGATAGCGGTAGCTTGCATACGATAGATTTCTGGATAGGCAACGCATAGACGTACGCCACGGAAACCCATCATTGGGTTAGCTTGTTGCAATTGATTGATTCTATCGCGAACCTTTTGTTCGGAGACATTAAGCTTTTCGGCTAAGTCTTTGATGTTCTTGGCATCATCGATAGTTGGTAAGAATTCGTGTAGTGGTGGATCGAGTAAACGGATGCAGACCATATCGTCTGGTGCAGACATATACATATGGTAGAAGTCGTCAACTTGATATGGACGGATTCTTTCTAGGGCAGCTTCACGTTGTTCGACTGTTTCGGAAAGAATCATGGAACGCATGTTAAGGATACGGTCATCGGCAAAGAACATACGTTCGGTACGGCATAGACCAATACCTTCGGCACCGAATTGATGTGCATTATCGGCATCAAGTGGGGTGTTGCAGTTAGCGCGGATCTTTAGTCTACGATACTTATCGGCCCAAGTCATCATACGGCCAAAGTCGCCACCTAAGTCGGCTGGAACCATCTTGATTTCGCCTTCATAGACGTAACCGGTGGAACCGTTGACAGAGATAACATCACCTTCGTGATAGACTTTGCCACCAATGCTCATGGTCTTTTCTTCTTCGTTGATTATGGCATCGGTGCATCCGGCAACGCAGCATTTACCCATGGAACGGGCAACAACGGCAGCGTGGCTAGTCATACCGCCTCTAGCGGTAACGATAGCTTCGGAATTAACCATACCGATGATATCTTCTGGAGAAGTTTCGGCACGGCAGAGAACAACTTTGATTCCCTTGTCGTGTAATTCCTTACATTCTTCAGCGGTGAAGACAATCTTACCGGTTCCGGCACCTGGGGAGGCTGGGAGACCTTTTAAGATTGGTTCGTGTTTCTTTAAGTCAGCTTCATCGAAAGTTGGGTGGAGCAAGTCATTGAGTTGCTTTGGTTCGACTCTTAAGCAAGCTTCCTTTTCATCGATTAAACCTTCGTCGACTAAGTCGCAGGCAATCTTTAAAGCAGCTCTGGCGGTTCTTTTACCATTGCGGGTTTGTAAGAAGTAGAGTTTGCCTTTTTCGATGGTATATTCCATGTCTTGCATATCGTGGAAATAGTTTTCCATTCTCTTGATGGTTTCCATGAATTGCTTATAGACTTCTGGCATTCTCTTTTCGAGTTCCTCGATGTGGAGAGGGGTACGAACGCCAGCAACGACGTCTTCGCCTTGGGCGTTTGGTAAGAATTCGGCATAGATCTTCTTTTCACCGGTGGATGGGTTTCTAGAGAAAGCAACACCAGTACCAGAATCTTCACCCATGTTACCAAATACCATGGTTTGAACGTTAACGGCGGTTCCCCATTCATATGGGATACCGTTCATTTGACGATAAACGTTAGCACGTGGGTTATCCCAGCTGCGGAAGACAGCGGCGATAGCTTCTTTTAATTGGACATATGGATCGGTTGGGAAATCTTCACCAAATGTTTCTTTGTAGTAGGCCTTGTAGGCTTTTACGAGTTCCTTTAATTGTGGAACGGTGACTTCGGTATCAAGCTTGTAGCCATTGTCTTTCTTGATTTGATCAAGCATGGCATCCATCTTGGTACGTGGATGTCCTTTGGCGATGTTGGTGAACATCAAGATGAAACGACGATAGGAGTCCCAAGCAAATCTTTCATTGCCGGTTCCTTCGACTAATTCTTTAACGGTTTCATCATTTAAACCAAGGTTAAGAATTGTATCCATCATGCCTGGCATGGACATACGGGCACCAGATCTAACAGAAACTAGAAGAGGTAATCCTTTTCCGCCACCAAAGGCTTTTCCATCGATTTCTTCGATTTGATGGATGTGGGCGACAACGTCGTCCCAAACGAAATCAGGAATCTTTTTACCGGATTCGTAATAGAGATTGCAGGCTTCGGTAGTAACGGTGAATCCAGCTGGAATATTTACTCCAGCGGCAGTCATCTCGGCGAGACCGTTGCCTTTTCCTCCAAGAATGTCCTTGCCTAAATGGGCTTCATGGGCTTCTTTGAAGGAATAAACATATTTCTTTTCTGCCATTGTATCCTCCTAATGACAATTTAATAAAGGGTTTTTAAACCCAGCGGATAAATCTTACCACATATAGAGCCTTCTAAAGAAGATAAAATTAATATGTTTCTTATAAAGAAAAGCCTAAAAAAGAGACATGTGCTTTACTTTAGTAAAATAAAACTATCTTCATTAGGCGAAAATTTATCTATAATTAAGCCTGGAAAAAAAGAGAATGAAAATGGAACAGTCTAATTTAATTCTAACGATAGATTTTGGAACACAGTCGGTACGTGTATCGATATTTGATAGAAACGGGAATACTCTTGCCTGCGAAAAGCAAACCTATGAACCAGCTTATTTTTCTTCTAAACCAGGTTATGCCGAACAAGATCCCGCTTATTATTACGAATGTTTATGCAAGTGTTCCCAAGGAATAAGCAAAAATAAAGATTTGATGAAAAGAGTCAAAGGTATTACGATGACTTGCTTTAGAGATTCTGCTGTTTTGCTAGACAAAGACAACAAGGTAATCCGCCCAATGATACTTTGGCTAGACCAAAGATATGCAAAATGCGAAAAGCCACTCCCTTTGTTTTCTAGATTAGCATTTGGGCTTGTTGGAATGTCTGCTGTTATCCAAATGAATAGAAGAAGGACAGTTGCTAACTGGGTTAAAGAAAATGAACCAGAGAATTTCGCTCGTATCGATAAATATGTCGCCTTGTCGACTTATTTTAATTACAAATTGACTGGTAATTTAATCGACTCTGCTTCTGATTACACAGGGCATTACCCATTAAATTACAAGAAAAAGCAATGGTATAAAAAACCAGAAACCCATATGCAGGGTCAAATATTCTCTATTAAGAAAAATCAACTTTGTGAATTAGTTGAATGTGAACAAGAAATTGGACGAATCAGCAAGAAAGCTTCCTTTGAAACTGGACTCCCGGAAGGCTTAGTTATTTATGCCTGCGGATCTGATAAATCTTGCGAAACGTTAGGGACAGGTGTCATTAAAGACACAATTTTGTCTATTTCTTTAGGTACTGCATGTTCAGTCGAAACTAGTGTGAATAAGTTCATGTCCCCATCCAAATTCTTTCCTGCCTATCCATCAACCTTGCCTGGCCAATTCAATCTAGATGTACAAGTATATCGTGGGTATTGGATGATTAACTGGTTCTTAAAAGAATTTGGTGCGATGAACATTAATGATCTTGTAATTGATGATGTTTACCCCGAAGACTATAACAAAAACCTCTTTAGCATACCTGCTGGTTCTAACGGATTACTTTTGCAACCTTTCTGGGGCTCAAATCTAGATAAACCGGAAGTAAAGGGGTCTATTGTCGGCTTTAGCGATTCAACAACAAGGCTGCATGTCTATAAAGCCATAATTGAAGGAATTGATTATGAACTTAGGTTAGCTAGCGAAGGATTTGCCAAAAACCTAAGACATGGGTTCAATGAAATTAGAATCGCCGGGGGCGGTTCTAGATCGGATGAAATTTGCCAAATCACCGCGGATATATTCAATCTTCCAGTTACTAGAGTCCAAACTAATGAAACCTCTTCGTTGGGAGCTGCAATTATTGGCTTCCTCGCTACAAAGGAATTCAAGGATGCAAATGAAGCCATTTCTAGCATGGTTCATCCTTCTATTACGTTTAAGCCAAATAAAGACAATGCGAAGATATATGAAGAACTATATCAAAATTGTTACAAAGGGTTATACCCAAAACTAAAGGATACATATAAGTATTTATTCGACTTCTCTGCAAGAAATAGATAAATAAAAAACCTCTAGTTTCCTAGAGGCCTAAGGATTTAGATTTCTGATAAAGGCTTTTTCATCATCATTCCTAGGAGGATATCTCCGCTAGGAAGTGAGTTTTTACCTTTTTCGTTCATATTGGTTTTAATTTCTTCTTTTATTAATAAAGTCATTGCCTTAGCAATTGAAGTTGGATCGCCTGCGATGGCATTTCCTTCTTCTTGGGATGTTTTTATTAATGAAATTAGACATTTCTTTAGGTCGTTTTCTTTAACAATCTTTTTTAGATTTGAAGGAATCTCGCTAACGTCAATTAAATCTAACATTATTTTTAGACAATACAAATCATGATTAGTTGCATTTATCAAACTTGAATAATGGGAAGTTAGTATTTTTAAACCATTTGTACCCCCAATTTCATTAGCTTTTTCAATTGGGAAAAGACTAGAATTTTCTAATACAATTTCGTCAATGATATAGTTGAAGATATCTTCTTTTGAATCAAAATAATGGTAAAAGAGACCGTGAGAGCATCTTACAGCTTTGGTAATGGTATCTACCGATACATCTCTATAGTCCATGTTGGCGAAAATTTTTAACGCTTTTTCGGTAATTTTTGACTTTCTTCTGTCTTTAACAATTCTATTTTGTTCAGGTGTACGTGGCATTTTTTACTCACTTTCTTCTTAAAAAATATTAGTTATTTGACTGCTTAATTTTTGTAAGGTTTTCTTCCTTTTTACGACTGGATAATTTTATCAATAATAAAGTGGCAATTGCAATTGCAATTAATAAAATTATTCCTATTAGATATTGATACCATTGAGAAGTGTTTGGATTTGAGTAGGCAGGCCATATTTGGTTATTTACAAACATAGCTACTATTGAACCTGCAACAAAGCCAAGCACATATCCATATGTTCCTCTTTTGTGTTTTTCTAATAGCGACTTCATTACTTTTGAGATAGCAAGGAAGCCTAAAACAACTCCAATTACTAGACACAAAGTCAATAAAAGTCCTGATCCTAATCTATCGTGGTTATGGATTATGGAATTATCTCCAAAATAGATATTTAATACAGGTTGATATAGGCCGAATATAAACAAGATCATTGCCCCTGATATTCCTGGGATTATACAAGCAGCTGCAGCGACAAATCCAATCGCGATTATAACTATATATACCCACCAGTTTTGGTTTGGATTAGCAAATGCTTCTTCAAACGAAAACCAATTGAATACATATGCTAAAACAGAAAAAACTCCGATTAAAGTAGCGACAATAAATCCAATCGTCATTCTTAAACCATCGCTTTTCTTAATTTTCTCTATACCTGACTCTTTATATATGGTAGGCATGCCCCCAATTAAGAATCCGGTACACATGCAAACAATGATAAAAGGAATGTAGTCCCAACATTTGTGCTGGACATATAAAAGCAATATTCCAGAGGCGACCCATCCTATTCCGATTGGAAGAAGAGTAAGAAATGCACGAAGGAAGTTCTTCTTTAAATCATTAATCCCGCTGATTAATTTATCATAAATATTAACGATTAATCCTACTGTTCCTGCTGATACACCTGGCAATAATCCGGTTCCTAATGAAGCGCCTTTTGCTAAATCAATAAAAAAATCTTTAACTTTCATGCCTATTATTATCGAATACATATACAAATCATAAAAGTAAATTTTTAAAACAAATAAAAGGAAGTTTATCTTCTTATGTGGTAGTATGTTTGCTATGCAAAGTATTGTTTTATATGTTTCCCAAGTCGGATCTACAAAAAAATATGCAGAAGATATAGCAAAAACTATCTCTGCAGAGGTCATGCCACTAAAGAAGTTCAAGTGGAAGAACCTTTCTAATTACAACCTTATCATCTTTGGTGGTTGGGTTATGGGAGGAAAAATCAAAGGGCTTGATGATTTCTTATCCCATTATGATGACATGAGCGATAAAAATGTCATGATTTTCTCTTCTGGAATGTCTATTCCGTCAAAAGAAGGAAGACAAGAACTCATCAATTCTAATATCCTTGATTTATATCATGTCCGTTATTACCAATTACGCGGTTCTTTTGATATGTCTAAGCTTCCGTTCTTCCAAAGAATGATGATGAAGTACACGATGAATGTTATGCAAAGTAAGCAAGGTGTGTCTAATGCCATGGTTAAAGAAATGATGGAACGTCCTTTTGAATATTATGACCAAGAAGGCGTGAATAAGATTATTAACGTAGCTTCTAAATTGCAAAATATTGTTGAGGTAGATGAGGTTAAGTAATGAAACTTATCGTAGGGTTAGGCAATATAGGCAAACAATATGAAAATACCCGTCATAATATGGGGTTTGCTGTTATTGATAAATTTGCCGAAATGGTCAAAGTTGATATTGATAGAACTAAATTCAATGGGCTTTATACGATTGTAAAAAATCCTGCCTTTGAAGAGGATTTTATTTTGGCTAAGCCTTCCACATATATGAACCTTTCTGGGCAATTTGTCTCACCCATGATGTCATATTTCAAGGTTTCTCTCGATGAACTTCTTGTTATTTATGATGATATGGCAATAGAAGAAGGGAAGATTAGATTAAGACCTTTTGGGTCTAGTGGTTCCCATAATGGAATGAAAAGCATCATCTCTTCTATTGGCAGCGATAAATTTAAGCGTATCAGGGTTGGAATAGGGGAACCTCCTCACGGAGGAGCCGATTATGTCCTTTCTAAAATCGATAACGATAGCAGGGAAAAGTTAGACATCGCGACTACTAACGCCTCTAAGGCGATCAGGGATTATCTTCTCCATGATTTTAATTACGCGATGAATCATTATAACAAATGAAGAATAACGACCTTTTTTCTTTAATTGATACATTGCCTTATGTAAGTGCTCTTGGCGAGGCAAAAGGCAATTTAGTTAGTGATGATACGTTAGGGCCAGCCCTAGCTATTTTATCTTTGTTTAACAAGAAAAAAGACAATTATTGTATAGTTTCTCCTAACCAATATTCTTGCCAAAGAATATATGAATTCTTGCTAAATTTCTTGCCAGAAGAAAACGTTGTTTTCTTTCCATCCGATGAACTTTTGCGGGCGGAAGCATTATCTTCTTCGCTAGAATTGCAATCTCAAAGAATATATGCGATGTATCGTCTATTGGATGATAAAAAGAAGATTTTGGTTACTCATCCTAGCGCCATTCTTCGCTTCCTTCCTTCAAGAAAACAATTTGAGGAAAGAGTTATAAAATTAAAAGTCGGAGACACTCTTGATTTAAAAGATTTTAAAACCAAATTATTAGAAAACGGTTATAAGGTTAATGACAAAATCGAGCATTCCCTTCAATTTGCCTATAGAGGCGATATCGTTGATGTTTATTCTGTTTCTTATCTAGATCCAATACGTATCGAATTCTTTGATGATGAAATCGAATCAATACGTCTATTTGATATAGCAACGCAGGAATCTAAAAGTAATCTAGAAGAAGTTTCTATCGCACCTGCGACCGATTTCTTTTTGCCTTCATCAATGTTTGAAGAGTTTAAGAAAGCCGCTTTGGATAGACTTTCAAAAGATGAAGAAGAGCTACCTTTAGAACGTTTTAATGATTTAAAAAGAAATCTAGAATCGGTTCTAGAAGATTATCAAAATAGTAATTACAAAATACCTTTGTATAAATATTATGGGTTAGCAAATAAAGACGCTTCTTCTATTGTAAGTTATTTTAATCCTAGGTTTGTCTTCTTTCCAAATTATCCTCAATTCTGTGAATCTTTTTCCTTGCTTCAAACTGAGGCAAATCAATATTTTGGAGAACTATTTTACCAAGGACAATGTCTTTCTCATCTAGAACAATATCTAAGTCTAGACAAAGCCTTAAAAGGTGTTAAATCGATACACGGGTCTATCTTTTCTACTTCGATTAACGATGCTAGCTTCCCTGTTCATTCAATTTCATTAACAGGTAAATCGATTGCATCTATCTTGCCTACAATCCAATCTTATCTTTCTAGCGGGAACAAAGTAATCATTTGTCTAAAAGAAGAGCAACAAAGAAAAACAATCAAAAGTCTTTTAGAAGATGCCAAGCTAGAAATAGAAGAAGTAAATGGATTAGAAATCCCCTCTTCTAATCTTGCTTTCTCTTCTTTGAATTTATCGGAAGGGTTTGAGATTCCATCATTAAAAATCGCCTATATTTCTTCAAATGAATTATTTGGTGCGAGGCGAGTTGCTTCTAGGTTTAATTCACGTTTTAAACAAGCAACTATATTAAGAAGCTATGAAGAGTTAAAACCAGGTGATTATGTAGTTCATGAATATAATGGAATTGGCCAATTCCTTGATATAAAAACAATTGAAATAGAAGGGAAACATAGGGATTTCCTTCATATTGCATACGCTGGGAACGAATTCCTTTATGTTCCTTTAGAACAATTTAGATTAGTTAGGAAATATGCAGGACGAGAGGGGGCTAGGCCTCAATTAAGTAGGCTCTCTACTAAGGAATGGGAAAAAAGAAAAGCCAAGATTAATAAACGTATCAACGAACTTGCTGATAGGCTTATTTCTCTTTATGGGAACAGGGTTAGGAACAAAGGTTTTGCTTTCCCTCCGGATGATGAACTACAAAAACAATTCGAGAATGAATTTCCATATCAATTGACTTCTGATCAGCAAGCTGCGGTTGATGCGATTAAAAAGGATATGGAATCTAATGAAATCATGGATAGGCTTGTCTGTGGGGATGTAGGTTTTGGCAAAACCGAAGTTGCCTTTAGAGCGGCTTTTAAGGCTATATCAAATGGAAAGCAAGTTGCTTTATTATGTCCAACTACATTGCTTGCAAGGCAACATTACGAAGTAGCAATGCAGCGTTTTGCTACATTTGGAGTTAGGTTAGCCCTGTTTTCTAGATTAATTCCTGATTCAGTTCAAAATCAAAATCTAAAGGCTATAAAAGAAGGGAAAATCGATTTCATAATCGGGACACACAGGCTTCTTTCCAAAGATTTTGAATTTAAGGATTTAGGTCTTTTGATTGTTGATGAAGAGCAACGCTTTGGTGTTGAACAAAAAGAAAGAATTAAGGAAATGAAGAATAGCGTTGATGTTCTTACTCTTTCCGCTACCCCGATTCCTAGAACCTTGCAAATGTCTTTGGTCGGGATTCGTCCAATGTCAGAAATCAATACAGCCCCTTCGTCAAGAATGCCAATCCAGACATATGTAACTCCGTATAAAGAAGAAATAGTAGATGAACTTATCTCTAGGGAATTATCTAGAAACGGACAGGTTTATTATGTTCATAATAGGGTGGATACGATATATTCCTGCGCTTCTAAGCTTGCTTCTAGGATTCCTTTAGCAAAAATAGGAGTTGTTCATGGCCAAATGGATAAAAATGAATCCGAAGATGTCATGGCCAAGTTCTATGATAATGAACTTAATGTTTTGGTTTGCACTTCAATCGTTGAAAACGGTATCGATATACCAAACGCGAACATGATAATTGTAGAAAATGCCGATAACTTCGGTCTTTCTCAACTTTATCAAATCAAAGGTAGAGTTGGCAGGGGAAATAGAATTTCCTATGCCTATTTGATGTACAAACCTCATAAAAATATGAATGAGGACGCTAAAAAACGTCTACAGGCTATCCAAGAATTCACTGAACTAGGATCTGGTTATAAAATTGCCCAAAGGGATTTGATGATAAGGGGTGCTGGAGATATTTTAGGCCCTGAACAAGCTGGATTTATCGACTCTGTCGGTCTTGATTTGTATATGAAGATGCTAAATGAAGCAATTGAGGCTAAAAAATCTGGAATCGAACTTACTCCACCTACCTCAAATAAGCTTTTTGATATAGATGCATATATTCCTTCTGATTATGCATCTAAAAGTGACAAGATTGTTTTGTATCAGGAATTAGAGAACATAAACAAAGAGTCAGATTTGAACAAATTTGCCAAAAAGGTGAGGGACATATATGGAAAAATGCCAGAAGAGACCTCTTTGTTAATTAAGAAAAAACTCATTGATATACTTTCTGATTTTGAAGAATTTACATCTGTTAACGACTGTGAAGACAAAGTCGATTTATCTTTATCGTCTAGCTTCTCTAGAATCGACGGAATCGGCAGTGATTTGTTTAATTCTTTGCTGCCGATGATGAATAGGCTAAGGGTTACTTTTTTGAATAAAGTATTGGTAGTTTCTTTATATAAACAGGGCAATTGGCTTGATGATTTAGAAAAAGTAATGAGAAATATACATTCGGTATACCTTGCCCATAAACAAAAGTCGTAAAATTTATAAGCATTCCCTTTATGGGAATTGTGTTATCCTATATAGGATGAGAATTGATAAATTTTTAAAAGTTTCTAGGTTAATTAAGCGTAGGGAAATAGCAAAACAGCTATGTGACGCTTCCAAAGTATCAATTAATGGGAAAATTGCTAAAGCCTCTAGCGAAATTAATGAAGGGGACGAAATTAAATTGATTCTCGGTTCTAAATATGTGCTTGGCAAGGTAAATAAGATATTACCTTATGCAAACAAGTCTACCTGCCAAGAAATGTTTACCCTTATCGACGAAGGAGAAATGTAATGATTGATTTCAAGTTTGATGAATCTTCTACTTACCTAGTTGCAGGTACTTTTGGTTCTGATTCCATGGCCTTGATAGATATGATGGTCAAAAAGGGGATAAAACCTGTTGTTTGTTCCCTTAATTATCATAAATTCGATTCTAGCGATTCAGATTTCGCTTCTTTAAGAGATTATTGCCAGAAGAATGGGCTAGTTTTTGAAGGATTAGATACAAATGATCTTCCAGAAGAAGAAAAGATTAAAGAAAACGAGGATTATAAAGAATTTGCTAGAAGAGTTAGATATGACTTCTTCAAGAAAATATATGAGAAATATAACGCCTCTGCTTTCTTTGTGGCCCATCAACAAGATGATTTAATTGAAACTTATCTTCTTCAAAAGCAAAGAAAAGGACATGTTGCCCATTACGGTTTGTTCCCAATGTCTACAGTTGAAGGAATGGTTGTTGTTAGGCCTTTGCTTAATTATTCAAAGCAAGATCTAATTGATTATGATAACGAAAACCATGTTCCTTATTCCACTAGTGCTTCTAAAAACGAAGATGAATACATGCGTAATTCAATTAGAAGAGATGTTATTTCGAAGATGAGCGAGATTGACCGCGAAAAGGTCCTTGATGAAATGAGGGCTGCTAATGATGAACAATTTGGTCTTTCTGATAGTGTTATCCATGAAGCCGTTGTTGCTGATGAATTAGACATCCGTGCCTTGATCGCCCTTCCTTACGACGGATTTATCAACGCTATTAATAAACTAGTTTCTACTGCTTCTAGAAAAGTTAGCTTAAAGGTAAAAGATTACGAAGCAATCCGTAAATTTTGCCTTGCCCCTCAACCAAATTTGGCCATGAAATTAAATGATTCTACTTATTTAATCAAGGAATACGATGTCATTACTGTTGGAAATAATCCAAAAGAATTGCCATATACCTATATTTTAGAGAAAAACGGCAAATTAGATACCCCATATTTTGAATTAGACTTCTCTATGGGGGCTTTAGATAGAGGTATTAAAGACGAGGATTACCCATTAACGGTAAGAAGCGTCCTTCCAACTGATAATTATGTCATACATGGATATTTAGAGCCTGTTAGAAGGCTATATTCTGTTTGGAAGATGCCTGTTACTTTGCGTTATATTTGGCCAGTATTTGTCAATAAAGACGGAAAAATAATATATGTTCCACGTTATAGGCAAACTTTCAGCGAATATCACACCTCTATTTTAAGGATGAAGACAATTAAATAGACAAATAGGGTTGCAATGTATTTGCATATTCTTGATTTTAGTGTACATTTCCTAACGCACGCACGTTAAAGAAAAAAATAATCAATTGAAAAGGAGAACAAAATGAACGACGGAAAAGCCCCAAAAAAGAGTATATTCAGTTTTATCCTTCCTTACATATTAATGGCTGCAACAGTTGGCGTATTTATTTGGCTAATTGTTTCCAGCATGGTTGGCAAGGGTGAAACTTGGGCCTATAGTGATTTGGATAATTATTTAGGTTATACAACTAGTATTACAACAAATGCCAGCGGTGAAAAGGAAGCCAATGGTACCCTTACTGATTTCGATTTAACAAACAAACAAGTTTATTATGTCGAAGCTAGCCATGGCTATAAAGCCGTTACGGTCAAAGGTAATTACATCGATAAGACCAGTAATACAAAACGTATATTCTCGGTTGTTATTGATGAATCTGTTTGGACTAGTGATTTTACTACTTTTGCTACCGATGAAACTGGCGCCTATTATGAATACACTCACCTTTCATACCAAAGCATATTTGCAGTTAGAATTGAACAATTTGGAATTAGAAACCAAGGATCGGGTGCTTCTTTAAATAATAAAGATGCTTTCCAAGTCTCTTGGTGGGATACGTGGGGACCAACCTTAATATCCACAGGAATTATCTTAATAATTGGCTTATTTATCTTCTCTAGACTTAATTCGTCCGTTTCTGGAATGAATAATAACGTCTTAGGATTTAATAAGTCGCCTGCTAGAAAAGCTTCTTCAAAAGTAAAATTCAGTGATGTTGCTGGATGTGATGCTGAAAAGGCCGAAATGGTCGAACTTGTTGAATATCTAAAAGATCCAAAGAAATATTCTAAATTCGGTGCCAGATTACCAAAAGGTGTCTTGCTAATTGGCCCACCAGGTACTGGTAAAACCTTGCTTGCTAAGGCTGTTGCTGGTGAAGCTGGAGTTCCATTCTATTCAATCTCTGGCTCTGACTTTGTTGAAATGTATGTCGGTGTTGGCGCAGGTCGTGTACGCGACTTGTTCAAAAAGGCCAAAGAAACCGCTCCATGTCTAATATTTATTGATGAAATCGATGCTGTTGGGCGTCAAAGAGGCGCTGGACTTGGTGGAGGCAACGACGAAAGAGAACAAACTCTTAACCAATTGCTTGTCGAAATGGATGGTTTTGAAGCTAATTCAGGTATCCTAGTTATCGCTGCTACTAACCGCGATGATGTTCTTGACCCTGCTTTAAGAAGAGCCGGTAGATTTGATAGAACTATCACCGTTTCATTACCAGACAAAGAAGGGCGTGAGGCTATCCTAAAAGTACATGCCCGTAATAAAAAGATTGCTCCAGGAGTTGATTTTGGTGCTTTAGCCAAGAGAACTGTAGGCTTCTCTGGTGCTGATCTTGACAATGTATTAAATGAAGCTGCTATCCTTGCCGTTAGGGAAAACAAAGACTGCATCGATATTGCCGATATCGACGAAGCTATCGATAGAAGAATTTCTGGACCTGCTAAATCTAGTCGTGCCATGTCTCCTGTCGAAAGAAAAGAAGTCGCTTATCATGAAGCTGGACACGCTGTTATCGGACTTAATCTTCCATTTTCTGATAAGGTCCAAAAGATTACCATCATTCCTAGAGGAAATACTGGTGGCCATGTCTTAATGACTCCTGAAGATGATCGCTTCTTATTAACCAAAAATGAACTTATTGCTAGAATTACTGGCTTATTAGGCGGTAGAACTTCTGAAGAAATATTCTTCCAAGATGTTACTACAGGTGCTTCTAACGACATTCAAGAAGCTACTAGAATCGCTAGACTTATGGTTACTGAGCTTGGTATGTCTGAACTTGGACCAATCCAATATGAGCAAAATACTGGCTCTGTCTTCCTTGGTAGAGACTATAATTCCACTCAAAAGAACTTCTCGACCCAAATTGCCTTTGAAATCGATAAGGCAGTTAGGAAAATAATCGATGAAGCCCATGAAAACGCTAGAAAGCTCTTATTAGAACATAAAGATGAAGTTATCTTGATTGCTGAAACTCTTCTTGAAAAAGAAACCATTACAGCCGAAGAGATTTCTTATCTAGTTGAACATGGTTCTTTACCAAAAGAAGAAAAGCATGCAGAAACTCCTACTGAAACCATTCCTTCTAGTGGGGAAGAAGCCAAAAAAGAAGACGCTTCTGAAGTGGCTCCAAAAGAAGATAAATAAATTGTTTGTCTTTCACCCTGAGTAGAAATATTCAGGGTTTTCTTTTGCTTTCTTAATGATTTGGGCGGTGGGCAAAGCCTATAAAAACAACCTATCTAAGAAGTGGGAAACTATAATTGGTTAATTAACTTAATAAGATCATAAATCCACGCCTGGACGCGTTTAGATTCTTCTAAAGCTATATCCTTTTCTTGTCTAGATAATTTAGAAGAGATAAGGCGAATATCCTTCTCTTTTATATTGGATTTTCCGATGGCTTTGATCGCTTGAATAACAAGACCTGTTTTAAAGGATAAATTCGATATGGATTTAGAAGACGTTCTTTTAAACGTAATTGAATTATTCTCATATAAATAAGTCCTATAAGGCCCGTTAGAAGCGTATTCATATATTCCGTTAAAGGATGGGATTAATCTTAATTGGAATTTTGCATTGTCGCCACAAGGCAAAATTGTCCAGGCGTTTTTCCTAGCGATTGCAAGGGCAACGTCGTTAACACTCGGCATCGTGAATTCATCTAGCAAAGGGTCGAATTTTAGCTTTGCGTATAACCCGTGTTCTAACCTTTTAATTAACCCTTTTTCGTTAATTCTAGACAAGGCACGATTGACGCTAGAAAGACTGCCAAAAGAAAGAAAATCATTAGCAACAAAGACGCTACCTTCTTCTTTTTGTTGGATTAGCTCAATTATTGATTTTTCGATTCTTTCTCTCATTTAGTCTTATAAATTATATATAAAAACGGACGAAATATCAAAACAATTGTATTTTCCTTATTTCTATCCTTTCTATGAACGCCAGATTCCTTTTTGAAAGAGAATGATTTTTGCTTTTGTTAATTGACATTGATTTATCAGATTTCTTTTATTCTTTTAAGGTTGTCTGATAAATAGGCCTGACATTCTATAACACTCATGAAATCTGTAACTTTTAATGGGGATGAATTAATGCCTTTATCCTCATAGTTTGTTACAGCTTTTACTAATGCGCTAATGCGTTTCCTATCATAAGAATCTTTGATTGTCTTCGCTTAAGAGGAATCCCAAATAAAAAGAGCACCCTTTTGGATGCTCATTAACTTATCCCCATTGATGTTACTGCTATCGCGAGTTTATATACTCATCGAGTTTGTAACATCAAAGTCTTTTGATTTGTGTTTTTAATTATTGAAATGAGAATTGAGAGTTATACAAGGAGGCATAGAAACCGTTGTCTTTCATTAAGGATTCATGAGTTCCTTGTTCAACAATGTTCCCATCCTTCATGACTAAGATTAAGTCAGCATTCTTGATCGTGGATAAACGGTGGGCAATAACAAAACTTGTCCTTCCTTTAGTAAGATTATCCATGGCTTCCTGGATAAGCTCTTCTGTACGTGTATCAACGTTAGATGTGGCTTCATCCAATATTAATAAAGGAGCTTTCCTAACCATAGCCCTAGCAATGGTTATAAGTTGCTTTTGGCCAGAGGAAATAGAACCTGCATTAGATAGTTCGCAATCTAATTTGCCTGGAAGAGTCCTAATGAAGTGGTAGATGTTAGCATCTTTGCAGATTTGCTTTAGTTCATCATCAGGAATGGCAGGACTATTGAAAACTATGTTTTCTCTCATTGCTCCTTCAAAAACCCAGGTGTCTTGCAAAACCATGCCGAAAATATCATGGATTTCCTCTCTAGGCATATCTTTAATAGACACTCCATCGATTAAAATATCCCCAGAATTGATTTCATAGAACCTCATAAGGAGATTGACCATGGTGGTTTTTCCTGCGCCTGTAGGACCTACTATAGCAACTTTTGAGCCAGGTTTAATCTTGGCAGAGAAGTCATGAATGATTTCTCTAGACGGATCATAAGAGAAGTTAATATGTTTGAATTCGATTTCGCCTTTAACTTGCACTTTGCCATCCACTCCGATTAATTTTCTTGTCTTTCCAGTTTCATCATCAAGTTCTTTTTCTTCTAAGAAATCAAAGACGCGTTTGCTGGCGGCTCCAACTGTTTGAAGTGTATTCATGGCTTGGGCCATTTGGGTCATTGGTTGCTGGAATAACCTTACATAGACTAAGAAAGCAGTGATGGTTCCATAATCGACTTTTCCATCGCTTAAAAGAATTCCACCAACTACTAAGACGGCTACATAGGCAAAATAGGAAATGAAAGACATCAAAGGTTGCATTAATCCGCCACAGCATTGGGCCTTAAACATCGTCGTGCCTAAAGTAATGTTTTTAGAATTAAATACTTCATCTACTTTCTCTTCGGCATTGAATAGTTTGATTATCAATTGGCCAGAGAACTTTTCTTCTACAACCCCATTAATATCGCCGATTTGTTCTTGCCTTTTCAAGAATTGAGGCATGGCAAATTTCATGATTATGCCTAAGAATATGAGCATAAGTGGTAGAGAAATTAAGGCAGTTAATGCCATTAAATAAGAAGTGGCGAACATCCCAATTAATGAACCAATCAACATGAATATTGATTGAAGCATCATTGAAATTGATTGGTCTAAACTTTGAGCGACGGAGTCTACATCGTTAGTAACTCTAGAAAGTATGTCACCAACTTGATGCGAATCAAAATAACGTAATGGGATGACGTTTATCTTTTCAGAAATAGATTTTCTTAATGCATTCGCATATTTTTGGGTAACTCCAGTTAAAAGGAAACTAGACAAATACGTAAGGATGGCGCTAGAAATATATAACCCCAATAATATGAATCCATTTTTAGCAACTATATCTATATTAATTGTTTGTTTGAGAGCATTGTTTGCTATCTCGTTGGTCATTTTTGAAAGGTATTGAGGAGCGATAATAGAAATAACAACCCCAGCAAGAATAAAGATGGCTGAAATAATAATTGGAGCATAAAACTTCTTAGAAGTACCAAGGATATTCTTTAATGCTTTCCCTAATTCTTTCTTAGAGACTTTGTCTTTTTTGAAATTACCTTTTTTCATAAAGAAAGTTCCTCCTTGCTAAGTTGAGAAAGGGCGATGTCTTTATATAACTTGCAGGTTTGTAAAAGTTCCTTGTGGGTTCCTTTTCCTACAAGTTTCCCTTCTTCTAAAACTAATATCAAATCAGCATCCATAACTGTTCCGATACGTTGGGCAACTATTACCTTTGTGGCATCTTTTTGTGATTCCTTTAGGTTCTGTCTTACCTTGAGATCGGTTTTAAAATCCAGCGCAGAGAAAGAATCGTCGAAGACAAATATTTCTGGTCTTGTTGCAATTGCTCTAGCAATGCAAAGCCTTTGCCTTTGCCCACCAGAAACATTAGTTCCTCCTTGTGCTATTTTTGCATCATATTTATCTTCCATATTTTCAATAAATTCATCAGCACAAGCGATTTTTGCGGAATTTTTAATTACTTCATCGTCAATTTCTTTCAATCCAAAACCAATGTTAGATTTGACTGTTCCAGTGAAAAGCACGCCTTTTTGAGGAACATAACCAATCCTAGAATGAAGTTCGGCTTGGCTCATTTCTTTTACATTGATTCCGTCTACTTTTACTTCACCTTCAGTTGCATCATAAAGTCTATCTAGAAGTTGAACTAAAGTAGATTTTCCACATCCTGTTGGACCAATGATAGCAATCGTATCTCCTTGTTTTGCTTTAAAGGAAATATGTTCCAAAATATTTTCTTCTCCATCTGGATAAGAGAAAGATACATCATTGAATTCTATTGTTCCTAATTTCTCTGGAACAACAGGATTTGCTGGATCTACTATCGATGGTTTTGTGTCTAATACTTCATTAATGCGTTTAGCGGAGACACTAGCTCTAGGAAGCATGACAAACATCATTAATAACATCATGAATGCCATAATGATTTGAGTTACTAACATCGTATAGCTAGACACTTCATTATATGCTAATGTGCCACCATTAATTAGATAGGCACCAATCCAATACATGGATAAAGTAACTCCATCCATTACAATGACTATAATTGGAGATAATAAGCCTAAGACCCTTCCACTAAAGAGATTTAGCTTTGTTAAATCGTCATTGGCTTTCTTGAACTTATCTTCCTGGTATTGCTCAGCGTTATAAGCACGAACTACCCTGATACCATTTAGGTTTTCTCTAGTTATTCCGTTTAATTTATCAACATATTTCTGGGCAACCTTGAATTTAGGCAAGACTGTTACAACTAATATAGTAAGTGCAATTACTAGGACAACAATTGCAACAGCAGTAGCAGTTGTTAATTGCCAGGAGGCAGATTGGATTTTGCATATGGCCCATATTGCAGTTACCGGAGCAGCAAAAACCATTCTCATCATCATGAGGTAAGTCATTTGGACTTGTTCGATATCATTTGTACTTCTAGTAACTAAACTAGCAGTGGAGAATTTATTAATTTCCGCCATTGAGAATGATGAAATCTTCTTATTGAGTTTGTCCCTGGTGGTAACGGCAAAACTAGCTACAATCATGGACGCTAATACGGATATGACTAATTGACATGCCACTGAACCAGTTACGACAAGAAGCATCATGCCACCCCAATACCAGATATCACTAACGCTTGCATTTTTTATAGCTTCTGCAGTTTCTAGCATCGGGCTATTCGTGGATTTAAGAATGGCAATTACCGCATCCCAGTCATTGCCAAGAGCTTCAAACATTTGGCCAAACTGTTCATTAATATGTCCAGGGTTTGTCTTATAGTCTACAAACATAATTGCCTTTATGATGTTAGACATATAATCGGTCATCATCATCGTGCACCAAACCTGAGTTATTGTTAATCCGATAATAAAGAACAAAGCTATCCAGTCTCTTTTTCGGAAAGATTTCAACATTTTAAACATGGTTTACCTCCTTTAAAACGTATGATTTATAGAGCCAAGAACAATTTTGTGCAATATAAATTTTAATGCAATTAAAGCAAAATTGACATTATGGGCACTTTGTTTAGCAATATTTTGATTGCCTTTACAATTTCTTTTCTATATAACTCTATCTTATGAAGGTCGCCGGAATAGAAATATCTAACAAAATATTGCTTGGCCCAATGGCAGGGGTAACAACTCTTGCATATAGGGAATTTATGAAGCCTTTTGGGGTTGGTCTTTCTTTTTCCGAGATGGTTTCTGATTGCGGGATTAGATATGGGAACGAAAAGACTTTGGATTATCTAAAAAGTTCAAATCTAGACACCCCATATGCTATTCAACTATTTGGATTCTCATTAGAAAACACAATTCCCGCTATAAAAAAAATAGAAGAAGTTGCTACCTATGATTTTCTTGATTTGAATTTTGGCTGTCCTGTAGAAAAAGTAGTTAAGACAGGTGCTGGTTCTAAGTGGCTTAAAGATGTCCCAGGACTAGAAAATTATGTTAGGGAAATAGTTAAAGTTTCTTCTAAGCCAGTCACTGCCAAAATTAGATTAGGTTGGGACGAAGATTCTGTTAATGTTTATGAAGCTGCAGAAGCCTTAGAAAGAGCAGGGGTCGCTTTAATTTCCATTCATTGCAGGACTCGTGCTCAGTTTTATTCAGGCAAAGCTAGATATGAAGAAATTCAAGATATGAAAAAACATATCAACATTCCTTATGCCGTATCTGGAGATATATTTACTCCGATGGATGCTAAAAATGCCTTGGATATAACTCGTGCTGATTTTGTTATGGTTGCTAGAGGTGGCTTAGGGCATCCATATTTATTGACCCAAATCAATGAATATTTAACTAATGGGGTCCTTCTTTCTTCTCCTAGCAAGGTTAAACAAATCGAATATGCAAAAGAATTCGCCTACGCTTTAATCAAAGAAAAAGGCGAATATATTGGAACAAGGGAACTGCGTGGTTTATTGCCTCATTTCTTCTCTTCTTTCCCTGGATATAAAAGAGTCAGAATGCAACTAGCGACATCGCTAGATTCTATTGATTCGCTAGAAAAGATATTCCGTGGTTTAGAAGAAAGAGCAAGCCTAGAAGAATCTTTAAATTAAATAAATAATTTATCTTTGAAAGCGGTTTTAATTAATTTGCCACTTGTTATTTTCATAATTTAGAGTTAAATAGTTCGCTGTCGAACAATATTATGGAAAGAAAAATCTCAAGATTAAGACCAATGGTAGGTCGATTAAATAGAATGCTAGATAGAAGGTTTGAAATGGCCTATCTACCTTTGTTTCCTATAGATATAGGTCCTCAACAAGGCTGGTCGCTTGCTTTTATATGCAGGCATCCAGGGTGCAAGAGTAATTCAATAATGGATGGATTGATGTTAAAGAAATCGACGGTTTCTGAAATATTAACGATTCTAGAAAACGAAGGATTCATCTCTTCGTCTATCGATAAAGACGATAAGCGTATTAAAAAACTTTATCCAACCGAAAAGGGAATGCAATATTACCAATCCACTAAGAAAGTATTGGATAAATTCGAAAAGGAACTTTCTTCGATGCTAGAAGAAGATGAGAAAAATGAATTCTTGCGTATAGGCGAGAAGATATTAGATAAGTTAGAGGAGGAATTTAACTATTAACAAATCAAGTGAAAAATAATTTGTATGACAAAAAT
>CABQKC010000005.1 GCA_902464635.1 uncultured Caryophanales bacterium | reverse complement strand
ACAAGAGAAGCATGAACCCTTCCATGAGGGAATTCATGAATACTATTGAATATGGTGATAAGGTGTATTAGATTAACATAGTCAAAAGCATGGTGAACCAAGATTCACCTACATTAAAGAAACGGAATCACAAGTCCCTCCTTTGATAGAGAAGCAGCACCGTTATAGATGCTGCTTCAATATTTTTTAGAATTGATTATTTGGTTAAGACGAATGAGCCATAGGAGCTCTTTAATCCGCCATAGACACCTTGAATTGTTTGTTCGTAATCAACACCGAACGCTGGCAATCCACCAACTGATTTGACATTAGCTGCCAAGTCACCTTTTAAAGTGAATGAATATTCGAATTTACCTTTTGTTGAAGTTTCTTCGAACTTGACGTCGCTAATTAAGCCTTCCCCAAGTTGGCAATACGAACTTCCATCTGGATAGACTTCGAAGTAGTCGGTGTATTCGGCACTAGTTGTACCAAATATAGCGACTAAATCAACTTCTAATCCATCAAAGTTAGCTACTTCGATACTGCCTTTGGCAGCAATTGAAGAAGCATCTTCGGTGATGGAGGTTGTTGTTATGGTGACTGGTTCAAGCGGTTGACCTTTTTCATCAAGGACAACACCATGATCAGCGGCATCCCATAATCCATCGAATGACCATCTCTTGCCATCATAGATAAGCGCATCTTCAGTATCGCTAACAATGGATGTATCAGAACCCCAGTTAAGAGTAAATCCAGAAGAGTTATCGGATTTTAATACTTCCATGAAGTTGAGTGGGTCAAGAGGATTGCCAGAGATTGAACCGAAGGCAAGGTCGAATTTGCCAACCATCAAGTGATTATAATAGACATGATTCCAGATGGTGACGGCAGATTGCTCGACTTTTAATCTGACTGGAAGTCCTTTAGCTTCGGCAGCGGTATCGAAGGCTTTGCTCATATAGCCAGCAATTAAGGAACCTTCAGAATTGATTTGGTTTGGATACATCCATACAATCTCTAGTTTCATTTCTGTTGTGGCAGTGTTAATAGAACCAGCGGCTAGTAATTCATCAATAGCAGCGCTAAATGCAGCTTGGGCTAAGGAAGCACTATAGCCATAGGTATCAACAGTAGATCCCCAGAAATTCTCTAAGGCTGCCTTATGTTCTTTAGTGGAGTTATAGGATTCACCAGTTTCAGGGTTAGACAAATAGATATCGGAGAAGTAATCGATGCAAGGAGTGCCGCCCATGCTAGTAGCAAAGTTTTGACGATCGATTGAATAGAATAATCCACGGACGAAGTTTTCATTAGACATCCAAGGCTTTACATTCCAATATTCTTCCTTTTTGGTTTTTGTGATACTTCCATTTTCGCCAAATAGAGTTTCCCATAATTCAGGGGTGCAGGTATTGAGATTCAATTTCCAAGTACCTGTTCCTGGAATAGCAACCGCATCTTTATGAGTTGAATATTGGGTGAGGTAATCAGAAGGAACTCCAGCAGCATCGAGCTTATTGGCTAGATATTCCCTAAAGGCGGTGTTTTTATCAGTAGCATATCCAGTCAAGATATCGGTATGGATACCTTCGATACGATATAAGTTGGCATTTTCCTTACGTTCATACCATTCATCATTTCTAGCAAAGGTGATGAGCTTATCAGTTTCCCATGATTCAAGCATGAATGGGCCAGTGGATAAGATGTTATCGACTGGGGAAGTGGACTTATCAGAAGAATAGTTACCAAGATTTGTGCCAACTAATTTGATAAAGTCAGCTGGAAGTGGAGCGTATAGATCGCTATTGCAGCTATACATTGCATAGAAACGGTTGACTGGTGTTTGATAGGTGAATTCTAGATAATCACCATCTGCATCAGTGCCAGCTTTGATACCAACTCCAGAGAAATCAACGGTTTCATTTAAACCAGTAACTCCAGCGCCAGCGGTCCTTGCATAGTAGTTAGCAACTCCGGCGATGGCGCCTTTGCCAGTTTTCTCGGCCATTTCAGTACCTCTAAATAGTTTATTGGCACCGTTAAGCATATATTTGAAGGTTGTTATATAGTCTTCCAAGACAACTTTGCGTCCATCGAAAGCCTTGCGATCAGCTAAAGTTGAAGCAGTACGGTAAGTGACTTTTCCTTCTTCACCAGTACGGACATGCATTCTCCAAGTTCTATGAAGCTCTTCAGCATTAGGAGTCTTATTTACTGTTCCGCCTTCTACAGGCCACATATAGTCTTGAGTGGCGAGAATTGGATACCATTCATATCCAGTCTTGTCTTCATTTAGGCGATTTCCATAATAAGTTGAAGCAACATTGGTGTGTAAATCGCTGATTTCGGAACCATCTGAGTTCCAAGCATCGATAGAGCTTGGGTCATTAGCAGACCAGTTATGGTAATAGTTTTGGAACTTCTCGTTTGTTTCTCCAGAGAGTTTACCATTGATGTAGCCATCACGTAATGTAGAGAAGCCATAACCTGTGATATAAGTGTTTACGCCTTTTACAATACGTGGGTTAATCATTTGATAACCTGAATCTGAATAAAGTGGTAATCCAGTTAAGGCATGATCAATTGCATATTTTTCAATTTGTCCAAGTATTTTGGTACGTTCTGCATAAGAGTTATCGACAAATTGCTGTGCACCTGATGCTACTGGAAGAGTAGATGGGTCGACATCCGTCTCTGTAGTTGTGGTTATGGTATCTCCGGTTGAACCTTCGGGAGTAGAACTGCTAGGGCTAGAACTACTAGGATCTTTTCCGCAGGAAGCTAGGGCCATCGCGATAGCACCTAAGGCTACTGCAGGAGATATAAATTTCCTTCTTTCCATAAAATTTTCTCCTTTCGAGATGTCAATAGTTAAAAGGCTCTCCAAAAAATAGCAAGAGAAAATTTACAATTTATTATTTTTTCTTTAAAACACGATTCCTCTAATTATGAATGACGAAATAATTAAAACGGCTCCAATTATTAACCATGGCCAAATAAAAACACCACTATCTTTTCTTTTCTTTTTCTTGGCTTCGCTATATTCATAATAATCAGGATATTCATCAAGAGAATTGTTGTAGTCTCTTTTCATGTGCTTAAAGATTGATCTAAATCCATAAACGACAAAATCAAAAGCTCCAAAAAACGCCATTAAAGTCAATAAACCACATCCCATCACCATAATTCCAGCAAAAAACAAGGGATCTATATATCCAGAAAGGTAATAATTGCCTTTAACAAAGAAGAATAAGCAGAAGCTACCTATAGCAATTAAAGGGTAAATGACAAGGGATGCGATACGATATTTATTCATATTAAATATCTTTGCAAAAATATTAAAATTTGCAATTACAAGAATATAAAAGTCAGGATATTTAATTTGAAATTTATTTTCATTGACGTTAAATTTACTTACATATAGTTCGGTGTGTGGAATAATTTTTTCATTGGATTTTTCTTGATTTTTCAAAAAATAAGCATGTTTTTTTTCAATATTTTTACATTTCTTTTCTTTATCAACTTTAGAAATTTAGTTAGTTATATTCACTAAAATTTTTAAGCGAACTAATTGAACAACTTCTTCTTAATGGGTAAAATTTTCCTCTGAAAGAAGGAAAGAAGATGAGACCCTTAATAATATATTTCACGACTACCTACAATACGGCTAAAGTTGTTAACCTAATGGAAGAAGTTTTAGGATGTGAGAAAGAACTACTAAGGCCTATTGATCCATATATAGATAATGTTATGGATAGGTCAAAGATGGAAATAGAAACCGGCATGGCTACTGAAATCCATCCTTTAACTCATAGACTCGGTGACTTTGATACTGTAATTTTAGCTACTCCTGTCTGGTGGCTAAATGCTTCTAGCCCAATAATTGCTTTAATTAGAAGTGGAGTTCTAAAAGGAAAAGAAGTCTATCCGGTCATCACAACAGGGTTTGATGTAAATGGAGTAGAAGAGAAGATAGATGATATGCTTTTAGGCTCAAAAATCCATAAAGCCCTTATTGTTCCTTTTGAAAACGCCTTCCTTTCAAAAGAAAATGAAGAAATGATTAAAGAATATAGCAAGAATATAAGATGAATGATTTAGGGTTTATATATTTTTATCAAGATAAAGAAATCCATCTTTCTCTTACTAATCAATATTTATTGACCAAAGAAGAGAAAGTATTCCCTTTTAATAAGCAGGGATTAGATGATTTGTCTACTTATATAAGAAATAACGACGCTATATATCTAGGTTATAACCTTCAATATTTCTTAGCTAAGAGCCTAGAGTCGTTTTCGTATACTTTCTATTTTAGCTATTTTGATATCCTTAGGCTATTTAGGGCATTTTATGGGATTAAAGAAGAACCATCATTAGATGATCTTTCATATGATTATGCGATTAGTTTAGATAAATTTAATCCCGCTAAATCGATGTTTGTCTTCCTTCTTGAAGATAGCGGATATAATTATGATTATTTCCTATTGGGTTCTTATTCGGATTGCAAATTAAATGCCAAGCGAAGCGGAGCCTATGAATATTTTAAGATCAAGCAAGAAAAAGAAACCCTAGAAGCAGTAGACAAATTAACTAAAGCCGAGATTAAAGGGGTATTTGTCTTTGATTTTGAATGTGCGAATAACGATAGGGGCATAGGAAAGATATGCGAATTAGGTGGATTATATCTAGATTCAAATTTAAACCTAATAAAAGAAGTTGAATATCTATTTAATCCTGAAGGGGAATTTAGATTAGGAAGCGATATAAAATTATATTATCCATATTCTAAATATATGTCTTCCCCGACAATATCTTATCTATATAAGGAATTTGCGTCGTTATTTGAAGATCCAACTATTTTAAAAGTAGGGTATGCAAGCAAAAATGATGTTAGCTTCCTTGTAACGGATTTAATTAGATATAACAAAATACCTCCATCATTTATTTGTTTTGATTTGCAGCCTTTAGTAGACATTGAACTAAATTCAAAACAAGATATAAGTCTTGGGAATGCCAATATATCTTTATTAGGTGATTTAGGTGGCCATACAGAGCACCGTTCTTTAGATGATTCTAAATTAACACTCAGGTTATTAAAATATTTCCTAAAAGAAGATTCATTAAAGGAATTCATCTTGAAAAACAAAGATTATTTCACTTCTTCTTATTACCTAAAAGAGCTTAGGGAAAATAGGTTAGTAGAAGTGGCCTATTGGTAAAATAAAAAAGAAGCTTTCGCTCCTTTAATATAACTTTGGGTCATAGCCATAGGCGAATTCTTTTGTTTCATCTTGGCTATATTTGCTTATTTCTACTATAACGAATTTATCATGGTCTTCGTTTTCATCTATCTTGATGACTTTACCAACCATCTTGGTTTTAGCTTCCTTGCATAAAATGGCTTTGCCATCCATTTCAAATGGGAATAAATCTAGCTTATTGATTTTAGAAGAATGGGTAGAGCCAACATTCTTTCCTATTTCTTCTTGTCCCTTGCTTAAAGCAGATATTCCGATTTCATCTCCTAATTCAAGATTTCTAGAAGTATCGGCTTGTCCGCCCATCAAAAGGGCGACTTTAGAATAATCAACCATCATCGCCCAGGCGACAATCATCGCATAGTTTTTATTGTTTTTTGAATAGCTAACTAGATTAGCCCCGCAGTTGAACGCTTGTAATCCCATATTAATTTGCCTCCGCTACTTGAGTTTCTTCCTTTTTCTTATTTAATAATCTAAGGAGTATAGGAGTCAAGAAGCTAGAGAATATAATTAATCCTAAGGTAAATGGGATAATTGCAGGTTCAACTAATCCAGCGTCAACACCTTCTTGGGCGGTGACTATAACTACTTCGGCTCTAGCCATCATCCCAATTCCGATACTTAATGAATCCTTGAAATTAAATTTGGAGATAAGTCCTCCAACTCCGGCTCCCATTACCTTTCCTAATAATCCTAATATAACCCAAACGATTCCAAATATTATGAAAGTAGAAGTAATTGAAGTGGAACTAGTTGATCCCCCAACTCCTAAAGAGGTATACATCTTTAAGGCAACAGAAGCGAAAAATACTGGTGTAAATATGACATTTGCAGTAGTTTCGGCACGGTGATCGATATATTTGCTAGAGGAAGTATTTGCTAATATTAACCCTGCAATATAGGCACCTGTAATATCAGCGATATGGAAAATCTCCGCAATAAAGGCCCATAAGAAGCAAAAAGCCAAAGAGAATATAGGAAGTCTTCTATGATGAGGATATTTTTCTCCCATCCAGTTGAATAACCTATGGATTAAATATCCAATTCCAATCGAAATAGCAAAGAAGGCTAGCATTATTAATATCAAGAAGAAGACACCTAAGGCACCATCTCCTGTAGGAATAACCCATGGGGCTCCTTTTTCTGAGCCACCAGAAATGGAAATGACAATGGAAAGCAAGACGATTCCGATTACATCATCAATAATAGCAGCAGATACTAGCGAAGTGCCTAACGGGCCATCTAATTTCCCTAATTCTTTTAAAGTAGCAACTGTAATAGAAACGCTAGTGGCAGTTAATATTACCCCATAATAGATATCGGAATAGAATGGATTTTGTCCTTTGCTTTCTAAATTAGAATAGAAGCTTTGATCCATCTTTGCACCTAATCTAAAAGTAATAGCGGCCAAGAAACCTAAAACCAACGGGAAAAGGACACCAAAAGAAGTAATTACTAGTGATGCCTTTCCTTGCTTTTT
Source organism: uncultured Caryophanales bacterium (assembly GCA_902464635.1). Taxonomy (GTDB): domain Bacteria; phylum Bacillota_I; class Bacilli_A; order RFN20; family CAG-826; genus Alloenteromonas. The sequence goes on along the minus strand of CABQKC010000005.1, from coordinate 75,569 downwards.
GATTGAGGATAGATTTGTCTCGATACCGGCTTCAAATAAAATCAGTACGACACCTATTTTTGCTAACGAATTAATAGCGTCGGTACTATATGGGGTTAATATAAATTGGGCATCGCTAGGCAAGAAATAAAATAAGCCAACTAGCAAACCACCTAATAAATAACCTACAACCTCTGGTATTTTTATTTTGCCCATAAGCAGGGCAAGTGCTTTTCCGATTCCTAGGATCAAGGCTAGAGGTAATAAAACCATGTAAGGTTGATTCAGGAATTGTTCATCAATTAATGTAATTAATTCCATCTTCGTTTCTCCCAAAGTCAAAACTATACTCTCTTTTATTTACTATTAAAGAGCAACTTTATTAATATCTATTAATAGGCCTTTTACTAAACTTAAGTTCTTTCTTTAGGATTATCTTATTATTTTTTATCTCCCCATCTTCATTTTTAAAACCTAGTTTCCTAAAAAACGGAAGTAAAGATATCGGTGATTCTAATATTACTATTCTTCCACCTAAAGTCTTGATTTTAGTTAGCATCGACTTTAAGGCATAAGTTCCGATTTGTTTATTCCTTAATCTTTTGTTTACAATCAAGTTATCTATTTTATATGTCTCTGGATCTATTTTGATTATGGTTCCAGTCGCGATTGGAAAACCTTCTTTTTCTATGCTTAATTGATACACGGGTTCATTGTTTTCTATTTTTATAGGCTTAATTCCTTCTTCGTTTTTCAAATAGGAAGTAATTTCATTATCCTTAAGCAAGAATGATATTTTGACCATGGGTATATTCTAAACATTCTCAAGAAAATGTAGTAATTTTAATTTTCCCTATTTAAAGGAAATGAAAATAAAGTATCATCTAAACATGAATTACAAAGTCTATTTTAAAAATCACAAAAACAAGATATTCGCGGTAGGATTTTCGGCCATAGCCAATATCATCTTCTTTGCCTATGCCTTATATGTATTAATTGGAGCAAGGGGTTCATTATCCTTTTCTTCGGTTTGGAATTATTTGCTATATGCAGTCTCCTATCTAATCATATTGATTGCCAATATCAGGAATGATAATTTTGCCTACCAAGGGATATTGATGTTTGTCTTCTTCATGGCTTTTGACCAGGTATATACGCTTATAATAAATTCAGTAATAAATGTCATAAATGCCTTCTCTAGTGGAAATGTTACCTATATATGCTTATTCTTGCTTTTCTCCCTCTTCTTATTAGCAGAAGCCATTACTGGAATAATCCTCTATATAAATATCAATAGATATATGAGGGGCAACATCGATGATTTTAAGAAGGTAAGGATTCCTGGGATATTATATTCTTGCTTCCTAGTTGCTGGATTAGCATTCCATATATCCTTATCTTTGATTCTTCCTCCATATGGAACATTAGTTGCCTTATTTATGTTTATTATCCCAATTTCAGAAATGATAATGTCTATTGCCATTTGCTTTACTTTAGAAAGACTAAGGAGAATTTATTAAGCATTAGTTTTAACTAATCGTTATTTAATATTTTATATTAGTTTGATAGAATATCACCTCGTAAGGGGAGTAGCGTCAAACCCTATCTCCGTCATCCCGCCTACTTGGCCGGATTAGGGTGGCTTAAAGCCTCGCAAGACCTTCCAAATATTCTTTTAGGAGAGAAAGGATCCATATGTACGAGAACAAGAATTTTAACGAAGTAATCGACGTTTTTAATTCAAATGAGGAATCTGGATTAAGTGAAGACGAAGCTAAATATAGATTAGAGAAAAACGGAAAAAACAAATTAGAGGAAAAAGCCTCTGACCCATGGTGGAAGATATTTCTAGATAATATCAAAGACCCAATGACTTTAATATTGGCCATTGCCGCTATTATTTCTTTGGTTCTAGGAATTATCAACATGGTAAAAGGGACTGAAGGTCCGGAAGCCTTAGCGGATGTATTTATTATTTTCGGTGTAGTCATATTGAATGCTACAATCGGTACAATACAAGAAATGAAGGCAGAGAAAGCTCTTGAAGCCTTAAAGAAAATGTCTGCCCCCACTGCAACGGTAAGAAGGGGAGGCAAGATTATTGATATCCCTGCTGAAGATTTAGTAGTAGGAGATATAGTAATCCTAGAAGAAGGTAGGACTGTCCCAGCTGATTTACGTTTGATAAAAAGCTTTGCCATCAAGGCTGATGAATCTTCTCTTACTGGAGAATCTGTCCCAGCCGAAAAAGATGCTTCTATTGTTCTAAGTGAAGAAGTAGGTGTTGGAGATAGGGTAAATGAAGTATTTATGTCTACTCCTATTGTCTATGGTAGAGGTGAAGGCATCGTCATTGCTACTGGAATGAATACCGAGATTGGACGTATTGCCTCTATGCTATCTAGTGAAGGTGAAGAAATGACTCCTTTGCAAAAGAAGTTGGCAGGATTGTCCAAATTCCTAGGCTACCTAACTATTGGGATTGTCGTCTTGATGTTAGCAGTCAAGATTATCTGGGCTTTAATAAATGGCAACATCGGATCCGAATGGAGCCAAGCCTTGCTTGATTCAGTAGCCCTAGCAGTTGCTGCTATTCCAGAAGGACTTACTGCTGTTGTTACAATTGTCTTAGCCATGGGTATGACTAAGATGGTTAAGGTCAATACAATCGTTAGACGTCTAGCATCGGTTGAAACTTTAGGTGCAGTTTCCTTTGTATGTTCAGATAAAACAGGAACTCTTACCCAAAACAAGATGACTGTAGTAGAAGCCTATTACAATAACAAAGATTATGATAAAGACCATATAACTGATAAGGAATTAAGCTTGCTTGCTAAAGGCATGTGTCTATGTAGCAATGCCAAAATCGAAAATGGAACTTATGGCGATCCTACTGAAGTTGCCCTTGTCGAATTTGCTTCTAAATTAGGCTATCCAAAATCAGAATTAGAAAAGCAAACCCCTAGAATTGATGAACTTCCTTTTGATTCAGTTAGGAAGATGATGTCGACATTACACCAAACCCCAGTTGGTAATTTAATCTATACAAAAGGTGCGATGGACCAAGTATTGAAACATACCACCAAGATTTATAAAGACGGCAAGGAAATCTCTATTAGTAAAAAGGATATAGAAGATATAAAGAACGCTGCTTCTAATATGTCTAATAAGGCTCTTAGAGTATTAGCCTTATCTATGGCTAGCAATGATTCCATCAAAGAAGATGATTTGGTATTTGTTGGATTAGTAGGTATGGTCGACCCGCCTAGAGAAGCTGCTAAACCTGCAGTTGCCACTTTAAAGAAGGCTGGAATTACAACTGTAATGATTACTGGCGACCATAAAGACACTGCCTTTGCAATTGCTAAAGAATTAGGCATTGCCTCTAGTCTAGACGAGTGTATGTCTGGAGATGAAATTGATGCTTTAGATGAAAAGGGGTTACAAGAAGCTGTCAAGAAAGTCAGGGTATTTGCTAGGGTATCCCCTCAAAATAAAGTTGAGATAGTCAAAGCTATAAAAGCTAACGGAAATATCGCAGCCATGACTGGAGATGGAGTCAATGATGCTCCATCATTAAAATCTGCCGATATTGGTATAGCCATGGGTATAACAGGAACTGATGTTGCTAAAGGTGCGGCCGATATGGTCCTTACCGATGATAACTTTGCTTCTATTGAAAAAGCAGTAGAAGAAGGAAGAGGAATATATGCAAACATCAAGAAAACCATATTGTTCCTTCTTTCATCTAATATCGGTGAAGTTATATGTATGCTTATTGCAGCTCTAGTCGGGTTAGATACTCCATTGATTGCTATTCACTTATTATGGGTTAACTTAATTACCGACTCCTTGCCTGCAATTGCTCTAGGTTCAGATAAAAAACCTGATGATATCATGGAAGATAAACCTCGTGATTCCAAAGAATCCTTATTTAGCCATGGCGGGTATCTAATCACATTTGGATATGGTCTAGTTATCGGGCTTATTACCTTAGCAGCTTTCTTATTAAAGCCAATGCTAAATGGTAATTTCACCCCAGCAGATATCAATGCTTTCCTAGATACTGTTAATGCAGATGGAGTTAAGCATAACCTAGAAGAAGCCCAATCCATGGCCTTCTGTGTCTTATCTTTCTCTGAACTCTTCCATATGTTAGGCATGACAAATACAAAGAAGAGCTTTGTCCATGTATTCAGGGACAAGAATATATTGCTATGGGTATCATTCTTTCTAGGCATTGGACTACAATTAGCGGTTATTGAAACACCTTATGTCAATAACGCTTTCTCTGTCTATCCACTTCATGATGAACCAATGGATTACCTATATGTATTTGCCTTATCTATTGTTCCATTAGTAGTACATGAAATAGCAGTCCTAGTAATGTTTATCAAAAAGAAGCTATCCAAAAAGGCTTAGCAAGCATTCCCCCTCTAGAAATGGAGGGGGATATTTTTCTTGATAAAATAGGCAAGTTTGCTTATATTATCCCAAGTTGCCGACTTAGCTCAATTGGCAGAGCAACGCATTCGTAATGCGTAGGTTGATGGTTCAATTCCGTTAGTCGGCACCAATTAGATGGTTTAGCATCAAGATGAACTAGAAGTCTTGATGTTTTTTTTATTTCCTTTGTAAACGTAAATTTGTAAACGTAAATTTTGTCTAGTTCGAACCAATTCGGAATCGGATTAGGAAAGTCGCTCCGAAATTGGTGCGGATAGTAGTAAAAGTCGCTACGAAATTGGTGCAAGTCTATGTAAAAGTCCCTAGGAAATTGGTGCGGATAGCAGCAAAAGTCGCTCCGAAATTGGTGCAAAAACATTTTATAATCCCTTTAAAATCGAATATAATATGCTTATAAGAGAGGAAAGGCTTATGGAAGATATATATTTTAGAAGAAAGATTGATTGCCAATTGAAAGAATGGTTTAACGATAAAGGCCACTCGCCAGCGGTTATTTATGGAATTAGGCAATGTGGTAAAAGCGAAAGCATAAAACACTTTGCTAAAAATAATTATAAGTATGTCAATCATGTTGATTTTTGGAAAACGCCTAATGCAATATCTGCCTTTGAAACGTCCTTAGATGTTAATGCGATTGTTAAATCTCTCTCCGCCTTGTTTCCATCCTTTAAATTTTTCCCTCACGAGACCGTGCTAATCTTAGATGAAGTTCAAGATTGCCCAAAGGCAAGACTGGCACTTAAATTTTTTAAAGAAGATGGAAGATTTGATGTTATAGCTAGTGGCTCTTATATTGGGCTAAACATAGATACTAATGGAGTTGCTAAACCTAGTGGTTCAGAAGATTTGTTTGAAATGAAAACTATGGATTTCGAAGAATTCTTATGGGCGCTAGGCTATGATGATAGTCAAATTAACAACTTGTTGGGTTATTTTTATAAAAAAATAGAAGTACCAAAAGTAATTCACGATCAAATGAAACAATTGTTTAATGAATATGTTTGTGTTGGCGGTTATCCAGAAGCCGTTCTTAAATTTATTCAAACAAATAGTTATTTTGAATCCTTTAAAAAGGTCAAGAGTTTGATAATCGATATCAAAGGAGATCCATCAAAAAGACTAAATGCAGATAAGAAGCCATTATATACAGTGACCAAGGTTGCAAGAATCCAAAAAGTATTTGATTTAATCGCATCTTTTATAGTTGAAGACAATCATAGATTCGTGATGTCGAAAATAAGCGGTAACAGTTATCAAAGAGATGATGCCGTAACTTATTTGCTAAATTCTTCTGTAGCTTTCAAAGCAAATAACGTTCAAGTTCCATCTTTACCTCTAGGAGTTCGCAAAATAGAGGGCGACTTCAAACTATTCTATGCCGATATCGGAATAATGGTTAATGTTTTGGGGTATGATACAATTCAAGGTATTTTGAATGACAAACTTGGTATGAATAAAGGCTATTTATATGAAGCGATTGTTGCTGATTCATTGTATAAAGCAAACATACCTTTATATTATTTTGGCAAAGATAGTGGTTTAGAAGTGGACTTGGTTATTTCATATAAAAGCGAAGCTACGTTAATTGAAACCAAAGCCAAATCAGGCAATACCAAATCAAGTAAGACAATAATGAAAAAGCCTGATCATTATGGAAAAACTAAGTTAATTAAGATTGGTGATTATAATGTTTCAGAAGAAGGAGACATTATCACAATTCCACATTATCTTGTTTTTGCATTGGGCAAACAGCTTTAAGTAATTGCGAAATTACATCTTTTGCTTTTTATTGATCATTCCTGCTTAATTGGCATAGATTGTGGCGCAGCCTTTCTATTGTCCGCACATATAAATTAAACTTGACTATTTTCATAAACAAAATCGAAAGCTCTGTTTTTCATATATAGGTTTACGGAAAGGTTTACTATTAATGTTTACATGGTTTACGGAATGGTTTACAATCTGTATATGGAAAAACAAACTCTACAAAAAATATTAGAAAAACAATTAAATGAAAAATACTATACTTCCAAGGAATTGGAGTATGGAACTGAACCCGGTACTTATATTTCTCCTTTTGAATATGGGGAACTAATCGCATATAAAGAATCAATCGCATCTTTAGATAACCCTTATATCTCTTTATTGCCCTTACCTACCTTCAATTTTAAGTGTCTATTTTATTCGCCTTGTTCTGATTTAAAAAACTTATTGGATGATTTCATCTTGTTTTCCAATGAGGATAATGGATTGCTCGATAGGTATTCTTCTAATTTCATTGAATCGAGAATCTATTCTGAGATTGAAGGTAGTTTAAATGTCGAAAATGTTCCTACAACTAGGAAAAGGTTAAAGGAATTACTAGAAGATGATGCACCTATTTTAGATAGAAACGATATTATTATCAAAAATATGAAAGCGGGGATTGATTTTGTTAATAGACTCCCAGAATTTAATAAAGATAATCTTTTTAAACTTTATAGGTTATTAAGTAATGGCTGTTTAGATGAAGAAGACAAGTTACGTCCTCTTGATTATTATCGTTATGATGAGGTAGAGATAGATCGCTATTATGGATGTCCGCCTGATAAAATCGAGGAATGCATGAATGCTTTGTTCGATTATGTAAATAAGACATTGCTTAGCAAGGATAAGAACAAACTTATCTTGCTACCGCATTTCTGTCATTATTATTTGATTTATATTCATCCATATTTTGATTATAACGGCAGGACTGCCCGCATGGTTTCGTATTGGATATATTTATTAAGCGGGTGCAAGGTCTTTCCTCCAATTATTTCGGAAGCCATTAACCAAACAAAAAACGATTATTACAAGGCCATTGAGCTAAGTAGGGATTCCCATAATGATTTGACTTACTTTTTAAAGTATCTATTAAGTGTATCTATAGATTATCTTATTTGCTATCAAAATCTGGATCATTTAGAACAGGTGGTTAAAAATAAAGGCAATGTATTAACTCAAACCGAACTTAACTACATCAAAAAAATACTTATCTCATATAAAGGGGTCTTCTCATATAATGATTTCCTCAAGATGATTAATGCATCTATGTCTAAACAAGGTGCATTAAAGACACTGAATAGGTTTGTTTCTTATGGGGTATTAAAAGAAATAGATTCTACTTCCAAAGTAAAATTATTTGACGTTAATAGAAGCAGCATTCTTTATTCATTGAAAAACTTCGGCTATAAAGCTAGATAATCTAAAAACAAATTACCTTATATTTGTTGATTTATTTTAAGTATGTTTTCTTCTTTCTAATTATAACCCCTTGACAACATTAGAAACAGGGGTTATAAAGGGGTTATAAATTTTAGGAACCCCAAAAATGAGCAATGAAGAAATCAAAAATAAATTATACGAGCTTAGAGAAGAGATAAGCCAATTGCCGATTGGCTATATTTCAAAGAAGAACATAAATGGGAAGACCAAATACTATTTGCAATGGAATGAAATGGGGAAAAAGAAAAGCAAATATATTGATGAGTCGTTATTAAGTGAAATAACGAATAAGATTGAAAGAAGGAAACAACTTCAAAAAAAGGAAAAAGAACTGTCTGCTTTGCTTTTTAAACAACCAAAGAAAAAAACAGTAGAAGATAGACATGTCTTTAAAACATACGTATTGCTCGGCGATAATCTTAGAAGTTATGTTTCCTCGGTCGCTAGTTTCAAAAAGAGAAGTCTTTATAAAGATATCAATGATTACATTTACGGCAACGCCATTAATAAAGTTTTAATTTTATATGGGTTAAGACGTACAGGAAAAACAACTTTGATACGTCAAGTTATTTTTGAAATGAATCAAATAGACTTTTCAAAAACCGCATTTATCCAGATTGGGCCTGGCATAAAATTTACTGACATAAATGCAGATTTGAAATACTTATTTAACAATGGTTACAAATATGTATTTATTGATGAGGCGACTCTTATTGAAGACTTTATTGATGGGGCTGCACTTTTCTCTGATATATTTGCTGCTAGCGGAATGAAGATAGTTCTATCAGGTGCCGATTCTCTAGGCTTTTTCTTTTCCGAAGATGAACCGCTTTATGATCGTTCAATTTTCATCCATACGACATTTATCTCATATAAGGAATTTGAGGAAGTCCTTGGAATTAAAGGAATTGATGAATACATATGCTATGGCGGCACAATGAGCTTTGATGGTGTTCACTATAATGAAAATTCGACTTTTGCTAGTAGAGAAAGCGTAGATGAATATGTGGACACTGCAATAGCCAGGAATATAGAGCATTCCCTTAAATATTATCAATTCGGTGGACACTTCCGTTCTCTTTATGAGTTGTATGAGAAAAACGAACTTACAAGTGTGATAAATCGTGTTGTAGAAGATGTAAACCATCGTTTTACAATAGATGTTTTGACCAAAGATTTTATTTCAAATGATTTAAGCATTTCTTCTAGAAATCTAAGAAACGATCGTAACAATCCCAATGATATTCTTGATCGAATTGATAAAGTCGCATTTACTAATCGTCTTAAAAACTTGCTCGAAATAAGGAACAAGGAAGAACAAACGATAAAGATAAATGAAGAGCATAGAACTGAGATAAAAGAATACCTAGATGCACTTGATTTAACTTTCGATATAGAAATACATACATTGCCTGTTGGGAAAAAGAAAGGCTACAAGACTATCTTCACCCAGTCTGGAATGAGATATTGTCAGGCAAAACAACTTGTATATTCCTTGCTTGAAGATGAAGAGTTCAAAGAACTTTCGTTAATAGATAGAAATGTAATTATTGAAAGAATTTTAAGCGATATAAAAGGCAGGATGATGGAAGACATCGTTTTGCTAGAAACTAAGATTTCCAATCCAAAAAAACAGGTCTTCCAATTACAATTCGCAGTTGGTGAATTTGATATGGTAGTAGTAGACCCTGTTAGCGCTACTTGCGAGATTTATGAAGTAAAACATAGCATGGAGCAATCTAAAGAACAATATAGGCATTTGCTGGACGAAAAGAAATACAGTGCTACTGAATTTAGATATGGCAAGATAATGAAAAAAGTGGTTATTTACTGTGGAAAAAGCATGAAACTAGAAAATGGGATTGAATATTTGAATGTAGAGGAATATCTAAAAGGCTTAGTTTAATCGTTGCTAAATAAGAACGTGTTAGAAGAACATCATATTCTGATTTGTTTTCACTTTATTCTTGTTGCAAAATTATTTCCGTGTTGCATAAAAATGACACACGAATATAATTTTGGTACACATGGAAAACCGCATTGAACTATTTGAAACTATTAGAAAAGTATTTGGAGAAGATTTGACTTTTAAGAAAAAAGCAATCACAAGTTATCCTTTTATTTATTCAGAGAATTTCGACGTTTATGATGTGGATGGCGCTTTTGATTTCGTTCTTATCATCCCTAAGCATGAATTAATTCCTTTTGATATTGCTAGAGGACTATTTAGTAAAGTAAAAGAGGACTTTAAAAAAATCACATTTATTTATATTTATGATTCTTCTAAGAAAAATAAACAACTTTACCTAGATTCGAATCTAAATTTTGTTTCCAGCGATGGAGACTGTAGAATGTTTAATGTTGATAAGATAAAGAACGTTCATGACTTCGATGACAGCTTATATAAAGGAAGCTACACCAAAATAACCCAATTAGTAGTCAATTTTTATTTAAGTAATGAAACAAAAGAATACTCAGTCAGAGAGATATCTAATAAGTATAATTTTTCTTTCTCTAGTGTTTCTCGCTCTAACAATTTTCTTCATGAACTAGGAGCACTTGTTAAGACAGGAACTGGTAATCATTCAAAATATAGGATTAAATCAAAAAAAGATTTGTTAGAAGCGGTGAAACCATTTTTAATCAATCCAATCAAAAGAAGGGAATTGATTTATCTGAGTAAAAACGAATTTAAAAAACCTAATTTATTTCTTAGCGGTGAAAATGCAATTTCGTATTATACAGATTTGGAAAGCATCAGTGATTTTATTGAAATCGCAATTGATAGAAGCAAATTTAAAGGCGTTAAATCGTTAAGAGATAGCGGTTCAATTTGTTATCTAGAAGAATTCATCTATGACCCATCGTATTTTGCTATTAATAATGCCATTTCTCCATTTGATACCCTCATTATTGCTTACAAGAGATATAATGGTAATGATGACCCTAGAATTAGGGATGCAATAAAAACGTTGGAAAAGAGAATTATAAATGGGAAATGAATTTAACGCCCCTAACGAAGGTATTGAATCTATTTAGCTATGACTTTTAAAAAGCAGCTAGGAGACACCATGCGTCTTTTGTATTATTTCAGCGAAGTTGAACTTGAAGCAATCAAAGGTTTGACCTTTATTTAGGTGCTCTTTCAACCTCTTTTAGGTTACTAAAGTGGACATCTATTGCAAAAAGATAAAATAATGCTTGATTATGGGCTTGCTTATTACTAGAATAATCAAGCCTAAAAAAGGCAGCCTAATGTAAACATGGGTGTTTAGCTCAGCTGGGAGAGCACCTGTTTGACGTACAGGAGGTCACAGGTTCGATCCCTGTAGCACCCACCATATTTACAAAGATTAGTTCCGATGAAAGTTGGAACTTTTTTTATATAAACAAGCCTTTGAAATCATGTTATAATATGCCACGAAAAGAAAAAAATACGTTTCGTGGCACTTTATAATTGGAGGTATTTATGAATCTTGTCGGTAGAAAAAAGGAAATAGAGGAACTAGAAAACCTTTATAACAGTGGCAAACCTGAACTAGTCGCGGTATATGGTAGAAGAAGAGTTGGAAAAACTTTTCTTATCGATAAGACATTTGAAAATAGACTCTCATTTAGACATGCTGGCGTTTCTCCTGACGATAGCAATGATTCAAAAAAAGGATTGGATGAACAATTAACCCAGTTTTATCAATCTCTACTAATATTTGGATCTGATATTTCTAAAAAGCCGACTGATTGGAATGAAGCTTTTTTTGAGTTAGAAAAATTGCTAATGAAAAAGAGTTCGAAAAGGATTGTGGTTTTTCTTGATGAATTGCCCTGGATGGATACGCCTAAGTCTGGATTTATTAGAGCATTTGAATCGTTTTGGAACAATTGGGCTTGTTATAGAGATAATGTAATGGTCATTGTCTCTGGCAGTTCTAATTCATGGATATTAAACAAACTGGTAAATAGCCATGGTGGTTTATACGGCAGGGTTACATACGAAATAAAACTATCTCCTTTTAGTTTGTCAGAAGTTGAGAAATTGCTCGAAAAAAACCAGGTTGTATTATCTAGATATGATATCGCCCAGTGCTACATGATTTTAGGTGGCGTTCCGTATTATCTTAATTATCTTCAAAGAAATTATTCTCTTTCGCAAAGCATCGATTTTATCTTTTATGAACAAAATGCAAAACTTAACAATGAATTTAAAAGATTGTTTGCATCTACTTTTAAAGATGCTGGATTCATCGAAAAAATCATCAGACTATTAAATAAAAATTCATACGGTTACACAAGAGGAGAGATAATAGAAAAGCTAAAATTAAAGTCAGGTGCTAAAATTTCGAAAACTTTAGATTCTCTTGTTATTAGCGATTTTGTATTGAAATACTATCCATTTGGCCTTGGCAAAAGGGATGCACATTACAAACTGATAGATCCATTTTGTTTGTTTTATTTAAGATTTGTTGAAGGCAAAGAGTCTATTGATAGAGATTTCTTTCAACAAAATGTCAATTCACAATCAATTATTTCGTGGAGGGGACTTGCCTTTGAAAATCTTTGTTTTAATCATATTGGGCAAATAAAAAAAGCTTTGGGCATAAGTGGAGTGAGTTCCTCCCAGTCTTTATGGTCTAAAAAGGGAGAAGACGGATATAAAGGTACCCAGATTGATTTGCTAATAGATAGAAAAGATAATGTTGTGGATATGTGCGAGATGAAATTCTACGGTTCTAATTTTGTCGTAGATAAAAAATACCACGAAATCTTGTCTAATCGCTTTAATTTGCTTTTTGAACAAATTAATAAAAAACAAATTATTCACAATATCTTGGTTACTACATATGGATTGAATAGAAATGAATATTCGTCTATCTTTGCTAAGACAATTGTATTAGATGATTTATTTGCTTGATAATATATCTTTTATCATGTCTATTGCAGTAGATGCATAATTGAAGGCAAACGTAAATGTTTTTTCATCTATCATTTAACCAATCCCGCCTATTCTTCGGAACGTACTTAATAATTTTATTGTAAGCGTTCCTCCTTTTTGCATAATTCTTTAGTGTGTCGTACCTGATATTATAATTTTGAAACATGTCTTCTAAAATATAAGGGATTTCAGCACCTTCATAGAAGTAATTGAGCACCTTATCAGATATAACATCAATGCAAAGCTTCTCTATAGAAATTTTACTCTCTTTTTTGATAAGTGGTGATTTCGAGATTAGTTGTTTGATAATTATTGTCTCAGCTTCAAAATATCTATAGAAATCCGCTTCAGATGGATTAAATAATACATTTTTGAATCCGGCTTCTTTTAACGATTCGAAAACATGCTCCATAAATATCTTTGGAACTTCTAATATTATGGTGTTATGTGCTAACAAGTGATTCAAAAATTGATTTAAAACAACTTTTGTTTCATATATTGCAAATTCAAAATTTGAAGAATAGTTTTCTTTTAAATGCTTATATACTGCTTTTGCTTTTGCCCCTTCTAAATCATAAGAAAAAGAGTTAAGGGAGCCATAGACATATTTCCCTCGGCCTATCCTAACGATTTCACCATCTTTTTCTGAATCTGCAATCTTGCTATATAAAGAAGAAGAAGACCTATATTTTGGGTTCTGCTTCAAGATGGCGTTCATTATTTCTTCAGTGTTATATATTTTTTCTTTGGTTATCACCATATGGCTATATTATACAAAAAAACTTGGAATACAGCCAAATTTTTATATTTTTGGTCGAATTCCAAAATCAGACCTTTGAAGTCATTTTTTATAGTTCGTGTAAAAATATTGCATAAAAGATAATTTTACTTTAAAATCTTGTTGGAGGTTACTTTTATGATTCTTGAACTAACATTCAATAACTACAAGATGTTTAAGAGTGAGAACGTCTTGTCTTTTTCTGCGGATACTAGAATTAAAAGACTTGGATCAAATTATTTTAACATTCTCAATCGCAATGTATTAAAAAGTGTGAGTTTGTATGGACAAAACAATATTGGGAAATCTTGTGTTTTAGGATTGCTTAGATTGATAAAAGCCTTGATGCTTGGAACTGAAAGACTCCCTTTTAATAGAAAATTATTTGGCGATAGTCAATATAGCGATATTTCCTTTATTTTTAAAACCGAAGTTGAAAAGAATTGGATGGAATATGCTTTTACTTACGATAGCTTCAATTTTGAAATTACTAAAGAGTCATTGAGCGAAATTGTTTATTATGAAACTGGTAATTCTACAAAGAAGAATATCTATACTAGAAATAAAGAAAAAGGGTTATTGAGTGTGTTCGGGAACGATAACCTTGATTTACTAAAATTATTGCCATCTACAAAGCCTTTTCTTTATTGCGTTTCATTAGATAATGATGTCTTTTCACCTTTAAAACCATATTTAGATTCTTTTAAGTCTTTTGCGAATTCTCTGGAGATTATCGAATTGTTTAATATCCCAATTCAAAAGACAATCAATGTATTAAAAGGAAACGATTCGAATAAAAAGAAATTTATTCTAGAATTTATAAAACACGCAGACTTATCAGTGGAAGATTTTTTCTATAATAACGAAATGATTTTTAAGAATCAAAATGACGAGTCTATAAATGAAGAAGCCTTGAAAGGTGTTGATATAATTGATCAATTGAAATTGTTTACCAAATATAATGGCAAGGCAATACCTTCGATATTGTTTGATTCTAGTGGAACTAAGAAAATAGAAGCCATCGCCTCTTATGTATATGAAGCAATAATTGAAGGAAAGACACTTATCATCGATGAATTAGATAATGGGTTGCATTTTAAATTATCAAGGGCCATTCTTGCTTCGTTTAATAGTTTTGCCAATAAGAATGGGCAATTGCTTTTTACGGCCCATGATTTGGAATTGATATCTTGCAAACACATGATGAGGAAAGACCAAATCTATTTTTCGTTTAGGAAAGATGATTTGGGCAGTGCTTTGTTTTGCTTGAAAGATGCTCCAGTATCTAATGGAGGGCCTCGCTCAGCCGAAGATTTGCTGAAGCATTATAACAAAGCTGAGTTTGGCTATGTCCCATCTCCTAATTTTAACGAATGTATAGATTTGATGGGGAAACATAATTAGCAAATTAAAATTTAACTAACGAGTGGGATATGCTTACCAAATCTATAAAGAAGCCATCTTTTGCTGTTTTCTTTTTTCTCTATTCCTTTAATGTGATAAAATCAAACCATTGAAGGAGAAGAAAGTATATATGGAATATAAAAACAAGAAACGTTCTGGCGTCTTATTTACATTACTTAGCCTTATTACACTTAATATATATTGCCTTGTAGTTATTAATCAGGTTAGAAAAGAAGTTGATTATTTTACCAATAAGAAAAGCAAGCCTTTCTGGCCTATATGGATATTAGGATTTATTACTTTAGGTATTGCCCCATTAATATATATATCTCTTTTGTCTAATAGGATTGAAGAAAAGGCAATCCAATTAGAGATATCTAGACCAAGGACATCCTTTGCATCTACTTTCAATTTTGCTTTCTTTGGTATTTTATTTATTGTTGGTCCATTCATTGGATTCCATAAGATGTTTGCTACTTTAAATGAAGTGGAGACTATATTGACTGACACCCCAGTTACGATGAATGATCTTGAAACTGGAGAGAATATCATTAAGGATGTCAAACAAGAAGAAGTAAAAATAGAAGACAATGTTAATGAACAACCTAAGGTAGAAGACAAAGTCCCATCTATTGTTCCTGCTGGTCCTAGAGTCGTCTATGAATCAAAAGCGTTGGATAATAGTTCTTCCTGCAAATGGAGAGTTAGGTATGCATCTAGAGAAGATGCGGTTAAAGTATTTGATACCCAGGAAGAGGCGATTGAATTTGCTAAAAGCCTAGTTAAGTATCCAAATGCAAAAATAACTGTAAAATCAAAGTAAACCATTGACTATAGCCTTCAAAGAATGTTTAATTACAAGGCCACTTGGTCATGCAGCCTTAGTTCAGTGGTAGAACACCAGCTTCCCAAGCTGGTTATACGGGTTCGATTCCCGCAGGCTGCTCCAAAAATACTCAATTTCCCCTTGATTTATCCAAAAAAGGGGATTTTTTATGGTTCTCCACTTTTTTGTGGGGTCGGCGTGGGGTTTCCGTGGGAGAAGTCCCTTTTTCAATGCCTGGATAACCCCCTAAATTTAGCAGAGAAATGAAAATCCTCCATAGTCAGCCCCTCTTTTAAATAGGTAATGAGCCAGTAGTTAGGATTAGTTACTGCAAATTGTTCGATGCTATCGGAAAGAATTTTTCATTTCGTTTAATGATTTGCTTGTTCGAGCACCAAACCGTTTTTTATAAATGAGGACCAGGTTACATTTGCTCCAATACCGTGCCAATCCTCTCCCGCATTTGCTGACAAGGAAAGGGATCTTTATGTGGATGGATTGCCATTGTTGCAGAAAGTCTAGATATTATAGTCTTTGAGAAAGACCCCACGAAAAAACAATAGATTTCAAAAACAAGCCGACCCCACAAAAAAGTGGAGAACCTTTTTTATTAATGATAAGAAAATTCATGATGAACTTTCGAAAATTGGAATAATGGTGGTTGCGTCTAGGGATATATTAGATTGTTGATTTTACATGTAACCTAGGTTACAATCAAAATATGAAAAGTTATAATATTGCTTTAGATGTACGAAGAATTCTTGATTTTTTTGAAATCAATAAAGACTTCTTTCTTGAATCCATCGGTTTATCAAGAATGCAACTTAGTCGTCTTTTCAAAAACGAGGACAAGCCAAGCAAAGAAACCCTAGAAAAGATTTACGGCTATATTTATAATCGCGGAATTGATTTCGACAAAGCAAAAGAATCCCTATTTATTGATAACAAAAATGGCAGATTATTGCTTTTTCATGGTACAGGTGTTGATATACAAGGGGATATCGATACAAAACATTCAACACCCCCTAATGATTTTGGGGATGGCTTTTATGTTGGCGAATCTTTAAAGCAAGGTGCGACGTGGGCATGTGACAAAGACTACTCTTCCGTTTATGCCTTTTATTTCAATGAAAGTGGTTCAAAAAAGGTATTATTTGATGTTGACCGAAAATGGTTATATGCGATTTTGTATTACCGTAACGCTTTTAGAAGTTTTGAAATAAATGAAGAAGTGAAAAATATAATTAAAGAAGTAGAAAATGCCGACATTGTAGTTGCACCGATTGCTGATAATCAAATGTTTAAAACTATAGATTCTTTTGCAAGAAGAGAAATTACCGATGAAGCGTGCCTTCATGCTTTATCAGCAACAAACCTAGGCATGCAATATGTTTTTAAAAGCGACAAGGCTTGTCAAAAACTAGAATTTATTGATAGATTATATCTTTGCCGAGAAGAAAAAGAACATTATAAAAAAATAAAAGAAGGATTAGATGCCGAGGGAGTAACCAAGGCTCGCTTAGCGATAACTGAATATCGTAGAGAAGGTAAATACTTTGATGAAATATTTAAGAGAAAATGATGATAATTGCTATTTTCTAGCAAAAATACAGGCTAATTTATTTGAACGGTCAAGTAATGATAATTACTCATCTTATTTTTTTGCAAAAGTATTTTTTAACAGTCCCTATGCCCATAAAATGGATGATTTATCATTTCTATCAACAAGTATTAGCGAAGATGAAATATACTCCTATGTTACTGATAGATTGAAAATGAAAGATAGAGGCGTTATTTACCCCCCACATGTTATGTATTGGATAGGATATTTACTAAGAGAATGGTCGTATCGATATGGCGTAGCTTCTTTTACTATAATGAGATATGTTAGTATGGACTATCTCGCAAGTGTTTATAATCCATATCATTCGCTTGATGTTTTGAAAGCGATTCAAAAAATAGCTGAAGCAAAGAACATCGATTTAAATGAAGATCCAAACGAAAGATTAAGAATCATATTATCTAAAACTTATTAATGGACCACTAGTTTACATGTAACCTAGGTTACAACCAAAATTATAAAAGATATGGCATAGGGTTATTGTTGAAAAAACTTATTCTGGTTTGTTAATAAATGTCGAAAGAAGAATCCTTCAATGACTTGAATATTTGTTCTAATGTTTGATTCCCAATTTTAAGTTTAAATAATTCTTCTGTATTCTTAACATCTTTTGGTTCATTATAAAATTTGCAGAATGAAATGTATTTTTCCCTATCGTCGTTATAGTAGGTGATGGAATAACGATTCTCGTTAAAGTCGAATTCTATTTTTCTATCGTTGTTTATTAATTATTGAATATAGTTTATTTTCATTGTTACTATCTAATCGATGTAGCCTTTTATTGTAATCACATTTTAGGCACTACGTAATAATATGCAAAAGTTTGGCTTTTCAAAGCATTTGGCGTCTTAAATAGAAGCGTTAATTCTTGTATCTTTTTTTGAATAGCCATTTATAGTGTGGTAATATTCTCAAGGTTAGAAGTTTCTAGGGAGTCATAGAAATATATGAATAGAATTAAAAAATTCTTCAAATCATTATTGTTTGGTTTGATTATCGGCACGGCCACTTTTAGCATTTCATCATGTTCAGCTACAGAGAAAAAAGCTACTAGTTATGATTTTGCTGTTGTTAGCTGTGTTTATAATGCCGAAAAAAATACTACAGATGTTTATTGGTATTCAAGAATCGTGAATGACTCGATTTATGACATGAAAGAAGAATCGTTTAAATTTGATTTATATGACGGTGATACATTTTTAAGAACGACTGATTATTTCAAATACAAACTTTTCGTGGAATCTGGCCAAACAAATCAAGGACAACGATATTTTACTGTTAATGAGAAAGTCACTGATGCAAAAATTAATACATGGAAAGCCGAT
Organism: uncultured Caryophanales bacterium; assembly: GCA_902464635.1. GTDB lineage: Bacteria > Bacillota_I > Bacilli_A > RFN20 > CAG-826 > Alloenteromonas. The sequence goes on along the minus strand of CABQKC010000005.1, from coordinate 56,993 downwards.
TTTGCAAATCTATGGGAATCATATTTTCCATGGTTTATTGCTGCGATTGTTATAACTCCATTATTGGCAATTGCATACATCATTATCGTGATAATAACTGATTAAGAGTTTGATGATGTAATTGAGTGGATTGAGGATAATTTATGGTCAGTGTCAATTTTAATTATTCCATACGTCCCTTACATAATAACTTCTTTCGCGACTTCGCAATGGAGCTGGGTACCGCCTTTAATTATTGGTGGAGGACTGGTAATTGTTATTTTGGTGGCGCTTTTCACTCACCTAATTAGATACTGCCGTGAAGAGGGATTGCTTGTTGGCGACAGGGGTGGAAGAGTAAAGATTAAGAAACACTATGATTCTAAAAATCAACCATTCCTTGAAATTGGCGATAGCAATAAGAGGTACTACATCAAGGATTTATATAAAGATAGAGAAGCGTTGTCGCATTTTTCTAGAAAAGATTTAAGAAATTATTGTTTTGATAAAAAATGGACAGGTGCTCAGGAAATCTATTCAAAAGAGAAGCTCAGTATTTTCATCATGGATAAAACTTTAGAAAAGAAGCAAAAAGAAGATAACGATAAAAATCAGAAAAATAACACAAAAAATAAAAAATATTCAAAGACTAGATTTGATGATATTGCTGGTTTAAAAGAAGCGAAAGAGGCTTTTAAAGAAAAAGTGGTCATGCCTTTCTTGCATCCTGAATTGTTTGAAAAATTTGGCAAAAAGGCGGGAGGCGGTATTTTGCTTTATGGGCTACCGGGCACAGGGAAGACCATGTTTGCAGAAGCTGCCGCCAATGAAATAGATGCTCTTTTTATTCCAATTAAGTGTTCTGATATAAAGTCTAAATGGTACGGTGAGTCCGAGAAAAAAATAAAAAGTATTTTTGATAAGGCAAGAAAGGCGGAGAAAGCAATTATCTTCTTCGATGAATTTGAAGCCATTGGTGCTAAAAGGACTGATAGTGAAAACGGAAATAACGATTTAGTCCCTGAAATTTTGGCAGAAATGCAGGGTGTAGGATCGTCTTCAAACAAATCGGTAATTATAGTTATTGCCGCAACAAATAAGCCTTGGGCTATTGATTCAGCTTTTATGCGCCCAGGAAGATTTGATGAAAAAATATATATTCCGTTGCCGGACTTTGAGGCTAGAAAGAAGCTGTTTGAAATTCAATTAAGCAAATTGCCTATTTCTAATGATTTGGATTTCGATTATCTAGCGAAAATAACTGATGGCTTTAATGGCGCCGATATAAAAGAAGTGTGTGAAAAACTAAAGATGTCTGCGATTAATGGCTCTTTAGAAAAAGGCGACCAACAAACAATTGGAATGGATGATGTTAAAAAGATAGAGGGATCTATAAAATCATCTGTTTCTTTTGAAGATATAGAACGTTTAAAAGAATTTGAAGAAGACTAAATCAAAGGACGACAAATACTAGAAGATACTAGAAGAAGTTCTTTTCTATTGCTTCTGGCAGTTGTTTTAAGTTCACTTTTTCTCTTAATTTCAATCTTGTTGATCTCGATAACTAGAATGGTTTGAACACCAAGATCTTTTGATATAAACTTGTTATAAAACTGATAGAAAGGTTATATATGGAACGTCTTGAAAAATTGATGAGTAGGATTGATTCCTTTAATAAAGATAGGGATTGGGATCAATTTCATTCTCCTTCGAATTTAGCTAAATCAATTTCTATTGAATCAGGAGAGCTGCTTGAATGCTTTCAATGGAACAATGATGATTATGATATCGAGGATGTAAAAGAAGAACTAGCGGATGTTCTAAATTATTGCCTTCAAATGGCTAATGTCTTAAAGGTAGATCCAATAGAAATCGTAAATGCCAAAATGGATAAAAACGAAAAGAAATATCCGGTCAGCAAGGCAAAAGGCGTTTCAACTAAATACAACAAGTTATAGGGGATTTTATGCAGCAAATAGTATATCAAGAATCATTAAATAAATTTATCCAATCCTGTTTAGTCACGAATTCCATCGCCGATGAAGTAAAGCAAGGAATGTATAATGCCGGTTATCCTCATGTAATGGACAATTGGATAACGTCTTGGAAGAATTCTTTGCCTGCGATTGCAAAGGCCTTAAAGGATAGTTCGATTGATAAAGATATTGATGTTGCTGTGGAATATAGATTAAAAAATAGTCTCGAAAGGCTTGATTTTTTAATCTATGGCGTAGATGAAAACAACAAGAAAAACATGGTCATTGTTGAATTAAAACAATGGTCTGAAGTTGAAAAATGCGAGTCATTAAATAGCGTTCATACAATGGTTGCCAAAGGCCATTTCGAAGACCATTTCCATCCATCCTATCAAGCACGTTGCTATGCCGGCCAATTGAAGTCTTTTAATGAATATGTCCAAAAGGAAAATATGGGAATAGAAGCTTGCTCATATTGCCATAATATGGACCCTGGTTATGGAACTATAATGCAAGACATATCTCTTTTCCCTTTTGTGCCTGAATCACCATCTTTTCTAGAAGGCGATGCTCAAAAACTAAGGTCTTTTGTAGAGAAATATGTTTCCAAGAAATGCCATAACATTCTTTATGAAATTAACAATGCGAGAACTATTCCTTCCGATGATTTTGCAAAATTAATTAGGGAAGCCTTGAAAGGCAACCAAATGTATACGTTAGATATGGGTCAAGCGAATGCGCTAAGAACCATTGTCGATGCCGTTAGGGATGCCCATGAATATAACGAAAAGAAAACAATAATAGTTAAAGGTGGAGCCGGGACTGGCAAATCAATAATTGCGATTAATGCTTTAGGAAGCCTAAATAGTCCGGATAAGAAAAGCGATAGAATTACTACAATGTTTGTAACTGTCAACGCTGCTCCGAAGAAAGTTCTTTATAACGCTTTAATAAAAGGAAAGGAATTTAAAGCAGGCGATTTGGCTTCGTTATTTAAATATCCTACAGCTTTTGCAAAAAGCCAAACTAATGAAATCCCTTGTCTTTTAATAGATGAAGCTCACCGTATTTTCAAAATGAAGGGTGGCGTTGGTTTAAAAAGTGGAACCAATATGCTTGAAAGGCTCATAGACGCAGCTAAAATATCGGTTTTCTTTATAGATGATAATCAAGCAGTTACTAAAGATGACTATGCAACAATTGATATCATTAAAGAAATAGCAAAGAACTGCCATTCAAGAGTTGTGATGGGTCCTGAGTTAGAACTTACTGGACAATATAGAGTCCAAGGCGGTGCAGAATATATCGAATTCATCAAATCATTCTTGGGTATAAAAAACGAAGAAGTTAATTACGATACTCATAATAATTCTTATGAATTCAAGGTTTATGACAATCCAAACGAAATGTTTGAGAGAATAAAGAAACTTGATACTGAATCAAGAGTAAAACAAGCTGCTGAAAATGGCGATTTATCCTTTGCTAAATTTAATGGCCATTGCAGAACTGTGGCTGGTTATTGTTACGAATGGGTATCTAGTCCGGAAACTAGAGACGGCGTTAATGACGTAATAATAGAGAAGGCCAATTTTGCTAAAAAATGGAATCTAAGATATGGAAGTGGTTTAAAAGCATATTCATGGGCTGATGATCCTTTATCAGTTGATGAAATTGGTTGTATCCATACATGCCAAGGAATCGATTTAGAATATTGCGGAGTCATCATAGGTAAAGATATCACTTATGAGAATGGGAAAATTGTTTTCCATAAAGATGCGCATCCAAGCAGTGATTTAGCCGGAATTAGAACTGCAAATGATATTGATGCAGAAACTTGGATTAAGAATACATACTATGTCTTGCTTACTAGAGGGATACGCGGAACTTTTGTTTATTGCGAGGATGATACCTTAAGAGAATTCCTTAAGAGCAGGTTGAAATAAGATTTTTATAAATGCTCATTATCCTAATCATCCTTTAAAATGCCTATAAACGGCTATTTTTAGGCATTTATTAATGTTAAAATACCCTTGATTAAGGAGCCAAAATGAAGAAATCCATCTTACTTGTACCTTTGCTAGCTTTAGGAGGTACTCTTTCTAGCAATATAAATATGATTGAAGACACTAATCCATCCATTAAAGAAGAAATTAAAAAGGTTGATTCTAATGAAGGAATTACATCTATTACGATGAAAGAATTCACCGAATTCCTATCTACTAAGAAAGAACATTATCCATTATCGGATGAATTTATTGAGAAATACCAACAAACTAGCGGTGGATATCTAGACACCGCTAGAAATATGGGTTTACTAGTAGATAAAGAACAACATGAACCAAACCAGAAATGGCATTTCTTTACTTCTTGGTTTGATGCTTCTATCGCAGATGGGACGGTTAAATTAACTGATGATCCTAAAAATGCTGTCTATAATAGGTTACTTTGTCCTGAATTATTATTATGGATATTTGAGGCTAGTGGGGTAAATCCAGTCAAGGTAAGAAAAGCCAAAGAAGTTGCAGAAGCTGGTAAAGTAAGTGGGGCTAGAGTAGCTACCATTGCTAGCAATATGAGAAAAGAAGTCCCATATGAAGACATCTATAATAATGTAGTTAAATATCTAGAGGCCAAATAAGATGAAAACAAAGAATATAGTTTTAATATTATCCTCTTTATTCTTATTAAGCGGATGTAATAGTAATAAGTCTTCTTCTAGGGAATCTGATTCAACTTTTATTGATACAGAAGATTCTTCTAAAATAACTACCACGGAAGAAGTAACAACTGAAACGAGTACAACATCAAGTCAAACTTCTTCAACTGAATCAAGCTCATCTACATCAATTTCTAGTTATCTAGATTATTATAAAGTAAGTGTAATAGAGAATAAGGATATAGAGATAAGTGGATTAGACTCTTCTTATCAAGAAGGAACTAATGTTACTTTTACTATATCTATATTAAATAATAATAAGCAAATAAAAGAAGTCAGGATGAATGAAGAGATACTAACCTCGTCCAATAATATCTATTCTTTTATCATGCCTGATAAAGATGTAACTATAGAAGTCATATTAAGTGATAAAGAAGTAGAAGAAAAATATTCTACTATCTATGACATCAAATATGATTTAGCGACTAGGAAAACTGCTAAAAAGATAGAGACTAGTGAACAGTTATATTCTTGTTTCCAAAAGAGCGACGATAATCTAAATATAATCGAATCCGTCTCTTCTTTTGAACTTATCTATGGAGGTGGTAATGGGGGTAAAGGCGAAACAAATTGGTATAAAGGGGATATGCTTAAATTTGGTACGACTAGCGTTAATGGATATCTATCTCTATCATTAAAGAAACAAGTTAATAAAGTCAAGTTGACTGGCTATGTTTATAATCAAGCCTGCAAATTAAAAGTAGGCGATGTAAACGGAACTAATGCAAAAGAAGAAATATGTTCTTCCATGAACGAAGTATCTAAGGATATTGTTAATTCTAATTCAGTCACTAGCCTTGAAATTGAATTCGAACCAACTTCAAATCTAAAGATAGAGACATTAAATAAGAAACCATTATTTCTAACTTCTATTGAATTTGGGCTATCTTCAATTGATGCGAATAAATATAGCGTCACCTGGAAAAACTATGATGGTACTATATTAAAAGTAGATAATGATGTAATTGAAGGAAGTATTCCGGTTTATGAAGGCAAAACCCCAACTAAGCCAAATGAAGGTGATAAAGCCTATAAATTTATAGGTTGGGAACCTGAAATAACTAAGATATATCAAGATTCCGTCTATACTGCTAAATTTGCTGAACTAACATATAAAAACCCGGATATAGATTATTCTCCTATATTAAGTAGCGATTCTAAATATATCGAATATGGATTTTATCCCCAAAGCCATGTTAAGGATGAAAATCTTATTTCTAGATTAGAAGTAACATCAACTTTAGCATCTAATGGATATTATGTACTTGATGATGAATTCTATATAAAGGAAACTGCTAAAGTATTTAATAATGAGAAATATGAATTTAATGATGGAACATCTATTTCTAATGGCTCTTCCTATTGGTTTAAATGCGAAAGAATCAAATGGAACATCATTAATAAAGTAGATAATAGATATACCTTATTGGCAAACTCTCTTTTAGATGCTTCTATTTATTATAAGGATTATGAAAATAGAACGCTTGATGGCAAGGATATCCTTCCAAATGATTATTCATATAGTAACATTAGATCTTTCCTAAATGATTCTTTCCTAAATGAAGCCTTTGCCTTTAATTCTTCTTCTATTGTCGATACTTTTATTGAAGGAAATACCGACAAGATATTCTTATTATCAAAAGAAGATTATAAGAATATTGATTATGGATTTGTTAATGAAGAAACTGCTAGCTTAACTAGGGAATGCAAGACTAGCGATTATTCTAGGATCAGGGGTGCTTGGTATAATACTGGCAATAAAAATGCTTCATTAAAATATAATGGAACATATTGGACTAGAAGTGCTTCATCTAGTTTTAGCTATGCTGCAGTTAATATAAATTCAAGCGGATTTATAAGTGAATATGCAGTCGACGGGACTAGTCACTGCATTAGGCCATCTATTAATATTTCTTTATAAATAATCATGTTTTTTGGTTTTAGAAGGATAAAAGAAAACAAAAGATAGGATTAAGGATGTTTTCTAATAAGAGATTTTTTAATTTCCTTCTTAAATTTCTTCTACTTTGCTAACATAAATCTAGTTTATTTAGCATGGGAAAAGAACTAAAATCATTACAAGTCTTAAAAATCATAATAAAATTTAGAATTTAAAATTATCGTTATCATCGTAACTTTTATCGGTCGCAACCAAAAGTTGCGGAAATGAAAAGCAGACTTTCTAGCGCAACTAAATAACTTTGAATAGTATTTGATTAGAGGTAGCAAACATGAACATTGAAATTGCAAACAAATTAGTCGAATTAAGAAAAAAGAATGGCTATTCCCAAGAAGAATTAGCCGCCAAGCTTGGATTATCTAGGCAAGCAATATCTAAATGGGAACGCGCGGAAGCAAGCCCAGATACTGATAACCTTATTTGCCTAGCTAAACTATATGGAGTCTCATTAGATGAATTATTAAAGAATGATGATGATGTTGAAACTATTGTCAAAGAACAAATGAATTCTAATGAAGAAAAATCTAATGAGATATCCGCTGAACAAAAAGAAGAAAATCCTAGAATAAGGAAACTTAGGATAATCGAGGCTATACTTTCTTCTATATTGACTCTTCTTGTTACGATTATCTATATAACATTAGGATGTCTATTTGATGCATCTATGCCTGATCCAATGGTCTGGAAATATCTTTGGGTTCTATATTTTATAATCCCATTGTTCTCTAGCATTTATGAAACAATAATATTTAAGAAATTCGAATGTCTTAATGTAGCCATAATTATGTCTGCATTAATAATCTTCTTTACTTTAGGATTTTTCCTAGACGCATGGCATCCAGGATGGGTAGTATTCTTATTGATTCCAACATTCGCTGGTATTGCAGGTCCAATAGATAAAGCCATATCTGCTTCTAAAGAAAAAGATAAGTAATAATCAAATAATATCTTAAGGCAGGGAAACCTGTCTTTTTTGTTACTTTTCTAAAGGGAAAGGCATACTAATCTTAAATTTGCTTAAATAACGAATTGTCCTAGTTTTAATACTTGCACTACCTAGTAATTAAAACTAGAATGATATTAGAAATAGTTTGTTTGTTTTTAGGAGGTAAATTATGTCAGTTAGAATTTATACAGACGCAAGCTCTAACTTGTTCCATTCCATCTTGGAAAAGAAGGGTTTGGATATCGCTGTTCTTCCAATGACTTTAACATTAAATAACAAGGAATATTATCTTTATGATCAAGAAGTCGATGTCGAAGAAATGTCTAAGACTTTCTACGAAGATATGAAAAAAGGCGCGAAGCCAAGAACTTCTCTTACTAGCCCTGGTTTATTTAAAGAAAAAGTATTAGAAGAAATAGCAAAAGGAAATGAAGTTATCTACGTTTGCCTTGCTGGAGGAATTTCAGGAACTTATCAAGCTGCATCATTAATGGCTAATGAAATTAATGAGGAGCAACACAAAGAAGTTGTCAAAGTCATTAATTCTAAGACTGCTGGATTAGGCGAAGGTATGATTGCAATGTATGCCTATAACTTATCTAAGCAAGGATTATCATTACAAGAAATTGCTTCTAAAACAGAAGAATATCTAACTACTGTTAGAAGTGAATTTACTGTTGATTCAATTAAATATCTAGCCAATACAGGGAGGGTATCTAATTTTACTGCCCTAGTTGCAGATGTATTGATGATCAAACCTTTATTATATGGATCAATAGAAGGAAAAATCGAAGTCACTGCTAAAGTGCATGGCAGAAAAGGCGCCTTAAAGAAATTAGCTAACCAAGTTGAAGAACATATCAAAGACAAGAATAGCTTAGTTTATATTGCTCATTGTAATGCACTTGATGATGTCGAATTCTTTAAGAAGTTATTATCTCAAGCAGGGATAAACAATACTGAAACTTATTTCTATGATTTAGTAACCGGATCTCATGTAGGACCTGGCACGATTGCAGTTTTCTATAAAGGTGAGAATAGAACGATTGAAAAGAAATCGGTTTTATCTTCCTTGATGGGAAAGAAATAGTTACAAAGAATTAATATATTTAACTCATATTTTTCTTCAATTATCAGAGAAGTATGAGTTGTTGTTTTTCTATTAATATATCACTGTATCGTGATATACTATGGTTTGCAAGGCAATATTTATGTTTAAGAAAATCAAGAATGCATTCCCATTAGAAGACTATAAATTGTTGGTCCAGTTTTGTGTTGGGGTTACAAAAATTTATGATGTTAAACCTTTATTTAAGTGGAAAGATGTTTTTAAGACACTAAAGGAAAATAATTTGTTTTCCAAAGTCTATGTTGATGTAGGCGGATGCGGTATTGTCTGGAATGACTATGTAGACCTTTCTTGTGATGAATTATGGGAAAATGGCGTTGAAATTAAGACTCCTTTTGATGGATTACTATCTATGAATGACGCTACTACAATTTGGGGGCTAAATGAATCGACTCTAAGAAAGGCGATATCGTACGGAAAATTGCAAAACGGAGTAGACGTTTGCAAATATGGAAAACAATGGGTTGTTTCCATTGAAGCCATGAATAGAGAATATGGGCAGCCTAGATAAATCTTTAAAGCTTTTTAATTGAAACTGGTTTCCTATAATGTGCCAGTTTTTATTTTGCCTTCGGTGGGATTAAAAATCCTTCCCACTTAATAAATAAGCGTTAATCGAATCAATTTAATGAATCTAAAACCATATTGAAGTGGGACTAGAATATTTCTTCCTAAATTCAATCGGACTAATTTTGTATTCTTTTTTAAATTGGTAACTAAACTGATTTTTACCCATAAAACCATTATCGATAGCAATTGAATTAGCCTTTTTATTTGAATTAAGTAATCCTTCCATGCATTTATATAATCTATATTGTTTTATATATTGATGGATTGATATTCCTGTAATTGATTTAAAGGCTCTATAACAAGTTGACAAGGACGATTCCTCAGTTTTAACGATTTCATTTAATCCTAGCTTGGATTTATAGTTGGTTTCTATATAAGAAATGATGCTTCTAACCATCTGATATTTCTTGTTTTTCTTATTTTGGACTGAATTAGAGATATTTTGATTTATGATTGCCCATATAGAATATAGGCATTTTAAGACATCATAATCGTAGAAATCATTCTTCTCATTTTCTAGTTCTATAAGACGGTCAAGAGTAGATAAAAGAGAAATGTAATTCTTATTTCTAGGTCCGAATAAGATGTAATCTATATCTTCGTCAATGTCTTCATTTGATATATCAACTGGGTTAAGAGGAAGGTTAACAAGAGAAGAAGCAAAATCAAATTCATAGATCTTCGAATCCTGATTTGCCTCAAGAGAATGAATGATGTTTTTATTAATAAAGAGAACGCAGTTTTCCTTTAGGATAATCTTTTTTCCATTAATAAAAATAGAGGCATTATTTTCTAACGAATAAAAAAGGATATAGGTATTAATGAATGATGGCAATTTTAGCTTTTCGCTTATTAATTTATTGTTAATTTTGATGCATTTATAATTTATTTTTTCCATAATTTTCTGAAAACATTATATCAAATAATTTTGAAAGAAAATATATATAAATTTAATTCAATATAATTGCTACTTAAAAATATTGAACGAAAATATATATAAATAAAATTCACTTTTTGATAAAGTTTTCCTTCTTTTACAAAACAAAATTCAACAATTTTATCGCACATGTGCATGTACGCGTTTATTTAATCTTGTTTAAATGCTAAAATAATTTTACCCAAGTAAAAATAGGGTTGCTTGATAAAAAAGATTGCTTCATTTGCATTCAAGATTGGATTAATTTAATGAATATATTTACCACATTACTATCCCAGGTCATCTTTGATTTCGGGAATGTCTATAACATAATTTCGTTCATTGTCGGCATAGTATTATTTGCTACCTTTGATGTCATTGGTTTCATATGGTTCAAAAGGAAATTCGTAAGGAGTTTTCTTATCATAGATGAAGTCTTGATAATCTTATTCTGGTTATTCGGGTTAGATCTTCCATTTACCATTTGCTCAGTCTTATTCCTATTTGGTTTATTGACTTTCTATATTTCTAATTCTAGTGCAGGTAGAAATTTGACCGCGAATAACTTCAAGGGTAAAACTGGAATCAATTTCTTCCAACATAAATCCAAGACCCGTCCCGAAACCCTTTTTGATAGGGATGCCGTCTATAAGAAGATTGAGACTGCAGTCATTACTTTATCAAAACAAAAAGTAGGGGCTCTTATCACCTTTGAAAAGAAAGACCTCCTAACTGATGTTATGAAGTCAGGGACAATTATTAACGCTCCGGTATCTGCTGAATTGCTCCAAACAATATTCTATCCTGGAACTAGGTTGCATGATGGAGCAGTCATTGTTAGAAACGATATGATTTTGGCAGCTTCGGTTTATTTTACCCCAACAACTAGACCTCTAACTGGTAAGTATGGATCTAGGCACAGGGCTGCAATTGGTATTTCAGAAGTATGTGATGCTGTTACAGTAGTTGTATCAGAAGAAACAGGAAGGATTTCAATTGCCTACCAAGGTGAACTCCAAACAGTTGGACCAGATACATTCCTATCAACTTTTGAAGATTACATGATGATGAGTGATGAAGAAGATAAAAATAGCAAAAAGGATTAGTCGATATGGAAAGCTCGGTAAAGAAAAAAGGAAGCAATATTGTCTCTAGGCATATTGCGGCAGCATTGCTAGATTTAGCCATCTTGCTTTTATGCAATGCCGTTTTAGCTATACCTTGCATTATCGTTTTTGTTAATGAATTAGTAAAACATACGACAGCCGCTAGCGTTTCTAATTTCCTTGTATCTTTCTTTACAGGTGCATTTATATTGGCAATGGATTTAGTCTATCTAGTTGCAATGCCTTTATATAAAGATGGGCAAACAGTTGGACTAAGGTTTTTTGATTTGAAGATTGTTTCCTTAGATTCTTCATTAGCCTTAACAAAACAATATTTAGTTAGATTCCTAGGCTTATTGCTTATAACTGCCTCGACATTTGGGTTTGCCCTTATTTCGGAAATTATTACAATTAGCCTTTCAGGTGACCATAATTCGGTCATAGGTACATTAAGTTCGACAAAAGTAATAGAAAAAGTAAAGGAGATTAAAGATGCCGACACCACACATTAATGCCAAAGACAATGATTTTGCAAAAGTAGTCTTGATGCCAGGAGATCCTCTCCGTGCCAAGTGGATTGCCTCAACTTTCCTAGTTGACCCAGTTCTAGTTAGCGATGTTAGGGGTATACTTGGCTATACTGGCCTAACTAAAAACGGAAAGAGAATATCCGTCATGGCTTCTGGTATGGGTATGCCTAGCATTGGGATATATTCTAGGGAATTATTTACTTCTTATGGAGTTGAAACCATCATCAGGATTGGAACATGCGGAACATATTCTAAAGATGTTAATGTTAACGATATAATTCTTGCCCAAGGTAGCTGCACCGATTCCAATTGGTCTAGCCAATATGATTTAAAGGGTGGAACTTATTCTGCGATTGCTTCTTTTGATGTTTTATTAGCAGCACACGAAGAAGCTAAAAAAGCCAATAAGAAATGCTTTGTTGGCAATATATTGTCTGCCGATGTCTTCTATGATGAAGATCCAAATATCTGGAAGACCTGGGCTAAACTAGGTGTATTAGGAGTTGAAATGGAATCATATGCCCTATATACCAATGCTGCTAGATTAAATAAAAAAGCTCTTTGCATTCTTACTGTCTCTGATTCTTTCCTTTCTAGCAAGGCTCTTACCTCAGCAGAAAGGCAAACTGGATTAAAAGACATGGTAGAAGTTGCTATCGCTACCGCTGAAAGGTTTGCTTAATTAAAAAATGCCATATACTGTCCGTCTATCTATTTTTTGTGTTAGCTGCATTCTAGTTGGATTGCTCATTTTAGTCATGTTTCTATATGGGCCAGTCAAACGTTACCTATACAAAAAATATACGGTTAGGATGTATTACAACAAAGTTAGAAGAGTGGTCCTGGACAATGATTTCTATCTAGTCAATAGCTTTGCAAATAAGACCGCCTCACAAGAACCTTTCCATATCGACCATATCGTAATAGGGGATAAATTCATCTATTGCATTAGGGATAGATATTATGATGGGGCGATTGCTGCGAAAGAAAATGATCCTAGCTGGATATTCTATAAAGGCAAGAAATCGACATATATTAAAAATCCAATGCAAGTAAATAGGATTAGGGTTGATAGGATGTCGCTTATGAGTGGGATTGATTCTAAACTATTCATCTCGATTGTCTTAATTAATAACGATTGCATGATCACTAGACTTGAGAATTCCTTTTCCGATAACTATATTGTTTCCTTGAAGAAATTCCCTTCATTAATTGCCCAGCTTGAAAGTAGTGATGTCCCAATATTAAATCCTAATAGCATCGCTATCGCGGCAAAGGATTTCTCGGAGCTTAATCTAAATGGAAAAATCTGATTTCAAAAAACCTTTTAATAAACCTGTATTAGAGAAAATTGGAAAATATAACGCACAGGTAGTGGCCCTTGCTTTAGTTTTTATTTTGGTTTCTTTAGTAGGGTTCGGAATAGGATTAATTGATCCTAGCTTACTTTATGCGACTGTCCCTTTAATTGTTATACCGGCTTTCTTTTCTTTTCAGACATCTTTAAGTGTCCTTCTTGCAGGAAAAGGAATATCTAACCGAATCAATTATTCTTCCTATATGTCATATTTCATCCCTCCATTTAAAGGGAGTTATAGAGTTATAGTAAGCTATTTCAAATCATTGCTTGTATTTGCTTTCTTCAGCTTGATTACCGGCTCGATTTATTATGGGATCGCCTCTTCTTCTTCAGCTAGCTTTGTTGAAGCAATAAATAAATTAGCTGAATTAACAAATACAGGAACGCTAGAAGCAATCATTGAATATGTATTTTCTAATAAGGACTTAATTTCTTTCTATTATTCTGTCCAAGGTGTTGGGTTAGGATTATCTTCCATCTATTTCCTTTATTGCATTAGCTTCAATTCGCTTAATGCCCATTTACGTTCTAAGATTGGGGGACCATCTTCTGGAGCTCTTAATGCTTTGTTTAAAAAGCTAGTATTAAGCGACAAGAAATTATTCATTGGAAGCTTTATTACAAGGAATATCCCTTTATTTATTTTATTTGGATTAGGGTTTGGAATTAGTTTTACTTGCTTTGGAATATTTGCTCCTACTTATCCAACTTTTGCGGTAGTTATTTCTTTATTTGCAGGCTTATTATTATCTAGTTTCTATTTGCCATATACATTCGCTTCTAATGAAATGTTCATGTTAGATAATTCAGTAAAGATAAAGAAATTCTTCATTGATTTCTCTATTAAATCTCTAGAAGAAATGAAGGAAAAAGCCTTATTTAGCCAAGAACAATTGGAAAAAGCTGACGAGAATCTAAAAGAAGCAGAGAAGATGCTTGAAGACGAGATAAAACAAAAAGAAAAGGAGAACCAAGACGATTCTCCTAAAGATGATAATTCTTCTAATGACGATTATTCTAATTAAAGAATCTCGTTTATTACAAAAGACAATATATAGAATCCAGTAATTAGATATAGAATCCAATTGATTTGTTTTCCTTTGCCTCTAGCTAAGGAAATTACTATATAGGTCAATAGGCCAAATCCAATCCCGTTAGTAAGAGAATAGGTCAATATAATTAGGACAATTGTAACAAAGGCGGAGAAACCAATCTCGGCCTCTTTCCAATTTAATTCGGCTAGATTAGAAGAGAATATAAGCCCACCGACTGAAATAAGTGCTAATCCATAAACACTTGGAGCGGTGAATAATTCAAATACTGGATAGACAAATGAAGATAATAGGAACAATAATCCTGTTACAATAGCGGCTAGCCCAGTCCTGGCTCCAGAAGCAACTCCTATTGCGCTTTCTGCAAAAGAAGTAACTGTACAAGTGCCAAGAGGAGCACATACTAATGCACCGATTGCATCGGCCATGATAGCTCTATTGTTTGTTAAGTTGCCATTTTCATCAGCAACACCAGTGCTTCTTCCTACTGCCATTAATGTAGCGGTGGTATCGAATAAATTAACAAATATCAAAGAGAAGATAATCCCATATGTTGCAGGATTAGAGAATATCTTTCCTAACATATCTAGGAATGAATTTGAATTTGATTTATCTAAGAATCCAAAGAATATAACTTTATCGTAATCATGGATTCCCCAGTTCTGGTTTATATGGATATTTGGCAACGTTGGACCATTGACCCCACAGCAAGTGATGATATAACCAGTAATTGCTACTAAAAACATAGTCATGGGAACTGCTAATGAATTAATCCATGTATGCTTTGTCTTTAGATTTGATAAAAAGAATACTAAGAATACACCTGCTATACAAATAATTACTCCTGGACTAGATAAACTTCCTAAGGTAACTAAAGTAGAAGGGGAAGATATTATAATTTGGGATTTATTTAATCCGACAAAGGCAATAAAAGCACCTAATCCCGCGGAGATGATTCGCTTTAAGTCATTTGGGAAAGCGGCGATTATCTTTCTTCTAATTGGAGTTAACGAGAAAGAAAAGAAGATGATGCCTGTAATGAATAAGACTATCATCGCTTCTTGCCATGAATATCCTAATTGAAGGCAAATCGTATAGGTAAAGAAGGCATTTAATCCCATACCTGCACTTAAAGCAATTGGAGCATTAGCGACAAATCCCATGATTAAACAAGCTAAGGCTGATACTAATCCAGTTGAGGCATATACCCCAAATTGGCTCATTCCGGCATCGCTAAGAATCCCAGCATTTACTGGCAATATGTAGCACATTGCTAGGAACGTAACTATGCCAGCGATTACATCGGCTTTAAATGATCCACCCCTAGAAGAGAATTTAAAAAATCCATCCAAAAAGGGTTTTTTACTCATTTCGTTGTTGTCCATATTTCTTCTCCAATATTTCTAATAGGTAGTCTTTTTGATCTTCCTCTAGGAAAGACGCTTTTATTGAATTCTTAACCAATGTCTTTACTTCATCTTCACTTAATTTGAAGGTATTTATTAATTTCTTGTATTCTTTTTCTAAGGTTATATTAGAAATAGTCATGTCATCGGTATTGATAGTAACTATTATTCCTTTCTTCATGAATTGTCTAATAGGCAAAGAAGAATAAGAATCAATAGCATGGGTATCAACTTCGCTAGTAGGGCAAAGTTCAAGAGGAATCTTAGTGGTGGCTAGAAATTCCATTAACATAGGATCTTCAATTGACCTGACTCCATGTCCAATTCGCCTTGCACCCATCTTTATTGCATCCCAGACGGAAGAGGGTCCGCTAGCTTCACCTGCATGAATAGTTATAGGCAAATCATATTGATTGGCTTTTTCAAATACTTCCTTGAATAAAATAGTATCAAAAGAAGATTCTGAACCTGCTAGATCAACTCCACATACACCCTTCTTATAGAAATATTTAGCAGCTTCGATTGTTTCTAGATTAGTTGCTAAATCAACGCATCTCATGCAAGAAAGTATTAATTGACCTGGCATCAGGGTTTCATCCTTTGCCATTTCTAGTCCTTTAATGGAAGCCGCTACTACTTGATGTTGGCTTAAGCCGTTTCTAGTCATTAATGAAGGGGCTAGCCTAACCTCGGCATAAATAAGTCCCTGCTCGCTTAGTCTTTTGAACAATGAATATGTTGCAAAAGTAATCGAAGCGGCATTTTGAAGTAATGATAAAGGAAGTTCGAATCTAGATAGATAATCATCAAGATTTTTTATTTCTTCATCGGCATGGATTTTCTCTTTTAGGATAGTATTTTCATCGACATGGTTCATTTTGGCTAAAGTAAGCATATCATCTATGCTTAAAGAGCCGTCCAAGTGTAAATGTAAATCAATCATATTTTGCCTCGGTAGTTGACCTTTAAAGCTACTATATTTAGCTATATAGGTCATTTATTAAACCACTAAAGAGTAGCTTAAGTCTAGTAAAGCTTTAATTTTATCAATATTTATGTGCTTATCTAGATAAATACTGATCCAGTGTTTCTTGTTCATATGATAAGCAGGGAAGATGTTTTTATTATCAATAATAGAGTTGATTAGGTTAGTATCTGCTTTTAGATTCATTATCTTTCCGTCTTCTTTTTCTAAGCCTAGTTTCTCTAGATTTATTGTTTGAATTAAAGCAAACCATTTTCTTGACGGCTTTTTCCTAAATACATATGTTTTTTTATCTTCGAAAGGATAAGACGGTTTGGTTTTATATTTTTCTTCCACGTAAATTAATATTTCTTTTTCTATATCAATATGTTCAAAACAAGATTTCTTGATAATACCCAATAATGAACTAGCTTCTTTTCGTAAAGAAGTAACAAAATCTCCTTTTATTCCATTTCCTTCAAATGGAAAGAATGTGTCATTAAAATTCTTATCAATACAAGTCAAAAACAAAGAATCCTCTTTATATTCAAAAAGGAATTTCATGTCTTTATTTATCGAATCATGTGAATAAAAATAAACTTCATTGTTCTTCCTGAACCCAAAAGAAATAGCTTTATCTTCTAGAAAAACATAATGATGTCTGATTTCTTTTATTTCCATATATATATATAAATATAACTGATTTACTAGTACGTGAGTTCGATTTTATTCGATTTTAATAACCCCTATAAAAGAAAACCTCTACATCGAGTAGAGGGAATTTTAGTTTTCTGGAGCAGGCAACGGGAATCGAACCCGTATATTTACCTTGGCAAGGTAATGTTCTACCACTGAACTATGCCTGCATTTCCTTAAGTTTTCCTCAAGGCTTGGATATTATATACACTTCTTTTATATCGTTTCAAGTGGAAGATTTCATTTTATACTATTATAATTGCGCTTGTATCAAATAAAGGTATGGTTTTATGGCTGACAATAAAGAACTTGCTGAATTATTATTCCCCGATGTCACATTGACAATCGATGACTTAGAAAAAAGATATCCACCTAGAAATCTAGGCGAAGGAGCCCAGGTTACTAGATTTGCTCCATCCCCAACAGGATTCTTGCATACTGGATCATTATTTACTTCCTTAATTTCCTATACAATTGCTAAGCAAAGTTGTGGAGTATATTACTTTAGGCTTGAAGATACCGACACCAAAAGGACAATTGAAGGATCTGGAGATTTATTAATCGAACAATTAAAAGAATTCGGAATCATCTCTAGCGAAGGATATACCCCAAATGGTGATGTTGGAGATTATGGTCCTTATCAACAATCAAAAAGAAAAGATATCTACCGCGCCGTTATTAAAGAATTGGTCACAAGAGGACGTGCATATCCTGATTTCTGCACTCCAGAAGACTTAGATGCCATTAGGAAGTTCCAAGAAGAACATAAAATACTTCCTGGCTATTATGGAGCCTATGCCAGGGATAGAAATCTAAGCGTTGATGAAAGAATCGAAAAGATTAAAGCTGGTACTCCTTGGGTCATTAGATTTAAATCCAATGGGGACCATGATAAAAAGACGAAGTTTACCGATGCTATTAGAGGCGAAATCGAACTGCAGGATAATGATACCGATGTTGTTATTCTAAAATCCGATGGACTTCCTACATATCATTTTGCCCACGTTTGCGATGACCATTTCATGCGTACAACTATCATTACTAGGGGAGAAGAATGGATTCCATCTACTCCAATTCACCTAGATATGTTTAGGGCTTTAGGATGGAAAGCACCAAAATATGCCCATATCCCATCCATAATGAAATTAGATCACGGCAATAAGAGAAAACTATCAAAAAGAAAAGATCCGGAAGCCGCTGTTTCCTATTTCCTTGATAATGGATATTGTCCAAAGGCCTTGCTTGTCTATTTGATGTCCATTGCTAATTCCAATTTTGAGGAGTGGTGCATCGCCAATAAGAATTTCGATATTGAAAACTTTAAGTTCTCCCTTAAGAAGATGTCACTTGATGGAGCTTTATTTGATGAAGGCAAGCTAAATTATTTCTCTAAGGAAATCATTGCCAAGATGCCTCTTGATGAACTCTATAATGCAGTTTATGAATATGCAAAAGGACATGATGAAGTCTTATTAGGTAAAATTGAATCGGACCCAACCTATTTCAAAAAGATTCTTAATATTGAAAAAGATAGAAAGAATCCAAGAAAAGACTATGCAAAATATTCTGATATCTATCCTTTAGTAAAATTCTTCTACCATGATGAATGGGAGAAATTAGCTTCTTCTATCGAATTTGATTCTAGATTCAGTTCCGAATTAGTTAAAGACGTCCTTCTATCTATAAAGGAAAAGATGGAATATGGTGTTGATGAATCAACTTGGTGGAACGGGGTTAAGCTTATTGGAGAAGAAAAAGGATTTGCTTCTTCTAATAAGGATTACAAAGCTAATCCAGACGCCTATAAGGGTTCTACTTCCGATTGTGCCGAACTTCTTCGCCTTGCCGTAACCGGTTCTAGACAATCTCCAAACCTCCACGAAATACTTGAGATTCTAGGAAAGAATGAAGTCGATTCTAGAATTGATGCAATAATATCGTCTTTATAAGATATTCTTCTTGCTTATTTTGAGTGTAGGCTAGTAGAATTATACCGCTTGGCCCCATGGTCAATCGGTTAAGACGGGACCCTCTCAAGGTCCAATGGCTGGTTCGACTCCAGCTGGGGTCACCAAATGAAATGATTTGGCGATTATAAAAATTTAAAGACAAGAAATTCAGGCTAGATGCCTGTTTTTCTTTCGCGAATCATGAAAAAAACGAGATTCTTTTTTAATTTTCAAAATTAGTATTTATTTTTTACAAAATTTGTGAAATAATATTTCTGGCGAAGAAGAATTCGCCAAGGAGAAAGAATATGACTACAGAGTTTGGCAAAGAACTAAGAAAGCTAAGGATTGATAGAGATGAGACGCTCACTACCATGGCTAAAAAGATGGACATTTCAATTTCTTATCTTTCTGCAATTGAGACCGGTACTAGATCTGTTCCTGATGGTTTTTTGGACAAGTTAGTACAAAGATATGACTTGAACAAAGAGATGGAAAACGTTTTTTCGGTTGCTCTTGAGCATTCCTTAAATTCACTTGATATCTCTCTTGCAAATGCCCTTCCTCTTCAAAGGGATTTAGCCGTAATGCTAGCAAGAAAACTTCCGGAATTGTCAACTGAAGAATGCGAAAAACTTCTTGCTGTCCTTAAGGAGAATGCATAAATGGGGAAATTATTCGCTGCACCTTCGAAAATTATTGATATTAGAAAAACCGCTGATCAGCTTCGTCACTTTTTAAAATTGGACCCATATGAAAGTGTAAATGTTGCTAAGTTACTTGATGTTTTGTCCATACTTTGGAAGGACTTTGGTTTCCAATATATTGTTTTGCCTGACGATGATTCTATTTTCGGAGTACAAGAGGAGGCTAAGACTGACATTTCTTCTGGGATGATTTTTATAAAAGAATCAGTTATGGAGGAAGCATGCTGTTGTGCAAATAAAAGAGCCTCCTTTACAATTGCTCATGAAATCGGCCATTTTATTTTGCATAGAATGCTTGGTGGAGTAAACCTAGCTAGATCTACCTCGTTTAAAAAACCAAAAATATATGAAGACCCTGAATGGCAAGCAAATACTTTTGCTTCTGAATTTCTGATGCCGTTTGAGGCTGCTAGGAATATGTCAATTGATGAAATTAGAAGAACATACTGCGTTTCAAAAGATTGCGCACGAGTTCGTTTTGAGAAAGTAAGAGGTGAATGTCTTAATGATGATATAGAACAATATTTACAAAACTAAAAAATCGCATTCATTGCAGTGAATGCGATTGCGGATATGCTGAAGCACATCGTAGCAAAAGAATAGTAGCATATCCAATCGATATTTACACGTAAAACACGTGGGAAAGTTTTATAGATTTAATATGTTACACAAATCAAAAAAACCTTATATTAGAGATCTTTATCTTGCTTATCTAATTAACGGGGCCAATTTTACACCAACCGATAATTATCCGGTTATAGAAAGATGGATGGTTGCTACTGAGCCACCAAAAGATATAATTCAGTGGGATAGAAGAAGAGATATTGTTGATCCTTCTTCTACCGCTATCTGCTTTTACTGCAACGACGAAGGATTTACTCCAATTCTTGGAAATCCAAAAGCATATGTTGATAAGCTATCGAAATGTGCATCCGTAGTTGGCATTGATCCTAGCCCATATGACAATATGCCGCTTGTTGTTCAAAAGAGTCAAATATTTTTAAATATTGCGATAACTTATTATTATGGAAGCTGCGGAATTAAGATAATTCCTAATGTTAGGCTAGGCGATAATAGAACCCTTTCGTGCTTGGAAGCCTTTCCAAAACGAACATTAATTTCGGTGGGGACGCATGGTTTTACTCACCTTTTAGATAATAGGCTTATATTTGCAGATCAAATAGATAAAATCGTAAATACACTAGAACCGACTGGGATTATAGTTTATGGTCCTGCTCCAAATGAAATATTTGGAATAACAAGGCTTAAAGGCATTCCTGTTTTTCAATACGATTCTTTCACTATGAAGGAAAATAAAAAAGATAGAGAAAGAAAACTTTGTGAGGCAAAATAAATGAAGGGTAGGCACATATTGTTTTCTAGCAGAAGAATGTATCCGGAATCCGCTGAAATTATTTTCGAAAGCGACCCAAAAGCATTTTTCAAAAATATAGTACACAGAAGAGATGTTGATCCAAATGGATACATAGATATTGTTTCACATGGGACTTCACAAACTGTTCAAATTGAACATAATGGTATTGCAGTTGAAATTGATTGGAGGAGACTTGCAAACATTATAAAAAGGGATAAATCTTTAAAAAATAAGCCAATCCGTCTTCTTTCTTGTAATACAGGAGCCGATCCAAATGGATTTGCGCAGAATCTTGCTAATAAATTAGGCGTTAAAGTGATGGCTCCAAATAAAATATTGTGGTGTTGGCCAAACGGATACCACGTTGTTGCTTCTAGAAGCAAAGTGAACCCAAGGATACCTAATTTAGGTGATTTAGGTGAATTTGTAGAGTTTATTCCAGGAGGAAATAAAAAATGGAAAAAATAATTTGTCCAAACTGCGGACACGACATGATAGACAAAAGCGTAGGTGATGCAATAGAAGTAATTTGTCCAAACTGTGGTAATGGGTGGACTTCTTATGATAATAGAAGATTAGATGCACTTTATTCTGACAAAACAATTTATAAAATATTCATAGATGAAAAAGAGTGCTCTATCACCTTGCTAAAAGAACTTGCCTCCATTTTTGGCATCACCCTTTTAAATGCAAAAAAGATATTGAGCAATAAAATTAATTTTGCATCGGGAAAAGCACCTGAAGTTTTGCCAATTGTAAAAAAACTATATAAAAGTGGTCTCCCCTTTCGTGTCGTGCCTGATTTTCGACATGAAATTAAATAATTATTTGGAGACAATTTCGAAGAATTTACTTTCAATATGTCTTTTATCTTCTTTCATCAAATCTTTATGAGTATGTGATAACATATACTTATGAAAATCAATAAATTAAATAATGAATTCAAGATTCAAACTAACCATGGTGAATACCTATTTTCCTTTTTATCAACTTATTCTTTTAGGCTTCATGAAGTAAATTCTCCTAAATCTTTTGCAGTCAAGAATTTAGTAACTGCTAATGATGGAATAGAAGCAAAAGAAGAAGGACATGTAGCTATATTTAACTATAGTAACCTAGAAGTCAAAATTGATGATGAGCT
Organism: uncultured Caryophanales bacterium; assembly: GCA_902464635.1. Lineage (GTDB taxonomy): Bacteria > Bacillota_I > Bacilli_A > RFN20 > CAG-826 > Alloenteromonas. The sequence goes on along the minus strand of CABQKC010000005.1, from coordinate 34,515 downwards.
TAATTTAAAGGCTTTTATTAATGATGAATTAGTTCTTGAATCTTCTTATTTTGAAGAAAAAGAAGGTGAAGAAAATGATTTGTCTTTGCTAGAAAAAGAAGGACATACCTCAAATGAACAAGTTTCTTTTAAAAGAGGCTTAAGAATCAAAAATAATGGACCCGTGTATGGATTAGGCGATAAGGCAGGCCCATTAGATAGAAGAGGATATGACTATATAAATTGGAATAGCGATCTTCCTACCGCCCATACTGAAATGTTTAAATCCCTATATAAGTCCATTCCTTTTATCACTTTATTTAGAAAAGATAAATCAATCGGGGCATTTTTTGATAATACATATAAAACATATTTTGATTTCAATAAAACAGTTAATGATGAAGTTATATATTGCTTTGAAAAAGGTTCAATTGATGCTTATTTCTTTATTGGTTGCCTAAATGATGTAATTTCTGCCTATACGGCTTTAACTGGAAGAAATTCATTGCCTCCAAGGTGGAGTCTAGGAACTGGACAATGTCGTTGGTCCTACATGAATAAAGAAGAAGTAGAAGCAGTCATCGAAGGATATAAAAAGGCAGATATTCCTTTATCTAGTGTCTATTTAGATATTGACTATATGCATAAATATGAAGACTTCACGATTGATGATACTAAATTCCCTAATTTCACTACATGGGTTGCATCAATCAAAGAAAAAGGCATACATGTAGTTACTATTGTTGACGCTGGAGTTGCTGCTAGAGAAAATTATTTTGTTTATGAAGAAGGATTGAGAGACGATTATTTTTCAAGGCAAAATAAGCAGATTTATCATAACGAAGTTTGGCCAGGAGATTCAGTCTTCCCATCATTTATTAACGAAAAGACAAAATCGTGGTGGTCTAATCTAGTCGCTTCTTTCTTAAATAACGGGATGGATGGAATCTGGAACGACATGAATGAACCGGCTTCATTTAAAGGCCCATTGCCAATGGATGTCGATATGGGTGGGTTAAGCCATGAAGAAGCGCATAATGTCTATGGGCACTGCATGGATGAAGCTACTTATAATGGATTTATAAAGGCTAATAAAAGACCATATGTCATCACTAGGGCTGCTTATGCCGGGACTAGTAGATATTCGACAATGTGGACTGGAGATAATCAATCCATATATTCACATTTAAGATTATCAATACCTCAATTGTGCTCAATGTCTATATCTGGAGTTGCTAATGTCGGAGTCGATATTGGTGGATTTAGTGGAGATACTACGGAAGAACTTTTAGTTAAATGGGTTGAAGCTTCTATATTCTCTCCTTTATTTAGAAACCACTCCGCTTTAGGTAGTAAACATCAAGAACCATATTTGTTATCTAAACCAAATCTAGAAAGATATAGGAAAGCAGTTTTGACTCGTTATGAACTAATACCTACTTTATATGATTTGCTTTACCTTCATACCCAAAACGGGAATCTAGCGCTTAGGCCATTAGTATATAATTTTCCAGGTGACGTGAATACTTATAATGAAAATAGCGAGATCATGTTAGGGGATAGCTTCCTTTTAGCACCATCATTGAATCCAGGAGAAAAAGTAAGATCAATCTATTTCCCTGATACTTTCTATTGCTATTTTACTGGTGAAAAATTTAGCAAGGGATACCATTTATTTGATACAAGTAAGAATATCCCTCTATTCATCAGGGATCATTCTTTAGTAGTAGTTAATCCTATTAATACTTTCGATACTAATTTCCCTGATACATTAAGGATATTACATACCGGAAATGCATCTGCTTGTTTCCATTATGAAGATAGTGGGGATGACTTAGATTATCAAAACGGAAAATATAATCTTTATCTAATTAAGCTAGATGAAGAAAAAGGAATTAGTATTACTCCTATCCATATTGGTATGGAAATCAATTATAAATACATTCAAATTGACTGCATCGATGGGACTAGTTTTGATGCACCATTTTCACTAGATAATTAGACATTGTCTTAAAATTGCTAATTTGGTTTTGTCTATTTCTTGATTATAGCCTAAAATAAGCGGAGTTTTTGTTTGGAGGATCCTATGGATACCAAGTTTATATTTGTTACTGGTGGAGTTGTTTCTAGTTTAGGCAAAGGAATATCCGCTTCTAGCCTTGGCTTGCTTTTGAAAAAAAGAGGCTTTAAGGTCTTTATGCAGAAGTTCGACCCATATTTGAACGTTGACCCAGGTACAATGTCACCTTATCAACACGGTGAAGTCTTTGTTACCGATGATGGAGCCGAAACCGACCTTGATATTGGCCATTATGAAAGATGGCTTGATGAGAATCTAACAAAGGAATCTTCAGTTACTTCCGGTAAGATTTATTCTTCCGTTATATCTAGAGAAAGAAGGGGAGACTATTTAGGCGCTACTATCCAAGTTATTCCTCACATTACAAACGAAATAAAGCAAAGGCTTCTTGATGCCGCTAGAGTATCCAAAGCTGATGTTGTTATTACTGAAATAGGGGGGACAGTAGGTGATATTGAATCCCTTCCATTCCTAGAAGCCATTAGACAAGCTAGGTTAGAATTTGGTTATTCTAACACCATGTTTGTCCATAACACCTTGGTTCCTTATCTTAAGACAAGCGAAGAAACAAAAACCAAGCCAACCCAACACTCCGTCAAGGAATTAACTGGTTTAGGTATCCAGCCAGACGCAATTATCTTAAGAAGTGAAGTCAAACTAGATAAGCATACAAAAGAAAAAGTATCCTTATTCTGCAATGTACCTCTAGAAGGCGTATTTGAAGCTGATGACTGCGAATGCATTTATGACTTGCCAATCGATTTACATGAACAAGGAATTGATGATTATGTCTTGAAGCATTTCGGATTAAGTGCAAAAGAACCTAATTTGACTGATCTGAAAAAATTCATATCCAAGATCAAGAATATCAAAGATACCGTCAAGATTGCTCTTGTAGGTAAATATGTCGAGCTAAAAGATGCTTATCTATCAGTATACCAAGCCTTGAAAGCTGCCGGATATGCCCATGATGCCAATGTTGAAATCGAATGGATTAAATCCATGGATATCAAAGAAAACAATGTTGATGCCTTACTTTCTAATTGCGACGGCATCTTAGTTCCTGGAGGATTTGGGCAAAGAGGATCTGAAGGAAAGATATTGGCTATTAAATATGCTAGGGAACATAATGTCCCATTCCTAGGTATTTGCCTAGGTATGCAACTTGCCGTTATTGAATATGCAGAAGATGTGTTAGGGATGGAAGGGGCCAATTCAACCGAATTTGATCCTGAATCCAAATATCCTGTAATTGATATTTTACGTGACCAATATAACGGAATCGATATGGGTGGCACACTTAGATTAGGTAGTTATGATTGCAAGCTAACTAAAGGCTCTTTAGCCGAAAGTTGCTATAAGAAAGATTTAATTAGAGAAAGACACCGCCATAGGTATGAATTCAATTCTAAATTCGCCGAGCAATTTGCTTCTAGCCATATGAAATTCAGCGGAATAAATCCTCAGACCGGTTTAGTTGAAATTGTTGAATTGGATAATCATCCATTCTTCATTGCTAGCCAATTCCATCCTGAATTTACTTCTAGGCCACTAAGACCAAATCCACTGTTTGATCATTTTGTTGGCGCCTCTATTTTGAATAAGAACAAATAAATATGATAGAATCCCTCTATGAAGAAAGCCTTATGCTTAAGTGCCTCTAATAGTGGCAGGGGGGATAAACAAAAAATCGATAACCTAATTAAGGATAGATTGTCCAAGGTTTTTGATATTTTTGATTTTGCTAAGATTAATGATATCGATTCACTTCTATTAAAACTTCCATCAATGCTAGGAGACTATGATAGCTTAATAGTTTGTGGAGGAGACGGCACTTTAAATAACGTGATCAATGTTGTTGCTAAATTAGATAAAAGGCCAACGATTGGATATATACCGACTGGAACAATGTGCGATTGTGGTTCAATTTTCGGACTTTCTAGATCGATAAAAAAATCTATAAAAGTCATAGAAAATAACTACATGGGTCGCTTCGATTTAGTTAATGTCGGTGATAATTATTTTGTATACATGGCTTCATTTGGGGCCTATTCTTCTATTTCCTATGAGACTAAAAGAAAGAAAGTAAAACAGTTCCATTATTTTGCCTATTATTTCGCATCTATTAAAGAGGCATTCAAGAAGACACGTGTCAATTATTCTTTTAAAATTGAAGAGAAAACATATACAGGGGTCGCTCCTTTTGTTCTTGCAATGAACGGGAAAAAGGTTGGTGGATTTAAAATAAACAAGAAGTCTTCTCCTAAAGATGGCTTGTTTGAATTATATCTAACAAAGAATACCATTTTTAATGGTCTCCTTTCTTATTTGCCTTTTAAAATTAGCAAACCCATATATGCAAAAGAAGTAGAAATATTAGATGCTCCATCCATTTGGTGTCTAGATGGAGAAAGAAAAGAAATTAAGGGCAAAATTATTAGAATAATGCCTAAACATATCTCATTTTATTGTGTTAAATCCTTATCCGAATGAATTTTTAGCCCACTTTTGCGTTGATTTTTCTTTTTTCTTTCCATTCATTGTTTTACAATGAGTGTAACGATAACTTGAAGTGGAGGTTATTCTATGAAAAAGAAAGTAACTATATTTTCTATCCTAGGACTTTTATTTTTAGCAGGCGGACTTGTCTTACTCTATTTCTTGCCAACCCTAATGGGAGACAAAGCCTTCTTTAAATCAGATGCCCTAATCAACTTTGCTAACATTGGCAATGTCTTCTCGGGAATGTTTTCTTCCCTTACCTCACTAGGTACAATACTTTTTATTTCCGTATCTGGAGTATTGCTATTTATCTTGGTATTGCATCTATGCTTCCTAATCGGGAAAAAGCATCCTCTTGCCTTACTTGAATTCTTTGGATTCTTAATCGAGGCAGTTATATTCGACTATGCATTAATTGCATTCTTCTACAAAGGATTCTTTACCGAAACCCCATTTGGGGCACATGGTCCATTTGGAGTAAAAGATGGTGGCTTGATTGCCTTATCCTTGGATTACTTCAATAACAAGGCCTTTGATATTTGGTGGTTCTTATTAACATTAGTCCCAGCCTTATTGATTCTAATTGGTCTTATTTTCTCTTTAATTGCTGTTATTGCAGATATTGCTTATTGCGCTTCTACTAGCAAAGAAAAAGATAAAGTAGAAGAAAGCAAAACTGCCCCAAGTAATGTCTTAGTCGTCCATGATGAGGACACTCCTAACCAAGAAGATTTTATCTCTGATCTAGAAAAAGCAGATACCCCATCTAGCAAAGGAAATGAAATTGCACCAGCAACTCCAGTTGGAGATATAACTTCTCGTAACCAGACTCCAGCTTATGGATTAGCTTCTGGCCAATCTATTGCAGGACCTTTATTAGTCCAATATATAAATACTTACGCACCAGAAAATTCCAAGACCGAAGAACCTACTTCTAAAAAAGGAGCGGTACCTGTATCAGAAATTCAAGGTGCTATATCTGGAGAAAAGCATTTATCTGCAGATGATATTAGAAAGATTGTTCATGAAGAACTTTCCAATAAAGAAAAACCAAATACCCCTGTTATTGTTTCTGTTCCTGCTCCTATTACTAGCGAAGAGAAATCCAAGGGTGTCAGCGCTGATGAAGTACGTTCAATCTTTGCTGATGAATTAAGCAAAGTCTTTGCAAAAGAAGAAGAAATCATTGTTGAACCAGAACCTCAAAAATCTTTGACTCCCGAAGATATCAAAAAGATTATTAGGGATGAACTTGATTCCAAAAAGGAAGAAGAAGCACCTAAGGTAGTCGAAAAGCCTGCTGAACAACCTACATTAAGTGAAAGTGATGTCAGGGAAGTAATCAAGCAAGAATTATCTGCATTTAGGACTGAAAACGAAAATATGCAGAAGAAGAAACTTGAGGAAGAAGAAAACGCCAGGAAAGCCGAGGAAGAAAAAGCCAAGGCCCTCCAAGATGCTAGACGCTTTGCTCTTGATCAACTTCGTAAGGAAGAAGAGGAGAAAAAGAAACGTCTAGAAGAAGAAAACCTCAAGAAGCAAGAAGAGGAAAAACGTCTTGAAGCTTACCGTCTATCTGAAGAAAGAAGGAAGGCTTTAGAGGAAGAAGTTAAAAAGCCAACCTTGACTGCAACTGACATTAGGCAAATATTCTCTGAAGAATTTGCCAAGCTTCCAAAAGAAGAAACTAAGCCTGTTGAAGATAGCAATAAGCTAACTCCTGAAATGATTAGGGAGATAATCAAGCAAGAATTATCTACTTCAACCATTAAGGAAGCTAAAGTTGCTCCAACTAATGTAGTCATTAAAGACGAAGTTCCGACTCCTGAACCAAAGAAAGAAGAAGTAGTTCCCCCAACCCCACATATCACGGTAGTAGTAAATAATCCTGCTCCTGCAGTTGAAAGTAAAAAGGAAGTAATCGAAGAAAAGAGTGTCGAGCCTATTAAAAGAGTAGTAGGTGCAGTCAATCCTGACCTTCCTCCTCATGATAAGATTATCCGTATCCCATTCCCAACTAGGATGCTAGATGCCGATAAGGATATGAAATCCAATTACAGCGAACTTAAATCTGAGATACTCTCTTATGGAGTGAAGTCTAGAATATCTAATTCTGGCGATACATTCCGTCTACATAAGATTACATTCGTTAAGATTACAATCGCTGGTAAGTCGCTTAAATTATATTTCGGACTCAATCCAAAAGATTATGCGAATACCCCTCTTCCAGTCCAAGATGTTTCCCATAAGAACATCTATAAGGACATTCCTCTTGTCTTCAAGGTAAAATCTGAATTATCACTTAGAAGGGCAAAGCAATTAATTGCAGATGTCATGGATAAGAATGGACTTGAGCAAGGTAAGATAGTTCCTCATAACTGGGCAGCCGAATTAAAAGATTACAAGCCTAGCGATAAGGATGATGACCAAGCTGACGAATAAATAAGAAATACAGGGCACTGCGAGGTGCCCTGTTATTTTATTCTATTTATATATAGGTTATATATTTCCTTAGTTAGTTCATCAATACTTCTATTATCCGTATTGATCGCATAGTCATATTTGACATTGCTTTCTTTAAACCTTTCTTCGTCGTTATCTAGCCTTTTTTTTATGTCTTCTAGTTTGTCTCCTCTAGATAACATTCTTTCTTCCCTTGTCTTTTTGCTAGCCTTTAATAAGAAAACGACCATGCTTCCATCATTTAATTTCAGGAAAGAAGATATCCCATCAGGTTCAAGTACGATGCATTTATCTTTGCCGACTTCGGATTTAGAACACCCATAATAATTGCCGTTATATAAAGTAGATTCGACTAGTTTATTATCTTCTTTTAATTTGAGGAATTCTTCTTTGTTTAAAAAATAATAATCAATCCCGTTAACTTCCCCATTTCGCATTGGCCTAGTCGTGTTTGTTATAGCTTTCTTTATGTGATAATTCTTTGAAAGTGATTTGGCAATTTCAGTTTTTCCTGAAGCACTTTGTCCTACTAATAAAATCATGCCTCTAATTATTGTTTTTTAATTATGTTAGTTCAAGTTGAAAATGGTTTTATCAAAAAATATAAAATCAATTTTTTGGCAAAAAATCAGTTAAAAACATTCGATAAAATCGTAATTTAATATTTATAGAATTTCTTAAAATTACCTTATTTAAGAAAGAATAAAACGAATTTAAAGATATATTTTTTATTTTTCGTGAGCCTATAAGGTTTCTTATCGGTACTTAAATAGTAGGAGGGAACTCTATGAACACGAATAAACACTATATTATTGAAAATGAATGCAAGCAAAAGGTTAAGGATATAGTAAAGAAAACTAGGCGTTGTTTATTAAATAATGGAAAGAGCCCTGATTCACATATTTATGAACTTGAATCCTCTTTCTTTGATTACGATAAAAATAAAGACAAGGAATATTTACTTAAATTAAGGGAATATTATGAATCTTTATCTCGACTAGAAAGAATGGTTTTTGTTAATGATTGCCTAGAGATGGGCAGACATTATAAATTCTGGTATCTATCTTTCTTTTATAGCAGGGATTACCAAAAGACTCTTTGCTCTTTATATCATAGATTATCAAAGGCTTTCTAATATGAAAAAGGAATGCCTATTTATATTACCTTTGCTTCTTTTGACTTCCTCATCTTTGCCAGATAGGACTTCGATTTTAGATTATAAGACAGCAGGTTTTGATTATTATATAAATCCAGTTGTTAAAGGCGAAGATATCGTGATGGATTGGGTTATTAATACTGAGATAATCCCTATTTTTAGAGTAACATTGCAAGTATATTCGGATTCAAGCGAATCTAGTGTCGTCTATGAAAAAGTGGATACATATGACTATAGAAATGAATCTAGGGGTCCTAAATATCTAAAATCAACCTACCCTTCTAGACATAACCAAAAGGATTTAGCGTGTTTTAGATTCTATCTAGTATCTTTAAATGAAAGAAATCCTTCTTTAAATGGACAAAGGTATATTTCTAACCATTTTGAATTAAAAGCAGGTAAGGTCTATTCCTTAGAGAATATAGTTGATGGAAAACTATATGACACCAAGCGAGAAGAACTTAGACATGAAGTAAGTTCAAATGTAATCGGTAGCAGCAAATATAAATTCTCCATTTCTTCTTTAGGAAACAAAACCGATTCACGTTGCTTGAACTTATCTAATGTATTCTTGTATTACCAAAATCCAGTCTTCAATGATGAACCAATTTCAGGATCATCTACATTTATTATTAGGAATAACCTAGATGATTTCTCAATTGGAAGTAAAGTTGGAAGTGGATCTAGTCTAAGAAGAGTCATAAAACTAGAGATGTATTACATAAATAAGATTGATGGTTATCTTAAATATGGGTTCAAGACCAAAGAACCTTATTATTTTGACAAAAAGACATTGAAGATGTCATATAGTAAGAACTCAATATATTCAAACGAAACTAGAGACATCTTGTTCCCTTTCGATTATGGAAAAGATAAAGATCCATATGAAGTAGAGATGAGGTTTGTTTCCTTATCCCCATATAGCGATTCATTTATCTATAAAACCAAATTGAATTTTGAGAATAAGATTAATTTTGGTCCTTGTCAAAGTAGTTCTTATTGTGTCGTTTTAGGTTAAAGATATGATGAACATGATTATTTCGGGGTTCGGGTTAGTTCTTTTTTTGACCATGTTCCGTCAATCTTATTTCCTAAACGGGATAAATAGGGCTTACCTAGGTCTATATAAAGGAGTAGTTGAATCTGCGGTTATCTATTTTGATGAAAACGGCAAGAACATAACCCCATATTTTGATAAGCAGTTATTTAAAGATGCAGTTTCAGATTACCTTCTAAAGGAATTAAAAGGATATACGATTACATATTCATTGGAATATACATTCAAGAATACCCATAGTCCAAGTAGATTTGGATTTAAATATCCAAATTATGCTAGTGTAAAAATCACTTTAGAAGATAATCCCTTAGTTAGCTTCGATAAAAGCGCATCTTTTGCTATAAGGAGGAATTATTGATGGATAACGATGAAAAACTTAAGGAATTCCTAGAAACATCTTTTATCTCTCCTTTATTAGAAAAAGAAGGGGTAACAGATATTTCCTATAACGGAGAATATATCTTTTACCAAAGCAATAAATTTGGGAGAAGAAAATCGGAAATTGATGTAACTCCTTCTCAAGTTGCTTCCTTTTTAAGGCAAATTGCTAATTATTCAGAGAAACAATTCTCTTTCCTAGATCCTATATTAGATGTCTCTTTTTCTAGATATAGGATTAATGCGACTTTCTTATCTTTGACTAGGGTAAGGAATAAGAAATCATATTCATTTTCCATCCGTATCGCTTATGAAGGGAGTGTATTAGAAAATGATGATTCATTTTTTGGAGGAAATAGCAAAAGGATATTGCTAAAGGCTATAAAGAATAAGCAATCGATAGTAATAGGAGGGGAGACTGGGGCTGGCAAGACTGAATTGCAAAAATACCTATTGATGAGACTAGAGCCTTCTAGCAGGGTAATTGTTATTGATAATGTCGAAGAATTAGAAATGGTCAGGGCTGATGATAATCTTGATTTGACTAGCTGGGTAGTAGATGAAAGGAATAAGAAAGCAAGCTATGCAAGCTTGATTAAGAATGCCTTGCGTAATAATCCAGATTACCTAGTTCTTGCCGAATCTAGAGGAGAAGAAATGCTAGATGCCCTAAATTGTGTCATGTCAGGACATCCAATAATAACTACAATGCACGCCAAAGATATAAAAGCCATGCCTTATAGAATGGCAAGAATGGCAATGATGGGAGAAAAGAAACTCGAATACGATGATCTTCTAGGAGACATATACCATCATTTCTCTTTGTTTGTCTATGTCAAAAGAGAATTAATCGATGGCCAGGTAAGACGTTTTATCGAAGCAATTGCTAGACCAAATGAGAAAAAGAAGACTGTCGAAATAGCCTATGAAAGGAATGATGAAAATGAAGCCTAGTTATATTTATTTCTTCTTTCTTTCCTTGATTTTTGGTGCAAGTGCCTATTTTATTTCTTCTTCCTTAATAAGTGGGGGAATTATCCTTCTAGCCTCGATTTTATTTCTAGTTGGAGGGTGTTCTCCCTTACTATCTAATTTTTCTAGAAAACTAAAAAGAAGGAAGGAATGCTCTAGTTTTGTTAATTCTTTTATAATCTCGCTTTCAGTTACACAGTCTTTAGAATCCTCGTTTGAAATTGCAACTTCTAATGTCGATAAGGATTTTAAGAAAGTAATAGATTCGATTTCATCATTAGAAATAGAAGAACGTCTATCTTATTTATCTTCCTATTTCGGCCCTGAATTATATCCAATGTTCCTTTCTATTATTTCTATTTATCAAGTCCAGGGCGGAGATCCTCTTTATCTATGTGGTGATTTATTAGCAGAGGCTAACCGAATTGAAGAAAACGACAACCATTTTAAGAAAAACGGGGCTAGGAATGCCTATCAATTTGCTCTTTTATGGGGTATGTCATTAGTAATCCTATTATTCCTTAGAGTCGGTCTAGCATCTTTCTATTCATTTATAAAAGACACGGTTACTTTTATTGGATGTATATATCTATTTTATGGATTAATGCTAATCTCGATTCTAGTCTATGTACTTGTTTATACAAATATTCCTCTAAAAGGAGTCCTCTCTAGGAGGAAAACAAAATGAAAAAGAGTCTAAAACAAAAATATATAGAAGCAGGCCTAAATTATAAGATGGAGATTCTTTTTATCGCCTTAGTTAGCTTAATTTCAATCGGATTAGAAGTGGTTATTTATCTATTTTATGGATTGTCTTTCTTCCTAGTTATCCCAGTTCTACTTCTAATGGCCTTTCTTTTATATTCCTATATGAAACTAGATAGAAATAAAAGGAAGATGAATGAAGAAGATATAGATGAATTCATAAGGATCTTTACTTTCTTTTCAATCTATATCGAAGATGGTTATAACGTCTATCAATCATTAAAGGAAGTAAAAGAATATGCATCCATTAGAGTTAAAGCTAGGTTAGAAAAATTGTTATCAGAAATAGAAGAAGACAAAAGCGTCGCCCCTTATGTAAATTTTGCCTCTAGCTTTGCTCTTTCTAAGATTAAAGAAGTAATGATTGCCATATTTGAGATGGTTGATGAAGGTAGCGGAGGTGCCTATATATCTCAATTTAAATACATATTCTCTAAACTTAGGGATGATGAATATGATTCATTAAAAACTAGAAAACTAGAAAAGCTATCTTCTTTATCATTTCTCCCTTTATTAGGAAGTGGGGTAACTATGGTAATGCTTGCTTTATGTCTAGTTACAATTATGGGAGGAATAATGGATGGGTTATAAACTTGGATTACTTCTTTCTAGCGTTTTTATGATGATGGTTCTTCTTATGGCAGGTGACTTATTTTGCATCTCATTGATACATTCTTCACTTGATTCGTTGTCTTTGACCATTGCCTATAGGATTAGCTATGAAGGATATATCTCAGAAGAAACAAATAAACTAGCAAAAGAAGCGGGGGCAACGTTAGTCGTGCCTGCTTCAAGTTCATTTAGGATTGGGGATGTGCTCGAATTTAGCCTTAATAAATCGTATAAACCCCTAATAATCTCGAAAAACACGATTGAAATCTCTTTAAAAAGGACGACAGTCGTTGGCTACTATGAATCGAATATCTAGGAAGGAGGTGAGATTATGTCGGAAATCAAGGGACAATTGCTTGGAATGATGATGGTATTACTCGTATTTTCCATCGTTGGAACCGTCTTGTTTACAACATTCAAGGACACAAGCAGCAAAATTAGTGAGAAAGCTAATGAGGAAGTTTCTTTAGTTGCTTCTATGGAAGCCTAAGAAGGAATCGGAGGGTAAGAGAATTTATCCTCCGATTTTTTCTAGTTTTATTTATTCTAAATAATTCTTATAATGTTTACGCGAGGTAAACAAATGGCTAAAGAAAAAATGGACGAAATCCGTCAAATGTTCAAGGAACGCTTAAATTTAAAACAATTAGATGAAACTAAATCATTAAAGGATCTTGGATTAGATTCTCTTGATGTAGTAGAGATGTGCCTTGAATTAGAAGAGAAGTTTGATATCCAATTCGAAACCGAGGAATTATCAAATTTCAAGACTATTGGGGATTTATTCGCTTCTATCGAAAAGAAGTTGAACTAATTATCTAAACAAACAAAAAAGGCAGGTTCATTCGTTCCTGTCTTTTCTTTTTGCTATATCTTGCATCTAGAATAGATGTAATCAATGTTTCTAAAATAGAATCTAGGATCAAACAATTCATCTATTTCTTCTAGGCTAAATATATCTACTATTTCCTTATTATTCTTTAGTATTTCCTTGAACTCGGTTTTATTGTTATAAGACTTTAAGGCTAAAGATTGTACTAAATCATAAGATTTTTCCCTGCTTAATCCTTTCTCGACTAAAGCAGTCAACACCCTTTGGGAATAGATAATCCCATAAGTCAAATCGATATTCTTTTGGATGTTTTCCTTGTTTACTATCAATTTAGAAACAGTCCTATTCATCCTTCTTAATATATAAGAAAGAGTTATGAAGGCTTCTGGGAATATTATCCTTTCATTAGAAGAATGAGATATATCTCTTTCATGGAACAAAGGAATATTTTCATAACTAGATAAGGCATAACCTTTTTCTAACCTAGATAATCCACATATATTCTCTAATGAAATTGGGTTATGTTTATGAGGCATGGCTGAACTCCCTTTTTGAGAAGAGGAGAAATACTCATTTACCTCATTAATTTCATTCCTGGCTAGATTACGTAATTCCATCGCTGCATTATTTATTTCTTCTGCGATTAAGGCTAATACGGATAAGAAGTTTGTATGGTTATCCCTAGCTATGACTTGAGTTGCAAAAGTTGGATAATTTAGATTGAATTTAGAAGCAACAAAAGTCTCAACCCTAGGATCAAGGAAGCTAAAAGTCCCGATAGATCCCTCTAGTTTTATTAAGCAAAGTTCTTCCTTTGCTTTCTTTAGCCTTTCCTTATTACGCCTAAGTTCATCATAGAACCTGACAAATTTAAGGCCGAAAGAAGTTATTTCCGCATGCATTCCGTGTGTCCTAGCAATGCAAGGCAAATTCTTATATTCAATGGCCTTTTCCCTATATGTTTCTAATAAAGCATCGATATCCTTATCTATTATTTGATAGGCTTTTGCATAGTTTATAGATAAAGCACTGTCGACAACATCAGTAGAAGTAAGTCCATAATGGAACCATCTTTTTTCTTCCCCGAGCTGTTCGTCTATTGACCTAGTAAAGGCAATGACATCATGCTTATGGATAGCTTCTAGTTCATTAATCCTATCTAAATCGATATGGGCTTTCTCTTTTATCTTTAGATAGTCTTCTTTTGGGACTATCCCTAATTGAACATGGGCTTCTAAAGACGCTAATTCGATTTCTAGAAATGTCTTATATCTATTTTCTAAAGAGAATATATCTTCAATTTCTTTAACATTGTATCTAGAAATCATTATATCTCTCCTAATAGCAATGTCTTTTTCCTATCTTTGCCAATACTAAGGATAGATACTTTGACACCAGTAAAATCTTCGATAAACCTAATATATTCTTTAGCCTCATTTGGCAAATCATTAAAGGAAGTTACATTTTCATCGATATGGAAAGACTTCATATCTTTATAAACTGGCTTACATCTATCATATTCATAGATTGTAGATGGGATATAATCGATTATTTCCCCATTTAGTTCATAGCCAATACAAATCTTTAAGTCGGAGATATCGCTAAGAACATCAAACAAAGTAAGGGCAATAGAAGTGGAGCCACTTTGGATTAGGTTCCTTTTTACTAATACCAAATCTAGATACCCAACTCTTCTAGGACGTTTAGTAACCGTTCCATATTCATGGCCTTTTTCCCTTATTTGATTACCTAATTCATTGTTTAGTTCGCTTGGGAATGGGCCTTCTCCAACTCTAGTTGTATATGCCTTGCAAATGCTGACTACCTTATCTATTTTCCTTGGGGACAATCCTGAACCTTGGCAAGCATAATTTGAATTTGGGCTAGAAGAAGTAACATAAGGATATGTACCTCTATCAATGTCTAGCATCATTCCCTGCGCACCTTCAAATAATAAGGTCTTTCCTTCATCATAAAGATTATTGATAAGTCTAGCTGTATCAGTAATGAATGGCTTTAGGTATTCTCCTATTTCAACTAGGCTTTGATATAAAGATTCAAGATCATATTCTTTTAATCCAAGTGATTTAAGCTCATGATTTTTAATAGGCAGGACTTCTTCTAGCCTTTCTTTTAGATATTCTTTTATTAATAAATCACCCATCCTGATTCCAAATCTAGATGCCTTATCGCTATATGCAGGACCGATACCCTTTTTAGTCGTACCAATCTTCCCTTTTCCTAATAAAGTCTCAAAAGATCCATCTAAATCTAGGTGATAAGGAAGAATCAAGTGGGCACGGTTAGAGATATATAATTTAAAATCCTTCACGCCTTGCGCTTTTATATTCTCGATTTCTTCTTTTAGGAAAAATGGATTAACAACGACTCCATCGGCGATGATATTTATTATATTTGGAGTAAAAATTCCGCTAGGAAGAGATTTGATGGCAAATGTCTTGTTATCAAAACAAACGGTATGACCGGCATTATTCCCTCCCTGGAACCTAATTACTACATTTGATTTGGAGGCTAGGTAATCGACTACTTTCCCCTTACCTTCATCTCCCCACTGAACACCTTCGATTACAATACTTGGCATATTATTTACCTTCCTTTTTGCTTATTGTTCTAGCTACATATATCCCACAAGCAGAAGCCTGTGCTAAACCTCTAGTAATTCCAGCTCCATCGCCAACTACATAGAGATTATTGATATTCTTGACCATTAAAGTCTTATCTACATCGACTCTAGCCGAATAGAATTTGGCCTCGACTCCATAAAACAAAGTATCATCATTTGCAATTCCAGGAGTTACTTTGTCTAATACCTTAATCATTTCAATAAGGGCACTTAATGTTTTATATGGCAAGCATAAAGCTAAATCCCCAGGAACGGCTTCTTTTAAAGTAGGGACGACAAAACCTTCCTTTATACGTTTCTCGGTACTTCTTCTTTGAAGCATTATATCCCCAAATCTTTGCAAAATAACGGATCCGCAACTTAATTTATTGGCAAGTTTTGCCAAAGAATAGGCATAGGAATTTGGATCATTGAATGGTTCGGAGAATTTATGGGAAACCAAAAGGGCGAAATTAGTATTTTCGCTCCCTAATTTTGGGTCTTGGTAAGAATGTCCATTGGCTAATATTACATGATGGTCATTTTCTAAGACGACATGTCCACTCGGGTTGCTACAAAACGTCCTGACCTTTACCCCATTTGAAGTGTAATAGACAAATTTGCCTTCATATAGGTTTTCGTTTATTTCTTGCATTACGACATTGCTAGTTTCGACTCTAACCCCGATATCGACACGGTTATTAATCATCTCTACCCCATATTTAGATAAGAGTTCGCTAAGGAAAATAGACCCATCTCTTCCTAAACCTAAGACAACATTATCCGCGAATATCTTCTCGTCATCATTTACGATGATTCCTTTTATTTGCTTATTCTCAATTATTAAGTCTTTTAGGAA
Source organism: uncultured Caryophanales bacterium (assembly GCA_902464635.1). Lineage (GTDB taxonomy): Bacteria > Bacillota_I > Bacilli_A > RFN20 > CAG-826 > Alloenteromonas. The sequence continues at coordinate 18,237 of CABQKC010000005.1, read as the reverse complement.
TGTTTCGTGCCTAATTTCTATCTTATCCTTTAGATAGTTATATATCCTGCTTAATATCTTTAAGTTTTCTTCAGTACCGAGGTGTCTAACTTTGGCACGTAATAATTTAAGTCCAGCCCCCATGGCCTTTCTTTCTATTTCCCTAATCTTAGGGGTATATGGATCGGTAATAATAGGGGTGGCACCGAATTCTAGATTGATATCATCTGCATATTTAATAAGTTCGATAAGCTCTTCATCAGAAATGAATTCATCAAGCCATCCGCCAAACTCAGTCGTGATATTGAATTTGCCATCGCTAAACGCGCCAGCCCCTCCAAATCCACAAGTCATCGAACAAGAAGGGTGGCAGCCAGTAACACCTGCTTTATTGACAGGACATCTTTCGATAAGGTGATTCAAGACAGGACAAAAACGATGTTCCACATCTTTTCCTTTATCGATTAATAATACTTTAAGGCTAGGGCTCTTCTTGACTAATTCATAGGCACACATATACCCGCTAGGTCCGGCACCTACAATAATGCAATCATAATGCGACATAAATAAATCCTTTAGCTTTATATATGTAACAAGGGTCCCTTATTACTTATATATTATACATACTTATATTTGATTTGGATAAAGTTAATTTACTTTTTAATAATGATTATTAAACCATGTAAACTTCTATTTACATCTTATTTAAATTAACTAAAAAACATTCAATCTATCGATTTGATGGTAAAAATGTCTATTGAGTATCTTTCTTGACATAAATGTTTTTAGGCCATATATTGCTTTCATAAAAGATTTTTTAAAAAGGACAATATATGACAATTGGAGAAAAAATAGTCCATTTGAGAATTTCCTATGACATCTCTCAAATGCAACTAGCTAAATTACTAAAGGTATCTAGGCAATCGATATCTAAATGGGAAAGCGGGGAGAATATACCCCAAGTTGATAAAATCGCAGAATTGTGCAATATCTTCAAAATTAGTGCCGATGAACTAATTAACGATGAAATAATCATCCATCGTAACAAAAAGATAAAACCCATAATTTCAGAAGGGTTTAGATTCAAATATTTCTGGACCGATGGATTTAGGGGCGAGGCTAATGTAGATTTAACTGCCATGCATGCTTTTAAGATCGGAAGATTTCTAGGATGGTTTTATTCTAATCCTAAATATAATTGCCAAAAAATAGGGTATCGTCCTAGGATTGTAATCGGAAAAGATACAAGAAGATCTTCCTATATGCTTGAATATGCTTTGGCTTCTGGAGCGGCTTCATCTGGAGCGGATGTAGAATTGATGCACGTAACTACTACCCCAAGTGTATCCTATATTTCCAAAATGGATGGGTTTGATGCTGGTGTAATGATTACTGCTAGCCATAATCCTTTTTATGATAATGGGATAAAGATATTAAATGGAAACGGCGAGAAATTAGATGAAGGAGTTACTTATCTAATTGAATGTTATCTTGATAATAATTTAAGGCCACTTGGTATCGAGGGGGATGATTTACCTTTAGCAGAGAAAGAAAATATCGGTTCGATAAATGATTATTCTTCTGGCAGGAATAGATATATTGGATATCTAATCTCTTTAGCTAGACATTCAATGAAGAATTTACGTATTGGATTAGACTGCGCTAACGGGGCTTCCTGGATGATTGCCAAATCAGTATTCGCGGCTTTAGGAGCCAAACTATATCTAATAAATAATGAGCCAGACGGTATTAACATCAATAAAAATGCCGGTTCAACTCATATTGAATTGCTTTCTGCATTTGTAAAAGAAAAGAAACTAGATGTAGGATTTGCTTTTGATGGAGATGCCGATAGATGCCTTGCCGTCGATGAAAATGGAGATGTAGTCGATGGGGATAAGATTATGTATCTACTTGCCCTTAAATTAAAACAAGAGGGAAGATTAGACAATAGTAGCGTTGTTGCAACTATCATGTCCAATAGCGGTTTTGAAAAAGCCCTGAAGAAGCAAAATATCAATCTAGTCAGGACTAAAGTGGGGGACCGCTTTGTCTATGAAAAGATGCAAGAAGAAGGATATGTATTAGGGGGAGAACAATCTGGCCATGTTATCATCAAAAAATATGCAACGACTGGAGATGGCATCCTTACTGCCCTTAGGGTGGCTGAACAAATGCTTTCTACCCATCAAAAGCTTTCTGAATTAGTCGCTCCTGTTAAATTATTCCCGCAGGTATTGAAAAATGTACGCGTCATATCTAAACCCGATGTCATGGAAGACAATGATGTAAAAACCAAATTCAATGAAATAAATAAGCAACTAGAAGGCAAAGGAAGGATATTGCTTCGCGAATCTGGGACTGAACCATTAATTAGGATAATGGTAGAAGCCCCGTCGATAGAAGAATGCAATAAATATATCGAACGCCTATATAATGTTATTAAAAAGGGAGGATATCTTTGTGAGTAATCTAGAAATCAAAACAGCTGAATTATTTAAAATAGTCCCTGATTATCTAGTTTCTTTATTTAAGGAAAATGAATATCCTTGGGAAATATTGCCTAAGATTAAGCAAACTATAATCTCTTTAACGAAGAAAGGAATCGAAGGTTATATCTTTGAAGAAGAAAATAATCTTTTGATTGGTAAAAACGTAAAGATAGCTAAGACTGCCACTCTAATTGGCCCAGCTATAATCGGGAATAATGTCGAGATTAGGCCAGGCGCCTATATTAGGAGCAATGTCATAATAGGTGATGATGTAGTAATTGGTAATTCCTGTGAATTTAAAAATTGCATCGTCTTAAATAAATCACAAGTCCCTCATTTTAATTATGTCGGGGATTCGATATTAGGTTATCATTCCCATCTAGGTGCAGGGGTAATTTGCTCAAATCTAAGAAATGATGGGAAAGATGTAATTATCCATGCTGATATATCTTATAAGACAAACCTAAGGAAAATAGGGTCTTTTATAGGTGAAAATGTCGATGTTGGATGTAATTCCGTCCTTAATCCTGGGACAATAATTGGAAGCAATAGCAAAGTCTATCCCCTTACGATGGCTAGAGGAGTCTATCCTAAAGATGTATTGATAAAATCCGAAAAAGAAATTGTTCCCTTAAATAAATAACATTACATTTTCATATTTGATTTAATAGTCGTTTGCTTGTAATAATAAAAATATGAAAAGCCATTGTTTATTAAGTTTAATCCCATTTCTTTCATTGACTCTTTTTAGTTGTTCTTCTTCTAACAAGACTACTAAGAAGATGCTAGAAGACCACGAGTTCAGCGAATCCATCAATGAACAGTATGAATTAAGGCTTACAATGAATGATGACTATACTTATGAATATGCTTATAAAGTACCTGCGACTGCTAACTATGAAGGAATAGATATCCAAATTCAGGATAAATGGGAACATGTCCTTTCTTTTCATTATTCCTATTCTTTTGATGATTGGATCTTCCTAAACAAAGTAGAAGGAAAGATGAAAGGGCATGTAGGGTTATTTAAGTTAAATAACAATATTGATCATAGAGGATTACAAAATTATCTGGTCTTACATATTTCTTCTTATTATTTATGGTCAAGCGAGCATGAAATCACTAGGGAATATTTAGAATCTCTTAGGGGAAAAGGATATTCAGGTAGCACCGATAATAACGGAAGAATAGAATTCTGGGGTCCAAATTTATATCCTAGAGGCTATGCAATGGCCAAATGGAAAAAATGAAAAGACCAATGCTTTCACACTGGCCAATTTAGCTTTATTTAGTATTTTATTCGTCAGAATGCTTAATTATTATTCCTTTATGGCAAATGTCGTTGGATGCTTTCTATTAAAACAAATGAAAAATTGAAGAAGTTTAAAACATCCTAAGCGCTTCTTAAACGGAGCATATTTCTTCACCTCATGTGCAAAAATTGCACATGTTCATTCCCGTGGAAGCAACTTAATTTATCGTTAAAAATATTATTGAATTTCCTTTTCTAAAGTATTTTGATCTATTTCTATAAATTTCTTGGCTTTATAGAATATTTTAGTCCCTTGGCATCTTTCGTCTTTCATGGAGACGGAAACTTTTTCGTAACCCTTTTCACTTATGTGTTTAATTAATGTATCTAATAAAGCACTTCCAATGCCTTGTCTACTAAGATCTGGCTTAACAAATAAATGATGAATCTTAGCTTGCTTTGGTGCGATTGTTTCGTAACCTATGCATCCGATAACGCGGTTATTCTCTCCTAATGCTACCCAAAACATATCGCCTTTATCAAAATAAGATCCTTTTATATCTAATAAGTCAGGGCTAATGGTAGGAATTCTATTCGCTGCATCTATTGCGGATAAAACCATGAAAATCATGTCATCTCTATATGAATCATCATAAATCTTTACTTTAAAATCTGGCAGTTCGCTAGTCTTGCCAGTAAAGAAAACCCCGATTTGGACATTAAGTATTTTGGCTAATTCCATTAAGCCTTCGCTATTAATATCATTTATGCCTGTTTCGATTTTTGTTAGAGCGCTATGGTCTTTAAAGCCCATTTTCCTTGAAAGGGCATCTTGTGATAAACCTCTTTCTTTTCTGATTTGTTTGATAGTTTGGCCTACATCTTTTTTATTCTTGTTCATTGACCCTACTCCTTAATAAATCTTTAATATCTTCATCTTCTATTTTATCGATTTGGGAAAATTTATTCCCTAAATAATTAATAGATGAACCCAAATGATAGAAAATCAAATCGTCTATTATTAAGTATCTATCGTGATATTTGTTATTTATATATAAGGATAATCCTGCGTGTTCTGAATTAAATATTTTAACATCCTGTTTTGATAATCTTCCCTTGTCTGAAGTAATTAGTTTAATAGTAACGTCATCTTTCTTATATTTTAGGAGATTAAGGGTCCTATCACTTGTATATGGATCGATTAATACAATTTCTTTGTTTGCCTTTGAAATGATTTCACTCAAAATAGTTAAAGCATCAAACACTTTATCTTCTTTAATTATTAAATTCTTTGGGAAATATACGCTTTCGTCTTCGATTTTCTTTAATCTATTATCCAACGAATCTACTTTATTTATGAGATTGATATAGTTTTCATTTGTTACCAATGTTCTATTGCTATCGATTGCATATCCTTTTAGTAAGTAATCTTTTAAAACGGTAGTGGCCCATCTTCTGAATTGTATTGCTCTTGCCCCTTTTATTCGGTAACCAACGGCAAGTATAACATCAAGGTTGTATAATCGAGTTATATATGATTTTCCATCAATTGCAACTTGAACTTGATTTATTTCAGTTGTCAAGGATTCGTTGACAACTGAAGTATCTATTTCGCCTTCTTGATAGATATTTTTGATGTGCTTATAGATGTTCTTTGTGGATGTATCGAACAAGGAAGCCATCTGGGTGGCACTTAGCCAAACGGTTTCTCTAGAGGGTTCTATAGTCACATCAAGCCTAATGCCATCATTGTTATAAACAATGATATTTTCGGATTTTTTCAAAAAATTCTCCCGAACCCATTCTTTTAATAACAAACCATTTTGCGATTTGGTTCGATTCCCAACAGATACGATTACATTAAGATTAAAAAACTCTGTGTAATGAGTTTGCCCGTTGATCTCATGTGCAATTTTTGCACACGAGCTCCCCTTTTCTAACTCCCCTTCTTTATAAATTTTGTTTATCTGTCTTGAAATAGCACTTCTATGTTTGCTATATAGCAACGCCATTTGTTCTTTAGACAACCAAGCTGTCTGCTCGGCAGGAGAGATGAGAACATCTAATTCTAGAGCATCTTTTATATATTTTACTGTTTCAAATTCCATAGGGATATAATATCACAAGAGATTATCTATCACAATGATTGATTAGAGAAAAAGAGCCATATTATCGCTTTTTTCGATTCCCTTCTGGATGGGAAGAAGTGAATTTCAATAAATTTAAATGCTTCTATGTTTATTCGTTTTTATTAAACAAGGAATAGATGTTTTTTATTTCACCGTTGAACAAACATAAAGTTATATCTACATCTTTATTTTCGTCTAAGAATCTATTTAGCATTGGAACAATATTTGAGGCTACTGCTTCGTGATTAAAACCATAATGACCAGTTCCTAAAGAAGGCATTATTACGTTTTTATACCCATTATTTCTTATGGAATTTAAAACATTACGATATGTCTTGAAAAGCAGTGGATATAGTTCGTTTTCTTCTAAAGAAAAATAAATAGTATTGGGACTTTGAGCAAATATCATGTCCATTCCTAGGCCAAAGCCCGGAGTTATTCTTATTTCCGTCGGCTTCATATCATTTTTTTCTTGGTTTGTTTCGTATCCGACATTGAAAGTGTCTTCGCAGTATTTTTCAAGAGCATCAATCCCGGCTTTCCTAAATGCAACTTCACTTATACCTGCTCCATATCTCATTTTTGGATTCGTCGGCAAGACAAAAGCGTCTTTACCTTTTAGAAGAGAATCATCACCAATGTTACCTGAAACAATTATTAATCTGCCCATATAATGCAATATTAGCTTTTTAAATAGAAAACAAAAGAGAAATAAATTATTCATTCATTAAACAATCGTTACGATCGTTAAAGGAAATACATGTATGCTGTTATAAAAAGTTTCTTGTGTTCGCCACTTGACTAATGTTAAAGGTTGAATTTTGGCTTCTGCTTTTCACTATGGCTATTATCTCGGCTATTTTTACTATTTGGATTTTGATGTTCTAGATGATCTATCCATCTTCTTTTCAATGTTTTGGCATCATTTTAGGCATCATTTTTGGCATCATTTTTGGAATATCTACTAGAAGGCTGTTTGACTATTGAAAGCATTTTATCATTTTATTATCAACAGAAATTGTAAGAATCCCCATATAAAAGTATAAGATTAATTACGATTTGAGAGTTCGAACCTGCCACGACGGATAAAAAATAGAATTTACAAAAAAAGGATTGACCTTAATCAATCCTAGAAGTGACTACTGGTGACCTGTACGGGATTCGAACCCATGAATGTATCCTTGAAAGGGATATGAGTTAAGCCTCTTCTCCAACAGGCCAGTGGCGCTTGCTATAGGGCTCGAACCTACAACCGATCGGTTAACAGCCGATTGCTCTACCATTGAGCTAAGCAAGCGCTTATCGCGCCTTAAGCGCGTTACATATTCTATTAAGAGAGAGAGGCAAATGCAATAAAAACTTTCTAAAATCTTCACCTTTTTCACTCTTGATAGCAAAACTATGTTAAAAAGAAAGTAAAAGCATTAAATTTATATAGGTGTATACTCAATCAAAGAGGTTAATTTATGAAAGTTAAATTTGATGAAAATGGCGTTAGGGTGGATTTAAAAGATAATAAAGTCATTGATATGGACGAGGTAAATAACAAGAAAAAGAGAAGATTACAGGATAGAATTGCTTCAGTTATAGATTCATCTTCTTTTGGAGTGTCATTGCTTTGCTATGTATTTTTCTCTCTAGTCTGGTTTAAAGTTGCATTTCCTTCTGGATATTCTTCTTGGGTAGTTTTTGTTCCTATAATCCTATTCGGTTCAATTCCAGGAAATGTCTATAGAGCAATAGTAAGAAGAGATTTCAATCTATTCCCTATATGGTCAATTGCTTTGATAGTCTATCTATTCTTAGGTACAACATTTGCCTTGTGGCATCCATATTGGCTAATCTTGTTATTAATCCCAGTTTATTATTCGATATTCTCTCCTATCTCTAGATTATTAAAGGATAAAAGAGAAGGAAAAATATAAATGAAGCGGTGCAAGTGGTGTAACACTTCTAATCCTAGATATATTGATTATCACGATAATATATGGGGTAAACCCAATTTTGATTCTAGATATATGTATATGATGTTTATCCTAGAATCTTTTCAAGCAGGATTATCATGGGAAACCATCCTAAATAAAATCGATGCTTTTAAAGAAGATTATGATGGCTTCGATATAAGGAAAGTAAAAGAATATAACCAAGATAAAATAGATTTCCTTTGTAACGATAAAAGGATTATCAGGAATAAATCCAAGATATTAGCAAGTATCTCCAATTCAAAGCTTTATTATCAAATAGAAAAGGAATATGGCTCCTTTTATGATTTCCTTAAAACATTTACCAAAGGCAAGACATATTATGAAATAGATAAGGTTAGTTCCCCTTTATCAATAGAAATATCACTTGAATTAAAAAGAAGGGGATTTAAATATTGCGGTCCAAAAATCATCTATTCTTACTTACAAGCGATAGGAATAATCTATTCCCATGACAAGGATTGCTATTTATATAAAGGGAATAATAACTAACTAAATCGATACACGTCCTTAACGGATTCAGAAAAAAATAAAGTTTCGACTATATCTATATTTTAAAAATTCCTAGTTTACGTAGATAAATATTTTTAGGTAATATTTAGTTAGGAGTTTTAATTATGAAAATTTATACAAAGACTATATTGCTTCTAATTCCTTTGCTTGCCTTTTCTTGTGGCAATCAAGAATGTAGCACTAGTAGCAACCCTGACCAAGTTCAAACACATGAACACACCCCATCGACAACATATTCAAAAGACGAATATGGCCATTATCATGCATGCAGCTGCGACAAAAACGTCCGTTTTGATTTCGCACCTCATACATTTGCTAAAAATGATGATGGATTCTATACCTGCTCAACTTGTGGTTATGTAAAAGATGCCGATAAGAATGAAATCTATAGCATAATCAAGAAAGCAATTAAGAATACTAACGAATACAAAGGAAACCTTTCTTTAGAATCATCTAGCATTATTGATTATGGTGGGGCGAAAGAAAGGAATATTACTAATGTTTCTTCTGATTTAGCTAGCGGAAAATTTGTCGAAAAATCCGTTAGCGGGGAATATGATCCATCAACTGAAACTTGGACGGAGAAGACCGAATTACAAAAACTTGAAATAGAAGAAGATAAATACACCATTTATATGCAAGATAATAAAGGGGCAGTTACTTCTAATATCGTAGATAAGACCTATGCCGAAGCTGAATTAAGCAATCCATGGGAGACTATTGGAAGCTTCTTCTATAAAGGTGACAATTCATTTACAAAAATCCTTCTTAGGATTAATAGCTTTGCCGATCTAAATGAAGGTTTTGCCAAGATATTCTCGCTTAATGCAGCAGAAGTAGGCGATATAACAATCGATGTTGAATCTAAAGACAATTTATATACATTGGCTTTAGAAGGCACTGCTTATAAACAAATGAAAAACGACGGAATAAAGCTTAGCACTACCAAAGGTGGATATAAATTCGTCTTCGATAAAGATAAACTCAGAGAATTTACATTTGGAATGGAAAGTACTGTCGACGCTATTGCCTTTGAAGAGCCTATGACAATGGTTGATGATAGCACCATTAAGTTCAAATATGAGTTTGATAATGATTTATATACTTCGGTTGATTTTGAAACCAAACCAGTCCCAACTGAAACAATTAGCGGAAAAATCGATCTTATATTCGAAGGTGGATATAAATATGCTAGTTCAACTACAAAGCCAATTGGTCAAAAAGTAGTTGATGCCGGAACTGCTTTAGGAGTGAATCTATATCATGATGAAGCCTTGAAGAAAATAGTAACCGAAGAAGAAGTATTCACTTGCGCCACAAAAACTTATTATGCCGAACCAATAAAAGATGAGACCCGTGCATTCGTTATCTATCAAAGGGAAATCAATTACAAAGCACCAGAATTATTCAAGAAATATATGGTGGACTATACTTCTAAGTCAGTATATTTCTATCTACAACATTCAGCTGATGCAGCTTACACGGTTCCATCTAGTTTATTGCCTAATGATGATGAAGTGACTAATTTGAATGCTAAAGTTACTCTCAATGGTGTTGCATTCGACTTATCTAGCCCAGTAATTAATATTACTAAAGGCAATCTATATACCTTAAAGACTACTCAAGATGGAGTAGCTGAACCATTCAATTATTAATTGATAAGCTAAAAAAGAAGCTTCTAGGATTGTCTAGGAGCTTTTTTGATTTAGGAAACAAATTGGACAGTAGTTTCGAATTTTAATAACTTATCAGTAGTGGAATATAGTTCATCCCTCATTATTCCAAAATCTGTTTGCTTAGTAGGTTTTTTATCTTTCTTATATTGGAATATATTCCCTACATAATTGCTATCGATATCCAAATTGATGGTCATTGGGAATTTATAATAACTAACCCCTGATACGTCGATTTCCTCATTATGAGGCAATGCATTAGCGCCGATTATGTTTCCGGCTATTATCAATTGGTTTTCTCCAATATGGGAGAAATACTTAGTTTCTTTTGTGGCAGGACTATTACTACCTGCATTGTTGCTATCTTTTATTTCTATATATTTAGACAAAGGAGAAGCAATATCGATAACAGTGGTATAGCTACTTCCTATATTGGATTTGTTTAATTCGTTATACGCAATAACGGATATATAATAATCTAGATGTAGGTATTTAACCCTATATCCGCCATTGGTTTCGAAATATATTCCCCTAGTGTTATAAGGTGGAATACCATTTTCTTCAACGCTATTTGTATGTATTTCCAAAGGATCTTTTTCACCTTGGTCAAGGCAAATCTCGAATAAAGTGGAATCATTTAATTCGATTTGAGCATCGCTTCCAGTTTCATCAATATATGTTAATTGCTTCTTGATGAATCCTTTGCCGTCAATCTTATCAGTTACATCTACATTTCCATTGGCATTAGTTGCAACTTCATGGTCATAGAAATAGAAGACAGAAAAGCCACTACCGACAATAGCAGTAGTCATTACTAATCCGATTAGAGGTATAAAGATGCTTCTTTTCATAATTTTCCTTTGACCCCGCTCGCATTATACATACTATTTTTCTTTCCATAATAAAAAAAGCTCACTTATTAAGTCGATTTTATGTAATAAACGCTTGTTTTTTAACTAATTCTTAATAAAGACTCTTGAAAAATAACCTTTTTATCGTAATTTATATATAAGGAAAGCGGGGAATTGACTTCATTCGAATGAATTAATTGTTCTTAAGGTGTTTAGAAGCGGAAATAGGCTTCTAATTATTTTAGAACGCATGGAAATATTATGGTTTATTTAGATATCTCGAAATATAAGCTTATTAATATGTCAATTGCTGGCTTCATATCCTTCTTTTGCTTGCTTTGCCTAGTTGTTTTATTCATGGTCAAGACAATAAGCAAGGATACAAAACCATTTTTTGGTAGGATATTTGTTTGCGAATTTTTCCTTTCCTTGCTTTTGGTGGCCTCTTATGGGATGAATGGGGCAGAAGGGAAACACATCAGGTTTTTCCTAGAAGTCATTATTTTCTTCCAATATCTATTTGGATATTTGATGTGGTGCTTCCTTATTGAATATTTCCTTCATTTATTAAAACAAGCAGGAACAAACCTAAAGATAGTAAGAGTAATCATTTGGACGATATTTGCCATTGCTACAACAGTTTTATTTATTAATTTATTCTTTGGCTATTATTACACGATAGATGCAAATAATAACTATGCAAGGGGACAATATTTCATTATCCATCAAATAATAGGAACTAGCTTACCTGCATTTAACCTTATTTTATTGGTTATCTATAGAAAGAAAATAATGCTTAGGCAAAGGATATGCCTATTTGCCTATGTAGGCTTATGCCTAATCGCCTTAATTGCCCAATTCTTCTTCTATAGATTCCCGATAGTCATGGTTTCAATGTTTATCTCTACTGTCATTGCCTTTATTTTCATGATAAGCGAGGAAACATATATCTATTCCCAAAATAAGGAAGAATTATTACAAACGCATGCGAAACTTATTTTATCGCAGATGCATCCTCATTTCTTATTCAATGCGTTGACTTCCATCGCAGTACTTTGCGATGAAGATCCAAAAGAAGCAAAGCAGGCAACGATGGATTTATCTAAATACCTTCGCTCTCCAATATAGATTCGATATCTGATTCATCCTTAATCCCATTTACTAAAGAAATAGATTCCATAATGGCATATCTAAGGATTGAGAAACGTAGATTCAAAGACAAACTAGATTTCGTCATGGATTTAGCAGAGAAAGATTTCTTTATCCCACGTTTCTTGCTTCAGCCTTTAATAGAAAATTCAGTTAAGCACGGGATTTTCCAAAAAGAAGGAAAAGGGAAAGTCATATTATCTACCTTCAAGGATTATGAGGGCTTGATACATATAATTGTTGAAGATGATGGAGTTGGATTTGAATATCCAATAAAAAACGACGAAAATAAAGTCAGCGTTGGGCTTAATAACTCTATCAAACTATGCTCTAGCTTGCTTAATGGGGAAATGAAAATTAATTCCGAACTGAATAAAGGTACAAAAATCGAAATCAAATTCAAACCGGTCGGGGGGGGGTTAAAAAATGATTATCCTTGCTTTAGATGATGAAGAAAATAGCCTTAAGTATTTATATAATGCGATAGTAAGTGCCGTACCAGAGGCAACTGTAGTCCCTTATTTAAAACAAAAGGGTGCTTTTGATTATGCCTCTAATAACCATGTTGATGTAATATTCTCCGATATTGCCATGCCTGGAATGGATGGAATTGAATTTGCCAAAGCCATAAAGAAGACTAACCCAAAGATAAATATCATCTTTGTCACTGGATTTAGCGAATATGCCGGTAAAGCATTTTCTGTCTATCCTAGTGGATATATAAATAAGCCAGTAAGCGTAGAAGACATAAAAAGGGAACTAGATAATTTACGTTATCCAGTATCATTTGGACAAAATAGAATCAAAGCAATCTGCTTTGGCAATTTTGATTTCTTTGTCGATGGGGAATCGGTTTCTTTTAAACGTAGCAAAAGCAAGGAACTTCTTGCCTATTTGATTTGCAAAAGAGGATCTGGAATTACTAAAAAAGAAGCAGGGCAACTTTTATTTGGTGATAAAGAATATAACCAGCAAAGCCAAGACTACTTAAATAAGATATTCTCTGACCTGCAATCTTCTTTAACTGCTGTTAATGCCGATGAAATATTAGTAAAGAAGCATAATTATATTGCGATAGACCCAACTAAATTCACCTGTGACTATTTTGAATATTGTAATGGGAACATCTCTGCGATTAATTCCTATAGGGGCGATTTCTTGGCTCAATATCCTTGGTCAAGCCAGTTTATCCACTAGTTTTATATATTCAAGTTAACCATATTGGCCAAAATGATATAAGATTATTGTATAGATTAGAAAGAGGATTGGTATGTTATATATTGGAGTCGATATAGGTGGAACTTCCATCAAATGTGGATTTGTAGATGGAAAGGGCAATATCCTTCATCGTTTTGGTTTTAAGATTGTCCATGGCGAGGAACAAGAAGAAACAATTAGAAGATTAGGGAAACTAATTCTTGATAATATTTCTATCTTCGGAAAGAAAAAAGAAGATTTCGCCGGGATTGGAATGGGTTGCCCTGGATCAATAAATTCTACTACAGGGGTATGCTGTTTTTCTAATAACCTCCACTGGAACAATAATGAAGTAGTTAGGATTATCGAAGAAGTCACTTCAATGAAAGCCAAACTTTCTAATGATGCGAATGTAGCAATGCTAGGAGAGGCGACTTTCGGGGCTGGCAAGGATTTTGATTCCTCAATATTATTGACCTTAGGCACTGGAGTAGGGGGAGGCATATATCTAAATGGCCACCTTTATGAAGGGAATGAAGGCAAAGGGGCCGAAATGGGACATATGATAATTGAAAAGGATGGCTATCCTTGCACATGTGGACTTAAAGGATGTTTAGAATCCTACGCTTCTGTTACAGGATTAATCAGGATGAGCAAAGAAGAAATGAAACGTAACCCCAAGTCAATGATGTGGGATTTCGTTAAGGGTGATATTGATGAAGTAGATGGCAGGACTGCCTTTGAATGTTCTAAAAAAGGAGACGAATCTGCGATTAAGGTCGTGGAATTATATGAAGACTACCTAACCATAGGATTAATCAATTATTCGAATATATTTAGACCGGATGCGATTATATTAGGTGGAGGGGTATCTAACCAAAAAGAATACCTTACTTCTGCTCTAACTAAGAAACTTGCTTCCTATCATTATGGATTCAAGGGAACTCCGGAAGTAAAAATAGTTGTTTCTAATCTTGGAAACGATGCCGGGATTCTTGGAGCAGCTGCCTTATTTTTCTAATCCAAGCGACCCGTGTATTTAAATTCGTTAGTCTTAAATGCCAAATAAAAATAAAACATGACTGGTAAACCAAATAATTTTTCTAATTAAAAAGTACTTATTTTCTCTATTTTGAATATTTATGGTTTATTTTCTCATTTTATTTTATAAAATAATGTTTGTTGAGGTAATTTTATGCGCATTTTAATTGCAGATGATGAAAAAGAATTCGTTAAGGCTTTATCAGTCCTTCTAAGAAATGCCAACTATTCGGTTGACTTTGCTCTAGATGGAGAAGAAGCCATGGATTGTTTGCATGGGGCTAGTTATGACGCGGTCATTCTAGACATCAATATGCCAAAGATGAACGGCTACGATGTTTTGAAGCAAATGAGGAAAGAAGGAATCAAGACTCCTGTTATTTTCCTAACTGCTAGAAGCCAAATCGATGACAAGATTGAAGGATTTAATTTAGGTGCGGATGATTATTTACCAAAGCCATTCTCTACTGATGAACTTATCGTTAGGCTTCGTGCCATTATCATTAGAAGCCAAGGTGGAATCGGAAACTTATTGAAGTTTGGTGATTTGACTCTTGACCTAGCCAAATACAAATTATATTGCGGGGAATCTTTTCTTTCCTTATCTAACAAGGAATTCCAAATCATGGAATTGCTATTAAGTTCGCCAGAAACAGTACATTCTTCCCAACAAATATTAGAATCAGCCTGGGATTTTGATTCCGAGACCGATTTCTCTTCTGTCTGGGTATATATATCTTCCTTAAGAAAGAAATTAGTCCAGTTAGGGTCTAAAGTCGTAATCAAATCCAATAGAGGTGCCGGTTATTCTTTAGACATGCCAAATGATTTATAAACTAAGAAGAAGGATATCAATTTTAATTTCAGGGGTTTCTTTTGCCATCTTGTTTTTGATTTGCCTTATCTTGAATTTATCTATTACCTTTAGAACTGAAGCAACATTAAAAAGCTATATCAATACAATATATGAATCATCAACCTCATCTAGTAGCATTCACGATAGCTCTTCCTTTTTGCCTAGGTATTTTACTGGTTTTATATTAAAAGGACATGAAGGTGAAATAAAAAAATATACCTATATTGATAAAAGCCTATATTTTTCTTCTAATTATGGCCATATGAAGGCGATGGTAAATGAAGCCTATTATAAAAAGGATGATTTCAATAGGATTGATTTTTCTTATGGAAGTAGGTTTGAGGAAAAGGATAGGTATTATTTTGTATTCGTCGAGGCTAGAAGCGATATAGCAGTCATGGATGCAACATTATATTCATCTATATGCGTATCTATTGTTACTTTTGTTTCCATTACCTTGATTGGATCCTTACTTGCTGCTAAAGCTGTCGCCCCTTATGAAGAATTAGAAAAGAAAGAACAATCATTCTTGACTGATGCCTCCCATGAATTAAAGACCCCGTTAGCCATAATAAGTGCGAATACGGATGTACTTGATATTACTTATCCAAATGACGAATACATCCAGTCTACCAAATCTCAGATCAAAAGATTATTGACTCTTATTAATAACATGGTCTCCTTGTTCAAAAGCAGAGAATACATTAATAAAGGTAAATTCGAGGAAATAGATTTAACTGAATTGCTTCTAGATTCGTGTGTCCCTTTCAAGCCAAACTTCCTCTCTAAGGGAGTAAAGGTTACTTCTTCTATTGCAGAAGGGGTAAAAATAAAGGCTAATGGAGAATCATTAGCAAAGCTATTTTCCATTTTAGTAGAAAATGCGACCAAATATGTTAATGATAACGGGGAATTCAATTTGAAGTTATATCACGACAAGAAGAACGCTTACATTGTCTTCTACAATACATGCGAGCATTATGACAAAAAGAAATTGCCACATATCTTCGATAGGTTCTATTCACTAGATGAATCTAGGTCAAGAGAAAAAAGTGGTTATGGGATTGGTTTATCGGTGGCAAAGGAAATAATTGAGGCCAATAATGGCGAAATCAAGGCCATGTCATCTACTGGAGATGATATTACTTTCTTCCTTAGGTTTAAAAAATAGATATTTCACTTTTCTTTATTTATAATATTCCAATGAATTTATTTACCCCGTTTTTATTAATATCTAGTTCCTTGTCTTCAAGTATCAGCTTGAGCGCATATGCTCCTACTAAAGGAGAGGAATTTAAAATAATTGCGACAGTCGATATAAATATAGATTCCCCGATCTATTCATGGAAAAAGGATGGGATTGATTTAGTTTGTTCTTCTTTAGAATATGTCATTCCTTCTTTTGATGATGATGATTTTGGAACTTATACATTTACTTTAGTCTATAAAGAAAACGAAGAAGAGATAACTAAAAGCAAGGATATAGTAATTGACCATTACCAGCTACATCCAAAAGAAGCCCCAAATTACTTAATCCCATTAATTGCAGGGGTAGGCGCGTTGGGTTTAATATTCCTAGTCTTATCAATCGTATTCTTCAACAAGAAGAAATCCAAATCCAAGAAAAAGAAGAAATGACTTTATTTTTAACATTAATACGATTTATTAATATTTTAGGATAAAAAGGTTTATCATAATGACGTTATGAAAAACATTAATTATTCTTGTTATGACGATCGCTTATTCAAGGGAATCGCCCACCGTGGACTTCATGATGAAGATAATACGGAAAACGGATTAAATGCCTTTAAAAGGGCTATTGAAAATAATCTAGCTTTTGAACTTGATGTTCATTTGACTCTAGATAAGAAATTAGTTGTATGCCATGATTCTGACTTGAAGCGAGTCACCAATAAAGATGGCATTATAGAAGAACTTACTCTAGAAGAAATCAAATCCAATTATTCTCTTCTAGACGGCGAAAAGCTTCCAACTTTACAAGAAGTACTAGAATTAAATAACGAAAGGGTTCCGATTGTCGTGGAACTTAAATCATATAATGGCAACCATCATCGCCTTGCTAAAGAAGTGGACAAGGCTCTTTCTATTATTAAGAATAAGAAGACCATATCAATGATTTCTTTTGATCCACGTGCCTTGCTTTATTTTGCTTTCAAGAAGAAGTTCACGACTGGATTATTAATTGGATCAAATAGACTAGATATCCTAGCATTCAGGAATTTCTTCGATTATCTGGATATAGATTTCAATATAGTCGATAACAAGAAGATAATATCCTTTAGGAAAAAGAAGCCGATAAATGTCTGGACTATAAGGAACTTAGACCAATTAGATAAAGTAGCCAATAAGACTGACATGGTTACTTTTGAACATATAAAGATTGAAGATATCTCTAAGGTCAAAGAGGCTTCTAGAAGATGGAAGGAATAGATTATAGCTATCTATCTTCTATTGCATATAAAGCTAAATTAGTACTCTTTTTAGGTGGGGCAGGAGTATCTACTGCCTCAGGTATTCCAGATTTTAGATCCCCAAGTGGGTTATATAACCAAAAGAAGGAATATGGATATGATTACGAGACTATATTGTCTTCTTCCTTTTTCTATTCCCATACTGATTTATTTTATAAGTTTTATTTTGAAAAGATGGTATTTAAAGATGCTAAACCGAATAAGGCCCATTTAGCTTTGTCTAAATTTGAAAAGCATGGACACCATATAGTTATTATCACCCAGAATATAGATGGATTACATCAAGAAGCTGGGAGTAAAGATGTAATTGAATTACATGGGACGACTAGGTCATATCATTGCTTGTCTTGCAATAAACATTACCGGTTAGACGAGATTAATCTAAACGACATCCCTAGGTGTACCTGTGGGGGGATTATCAAGCCTGATGTAGTTTTATATGAAGAACCATTAGACGAAACAAAACTAAATAGATCAATAGAATTAATCCAAAAGGCAGATTTATTAATTGTAGGGGGTACTTCTTGGAAGTATCCAGAATGTTGTGTAAATGCCTTTCTTGAAGGCATTTAGCACAAGACCCCTAGGGGTCGCGCGGATGAAAAAAGGCAGGATTCCTAGTAAGATTAGT
>CABQKC010000004.1 GCA_902464635.1 uncultured Caryophanales bacterium | reverse complement strand
AACGACACTTTACGAAATAATTAATTTTTCTCTTTACTTTGAATAGTTAGTCTCCCTTAGTTAAAAATATTCTAATCAAATCAAAAGATATTAAAAAGAGAATAAAGCCACTTCTATGACAAAATTACTTTTTTGTAAATAAAAAGGACTACTTTTGCAATAGCCCTTCGTATTCTTATATTCCGTTAGGATTCTTCTTTTGGAAGTTATAAGCATCCCTACAGGCATCGATTACATTATATTTAGCAACCCAGCCTAATTCATTTTTAGCCTTATCGCATTCAGCATAATTCTCGGCGACATCCCCTGCTCTTCTTCCTACTATTTCATAAGGAATCTTGACTCCAGTTGCCTTTTCAAAAGCAGAAATCATCTCTAATACGCTAGTACCTTTTCCAGTACCAAGGTTATAGATAACTAATCCTGGATTTTCTTCTAATTTCTTAATAGTAGCAACATGCCCCAAAGCTAAATCAACTACATGGATATAATCCCTTATTCCAGATCCATCTGGAGTTGGATAATCATCTCCATATACCTTTAAGCATTTAAGCTTGCCAATTGCAACTTGGCAAATATAAGGCATCAAGTTATTTGGAATGCCATTTGGATCTTCTCCAAGTAGTCCGCTTGGATGAGCTCCAATTGGATTAAAGTAACGTAACAAGACTGCATTCATACTCTTATCGGCAGCACAATAATCGGTGATGATTCTTTCAATCATGACCTTGGTCTCACCATATGGGTTAGTCGCACTCTTGACTGGATCAGTTTCCTTTAATGGGACTCTATCTGGAACTCCATATACAGTTGCAGAGGAAGAGAAGACTAATTTTTTGACGTTAAATTCTTTCATCAAAGTCAAAAGATTACATGTAGAGATAAGGTTATTTGAATAATATTCGACTGGTTTGGCAACTGATTCCCCGACTGCTTTTAATCCAGCAAAATGGATGACTGCATCAAAATGTTCAGCTTCGAATACTTTTCTAAAGGCAGCCATGTCACAGCAATCGATTTCATAGAAAGTCGGCATTACTCCAGTTAATGTCTTGATTCTATTTAGGACTTCTTTCTTGGAATTATATAGATTATCGACAATAGAGACTTCATATCCTTTTTCAATTAAGGCTATAACGGTTTCGCTTCCTATAAAACCTGTCCCTCCAGTAACTAGAATTCTCATTTCTTCTTCTCCTTCTTGGATTTATTTTCTTCTTTGCTAGGCTTTGCCTTAGCTTTTTCTTTCTCTTTCTCTTTTACTTCTTCCTTCTTGGCTTTTGCTTTAGCGTGGGTATATTTAGCCTCCGCTAATCGCTTTGCCTCTTTTTCAGTCGCAATGGCTTCATGCTTTAATTCATGGCTAGAAGGAGTTACTTCTAATGTTGCCACTTCTCCATGAAGCTCATTACGTAATAAGGATATGATGTAATCAGAAAGCAATTTGTTGGCCTGGCTAGATATAGCAAGGCGAAGTGCTAATAAACCAAGGCCATCCCTAGCATTTTCAGTCGCTTTCTTTGGGTTTGTCTTGGCTTCAGCTTTATAACGTTTGGCAATTTGATCTATCTTAATAGAAGCTTTATCGCTAGATTCAGAGATAATTGAAGTCTCTAATTCGCAAAAGAAGGCATATAGTTTCCCTTTATCGGTAGATATACCTTTATCTAATTCAAGTAGTAAAGACATATCTGACATAGACAAAGTATTCTTCATGAGGGAAATTGCCATCAAATAGCCAATTTGGTCACGTGAATATTTTTTCTTGACAGGTTCAGAAACCATCTTGGCCTTAACATAGTTATTTACCATGAAGGAAGTTAGTTTCTTTTCTTCATTTGGAGAAAGAGTTTCAAGGGCCCCATTGATGAATTTAAGTACCTGTTCCATATAAAGTTCTACACCAGGTAGTTCTTTATATTTAGGTAACGAAAAAGAGGATACTTCCTTTATGTATTGCTTTAGGAGCTCAATCTCTTTTTCCATAATTATTACCTTTTATTAATTTCTTCGTTCATTATTTTAGCAACTAACGAAGCATTTATCTTCCCTTTTCCTTTTTTCATGACTTGGCCGATAAGGAATCCAATAGCCCTGCCATTTCCGCCTTTAAAGTCAGCAATAGATTGTGGGTTTGCATCTAATACTTCGCTTACCATTGGTAGTATCTCGCTAGCATCATTAGATTGCTTCTCGATATGAAGTGCTTTGACTGCATCTTCAATAGAAGAACCATTATCAAGGCAATAGAAGAAAATATCCGCGCATTGCTTATGCGAATATCCTTCTTCTTGCATAGATGCTAATTTAGCTAAATCGGTTGGAGCTAATTTAAAATCAGCCATGGTTAGCCCATTTTTATTTAGATATGAATTAGTCTCTACGATTAAGAAATTGGATATGGTCTTGGCTAATTTTTCATTACCCTTGATGCATTTTTCAAAATAATAAGCCATATCTAATGAAGAAAGGATGATATCAGCATCTACTTCTGCTAATCCATAAGACAAATATCTATTCTTTTTCGAATCATATAATTCGGGGCAAGTAGATATTGCTTCATTAACAAATTCATCACTTAATCTTATTGGAGTGATATTTGGTTCGGGGAAATATTTATAGTCAACCGCATCGGTTTTCTTTCTCATCAATATAGTCTTGCCGCTAGATTCATCAAACCTTCTAGTTTCTTGTTCAACCTTGCCTCCACTTAATAAAATGGAGCTTTGCCTAGATATTTCATAGGCTAAGGCTAATTCGATATTCTTTAAAGAATTAAGGTTCTTTAATTCGACTTTCGTGCCGAATTCGCTTGACCCATATGGTCTTAAAGATACATTTACGTCAACTCTAAGGGAGCCTTCTTCCATCTTGCCGTCGCTAGTTAAGGAATAGACAACTATATTCCTAATTGCCTCGACATATCTACTGGCCTCGACATCTGATCTCATCTCTGGATAAGAGACGATTTCAACTAATGGGGCGCCTGCCCTATTGTAGTCTAGAAGAGAATAATCAACGAAATGGAGCTGCTTACATGTATCTTCTTCCATGTGGATACGTTCGATTCCAATACGTTTAGGATTGCCATCTTTATCCTTGATCATTAAATACCCATTAGATCCGATAGGCCTTCTTTGTTGGGTAATCTGGAATCCCTTTGGAAGGTCGGCATAGAAATAATTCTTTCTATCAAAATGAAGAGTATGGTCAATATTCATATGCAAGGCATTAGCAACTCTAATCGCATTGATAACTGCTTGCTTATTGACTACTGGCATCGTTCCAGGAAAAGCCATATCAAAAGGAGTGACTTCGCTATTTGGGAAACGGGAGAAAGAATTTGGAGAAGAAGAAAACATCTTGGACTTTGTTTTCATCTGGACATGGATTTCAAGTCCGATAACTGGTTCAAAATTCATAGATTTCCCTCCTTTTTGTTTAAGACGCTCAGGTTAGATAAACCACTGATTTCTTCGAATTTATTGGCAATGTTGAATAATAATGATTCCTCGAATTTCCTTCCCATGAAATTAATTCCTAATGGAAGGGAATTTTCTAATGTTAACGGAAGGGTAATTGAAGGCAATCCAGCAAAATTACCAAGGGCAAGTTGATTATCAGCGATTAGATATTCGCTAGATAACTTGTTGCTGCTTCCTTCAAATAACGGTGCAACATTAGGTGCAGCTGGAGTTAGGAT
The DNA here is from genome assembly GCA_902464635.1 of uncultured Caryophanales bacterium. GTDB lineage: Bacteria > Bacillota_I > Bacilli_A > RFN20 > CAG-826 > Alloenteromonas. The sequence goes on along the minus strand of CABQKC010000004.1, from coordinate 82,307 downwards.
TGCATCGTAAGAAGATAATATTTCATTAACCTTCTCAACAATCTTGGCCCTTGCTTTAGTAGCACGTAAGAACAATACATCCTGGTTTTCTCTCATTAAAGCAAAACTTCCGATGACAAATCTTCTTTTAATTAGCTCCGAGAATCCTTTAGTCCTGGCGTTCATCATTACTTCTTGGTAACTATTGCCTCCATAATTTGGACCAAACTTGATGCCATCTAGATTTGCATCATTGCTAGTAGCCTCGGCACAAGAAATTACTATATAGGCTGGATAGATTGCCTTTAATAATTCTAATGGGAAAGATACATAATCTACTATAGCACCCTCTTCTTTTAGCTTTTCAACACCTTTTTCAAAAGAAGAAAGAAGCTTCTTATCACTTACTGATTCATTTATTTCTTTAATAACTGCAATCTTTCTTCCTTTTATAGAATCATCTATATGGGTTAAGTAATTTGGTACTTCTACAGTTGATGAAGTTGAATCTTTTTCGTCTCTTCCTGCTAAAGCATTTAATAAAACGGCACTATCTTTAACTGAACGGGTGAAATATCCAACATGGTCTAGACTTGGGGCGAATGGGAATAAACCAAACCTAGAAATCCTTCCCCAAGTTGGCTTCATTCCAACTAATCCAGCATAGGCGGCTGGCTTTCTAACTGAGTCCCCAGTATCGCTTCCGGTAGCAAAAGGAACGACCCCTGCACTAGTTAAGGCAGCACTACCACAGCTAGATCCGCCAATCATCCTAGTATGAGTTTCATCATATGGGTTGAATGTTTTTCCTTTATGGCCAGTCGTGCCAGTTCCACCCATGGCTAATTCATCCATGGTAGATTTGCCAATCATGATGGCTTTCTTTTGCTTTAATCTAGCTACTACTTCGGCATCAAAAACAGGTACATATCCATTCAAGACATTACTAGATGCCGTAGTTTTTATTCCCTTAGTAGAGAAATTATCCTTGCAGAAAAATGGAATTCCCCATAATGGGTTATCTATTTCTACTTCTTTTAAAGATGAGGCAAATTCTATCGCACCTACTTCATCTAGAATCTCTATCGCGTTATTTTTATCTTCCTTGGCCCGCTTTATTGCCTCTAATGTTAATTCTAGAGGAGTGACTTCTTTATTAATATAGGCCTTATGTATTTCTAATATTGTTCTATCTAAAACTGACATATTAAATGACCACCTTTGGTAATTTGATTTGGTTATCCATAGTAACTTTTGCATTGGAAAGAGCAACTTCAGTATCTAATGGAGTTACCGGAATATCTTCTCTTAAATAGGAAGTCTCGCAGTCAAAAGGGAAAGTCATGGATTCATAAGAGTCAATATCTTTAATATCTCCTAATAATTCCATTTGCTTTGTCAAAATAACAAATTCTTCATAAAGAGTATCGACTTCGGCAGGGGTTAATTTAAACATTAATCTTTCTGCCGCGTCATTTAGAACTTCTTTTGTAATCTTTTTCATAAATAACCTCTTTGAAAGTATACTACTATTGTCCGATTTTCCCTAAATGAGAAAGCGCTTCTTCCTCATCCATAGTCAAAACACCTAGTTGCTTAGCTTTTTCTAGCTTGCTTCCGGCATCTTTCCCAACGATGACGCAATCGGTTTTCTTTGAGACACTAGAAGATACTTTAGCCCCTATCCCTTCTAGAATCGAAGTTAATTCATTACGGGAATATCTTTCTAATGAACCAGTAAGAACAACATTCTTATTATAGAAATAGGAATTAACATCAATTTCATCAACCCCAAGATAATTGAAGTTGACCCCATATTGCTCCAATTTATTTAGCATTTCCCTATTCTTTTCATCATGGAAATAATCAAATAAGGCTTTCGCACATACTGGTCCAATAGAATCTATATTTAAATATTCTTGTTCGCTTGCTATATAGAAATTAGTAAGGTTCTTGAATTGCTTGGCTAGTATTTTAGCAGTCTTGGATCCTACTTCTTTTATGCCTAGTCCAAATAACAATCTTTCTAATGAACGTGATTTGGAATCTTCGATAGCCTTGGTTAGGCTTGTAATGGATTTATCTGACCAGCCATCTAATTCTTTTATTTCTTCTGCATGGTTATAAAGCTCATAAAGAGAAGGGATATCACTTAAGAATCCTTCTCCAAAGAATTCTTCAACAACCCTATCGCCCATTCCGTCTATATCCATCGCATCTCTAGAGGCAAAATGGATCATTCCTTCTATTTTTCTAGATTGGCAATCTGGATTTAAACAATAATGCAGCCCCTGCACTTTTGTTAAAGGCTTATGACATATTGGACAATCTAGAGGCATGATGAATGGTTTCTCTGTCCCATCTCGCTCCGAAATTATAGGACGCACAACTTCAGGAATAACATCCGCTGCCTTCCTTAAAGAGACAATATCTCCAATCATCAATCCTTTTTCTTTGATGAAATCTTCATTATTTAAGGTAGCCCTCTGCACTAAAGAGCCGGCAACCCTAACAGGTTCAAGAACAGCATTAGGAGTAATCCTTCCTGTCCTGCCTACTGTTAGAATAATATCCAATAATCTAGTTCTTACTTCTAATGGAGGAAATTTATAGGCCGTTGCCCATTTTGGAGTCTTTGCTGTATAGCCAATTTCATCATATTCAAGCAAGTTATCCACCTTGAATACAAGTCCATCGATATCATAAGGTAAACTTTCTCTTTTTTGGGTATATTCATCAATATAATTAACCATATCCTTAACCCCATGGAGGAGTCTTCTTTCATGGTTAGTCTTAAAGCCTAATTCATCTAGGTAATCAAGTGCTTTCGAATGGGACGAGAATCCTAATTCCCTTGCATTTACTAGGTAATACCAGAAGGCATCAAGTTTCCTAGAAGCAGCGACACTAGAATCAAGGTTTCTTATACTTCCAGCCGCAGCATTTCTAGCATTTGCAAATAAAGGCAGTCCCTTTGCTTCCCTATCTTTATTTAAGGCATCTAAAGAAGCTTTCGGCATGAATACTTCACCCCTTACCTCAAATGGCCTTTTCTCTTTTACGGTTAATGGGATTGATTTAATGGTAATGACATTCTGAGTAACATCTTCCCCCATTACTCCATCCCCTCTAGTAACGGCATATTGAAGCAATCCATTTTCATAAATAAGCGACATGCCTAGTCCATCAATTTTTACTTCACCCATATATGTATTAATCGCTTCATGGGTGACGTCTTTTATCTTTCTATCAAAGTCGCTAACTTCATCTTCGTTATAGACATTGCCTAACGAAAGCATAAGTCTTTTATGTGGTATTTTCTTAAATTCCTTAGCAACTACTCCCCCAACCCTATTTGTAGGAGAAGTCGCTAATTTGATATCAGGAAACTCCTTTTCTAATAAGATAAGTTCATTCATGTACCTATCAAAAGTAGCATCATCAACACTTGGGTTATCTAATACATAATATTCATAGGTCCACTGTTCTAGCTTAGAAGAAAGGTAATCCCTTCTTTTAATTGCTTCTAATTTATCCATTAGGCTTTACCTCCAAAAGAAGAAACCCTGCTGATTGAAGGATGGGATGAAAGCATTGTACGATGGCTTCCATCATCAAAATCAATCTCAAACATTTCTTCATTAATTATCTTGCTTACTGTACCTAACCCGAATTTAGAATGGTTAATCCTATCCCCAACTCTCCAGCAAATTACCCCGTTTGAAGTAGGCTTTTCTTCATATACAGGTTTCTTTTCTTGACTCTTTTTCGTAAAGAAAGAATCAAACCCAGGATCATAATCAATATAATCAGAATCATCTAAATCAAGGTTACGTTTCTTATATCCCCCATAGGAGCTATAGAAGCTATCATCTCTTTCCTTAGGTACTTCTAGCCCTGCTTCTTTTATAAATCTAGATGGGGCCTGCCTAGAATCAGTTGTATATGTATAAGAAGTATTATAGGTCAAGATAAGCTGTTTCTTTGCCCTAGTAAAGGCAACATAGGCAAGTCGCCTTTCTTCTTCCTCGGCATCGCGCTCACTATCATCGCTTAAAGCTTTTGGAGAAGGGAAAGAACCTTCTGATAATCCAATTACAAAGACGTTATCAAATTCAAGCCCTTTGGCAACGTGAACTGTCATTAAGGAAATGTAATTGCCACCAGAAATATCATCTTGGGCAGAAACTAAAGCAATATTTTGCAAATATTCTTCAAATGTTGAATTTGGATTATGCGATAAATATGCATTTAAATCATCAAATAAGGCATTGACGTTGCCAACCCTGTCTTCATCTAGTTCCTGGTTTTCAGCCGCATAGGCATAATAGCCAATATCAGTTATGAAATCCTTTAAGATGGCACTATAGGCCTCGCTTCTTTCTTGTAGTCTTTCCTTAGTCTTTTCCATCTTGGAAACTAAGGCTCCTAAAGCGACAAGAATTCTATTTGGAATCTCTGAATCAGAAGGAACATTCTTTATATATTCATATTCACCTAATTTAGCCTCAGTTGCTTCCTTTTTAATTATTTCAAGGCTAGCGGCACCTATTTTTCTAGATGGGACATTAACGATTCTATCAAAGGCAATGTCATCTTTTGGATTAACTAAAACCCTGAAATAGGCAAGGACATCCTTAACTTCTTTTCTTTGGTAGAACCTAAGCCCTCCAAAAATCCTATAAGGTAAACCTCTATGTGCCAATTCAGCTTCAAAAGGCCTAGTCAAATAGGAAGAGCGATATAAAACAGCAATGTTTGAATATACGGCATCACTAGATTTGCCAGCTATCTTTTCTATTTCGTTAACGACATAATTGGCTTCTTCTTCAGCTTTCGAGAAAGATTTTACAATGACTGGAAGTCCACCGCTTTGGCTAGTAAATAAATCCTTAGGAACTCTTTTCTTGTTATGTGAGATAAGTGAATTGGCCGCGTTTAATATAGGTGAAGTAGACCTATAGTTTTCATTAAGTATGACATCTTCTAAATCAGGATAACGTCTAGGCATATCTAGGATTATCTTTTGATTAGCGCCTCTCCAGGTATAGATAGTCTGGTCAGGATCACCTACGACATATAGATTTGTATTATCAACCGAAAGAAGGTTAATTAATTCATATTGGACATTGTTTGTATCCTGGAATTCATCAATTAAGAGATGTTTATACCTAGTAGACCATTTCTGCCTGACCTCAGGATAATTCTTTAAGATATATAAAGTCTTTAATATAAGGTCATCGAAATCCATGCTGAGGGCATTGTCTTTCTTTCTTTCGTATTCTTTGTACATATCGACCATTTCTTTTTCATTAACATAGAAAGGATTGACCTTTATATCATCAGGATATTCGCCTTTATTCTTCTTTCTAGATATATAGGAACGTAATTCTTTAACTATTGGGTCGCTTTTTTTGTAGTTTGCTTCTACTGCAACTTCTTGGATAAGCTTACCGCTATCTTCATCATCTAGAATTGAAAATGAAGGTGGAAATCCTAATAGATAGGCCTCTCTTCTTAAGAATCTAGCGCAGAAAGAATGGAATGTGCAGACAGTTAGAAAAGAAGCGGAACTACCAACAAGTTTTTCTACCCTTTCTTTCATTTCATTAGCGGCTTTATTTGTAAAAGTAACTGCTAAAATTGAAGATGGATCAACGTTAAAAACATCCATCAAATAGGCAATGCGGTATGTTAATACACGAGTTTTCCCAGACCCGGCACCTGCAATGACACGGACATGGGCAGAGGAAGTCGAAACAGCCTGAAGCTGAGTTTTGTTAAGTAAGGAAGCGTAATCAATATTCATAGCCTTACTATTTTACAATTGCTTTCATTCCTTATAAATAAGGAAAAGCAATATTTAGGAAGAATTGTGATTCAAATTGGATATAAATATTTATCCCGATGAAAAAAGCCCTTAGATTGGGAACAATTAATCCATTTTTTCTTCCAAAATAGAAAAATGGCACTGATTTGGCACTGATTTGGCACTCTTTTGGCACTGATAATTTTTAGATTACTTAAAATCTCTTTAATGTAAAATATAAAAGAGCAAACATGAATATCTTCAAGCAAAAGGAAACTACAAGCGAGAATATAGCCTTCATAGGCATATGTTCCGGGTTAATCGCGGTTATATCATTAATCGCCTCATTTTTCCCTTTGTCTAATTTGTTCTTGCCCCTGATTATTCCCTTTTTTGCATGCATGCCCCCATTATTTTGCAAAAAAGGATATTCCTATCTATTCTTATTTACTTCCTTTGCTTTATCTTTAATTGCTGGATTATATTCAATCTTGGATACTATATTTTTTATATTTCCGTCTATCTTAATAGGATTTGCTTTTGGAATATGTAGAAAAATAAAGATAAGCGAATCAATCCTCTTATTCTTATTATCCTTATTAGAACTAGGATTATTCTATATATGCCTTTATCTAATAAAAGGAATATTTAGTGTCGATATAGGAGAGACCATCCTATCCTTAATAAAGCAAAATAAAGAAGGTGCAAAAGATGCATTACCTTTATTTTATTTAGCGTATTCTTTTGCCCAGGTTGGTTTAACTGCCTTATTCCTTAATTTTGAATTACCTAAATTGAATCTAGATAAAAAAAGCAAGGACATCCCATATTTAGGTGAATGCTTATCGATTGTATTTGGAGTAGTTGCAACGATTATTGGATTATATGTTCCTTGGTTAGGATTACTTTTATTAGGTTTATCTTCCTACTGGGCGATTTATAGCGCGATTAATGTATTTTATAGTCAGAAATGGTATGTATATCTATCTTTAGGGATATTATTTTTTATCGGAATTTTCCTTTTTGCCTATTTATATCAATTCTATTTAGAAAAATATGGGATAATCTTAATAGGAATAGTTTTTATTAGTTTCCCTATCTCTTCTTTAATAAATGAATTCTCCAAATTAAGGAAAAAAGAAAACTAATATCTTTATAATAAGGAATTATAAGAGCAAAATTAAAAGGCAATGAACGCAATCAAACAATTTGGACTTGGAATATTGTATGCGGTACTATTCCCATTAATCCTAGTTATAGCCGCTCTAGTTGGAATATTTGGAATATTCAATTTCCTTTACCAAGGGATTGTTTTAATCGTCAATTTCTTTTCTGGTAAGCCTATATTCCCTCCATTTAAGGAAGATAATAAAGCCTATGATATCCTTCAAAAAGCCATAGATAAGCAAAATGGAATGGAAGAAGAAAAGAAAGAAGCTGCCCCTGCTAGCCAAACTGTCTATATCCAACAAAATTATTATCAACAAACCCCGACTGGATTTATTCCAGCCGGCCAGCAAGGTCCTCAAATAGGAATGAATCCAAACATGAGTAATGGGTTTATCCCTAACCAAGGGTTCATTGCCCCTCAAATTCAACAAACCCCACCTGCAAATAATGTACAACCAGACCAAATTCCAATGGCTAATCCAAATAATGTCATCGAAAATGAACCAAAAAACGATGTTGAATTGCTTAACTTCCCGGAAGGAGATAAAAAATGAATTTATTTATACTTCTTTCTGAAAGTGATAAAAAAGCCTTGATAGTCTTGCTTGTTATAGCAATGGTCCTTTTCCTTATTATCGGCTTACTTGGTGTTGCAGTTAGGAAAACCATGATTTATCAAGGAAAGAAAGCCGATAACATGCTTCATGATGTTGCTATTACTCATGTTGTTGATACCCCTGCTGCTTTTAAAAAATTAGGATTAAAGAAAAACTGCAGGAAACTATTTAAGGAATCCCTATATCCATTTTTAATCGCTTTTATTGGTTTATTGATTTATCTAATTACTAACATTGCCACTTCTAGATGGAACGAAAATCCTTTTGTTATTTTTTCTGAACTATTCTATTCGTTCGATTGGAAAGCTGAAGAAGTTTGGACCAAGGTATTTGGAATAACTTTATTAGCTAACTTCCCTCCGGTTTCACATCGTCCGACATTCATTTTAGCTAATCTTCCATTTTATATAGCAACCTCTTGTTTCTATGTTGCAATTGTCTATTATCTAATTTCTTGCCAGGCATTTATTTCTAGGGCAATCATGATTAATAGAAGAGCCACTAGCGTATTTGAAAAATCTCTAGAAGGATTTAAAGCTAGCGAAGATATAAAAATAACTCCAGATAAGCCGCTTCCCCCAAGTGAATAATTATTTATAAATCAATTCTAAGCCCAATCGGACAAGTTAAACCGTTCCCGTTACATTTAGAGGAACTCTTTTTAGAACCCCCACAAGAAATTAAAGCAAGGCTAGAGAATAAAAGCGTCAATACAAGTAACTTTTTTTTCATAATTAATCTAGGTAATCTTTGGCTAAAAACCAGCCGATAAAGTATATGCACAGGGATAAATCTATGGAAGCGAAAGATTCAAGGAAAGTTCCCCAGTTCCCACTAGAAAATAGATTATTGAAATCAAATATAATCCAGATAAAAAAGAAAACGGCCGAAACAATAGCAGTTAAGGCAGTTAGCGAAAGGAAAGGCCCCTTGTTTAAAGAAAATGACACTCCCCCAATCGAAGAAAAAATCATAAATAAATACAGGACGAAAGACAAAATGACCAAGAAATAAGAAACGGCAGTAAATGTCGAATAATCCGTATTAACCAAACTTATAATCGAAATGATAATATGGGCTAATCCGCTGATAAAAAGAAAAATTGATCCAAAGGCCAAAAGCAATCTTCCGAGTCGTATCGAAAACTTGATTTCTTTGTCAAAATAAGCCTTGTAGATCAATCCATCCTTTTTCATTTGTATAACGCTATATCAACAATTTCCCAAATAATGAAAGAGAAAATAACAATGCAAATACCCAAAAGAAGGAAAAATACTCTTTTCCTGGCAACTTCCTTTTCACTTGAAGGAAGTTTTTCTTTTGTTTCTTCTACTTTTGTATTATCAATTTCTTCCATATTAATATTTTAAGTTAGATGATGTCCTTGGGTAAGGTTCTGTATCGCGGATATTTGTTACCCCGGTTAGATACATTAGTAATCTATCAAATCCAATTCCAAATCCAGAATGGATAGCTCCGCCATATTTCCTTAGATTCAAATACCATTCGAGTCCATCGATATTTCCGGCTTTTTCCATCTTGGATTTTAATATTTCGTAACGTTCTTCTCTTTGGGAACCGCCGATGATTTCGCCTTCACCAGGAACTAATAAGTCACACGCAGCAACAGTTTTTCCATCATCGTTTTCCCTCATATAGAAGGCTTTGATTTCTTTTGGATAATTGATTAAGAACATTGGACCCTTAACTACTTCTTCAGTTAGATAACGTTCATGTTCGCTTTGTAAATCCATTCCCCATTCAATCTTATTATATTCGAATTTATGGCCATTTTTGACTGCTTCTTGAAGCAATTTGATACCTTCGGTGTATTCCATTTTGGTAAATGGAGTTGCCAAAACATGGCTTAATTTTTCAATTAATCCAGGGGCAATCATCTTGTCGAAGAATTCCATTTCATCTTTGCAATGCTCTAAAACATAGGAAATACAGAACTTAATCGTATCTTCCATTAATTCCATATCGTCATCAAGATCGCCAAAGAATATTTCTGGTTCAATCATCCAGAATTCGGAAGCATGACGTGGGGTATTTGATTTTTCAGCCCTAAAAGTTGGACCAAAGGTATAGACATTTCTAAATGCAGAAGCAAAAGCTTCGACATGTAATTGACCTGATACGGTTAAAGATGCTCTTCTTCCAAAGAAATCCTTATCATCAAGCTTGCCATCATTAGATGTGCAGACTGTAAATACTTGACCTGCCCCTTCTGCATCATTAGCAGTTATTTCAGGAGTATGGACATAGACAAATCCCCTATCTTGGAAGAATTCATGTATTCCTAAAGCCAATTTGCTTCTTAATCTATATAAGGCAAGGAATGTATTTGTCCTTGGACGGAGATAGGCTAAATCGCGGAGGTATTCAAAACTATGTCTTTTCTTTTGAAGAGGATAATCGCTAGAGCAATCGCCTAGGATATTTATTTCTTCGGCATGTATTTCAAATGGTTGCTTCATTTCTGGAGTCATAACCAAATTACCTTTAATTTCAATACACGCCCCCGTTAAAATGTGGGAAACTACTTCAAAATTAGATAGGGTTGGGGAATAAATGACTTGAATTGGTTTGAAACAAGTCCCATCATTTAAAGAGATAAAACCAATCGAACCGGAGTCACGGTTAGTCTTAACCCAGCCTTTTAAAGTTACTAAACCAAGTTTAGATAGGTCCTCACCTTTAGAAGCAAGGATATAGAGATCGTTAATTAATGTAGATTTGTTTTGCATAAGAAATAGTATAAAACCTCCAAATTATTTTAACACCTAGAATTGATTAAAATTCCTTATAGTGATCTATTTTCCAGTTTGGGTCTACCCCTAGATCAAGTGGGGCGAATATCTTCATTTTGTATAGATGTGACGCTACTTTAGCAATCATGGCAGCATTATCGGTCGTACACCATAATGGAGGAATGACGAGTTCGACATCGCTTCCATCGAATTTTTCTTTCATCTGTTCCCTTAGATATGAGTTGGCAGATACCCCTCCTGCTAAGACTATTTGTTTGACATTATATTCTTTAGCAGCCATAACGGCCTTGTTCACTATCTGGGCAACTGCTACATCTTGGAAAGACTTGGCCATGTCGTCGATATTGATTTCCTCCCCTTTCATCTTAAGGGTATTGACTAGATTAATGACGGCAGTCTTAAGTCCAGAATAAGAAAAATCATAAGGATTATCGCTAACATGAGGAGAAGGTAAATCATATGTATGTTTGCCTAATTTAGCATGTTTATCAATCGGGACTCCTCCTGGATAAGGAAGTCCTAATACCCTAGCGACCTTATCATAACATTCCCCAATCGCATCATCATTAGTCTCGCCAATTATCTTGAAGTCCATATCTTCTTTCATATAGACTAGCTCGGTGTTCCCCCCACTTACAACAACACAAAGAAGAGGGAACTTCAATTTGCCAACATATTCATTCGCATATATATGTCCTGCTAAATGATGCACTGGTATGAGTGGTTTCTTATAAAGCAATGCTAAAGTTTTAGCAGCTTGAAGCCCAACATGAAGGCAGCCAATTAAGCCAGGTCCCCTAGTAACTGCTATGGCATCCATATCTTCGAACTTCATCTTTGATTCGTCTAAAGCTTGTTGGAGACAGAAGCAAATATTCTCGCAGTGAAGCCTAGAAGCAATCTCAGGCATGACTCCACCGAATTTTTCATGTACGGCAATCTGGGTGGCAACTACATTAGCCTTAAGGCAATCCCCATCTAGAATTGCAACAGCTGTTTCATCGCAGCTAGATTCTATTGCAAGTATCTTAGCCATTGATAATACTCCTTACAAAATATAGCGCATCTTCCCCATCGTCATAATATGACTTCTTGGTAGTGATTTCTTCGAATTTATGCTTTTTGTAGAACTTTTGCGCGACTTCATTGGATTTTCTTACTTCTAATGTAATGAACTCGACTGGATCTTCTTTAGATTCGCAGTCTTTAATCATCTGTCCTAGAAGCATATTGGCAACGCCTTTGTTCCTATATTCTTTTTTGGTTGCGATTTGGCAAATAGAAGAAGAATTGAAGGTAACATAGAAATCAATGAACCCCACTACTTTATTATCAACAAGAGCAACATAAAGGTAGCTAACTGGGTTTTCATTCATCTCATATAGCATCTGCTTTAAATCATATGGATGCTTGAAACATTCATTTTCAATTGCCATTACTTCATCTAAATCGCTTGGAAGCATCTTCCTAACAACAATCTTAAATAATGGGGAAGCATAGTCGTCTTTTAGATATAGAGGTCTTACTTCCATTGGGTTTTTAACATGATGGGCCTCATCTTTTAGCAAAATTAGATTAGAAGCAACATCTGCTTTATACCCTTCTTTTCCTAAATAAGTTGCATCCCCACACAAAACCAAGGAAGGGTCTTTTTCTAACATTGATAAGACTTCAGCATTTTCTTTAATACAGTCTTTTAATATTTCCTTGTCTTTATCATAGATTGCAACGTAGCTTCTTTTCCCTCTCGCATTAGAAACAATCAACGACTTAGTGTCCCTATTTCTAAGTATTTCTAAGCTAGATCCGACATAAAGAGGGATGTTTAAAGAGAATGCGATTATCTTAGCAACCGTAAGGGCAATTCTAATACCTGTATAAGAACCAGGTCCTTTAGAAACACATACGGATGCGATATCTTTCCTAGTTAAGTTATGCTTATCCATTAATTTATCTATTTCATAAACAAGCAATTCACTTTGCCTTTGATAGCAAGAGTAGCTAACTACATCCTTAATAGAATCGCCAAATATTCCAACAAGAAGATCCTTGTCGGAAGAATCCAATACCAAATCAATCATTGTCTAGACTCCCAATAAGAGGATAAAAGCGAGAAGAAGTAGAAGAAAAAGTTATCTTTCTTTTGTTTTCTCCCAAATTATTAATAGTTATTTCAAGGAATTCATCAGGAATTAAAGAGGCGATATAATCAGGCCACTCGATAAAGCAAGCCCCATCGCCTTCGATATATTCATCTAAACCAATCTCGATATTTTGGCCTTCAAGTCTATATGCATCGATATGATATAGAGGGATAGTCCCATCAAAATAGCATTTCATGATGTTAAATGTAGGAGAAATAACATCATCTTTGATATTTAGCGCTTTCGCTACTCCAGAAACAAAAGTAGTCTTTCCAGCACCTAAATCACCTTTTAGAAGAATAACGTCCCCCCTAGTTAGACTAGAGGCAATCTTGGAGGCAATTTGCTTTGTTTCTTCCTTAGAATTCGATATTAAAACTTTTTCCATAAATAAACCCTTGGAAATTATACTCTTTTTTACTTAGTAAAAGATATTAAGGTTTGCTATCTCTTTTCCATTTTAAGAACAAGTCGACTAGATGAAACGTCGAAATGAAATTTTCGTAAAATGTAAATAAACACATTATACGTATTCGTAAAATGTAATTTTTTACACAAAACGTATTCGTAAAATGTAATGAAACAATTAGAAAAATGCTAAAAAGTGCCTATCTATCGAAACTTTTTATAAAAATAGCAAGAATTTTATTTATTTTGGGTTTTTAAAGAAGTTTTCAGCCTTCCTAAAAGGTTGATTCTCTTCAAGGAATTTAGAATATAATCTTTCTATTTCTTCGTTTTGGAACGGGAATTTCCTATCCTTTATTAATCCACGTACCTCAGCAATAGATTTTTCTATAGCCTTTGATAATTCTTTTGGATACCCATATGTCTGTATGTGTCTAGCGTATTCTTTTTCATCCAAAGTCTTTTCTAATCCATCTGGATAAAGCTTAACATCTAGATCGTAATCGATATATTTTAGATATCCTTTATCCCAGATTGTAGGAGAAGCAACATTAACGTAATAACAAATACCTCTATTTTCTTTAAACATTGCCAAGACGTTCATCCACTTGTGCTTAAAAAGAATGAATACGGCTTTTTCTTTTGTTATCCATCTTCTTCCATCTGATTCAGTAACGCAGCTAGCCTTAGAGGCTAATACCCAATAATCATCAGTCTCGCATACTAAATAAGATGGAGACCACTGACGATGAAGAAGCCCATCATGTTTATAGGCTTGCACTTTTACCCAACGGGCATATTTATCATTTGAATTATTAATAGACATAAGTAGCTAGGTTTAAAACCTTCCTAGTTAGGATTATAAAGCCAAAACGGCAAATAAGGAAATTAGAAGTATGTATTTATAATAAAAATTAAGAATTTATGCCTAAATGATTTATTCCCGAAGCCCTGATAATTAAAGATTTATTTATGGTGTCTGTAACTTCTTTCTCTTTATTTTCCTTTAATATATAAACAGAATCGGGAGTCAAGACGAATATATCAAAAGCATTCACCTCTTTTAAATTGGAGAAATTAGTTTTCTGGTTTAAAAGTCCAAAAGGAATAAGTATTAAATATGTGCCTGGGCTAGATAACTTATTTAGATGCTCAACAGTTAGATTAGATAAAAGATCTGAGATTACAACTACTTTTAATCCATTTTTTGATTTAAAGCAGTCTTCCTCCTTTTCGTAACTAAAATCTGACTGTCCAATTCTTTTATCATAATAAGATGCAAAAAATAACCCTAGGTAATTCTTATAGTCATTATTGGATTCATGATCTAGGAAAACAGTCTTATCCAAATAAACTTCTAGACTAGGCAAAAAGATATTTTCCTTTACTTTAAGCAAGGATGACAACTTATAAATGTTGCTATAAGAGGCCCCATAAAGGTATTTGTCATCCCTACTATATTTATCAATTGTATTTATATTTATGCCAGTTAGCTTTGATATTTCCACAAGCTTCAATTGCTTTTTAGATGCTAGTTTCCTTAGCAATGTTGTTTCTTTTGTTTGTAAAAGAAAGTCTCTTCTAAGATTAGAGAAATCCATCTCGTGATAAATGTTGTATTTTTCCACAAAATTAGAAAGGGGCCAATAAAGAAACAGATATTCAAAGCTTTTATTAAAATACAAGAAAAGCCTGAAATATGATTCTCCTAAAAATAGCCCACGAAATGAAATATCTATAGGTGAAACTAACTTGCCAAAGGTAGACTCCACTACTTTATCTATTTTCGATTCAATGTCATACTCGTTTTTCTCAAGATTATTAACAAACGGGGATGAGATAATTCTTTCTTCAATTGTTTCGTATGAATATCCGTTATTTAAACCATAAGTGAAAATAGCAGCAAGTCTATCAATAATGTCGTTTTGGCAAAACACTTTAATCATTTTCTAACCTCAATAGTTATCTATCTTGTCTTGAATTTCAATAAAAACACGTATTTTTTTACGGTTTTTCTATATTGATTATATAAATTTAAGCAAACCAAAAACAATCAATAAGGTTAGTTTTGTTTATTAAGTGGGATTATTTTTCTTTATTAAAGACTAATCCAAGATCAAGGAACATCTTTAATTGTTCTTTATACTTGCAGACATAGACAGGATCAAATGGTTTGTCATTTGGAAGAACCATTAAGGTATCTTCATATCCTAAAGCAAAATATGTCTTGCCAGTTCTAATAGAAATAGCAACGTCTACTAATAGATTATCAGTATGGATTTCTTTTAATTTAGATCTAATTTCAGGAGTTAAGACTTTCTTATCTTGGCTAAGTCCATAGATAACAAACTTCTTATTATTTTCGATTGGTTTTAATCCTTTGATGGCATCTGGAGGTATAGCCCTATCGTTACCCTTGAAATAAATAATCAAACCTTCATCGGATAATTCTAATTTGTTTTCCATTCTTAGATATTTGCCAACAAAGACAGTTTGGAGAGCCTTTCCTGTATCTTTTTGGGCCCCCACGTCAGATAAAGAAGTTTCGACTCCTTCATATTTAAAGCTGATGCTTTCTCTAGATCCTAAAGAAGCAACTTCAGGATATAAAGCACAGGCCTTAAATTCTTCTTCGCTTATCTTGGTATCGAAATCGCCAGTCAAATCAGTGATATTGAGTCCTTCGAATGCATAGGCATTTACATTTTCGTAATAAGAGACGAAATAATCACGGATTAATTTCTTTTGGGCTCTTCTTTGGAAAACACCAAATACAACAAAACCAACTAAAGCCGCAACGGCTAATCCAAGCGCTAGATATAATCCTAATTGGGTTAGTTTCTCCTTATCAATAAGAGTTGGAATTAAATAAGCCCCAAAGATAAGAACGATACTTCCGAAAGTCAAAACCATTTTCCAGGTTGACCACTTCTTATATTGCTTTATCCATTGCCTTCTAGCTTTTTCTACTTCTGCTAAATGCTCATCAGGATATTCAATGTTACCTTTTTCATTACGTTTAGAAGGTTCTAATTCAACTTCTTCATCCCCTTCTTCTTTTTCTTTCCTTAAATTGATCTCTTCTTCTTTTTTCTCTGGAGCAGGTTCTTCCTTGACTTCTTCTTTTACCTCTTCTTTTTTAGCGTCGGCAAAATCTTCATCAAAAGACTCTTCATTTGTCTTAGTTTCTTCTGCTACATCAGTAGGATTTACTTCGGTATTTTCTTTATTTTCTACTTCAATTTTTTCTTCTTTTTCCATAAATAAAAACTCCTAAGGATTTTATTCACATAGGAGTTTAACACGAAGAAATGAATTTTCCTTTAAAAATATTAAAAATTAACGAACTGGATAGAGTTTATTTAATCTTTGTAATGGTCCATATATTGCAACAAGGAATACTAATGCGAATAGTCCTTGCAATGGAATATATGTTGCATTGTAGATAATTCCATCCATAAAGGAATAATCATATAAAACCATTGAAGAAATAGTTGAACCTAATAAACGAACTAAAGTAGCTCCGATACCTGCTAGAACAATAGCAAGGACACCAAATAGGTCATAGAATTTTCTTTTTTCGGAGAAGACAAATTTAGAGACGCATCCAAGGATACAAGTTGAACCAAATCCGATTAAATAATCAAATGGGAAAGTGGCTAATCCATATCCATCAGTCAAGCAAGTTAATAAACCATATACGATACCACAGGCGATAAATCCCTTGATTGGTCCTCTTCTTAAGGCAAGGATGAATAAAGGAACCATTTGGAGATTAATAGATCCACCAGTAGGCATGGAGAATAATTTGATGAAGTTAAGAACAAATGCCATGGCAATAAGCATTCCACATTCACATATATCAGCAATTGTATATTCTTCTTCGCTGACGGTAGACAAAAGGAAGGAAAAGGCGGATAAAGCCATAAAAGAAGGCATCCAAACGCCCCATAATGCAATAGAGGTAGAAGCGCCTTCAAATTTGGTGACGTATAAATCCTTAACGATAAACATCAATATGGCCGAAAGTGCCATCATTGAAGCAGCACCAAAAGCCCAGTTCTTGTTGTTATTGAAAACAAATTTGCCAATCATAGCTGCGATAATAGCAAACACAGGAAGAGCAATCCCAATCCAAGTTAAAAACCAACCTGAATAAGAGAAATCTGCAAGGACTTTTATTAGGGTATAGAAAGTCTTTGTACCATCGCTAGTTTTGATGCGGAACATATTTCCGACAAAACCTAAATAAGAGATGAGGGCAAAAGCAATTGCTACAAAAGTGGCAATCTCTTTTGTTTTTGAAGCAAAGCTATTTTTTGCTTCTAATTGGGTAGAACTGTCCATAAATTAAAAAACCTCCAGGACAAAATCACCCAGAGGAAAGTAAATATCTTTCTTACCTCCGCCTGCATTACCAGGATCAGGTGAACCGTCGAATTTGAACAAAATTCCTCTCAGCAAGCTCTTTGGCCGCTCCGGATAGCAATATCTTAGTCTATTTGTTTTCCCAGTCAATAGGGCTTAAGCCGTGGCTAATTAAATAATCATTGGTTTTTGAGAAATGATGGTTATTAAAAAATAAACCTCTGTTCGCAGATAATGGAGATGGATGCCCTGACTTTAATATCAATCTATTTGGATTATGGATATATTTAGAAAAAGAAATAGCAAATGAACCCCAGAGAATAAATACGATTGGTTGAGGTAAACTATCAATATATTCATACACGTCCTTGCTAAAATTGGAATAATATGCATTTTTATGTGACAAAGGTTCCCCTTCTCTTACAGTCAAATAACTATTAAGAAGAAGCACTCCTTGTTTAGCTAAATAAGTTAAATCCCCATTAGAAAAATCCATGCTTACGCCTAAATCATTTTCTATTTCTTTATATATATTGATTAGGGATGGAGGAAGTTTAGTTCCTCTTGGAACAGAAAAAGATAAACCCATCGCCTGATTTATTTCATGATATGGATCTTGCCCAATCAATACGACTTTAATTGAATTAGGAGAAGTCAAACTAAACGCGTTAAATATCTTTTCTCTTGGTGGATATATGACGTGATTGCTATATTCATCATCCAAAAATAACTTCAAGGATTTGAAATAAGGCTTGTTTTCGACTTTATCAAAGAAAGATGACCAATCATTAAGCATAAAAGTATTATAAAGATTAGAAAGAAGATGTCATAATAAAAAGGATGAAAGTTCTTTGGCTTTTTAACCACCCGGCCCCTTATAAGGTCGACATGTTTAATCTATTAGGAAAAGAATGTGATCTTTCCGTTATTTTCGAACGAGAAAAAGAAGGCGGAAGAAATTCTATTTTCTATGGAGAGGAAAAGCATTTTAATTACAAGATATGCAAGGGATTAAAATGGGGTAGCATCGAATCTTTTTCCTTAACTCCTATAAAAGAATTAAAGAAGAATAAATATGATGTTGCCGTCATTAATGGATGGAGAACTTTAACTGAACAAAAGACAATTTCCTATCTAAAGAAACATAACATCCCATATATATTCGCGATTAACGGGGGAATAATTAAACAAAAGGAAAACAAGTTGTTTTACCGCATAAAAAAGAAATATATTTCAGGTGCCTCGCTTTATATAACTCCAGATTCTTCTTCTGCGAATTATTTACTTCATTATGGGGCTAGCAAAGATAAGATTAGGTATTTCCATTATTCATCGATATTTGATAAAGATGTCTTGCCTAAGCCTTTAGAAAAGAAAGAAAAAATAAGGTTAAGAAATGAGCTAGGATACGCGAAAAAAAATGAAAAACTTTTTGTTTCAAGCGGTCAATTAATCGAAAGAAAAAACTTCATTTATCTAGTTAATATTTGGAAGAAATTACCTTCAAATTACAAGCTTATTATTTCAGGAGAAGGTTATCAAAAGGATGAGATTTTGCGCTTAATCAAAGAAAATAACCTTGCAAATGTCGAACTTTCTAGATATTTGAAAAAGAAAGATATTTTACGCTTGTTCTCGATTTCAGATGGGTTTGTTTTCCTTTCAAAAGAAGATATTTATGGGCATGTAATCAATGAAGCCTTGTCGCAAGGATTACCTGTTATTTCTTCTAATAAAGTGAATGCATCTTTAAACCTAATCGAAGATAATAAAAATGGTTTTGTTGTATCTTTAAATGATGAAGAAGGAATATTAAAAGCCATCCAAAGTGACAAGCTAGAATCAATGGGAATGGATGCGATTAAAACCGCGAAAGAAAATACGATTGAAAGATCGATGCTAGACACTTTATCTATCTTAAAAGAATTTAACGAATCAAAATGAAAATGATTTACCTAACTACTTCAACTGCCTCTTCCCTGTTCGATGAATTGGTTTCAAAGGGATATAAATTAAACCCGGCTGGGCAAAATTTTCATTCTAAATTAATAACCTATTTATCTAAATATGAAGAAACCAAAGTCTATTCCTTGCCGTCTTTATATTTAAAACTCCAAGATGAAGGTAATTATTCTTATATAACGTTCAAATCAAAGATAACGAAGAAGTTATTTGGAGTATCAAAAGCACTAAAGTTAATTGAAGAATCAATAAATAAAGATGATGTAATTGTTTTTGATTCAACTTCTGTCCAATTAAGCAAGATTGCTTCTATTCTTTCTAAAAAGGGATATAAGACAGTTGCCATACTTACCGATAACCCATTTAACATCACTTATCAAAGTAATTCGGTTTCCAAGCAAATAATAGAAAATACATCTACTTCTTTTGCATCTATTTCCTTAACAAAAGAGCTAACTTCTTTATTCAAGCTTGATTCAAAACCTAGCCTAAACATTCTTGGAATAATGGAAAATAACGCACCCATTACATCAAATTTAGGTAATTACATCTATTTTTCTGGGGCTTTATTTGCAAAATATGGAGTCAAAGAATTGCTTGATGCATATTTAAAAGCCAAACCTAATTTGGATTTAATAATCGCAGGTCATGGGGATATGGAAGAAGAAATTAAATCATATAGCAAGCTTAATAAAAGAATTAAGTACCTAGGCCAAATAAGCAAAGACGAAAACTATAAATATGAATCGGAAGCTTATTTGAATATTAATCCTAGGCCATATCCAAGTATCTATGATCTTTATAGCGTGCCTTCTAAATTAATCGAGTATCTTTCTTTATCTAGACATATTGCATCTAGATATTGCTCCCCTTTAGATAAATACTTCCCTATTTCTATAAATCTAATAGAAGGTTCAATCTATGATTTCTTTGTCTTACATATGGATAAGGAAAATAACCTGATTAACCTAAAAGAAAATGATTATCTAGAGACTAGAAAAGATTTTTCAGGTGATAAAATAAGCAAGGATATTATTTCTTTTTTAAAGTCATTAAATTAGATTCAACGGAATCTATGATAGAATTGAAATCGAAGTGAGAATCGTAATATTTTTTGTTATTTCTTCCCATTTCATCGAGTTTTTCTTTGTCTAGAGAAAGAATGGAATTAAAGGCATTGGTAATAGATTCTTCATCTTCATTAGCAAGGATGCTTCCATTAGATTCTTCTAAAATCTTCCTGCCATCTCCTTTAATAATTCCTAGAATTGGACGAGCGTAATATAAAGAAGTGACTAGTTTATTTGGAATAGTTTTTCCAACCGTTCCCCCTTCTTTTAAAGATACGATTAAAGCAGTTGCATTTTTATAATAGGCATTTGCTTCATCTCTTCTTTTTGGGCCTAGGTAAATTATTCTTTCTTCTAGATTATTTGATTTAATGTAATTGATGACATGTTCTTTTTCTGAACCCATTCCGATTATTACTAATTTGGCCTTACCTTCGACTTTAGAGAAAGATTTAATGATTTTATCTACCATCTGAAGTTTTCCAATGTTCCCGCAATAAAGGAAAGCAGGTTCATCATAAATAACGCTTTCTTCTTTTTCTTTTGCTAGAAAGGCAGGTTGAGGAAGATATTCCAAAGGAACGTTTTTAATATGTAAATAAGAAGAAAAGTAATCTATAAAAGATGGGGAAGAAACTAAAATCTTGTCACATCTAGAATAAATATATTTCGACCATATTTTCAACAAGCAATATAATGGGTTGCTTCTTTTTAAGGCATTTGTAATAAGAACACTTTCTGGCCATAAATCCAAGCAGTGAAGTAATAATGGGATTTTTTGTTTCCTTCTTATCTTTAATGCAGGAGAAACCATGATAACAGGAGAAAGCGACATCGAATAAATCACGTCAAAATTGCCTATCTTCAAGGCTTTCTTTTTCGCATTTTTCCAGAACGAAAGATAATTTTCTATAATCGAAAATTTGCTATCTTTTCTTATCTTGCTATCGACTCTATATATTTCTACTCCATTAAGGACTTCGTAATCTTTATGAACATATTCAGAAGGAATTTGATCATATCCATAAGTTGGTTTGGAAGTTAAAACAACAACATGATGGCCTCTTTTAACTAATTCTTCTGCAATAGAAGTAATCGTAAAAGGTTCTGGATGATAATGTTGGCAAACAATCACGATATTCACGGTAATATTATTAATCAACTGGAGATTTTCTTAAATAGAGAAGATTAATTTATTAACTATTTAATGTAATGGGTGCCTTATTTTGGTTTCTGGGCTTACTTTTAACCCAAAATAAAACATATATCGTCAAATAGTTTTTATTATAGTTTTGAACTATAATATCGCTTAATGGAAAACGTAGCGTCCAAGGAAAATAAGTTATCAAAAAGCGTTAGATCTAACGTTGTTATCAATTTGATAAGAACTTTAACCATAACGATTCTTTCTTTCATTACTTTCCCTTATATCACTAGGGCCTTAGGAGATGAAGTATTTGGCTTATATTCCTGGGCTAATTCTTTTGTCTATTATTTTTTGATATTGGCCAAGATTTCTATCCCTAACGTAGCAATTAGAGAAGTAACAAAAGTAAAAGACGATAAAGAAAAGATGGCCACTACTGTCGAGACTTTCTTTATATTGCAAGGAATAACGACCGTTCTTTCTTTCTTATTGATGAGCATATTGGTCTTTTCTATTCCTGATTTATATTCATCAAATGAAATCATATTCCTATTATCAATTAATTTCTTAGCAGGCGTATTTTCCTTTGAATGGGTTTATATTGCCTTAGAAAAGCATTTCTACATAACCGTTAGATCAATAATGTTATTAGCATTCTCTGCTGCTTTAACATTTATTGTTATTCGTCCATCTTCCTATTCACAAAACTATCTATATATCTATGCTTTGGTCGCTATTTCATCTACCATTCTAACATCAATAATTAACTGCATATTGTTACCTAGATATGTCAAATTTACATTCAAAGGTAAGCATGACTATAAAAGTCTAATAGGACCATTAATTACATTGTTCTTCCTTTCTTTTGCCCTTACTTTATATAACCAAACCGATGAATTCCTTTTAGGGTTTATAGATCCTAGCAAGGCTAGCGTTGGTTCTTATTCAGTCGGCGTTAAAGGAATTGATATAGTCATTACTTTAATTACTTCCTTATATGCTGTATTCATGCCTAGGGCTTCTTATTATTACGAAAAAGAAAACAAGTACTTCTATAAGAACTTATTAAGGTATTCGTTTAATATAACTTTCTTTATAGCCATACCCGCCATCGCGACAATGGCAACATTATCCACTCCTATTACTTCATTGATATCAGGTTCTGATTTATCTAGTTCTTATAAAGGGGCCAATTATATCCTTATAACTTTATCAACAATGATGTTAACTTATTCTCTTGGAGATAATATCTATACAGAAATATTGCTACCTGCCAAAAAAGAAAGATATTACCTATATGGAATGCTATTTGGAGTGACATTAAATGTAGCCTTGTCTTTACTTCTTGCATATATTCCATTTAAAGATAATCCAGGTGTTGGGGTTGCTATTGCTACTATGGCAACCGATGTAATCCTATTAATTTATTTAGTAATAGTATCAAGAGAATATTCATTACAGGCTATTATTAATTTCAATAATCTAAAGATAATAATATTTGGAATAATTATTGCTATTACAACTATATTTATATTCCCATTATTAGAATCATCTTTATCAGGACTAATAAAATCAAAGGAATCAACTTTATTAGTAGCAGGTTTAATAATGTTATTAATAGATGCTTTAATCTATGTAGGTGGCCTAGCCTTAGTAAAAGAAAGACTAGTATCTTCTATATTTAGGAAAAAGGAAAATAACAATGGCTAATCCAAATCTAAAGGAAAATAAATTCAAAAGGATGCTTGTTCTTCCTTTTAGGGGCATTATCAAAAAGATGATGCCTTTAACATATATAAAGCTCCAATATAGATATATAACCCATCATAAACTAAATATTAAAAATCCAACTAGATATACCGAAAAACTCCAATATCTTCGTTATTTTGTCTATCCAAAAGATAAAGAAGTATCTAGATGTGCAGGCAGAGTTACAGTCAGGGATTTTATCAAAGAAAAAGGATATGAAGATACCCTTATCCCGTGTTTAGGTGTATATGATAACTTTGATGATATAGATTTTGCTAAATTACCTAATTCATTTGTTTTAAAAGCTAGCCATGCCTCTGGATTTAATTTAATCGTAAAAGATAAATCAAAACTAGATATAAAATCAGCAAGAAAACTATTTAAAAAATATCTTAGAACCAACTATGGCAAGAAGACGTTAGAACTTCATTATTCTCCAATTAAACCCCAAATAATAATCGAGCAATTCATCGGAGATAAAGATTCATTGCCTACCGAATATAAAATACATGTCTATAATGGCAAGGCTAGAAACCTTTATGTAGTCACAGGAAGAGGAAAAGATATTAGATATACTGAGCTCTATATCGATTACACTCCTTTTGATGGAAGCCAGTTCAATGGATGGAAAAAAGCGGATTCCTTGCCTCCAAAACCATCTAATTTCATGGATATGGTGAAGATGGCAGAAGATTGCTGCAAAGATTTCCCTTTTGTTAGGTTTGATTTATACGATATAAACGGAAAAATATATTTTTCAGAAATGACATTCACCCCTGCAAAAGGAACTCTTATCCTAGATGATGATAAGGTGGATTTTGAAATGGGTGAATGGCTAGATATATCTAAATATCTTAATTCCAAGTAGAATCAGGGAAAAATACTTCTAATAACATTATCCCTACATAATTTGGGGATTCTATATCAAAGTTTGAAATCGTTTGGTAAGTCGTATCATCATTAATTAATTTATAATCGATAGACATTCCTACTACTCCTTTTGGATCAAAATCAATATCATCAAAATAGAATCCTACTAAAGAAGTAAATTCGGCAGAGAAGTTTGTTTGTAGTTTCACTTCTTTTAAGCAAAATATGTAGGACGTGTAGTTATTATCTTTGCCTAATTTATAGAAAGTTACATTAATATCAAATGTAGTAATCCTTCCTTTTCCTGAGTCAGTCGTGTCACTCCCACCTCTAGCAGAGAAGGCAAAATATTTCGCATCAGCTAATTCTAATGGGAACCTAGTCCCATAACCTGATTCATCTAATTCTACTAAAGAATAAGAACTCCAGGCGTTACATCTAACTTGGCCATTATATAGCTTTGATAAATATCCATTACGGAAAGATGGAGACACTCTTGCTAGCTTCTTAGTTTGACCATAAGCAACATCATAAAGGCTACTTTGGTCAACCCATTCCCCTACTTTAGAATTAACGATGTCAGGCTCCCAAAGAAGCTTCTCTCCTTTTGAATTAAGGAAATCTTTTGGATTCTTGCTATAAGCCTGGTTAAATCCAGTGCAATCGCTAACTTTAGAATAAGATCCTGAACCATTGAAGTATTGGTTCTTTTCTATTCCGTTAGTTAAATCTTTTTTGGATATAGGATTTAATTTGGCTTCTTTTAATCCATCATCATAATGGTTATAACGATTATCCTTAAAAATAGGAGCAACATAGGCATCCCCGTCATAAAGTTCTTTAGAATCGGCACAGGAAACTAGCCCAAGACAAATTAATCCTAGGGCAATTAATTTTCTATTATTCATTGATGCTAACCTCCTTAAGTTCTTTTGAAACATTTTCTTGTATTTCTTCTTTTTTAGATTCTTTAACTACTTTTGGGCTAGTTAAATCAATACAAAGAAAACCTAGCAAGAAGAATATTAATAATTGGGTATTGCTTCTAGTTATAGAAACAAAATTGCCGTTTCTAGGAGAGAAGATATTATCTATCTCGCTTAGATGCCTAAATGGTAATTCTGAATTCAATATAGATAGATACATAAATACTCCAAATAAAGCAAACCATAATGATAATTCAGATGCACTTGTTTCTTTTCTCGTTAATTTATTTAACCCCATCTTTAGGAAAATAAAGATAACAGCAATCATTAAAGCAAAAGCAATAAATCCATTTTGGAACAATATGGTAAATTCAAAGATTTTAAGATCATAGGTAGTTAATATCGATGATCCAAATAGGAATGTCATAAAAGAATGGAAGGATAAACGTCTAATCTCTGCTGCATCAGTTTCAAATATTATGGAAGATATGGCTTCTCTTATTGATCCTAGCATCGCACCTTCTTTAAAATACCTACCTATTAAAGGAAGCTTATGCATGAATCCTTTTTCAAATCCAAGCACCCCGTCTATTAATAAAAGCAATATCATCAAGGAAACTAAACCAATAAAAACATAATAGATAATATTAATTACCTTGGTTGTCTTTTCTTTGTTTTTTAAGGAGAAATATCTAATCAAATAACAAATGGCACCTAGAATATATACAAGCAACAGCCATATTAATCCTCTTTTAAAAGGAACAACCGCTAAATCAATTAAGCCAAGGCCACCGCAGATAGCTAAGGCTAGTATTTCTTGCTTATCTTTATTTTTGATTGCTAAAGGTAGAGCAAGCAAAGAAGAAGCTAATATAAATGAAGAAGTTTTAGCAAATGATAAAGATACTTCAGTAAAAGAGAAGCCATCTAGATATTTACCTTCGTTAGCAATGCTAAATACGACTCCATCAAAATAATAGACCTTATTTCTATATAGCAATGAATAGAAGAATCCATATCTAATAAGAGAATAAATTAGGGTTATAAATACTAACAAGGCTAGCCCACCTAAAAAGGCAAACATTACATATTTAACCTTCACTACTTTTAGAAATCTAATCCCATATCCTAATATGAAAAATCCTCCAAACCCAATCAATATCATTAGGTTTTGGATAATCATCGAGAAGACATTCCCTTCATACATCTTTATCCAGAAATAGGAGAAAGATAATAAAATAGCTAACCCCCCTATTAATATTAGGAGTATTTTCCCTCTTTTATTAAATTGTTCTAGCTTTAATCCATTGCTAATAAATGGGATAAAGAATAGAGATAAGCAAAATCCAACTGCCCTTAAAATTGTTAAGCCAGTTAATCCGGCAAAGCCAAAGCAAGTCAAGGCCAAGGTTTCTAGACACAAAAAGGCTAGAACTGTGTCATACCTAGAAAAACTGCTGTTTTCTTTTTCTTCCATTACCAATATGCTCCATTCTCAATATCTTTATATCCTTTAGGCTTTAATGAAGGCCTAATCCAATATGAATTGATATATCTACTTACATGGCTTCTATTTTCCCATCTTTTGCCAATAATTCCAAACATTGTCATAGTAGCCCCGCCAGTTTGGATGGCTTGTTTCCCTATTTCTTTGCAGTGCAAGGCCAAGAAAGTTCCATAAGCCCCTGCTCCAATTAAGGCTATATCAAAATCAATTTTATCTATTTGGGAATATAGTTTTTCTAATACTTCAAAGAAACTAGATTCGCTAGGTTCTTCTTTAGCAAAAGTAAGCGGAGTCTTTATTGTCTTTAACTGGAAAGAAGGAATAACCCCTTCCGGGAATAATTTATCTTTTATCTTATATTGGGATTCTATATCTTCTGCAAAAGAAGAAATAACCAATACTTTCTTTCCTTCTAAAGATTTTATCCAATCTTCATGGAGAGGTTCCATCCCCTCATAAAGAATGACCTTGCTAGAAGGCATATATTTCTTATAAAAATAATCTTCTAGATGGACTCCAGATATTCCAAGGAAATCCGCTTCTTTTAATTTTGGAAGCAGTATATCTCCATATTTAGCGAGACTAGATTGATCGCAAGGAAAGAAGCCGGCATTGTTCTTCATCGAGTAAATAACACTATCTTTATATTTCTTCTTAAAGCCAAGTTCTATCTTCTCGTGATTATTTAAGCAAGATAATTCAACTGCCCCAAATCTAATCGCAGCAAAAGGAATGGAAGAAGAAATTGCCTTCTTTAAAGCAAGGCTAGTGGTAGCTTCGTTTATATTATTAACCCCGCAAAAACTAGATAAGTTTCTCTTCTTTTTAAATAATTTGTAATTCAAAAATGGAGGAACATTCTTTAAAAAAGCAGTTATATATCTATTCTTTTCCTTTAGTCCCATAGACATATTTTAATTTAGTAACGTCTATATATAAAGAATTACCAATCAATTTCATCAACGCTTGATGGATGTTCATTTATTTCATTAGAAACAATATGTCCATCCACCATGCGTATAACTCTATCCGCAAGTCTAGCTAAAGCAGCATTATGGGTAACTAGAATCAAAGTCTTTTCATACTTCTTGCATATATCCATAAGCAAGGCCATGATGGACTTACCGGTTTTAGAATCAAGCGCACCAGTAGGTTCGTCACAAAGTAATAAAGAAGGGTTTTTAACAATCGCCCTAGCAATAGATACCCTTTGTTGTTCTCCTCCACTTAACGAAGAAGGAAAGGCGTACATTCTTTTCTCTAATCCAACTTTTTCGATTATTTCTTTTGGATCAAGAGGATTTAAGGCAATAGAAGATGCCAAAGAAACATTCTCGTAAGAAGTTAAATCTTGCATCAAGTTATAGAATTGAAAAACAAAGCCAACACTTTGCCTCCTAAATACCTGTAATTCTTTTTCGTTAAATTTAGTAACGTCTTTATCATTGACTATATAAGAACCACTGCTAGCCCTATCCATGCCACCTAATATATTTAATAAAGTAGATTTACCCGCGCCAGAAGGACCTAGCACACAAACAAATTCACCCTTATTCAAATTAAAGGAAGCATCCATTAAAGCCCTAGTTTCATTTGGCTTATCTGGGTTATATATTTTGCTCAAACCATGAATCTCTATATAGCTCATATTTTATCTTGATAATTAGGATCCTTAGCCATGTATTTTCTAGCTAAGCTTCTTGCAATTAATCCAACAACATAGAAAATAGCAAATAATAAGCAGAAAGAAAAACAAACAATAACCAAAGCAAGGAAGGAAGTGGCTTTATTCTCGCTATAAAGGATAGAGAAAACTAATCCGGCAAGCCCAGCTAGAATCATCCCAGTAAATCCATATCTAGAACCTAGAAAAGCTAAAGAACCATAGAAACGAATCTTAGAAGAATAATCATCCAAGGTCTTCTTTGGCTTGCCCTCTTTTTTAGGGGCATTTAGTTTTTCATCAGTAACTTCTACTTCAACTATCTCGTCTTTATTTTCCATAGGGCTGATTATATTGTCTAAATATATTTAGAACAAGGAAGTTTATAATTCGACCTTATCAAAATCGCTTGCAGGGTGTTTGCATAATGGGCAGATGAAATCCGCTGGAAGAGTTTCCCCAACATATGTATAACCACAAATGCGGCAGACCCATGCAGTCTTTTTCACCTTGTTTTGAGAAGGCAAGGCCTTTGGTTTTATGTTAGCAAAATAATATTCATAAGTTAGAGATTTAGAGTTATTCAATACCCTGGATTCTTTAACTTCTGCGATGAAGACAACATGGTTTCCGATATCTAGAGTTTGTTTGACTTCACAATCCAAATAGCCATTGCTCATCTTGTCTAATCTAACTAATCCAGAAGAAGTTGGTTTAACTAAATCTTCAGCTCCTTCTAATTTGTTAGAATCTCTACCTGAAGCAAAGCCAAATCTTTTAATAAGCGCATAGTCGGTCTCGTTATTTAAGATAGAAACAACAAATCTACCGGTCTTCTTGATGTTTTCAGCTGTATAGTTTGCCTTATTTACCGAAAGAAGGAACAAGTTTGGAGAATCAGAAATCTGGAAGAAAGAATTATTTATTGAACCATCAATTCTTCCATTTTCATCTTTGCTAAAGACTGTGAATAAGCCATAGGTAAGTTTAAATTGGGTCTTATCATCAATGAATGTTTCTTCTTTGAAAGGTAAATCCAAAATAACTGAAGAAGCCACCACATCTGCTAATTTAGACAAATCTTCTAATTGGTTTTCCTTAATTCTGCTAGTTAAGGTCAAGCTATCTTCAATAAATGTGCAACCTTGTAAGTCCTTTAGGATATTTTTCATCCCAAGTCTAGCTGCAGGTGCCCAAGAACCATTTTCAAGGAAGGCAAAAGTCCTATTCCTAATCTTATGTTCTGCTAAATCAGTTAGGAATTCTTCCATCTTAACAAATACGCCGGCATTATAGGTGGTAGAAGCCAAAACAATTGTCTTAACTCTAAATGATTCGGCAATTAAATATGAAGAATCAGTCTTTGATACATCATATATAGCTAGATTCTTCACCCCTTTTTCGCTTAGCATCTTTACTAATACTTCAACGGCGTTTTTAGTACCCCCATAAACTGAAGAATAGCAAATCATTACAGCATCATTTTCTTCAGGGGCATAGGTAGCCCAATTCATATATGGGTTAAGGATAAAATTCAAATTCCCTTTATAAAGAGGCCCATGCAAAGGGCAAATCATCTTAATATCAATGGTAGAAGCTTTCTTTAAGACATTTACGACTTGATCGCCATATTTACCAACGATATTCGTGTAATATCTCCTAGCTTCTGCTAGGAATGATTTTGTAAATGTTGAAGAAGATGCGAATATATCTCCTTCTAAAGCCCCGAATGTGCCAAAAGCATCAGCGGAGAATAACACGCCCTCGCTCAATTCAAAAGTAAACATGACTTCTGGCCAATGTACCATAGGAGCCATAACGAAAGTAAATGTATGCTTACCGATATTTAATTTGTCCCCTTCTTTGACAACCATGATTGAGTTTTTGATTTCAGGGAAATAATTAAATAGGAATTTCTTCGACATCGCATTTACTACAATAGTTGTAGAAGGATGACGTAAGGCAAGCTCCCCAATGTTTGCGGCATGGTCTGGTTCCATGTGATTAACAATTAGGTAATCAAGCTTCCTTCCGTTTAGGAGGAAGTCAATATTTTCATAGAAGACATCAGAAACAGAGGAATCAACTGTATCTAGCAACAGAGTTTGTTCATCTAGATACAAATAGGAGTTATAGCTAACTCCGTTTGGAATTGGATAGACATTTTCAAATAAAGCCAAACGTCTATCACTAGAACCTACATAATAGAAACCATCACTAATTTTTCTTTCGCAATGCATAAAGTTTTTCTCCTTGGACTTGCTTATTTTATTCTAAAATAAATCGATTTGCTATCCATGTGCTTATTAAAAAGAGGCGGGGTTAACCGCCTCAAATAAGATTAGATTTATTTATTTCTTTTCTTCTATTTTGGTGATGCCTTTTTTAGCCATTAAGTCATCGACTAATTTGCAGGCTCTCCTGAATGAGAGGTCAGATTTAATCTTTAAGCATAATGGTAAATCCGCTAACTTCTTAGAAGTATTGGCTTCTACTGGAATTGGGGTTTGTTCGTATTCTTTTGGATCAAGGGCATAGGATACTTTTAGTTTCTTGCCCGATACAGTGATGAATACGAGTTTTTCTCTTTTTGCAGAGAAGGTATCACCTGGGATAGAGATTCTATTATTGATTCCATAAGACTTGATATAGTCTCTTAAATCATAATATTTATGACGTAAATCATATTCGCTATTCTTGATCTTGGTTTCAAATGAAGCACGTCTTTTATTTCTTAAGGAAGCAAATGGATTGTCTTCGTCTTCTTCAACCGCTTCTTCAGCAACTGGTTCTTCAACTACTTCAGGAGCTGGTTCTTCAGTAACCTCTTCCTTAACTTCTTCTTTAACAACGCAAGGATGTTTAGAGATTTCATCAACAATGATTTCCCTTATCTCTGGTTCGGTGAAGATCTTTTCTTGAGTGCCGGTCATTTCTTCTCTAACGATGGCACGGATTTCATTTTCGGTATAGGTCTTGCCTTCGGTAGCTCTCATAGCAGAATATTCTTCTCTAGAGATTTCCCTAATTCTTTCTTCACTGATAGTTTCAACTTTTAAGAATGGAATTAAGCAAGCAATTAATAAGAATAAAACTGAAGCGAGAGATAAAACCAAGACAACCGTGTAGTTGAAATAGGCAGCCCTATGTAAGACACCCCTATCTAATGGGAGCATTAATGAAACAAAGATATAACCAGTCCAGAATACATCTAGAACGGTGCATCCCATTCTAATTAATAGCTTATATTGTTTTCTCTTTATGACTAAGACTAATCCAACAATGAATAAGACAATAGCCAAATAGCAAGCAACTACAGCAACCATACGGTACCAATCCATATTGCCCCAACGGATTAATCCAGTACCTGTCCAACCTGGATCAGCAGCAAATGAGCCCCAGAACCAACCGGTACCTGGAACTATTCCCCATGGGTAAGAATTATTGAATGGAATTCCCCCAGTAGCACCTGCGATAAACAAGTAAACAAAAGCGAGAGCAAAAAGTACCCCGCCGATGATGAGTGTCGTTTTGCATTTCTTGCAACAACATTTCTTTTCCTTCGACATTTTTAAACCTCCCTATTTAGGTCTAATTAAGTAACTATAATAGTACACGGGTGAATTATTTTCTTCAATAAGTCAACTGAAAATTTTTTATTTTTCTAAAAATAAGCGATACCTTGTGCTTTAATTAAGGGAAAATTTGTGGGAAATACAAAAAATATTTTTCCATTTCCTTGAAAATAAAGGGGGCGTGGTGCTTTAAAATAGGCAAATTTATAGAAATTCGTTTTTTCTAACCTAAAAAAGATTTGTAAAACCCTTTTGATATTGAATTAGAAATAAAAGGTCATAGAATAACCTTTTGAGATGTATATATGACTAAGAAATTATTTAAAGAAATGAACATGACCGAAGGCAACCTATTTGCCAAGATTGGCCTATTTGCACTTCCGTTATTTTTAGCAACCGTACTTCAACTTCTTTATTCTACCGTTGACCTAGTTACTGTCCACTTTATGGGCGGAGGGCAATCTTCGATGGCTGCAGTCGCTGCTAACGGGGCTTTAATTAATCTAGTCATTGTAGTTTTTGCCAATATGTCCATGGGTTCTAATGTTGCTATAGGCAATGCAAAAGGTGCTGGCGAACACGATAAAGCCAAAAAGATATTACATACCTCATTCCTTGTATCAATAATCTCTGGCATCGCAGTTGGAATTATTGGATTTTTCACTTCTAGGTTACTACTAGAATTAATGAAAACAGATGCCCACATCATCGATTTAGCAACCACCTATTTAAAAATATATTTCTTAGGAATGCCATTCCTTATGATCTACAACTACTTGTCTCAAATAATGAGGGCAATAGGTAATTCATCGACCCCATTCTTCATTTTATTAATATCTGGAATATTCAATGTAGTCGCAGATATTGCCTTTGTCGCTTGGTTTAAAATGGATGTTGCTGGGGTTGCCATTGCCACGGTAATCTCTGAAGTAATCTCTGCATTATTATCAACACTATATTTCTTTATCGACAAAAGCTCCTATGTAGTATTCAAATGGAAAGAAATGAGAATTGATAAGGGGGCCTTAAAGGAAATCGTTAGATTAGGACTTCCAGCAGGATTACAAGGATTCTTCTTCGCTCTTCCTAATGTCTTTATTCAAGCAAAGTTATATACAATTGCTCCGGATAATCCCGATTTACAAGACGGAGCTATAGCAGCTAGCAATATCGAAAGCTATATCTATGCTGGGATAGAAGCAATATTTGCAGCTACCATGTCTTTTACAGCTCAAAACTATGGAGCAAAGAAAATAAAGAACATAAACAAGATATATGGTTATTCATTAATCTGGAATTTTATATTCTGTGCGGTCGTAGCTTTAGTCATCATATTCGCCAATCGTTCCTTGCTAGGATTATTTGTTGATACAGAGCAGGCTTTTGCTTCAGGAAAAGAAAGATTAATGGTTATAGGACTAACTTATTGCCTTGATGGGATAATGGATATAACTAGTAGCACCATTAGAGGGTGTAGAAGATCAATGTTCCCAATGATAACAACTTTAATCGGTTGTACTGTTGTTAGGATTATTTTATTAGAGACAGTATTCAATATCCCCTACTTCCATACGGTAGGTTGGCTCTATAGCGTTTATCCTATTACCTGGATAATAACAGCCACCGCAAACATAGTTGCAATGATAATAATATTAAAGAAAGTAAAACTTGAATTTGGAGAAAAGACGCAACCCCTTAGTCAAAATTAAAGAATTTTCCTATTAGTTTATTTGTCTTTACCGAAAAACTATGTTGTTATTTGTCTTTACCTTCATGCAACAAATGGACGTCCAAGAAAGAAGAAATAATTAAACCTGTCAAGGCAATTATGGCAAACGAACCAAATGAAACGTATCTAAACGAAGTTAGATACGGATATATCAATTGGATAACCGAGTTAATTAATTGGAATATAAATGGGGCGATAAACACAGCCCTCCTTCTTAATTTTGGGCCTACTATATGATGAAGCATCAGCATATTGCTAGTAACATAGAACCCCGATGCAACCCCTTTTCCTAAATGGATAAAGATAAGAATGGATACAATGAATAACCCATTTTCTAAAGGGATGTTATAAATATATGAAAGAATAGCTAGTATCAAACATTGAACAAATATAACTGCAAAGGATATCTGCATTGATGTCCTAACTTTATTGCCAACACCAAACTTAGTATTTATAAAGATAATAAGAAATTCACTTATTGATGAAGATGCGATAAATAAACCCCAAGTAAGTGGATTAAACTCGTTAATATGAGGGGAAGAGCTTTCTAAAGCAGTCCAGAAATTTGAAGTAAGAGAATCACTAGACCAGACAAGAGGAATCCATAGGCATGCAAGTAAAAGATAAAGGACGTATGTCTTATTTTTAAATAAATCCCTTAGATAAACCTTTTCATGATCGTCGTCATGAAACATAGATGATGGATATGGTTTGAACATGAACGTTAAACAAAATAAAACAATTAGCATTGGAGAAGAAACTAAGAATAAAAATAAATATCCTTTATAACCTTGGAATAAAGATTCGGCGATTAAGCCTGCTAAAGGGGAAACTATAATCGGAACCAAAGCCCCATAAATGCAAACATGCCCAAATTTAGTCTTTTCGGCATAATTTGTATCCGCGATATTAGATGTATTAAAAGATACAAAAGACCAATGTAGACCCATTAATAAAGATGGCAATAAAAGGAAAAGGAAATACAGCAAATAATAAGATGAAGAATTTATTATTTTATTAGATTCGTTTAACCCAGTAGGTAATATTAGGCCTAAAATCGAAAGTAACAACAAGATAATTAATGAGCAAACACAGAGTATTCTCATTATCTTTAAATTCCTTTTTTGATGTGAAACCAAAAATGAAAAAATAAATAAACCAATCGAAGCAAATAAAGGAGGTAAGAACAAGGAGAAAGAAGACATCAAAGGAGACCAAGATAAGTTCTTCCTGCATTCATTAAGGAACAAAGTCAAAAAGGAAAAGACCATGCCTTCATAAAAAGAAACAAAAACAAAATATATCTGGGCTTTGGATGTTTCCATTTTGCTTTTTCTATCTAGAAAGAAGGCGTTTTCCATATCCTTGTAATGATAAAAGAAAGCCTCTTCAAGGAAAAGGAGTAACTGCTTAATTTAGCTAATAAAATGCTAAATATCTTTGACTAAATGTATTTCTTTATCAAAGACTCAAAAAGTTCATACCCATGATGATTTAAATGAACTAAATCAGCAAAGAAAGGTTTTTCTTTTGAAGAAGCGATATTTAAGCAATTATCAATCACTT
Source organism: uncultured Caryophanales bacterium (assembly GCA_902464635.1). Taxonomy (GTDB): domain Bacteria; phylum Bacillota_I; class Bacilli_A; order RFN20; family CAG-826; genus Alloenteromonas. Next base: position 47,274 of record CABQKC010000004.1, on the reverse strand, counting down.
TGTAATTATATTTTGCCTGTCCGGATTCTAAATAATGGTTAAGTTGTTCTTCTACATCAAATAAATCCTTAAACAAAGGAGCATGAACAACGTTAACGAAATAATAATTAGAATTAGGGAATATGTCTCTTAATAACTTCAAGAATTTGATTCTTCTTAGTTGGACTGCTTTAGGGGTTTCTTGGCAATGCAAGTCATTAAAGCCTAAGTTAATTATTATGTTCTTTGGAGATGACAAATCCTTAAGTTTATAAACATAAGGTATCCAATCATAAAAACGAGTTCCACCCAATCCAAGATTCAGCGAATTCTTAAAAACATTGTAGAATGTGTTTTTTGAATACTCTTCATAATTCCATAATTCAAAATATGAATCTCCTATAAACAAATTATCTAGCTTACTTATGTTTTTGATGGCTTCTTTTTCTTTATCAAGGAGAATGGCCCTTTCATCTATTTCAAATTGCATGGATTTATCATATCCATCTAGCAAGGAATCATAATCAAACTTGCCGCGATACTCTCCCTTTTTATCTAAACGTGAAAAATAACCAATCTGAAAATGAGTTGGTTTATTCTCGGAATCAACATAATATTTAACCCCATTGCCATGAATCCAATCCGAATTAACATCATCGAAATTCCCAACAAACTTATATAATTTCTCATCCGTAATTCTATTTAACTGGCCTAAACAGGAGGTAGTAAAATCTTGTTGGCCTTTGCCTTTCTTAAGGTAATTCTTGCCATCAAAGAATATCCTTCCAGTATAAACAGATCCCTCTAGATATTTAATTTGGCCAAAACCATAACAAGGTTTCTTTTTCCCATATAAAGATGGTTTATCAGGGCAAAACCACCACACCCCTACATTATTTTTCTTAAAAGCATCAAATATAACCATTTATTAATTTCGCTCCTTTTGGCAACTAATAAATATAAATTGGAAGCAAAAAAAGTATATCACCCATAATATGTTTAGATGATTCGTTAAAAATAATGTGAAAACCTTTGAAAGTCTTGTGTATCAGCGTAAAGAAGAAACATATAAGGCGGCACCCCTATTAGCCGTCTTTATTATCTTCTTAAATCATATACGTAATTTCTATTGGCCTTGTTTTTATAACGTCAATAAATGATGCGTTTCGCCTCCTTTTATAAGTATGACTTTATCTACTGTTTAAATTCTCTCTTATAATGTAATTGTTCGCAATAGCGCACATTACAATAAATGAAAAAATTGTTTTAAAGAAAACCGCTGAGCATCGAATAGAAAATAGGCTTTTTATAAACAATCAATACACGAGGTCATTATCTAAGACTATTCAAAACTAGATAGACATAAGATCTTCTAACGTAATAGTTCTGGCTACCATTCCTGAATACAAGTTTTTCATAATCCCAAAAGGAGTAATCATCGTATAAATTATAGGCTTTTTATTGTTAGTAACCTTTATAAAATCAGAAACTCTCTTCCTATAGTTTTCTTCTTCTTTATTAGTAATTGAATATGGGGTTAATGAATATTTCATTTCGCACATATTGATAACCCCATCATTTCTATCAATTAACAAGTCAATTTGATGGCCATCAACTCCATTTTCTAAATCTCTAGAACAAACCCAGGAGCATTCTCTGCTTACTACTCCAGAAATCCCCAAGGCGTGCTTGATTTGTTTTATATGTTCCAAACAAACAAGTTCAAATGATAAACCCATAAAGGCGTTATAACTTCCGCTTTGAAGATTATTTTGATAGAAATGTTCGTCCTCTTTTTTAGGACTCATCATATTCAAAGAGAAAATAGTGAAATTATCTATAAGTTGAAATACAGACTCTTTCTTCTTTTTGGCATATGGAAGGTATTGTCTTATGAAGCCACATTCTTCTAATTCTGCTAATTTCTTAGATAAGCTGCCACTGTCTTTTAATTTGGAAGCTTCAATTAATTCAGTTCTAGTCATCCCCTTCTTCTTTTTGGCAATAGAAGTGATTATGCAAATATATTCGTTTGGCTTATTAAACATCAATGGAAGCAAACTAGAAAATTCATCACGTAGTTCGCCATTTCTAGAGAAACACAAAGCATCGATATTTCGGCTGACACTGAATCCTTTCTTTAACAGGCTCCAATAATAAGGCACTCCCCCAAAAACCATATAAAGTTCAAGTATTTGCAAGTCAGAGTAGTTCAATTCGTTCTTATAGCAGTATTCCTTACATTCCTTAAGAGAAAAAGGCAATAAATGAATTGAATGGCTAAGCCTATGATACAAACCACCTTTATTATGAATAATGTGGTCAAGCAGCCATGAGGTTGCAGAGGAAGAAACGATTAAAAGGACATCTTTTCTTCCACTAGCCCAGCCATTCCAAAAGGATTCTAAAGCCGTGAGGAAATCAGTGCTTCTTTTTCCTGCCATCCAACTTAGTTCATCTAAAAATATTACTTTCTTTTTCTCATTAGAAGACATGATTTTTCTCTTCAAATAGGAAAATGCAACCATCCAATCATTTACATCTTCTTCAATGATGGTGCCTTGTTCTTTTAACGATAAGCAGAAATCTTGAATTTGTTTCTTAGAGCTTGCATTAGCAAGTCCAGAGTGTGAAAAGAAGAAATTATAATCAAAAGCCTCGCGAATCAAATAGGTCTTTCCTATTCTCCTTCTTCCATAAACAGCAATGAATTTAGATTCATCGCTTAAATATGCTCCTTGTAGCAATTCTTTTTCTTCTTTTCTGCCTACTAACATGCTTATTCTCCTTTTTACTATTTTACGGAATGTGGTTTAAAAAATGAGATTCCGTAAATTAATATTATCATATAGTTTTTAATAAAAAAAGCATAAGTGCCTATTTGTCGATACTTTTTATAAAAACATACTTTTCTTATTTTACGGAATGTGGTTTAAAAATCGACATTACGTAAATTAGCAAATGTTTTGCAGACGCAAATTGCAAAAAACAGGCAATAGGAAAAGCTCTTCGCTCAGCATTTAATAATCAGTTGAAATGTTTTTGATGTTTTATATTTAGTGGCTTTAAAACACTAACATAATAAAAATTATACTAAACAATTAATACACTGGGCGGCTTTGATCAAATTGCTGTTTCGCTGTGGTAAATGATATATTCGGACGATCGTTACGATATCTCCGCAAATCAGCATTTTCTTTTGTTCTTGATATCTTTTCAAGACAGAAATCAATGATTCTTGTATATTGTTCCGGATAATTTCTTGTCTTTTCCTCTAATAACATAGCAAGTAAAATCAGACCTTTTTTAAATTTACACATTACTGGGTTCTGCTTTTTATCTTCGGCAAGGCAATTTCCTCCACAAGCAAAGCGAAACGGACAAGATCCACATTCTTTTCTTTCAATTAAGGAACGATAAATTTTCTTGGCACTTTCTGAATCGAAACCCGATTCAACATCTCCAAGAAGGAGATTAGAGCCTATCAGGGCAGGACAAGGATAAAACTTCCCTTCTGTTGAAACAGCAATTCGTCCAATTCCGCTGTCGCAGCGTGATAAAGCCTTTATGTTTAAAAAAGATCGCAATATGAATTTACCGAAAAAATCATCGCCGTTTAGTAATTTAAAAATCAAAGACAAATCTTTATTTAAGATGCCCTGTTCCAGATAAGCCTCTAGAATTTCGTATTCCTTTAGCCAAGCATTGCAAGATTCTTCGTCTAAGCCCAGCGTTCCGGAACGCACTGGTTTTACGGAAAGCGTCATAAAGGTTTCGCTTAGTTCCTTAAGGACATCCAGTAACGGAAACACCGTCTTAGTTATCGTAATGGCACACCCGACATATTGCCTGTTTTTAATTGACTTTACGTTCTTAACAATGTCGTCGAACGACCCACGTCCATTAGCATAAACCCTATAAGTATCATGATTTTCCTTGTTTCCATCGATGCTTACCCCGAATAAAATCGATTTCTTTTGTAAGTGCTCAGCAACAGGTTTTGAAAGCAATGTACCATTACTAACTAGCGTGACAGTGACTTCACGATCAATCTCGTCACTTTTCTGTTTAGCATATTGTGCAATTGCATCAATCAAAGAAAGGTTCATCAACGGCTCTCCCGCCCCAGAAAGATCTATAAAATACTTCTCGGCATTGGGGAATTTGGAAAAGAGAAGGTCAAGCGATCTTTCCGCATCTTTGATTGACATTCTTTTCCCGGTTTTTCCTTGGTTAAAGCAATAAGAGCATCTAAGATTGCACACGTCGGATATCTCAAGGCAAAATGACATGCATTCATAAAGAGAATGATTGTAGTTTGAGGCTTCTTGAATTTTGACGGGGCTCGAAAGCTCAGCCTCGTGACGATAAATGGAAAAATTGCCATCTTCTTCATTAATGTATATTGGTGTGTTTTTAACAATAAATGTTCTCATTTTCTTATCCTCATCAAATAAATACAAAATAAGTGCATTCCCGTCGAAAATAATTTTAAAAGGCGAGAAACGGGTCCTCGCCTTAATGAATTCTGTGTCTTCGGTTTTTACATAGAAAAGGTAACGATAAGCTTGTTCTCTGTTTCATTGTTCTGGATAAAAGAAATAGAAATCTTTCGTTTTGAATAATCGTTTTTTTCTAATGGTGTGATGGCACAATCTATGCCTTTAAACACATCGCCCCAAGTATCGTTTAAAGAATAAATAGGTGAAATCATCACCATTGTGGCTACATTGTCGCTTGTTTTGTAAGTACCAGCGACCTTAAGATAGGACATCGTGTCAAATGGCGTGTTCGACCAAACCATTTTGCAGTTACTATTTACTTGTCCCACTCCATCTTCTCCAATGGTGAATTTTTGCATTTGCCAAGAACCGTTTTCCAATGTCGTGAGCTTGTCATAGGATTCGGGAGGCCCCATTTCGACAAATTCGAATTTAGAATTTTTCCCAAAAGACCAGCCTTCAGGCAGAGCACCTTCCTGCGATTCATAATAATAGGTACCTTCGATAATCCCAAAAAGAGGAATATCGGAAGCATTATTGCCACAGGAGGAGATCAACACACAACCAATCGAACACAACGTAGCCAACATAATGTTTCTTTTGTTCATTTTCAGCATAAACGCCTCCTTAACAGGACATAAGTCGACCGCATCCACAATAACGTTTACCAGTTGAGCGATCAACGAAGTAGCGATCGTTATGGACGTGTTCTGACTTATTATAAATGGCGATGACTCCTCCTTGCTTAAATATGCCAAGCTGAGACATAACAACTTGTGAATAACCTTCCCAACCATAATGAACCAGCAACTTACCATCGTTATAATAGCCGTATACGGTTACAACATGATCCGCCCAAGCGTCACTGTTTGTAGGGCTTTGTATATTTCCAAAGTAAGCCGCTGGACACCCTTCTTTTACAGGGTCTGTGATTGTTGCGAATTTCCAAACGTATTCATAAACCTCATATTGTTTATTTTTTCCGTTCATAAACGAATCAATAGCACTATGAATTGTCGACGGTACGGAACTGCCAATATTTTTGCCCCATACTGATTTCGGAAAAGAATCAGAAAGGTCGGGCACGCCATTCCATCCATTAGGGCTAAACGATCCCACATAAGGGGTTATATAATCGGCGGATTCCTTCGCGGAAAAATATCCAGTGCTTTTAAAGATTTCATTATATGCAAGCAGCATAGACGCAGAAACATAACCACAAGTGCCGGTATCGTTGGTTGGAAATTGGTTATAATTTCTCTTAAAAAACCAGGAATATGGAACTTCATGATCCGCATAGATGATGCCACTATTTATTGGATTATTCGTTGGAGGTGTTGCGGTCTTTTTAGGTCCAACCTTGGCCTTTTTACATAAATTAGCGTTGGTTTGGTTTTCGGTCGCATCAATAACCGATTGCGCAGCAAACCTGGATGACTCCTCTTTTAATTTTTCTACCTCATCATGGCTTAGTTCATGCCCATCTTGAACATTGAAATATAAATTCCCTAAACGTCTGAAATAACCTATCCACGGGACATAGTAAGCATTATCTTCATCAGAAAACGGCATCCCAGCAAAAGGCGAAATTTCTACAACGTCGTCGTTAGCAACATTTACAACGTCATAGCCTATAGACCCAAAAGATACAAAGAGATATTCATTTTCGACGAAATCATGAACGATTCTTGTTTCTTTTGCTTTTAGGGATTCATCCCCTATTGTTTCTCTCATTTTTTCTTCGGCGAGAGAAATCAGCCTGTTTTTTTCGGAACTAGATTTGATTTTTTTAATCTTGACGTCATGACGCAGAATCGACGATATGTGTGATTCGGCTGTTCCGTTAATTGGTTGGTGCGAGTGGTTTGTGAGAGCCGCAATCGCACCAAGTAGCATGACGGCACTTAGAAATTTCAGCATAAATTGCCTCCTTGTACCTAATAAATACGCAAAGAGACAAAATCCGTCGAAATTTTATTTAGAAAAGACAAATGAAAGCGATTTAGATGGTGCTTCGATGGAACAAAAGATGTCTTTTTCGTTTACGGATCCATAGATTCGAGCAAAAAAATCCGTGTCAGCATAATTAAAGGAAAATTTTAGCCCTCCTTGATAGCTTTCCGCAACAGTCATCTTATATTCCTCAAGAACGCCAAAAACAGAAAGATAACCTTCGTATCCGGTTTCTTCCTTGGATAAAGCATAATAAGTTTTGCTCGTTGGTTCACTACTTATGACAATCTTGTCTGTAGCATCTGGTTTTGGCAACTCCTGAACATTATATTCGCTGGTAATCTCCGATAAGAGATAAACCCCCTCGTAGAATTGATGCTCAACATGGTTGTAGCCTTTGGTTCCTAAAACAATGCCGATTGTGGTTCCAGTAGCGACTACTACCAAAGCAAAAGAAGCTAGCGCATAGGCCCAAGGTTTTTTGAAGAACGGTTTATGCTTCTTCTCATATTTGGAGAAATCTACTTTCGAGGCGAGCGCATCGAAAGAAACACCAGAGCTTGAAAGAGTTTGTTCAAACTCTTCTTTCGCTTTCCTTTCCACCTCTTTTTTTCTCATCGTTTTTCCTCCAAATGGTTTTTCATTTTCTTAATCGATCTCGTATATTTACTACTCGCTGCATTTTCACTTATGTCAAGTTCCAATCCTATTTCTTTGAATTTGTAACCATATTCGATTTTCATGATGACTATTTTTCGTTCTTCCTCATCAAGGCATGATAACGCGGATTCTGCATCCAATTTAGCATGAACATCCGGTTCGTTCGGTCCTTTTGAGGCAATGTCATCATCATATTCGACCTTATTCCCACTTTTATATAGCGTTCTTATAGATATTTGTTTGCTGGCTTGAACAAGATAATATTTAATGGATTTCAACTCTATAGTATCAAGATTAGACATGAAGGAGAGAAAGGTTTCGCTTAAAGCATCTCGAGCCATCTCGTCATTATGAAGAACCTGATTCGCTATATGAAAAACGAGTCTTTCGTAAGTAACAAAAATCTCGGAGCAACATTGTTTTATTGCCTCTTGGTCCCCCGATTTCAAGGCTTTCTTTAATCTTGATTCTAATGTTTTCACAATAATCTTCCATACCAAATAAATGCATTTATATTGAAAATACGTCTATTGGCTTTATCAATATACCTAAATCCAATTCCTATTGCTATTTCAAATATAAAAAACTTAGGAAGTATTATTTGTTCATAAAGAACCGCGCTAAATTAATCTCAAACGAAAGTTCAATAGTTCCGACCTTTCTAAACCCATTGATGTTCACGAGTTCGAACCAGCAGAAGAAATAAAACGCTTGTAAAAATAAAAAAAGTTTGACACGTTTTGCTGTATCAAACTAATGCTTTTATTGGTGGAGTCGCGGAGAATCGAACTCCGGTCCGAAGAATGACCCTTAGCAGCATCTACAGTTTAGACGGCATCGAATATCACTAGCGGCTAAGATGCCGTAAGTTTCGCTAGATAGGCTATAGATTTTCGTCCTCTTTCCCTAGCCAATGAAAGAAGCTTATCGCCTTGGTATGACACTACACCTGTGCGTGAGACGAGTAAACCACAGGGAGCGTGCTTGTCCTCAGAACGAGGAACCTATGTCGGTGCTAAATTAAGCGCAAGCGCAGGAAGCGCGGTTTAAAGCGCGGTTCCCAAAAATATAACTATTGTCAGTTATTGTTTTTTTGACGTTATGGATCGTCACTCCACTGCAACTGCTAATTTTCTACTCTCCGTCAAAACCATGACGGCCCCAGAACAATTGCCTAAGAAATTAGGCTAGAAGAATATAAAGCATAAGGGGTTAAAAATAAAGAAAATTATAATTCGTAATCCTTTTGCTTCTTCTTAAATATAATGGGAAAAAGGCAAATAAGCAAATTAGCTAAAGCAATAAAGCAAAATCCTAAAGAGAAGAAATATCCTACCCCTGGCCTAAGCCCATTTATTAATAAAGAAGAGGATAAAGTGGCAAGCGGCAAGGAAAAACAATTAAGAATAAATGTGATTGCTCCTAGAATAGTCGCGATTATTAAATTTGTTTTATCTCTTTTTCCGAATATGGATGCAACAATAGAAAGCAAGCATAATTGAAGCATCAATAATAGTGGGATATTTAATTTATATGAGAATGAATATAGGTGGGAATTTAAATAAAAAGTATCTTCCCCTCCTATTAATATCTTATAGGAAGTAAGTCCTGCAGTTACCCCATATTCATCTTGATAAGAACAAAATGGGATAAAGAAAGAAAGGCCTGATAAAAGGAAAAAGACGGCTGATGTATATACAAGCGACCCCTTTCTATTTTCTTTCTTAATCGATTTTGACATGAGAAAATTATAATTGAACAATTAGAAAATGAAAATCGAAGAGGACGAAGAAGATAAAACATAGGTCGAATATCTTCCAAAATTAATAAGCCTTATTTTGTTTTGGCTACATAGTTCTCCTAGAGATTTCTCTATCGTTGTCTTTGAATAAATAAATAACGTTTCTTCGATATCTTCTTTTGAAACAGGTGCCTTGCTTTCTTTAATAAGAGTATAGATCTTATCTTGGCTCTTATTCTTTTCTAGAATTAAAGAATACGAATATGATAAAGAGGAATAGATATCACCCATGGTCGAAAGAATGAACAGGACAAATTCGGATACATTTAATTTGTTTTGTTTATAGGAATTTCTAAGTTGCCTATATATGCGATTAAATTCTTTTTTATCTTTATAAATAAATCTAGAAAGACTTCTATAACTCATAAAGTCATAGCCAAATTTATAAAGAAGGCAATCTAGTAAAAGAAGACTCATGGAGACGTTATAAAACTCAAAAGGAGAAATGGCTAAAAAGCATCCAATAAAGACAATTGAAGTTAATAACATATTGTTTTCTTTATGCCTGCTAGAAAGTTTTAATTGTTTCAACAAAGTAACAAGCAAAGAAGAAGTTTCGGTTGGATAAGGCGCTAATAAAGATTCCATTGCCTTAGAAAACCTAGAAGAAACTCCTACAACAGATTTGTTAGATTCTCCAACGCCTTCTTTTAATTTTAGATAAGTGGATTTAATGATTTTTTCACTTAAATCAGACCCATCTAAAATATCAATATCATTAAGTAATTCAAGAAGGTTTACAAATAGCTTTTCGTTATCAGTTTTGCACTTGCTATTTTTAGTAATTTCTTTCTTACTATTTTGCCTAATTTTTCTTTTGTCTAAACAAAGTAAAAAGTATGCTTCATCAAGTTTGGATTTAGCTGTCAACAAGTCAATGTTTTTTAGCGAATCCAACTTCTTCAAATCAAATCTTTTATTCTCGATAACTTGGAATTTTGAAAACAAATCTTTGGAGAAGGTTAGAAACAATTGTTTATCTAAATCCAATAATTCTTCCATTGAGGTAATTATACAAATTATATTTCTAACTGCATATATATTTATAAAAAGTATGCAGTTAAAAGATAAAATAAATTAGTTAGTAAAACCGAAGACACGATAAAAATAAAATGAAAAAGTCATAAAATTTATTTCTTAAACTCATATCTTCTCTTTTAAAATCGCCTCTACTCGTGTATTGTTATCTTTGCTTTGCAAAGGTTAAATTGAAAAATGTCTAAAAATAAAAAGAAAAACAAACAAAAAATGTCAGCAGAAACAAAGGCTAAAATCACCTTAGGTTTCAAGACATTAATATCTAACGACGCCTGCATAAAAACGGGCCGTGAATGGCACTGGTATTTACCAATAATATTCGGAATCTTATCCGTCATAATCGCATTGATTCCTTCCTTCACAACAAACATGAAAACCAAGTACGGAACAAGCATGTTAGGATCAGCTACTTATGGTTACGAAAATGGCTTAGTCCACTTCCAAAATTTCATGGAAGAAAAAGGAGTCGATTTTGTAGTAAAAGATTCAACATTAGTCGACACCGATAACAAATGGACTTCCACTTTCTCTAGCGAAGACCAAAAATGGTATACAGTCAAAAATGCCGATTCAAATAAAACCATATTTGAAGCCTTCTACAACGATGGAGCTCTTTCTGATTATGACTTCTATGCACGTGTCGTAAACAACAAAAACCCTTATACCGACATTGCTAGAGGCGGTGAAAAAGATAAGTATTCCAGCAACGCTCTTTTATTAGGAAAAAAGACAATCTATGTATTCAAGGTTAAAGCAGACGCTTCTAGTTCTTCCGTAATTAATGGAATCTATGATAGAAGCGAAGGGTTACATTTAAAGAATCTAGCCCCAACAGATGTTGATAAAAACACCATCGAATATGCTGAAAAGCTAAAACTCAATTATGCATCATTCCTAAACGATTGCGCCGAAACCCAAAAGAACACCCAATCCTGGACTTATTGCGGTATCATGGCAGCTGTTTACGTTGGCTTAGAATTCCTGTTCGGATTAGTCATATTCTTAATGACTAGAGGAAAACGTAATCCATTTAGGATCTATACATTCTGGGAAACCCAAAAGATGGCTTATTGGGCTTCAGTTTCCCCTGCTATATTATCCTTAATCGTTGGATTCTTGCTTCCACAATTCGCCATGATGGGATTCATCTTCCTGTTCGGTTTAAGAATAATGTGGATGTCAATGAGGTCATTAAGGCCTTACGAAGGCAAATAAAAACCAAAAACAAATTAGAAGAGGCTTGTTCCTCTTTTTTTTGCACTTAAAAAGGGCCACCATTTAACGATAGCCCTTAGTTCGATTATTTTATTAATCTAGGAATTCTGGATTAACAGTGACGTGATATGGCTTTTGTAAGGCCCTGAAATCATCATCGGTGATAGTTTGTTTGATTCCACCCATCGATAAGACTTTAACTAATATATCAGCACTCTTATCAACAGTATCAATTAATCCCCAAGTTGAATCAAATGTTTCCCCAGTTACGAATATTCCATGATGTGCCCAGATAGCAACATCATATGTTTCCATTAACTTAGAAGTAGCTAAGGCAATTTCTTCTCCGCCAGGAACCATCCAAGGAACAACTCCGACTCCAGCAGGGAAGATAATTGGGCATTCAGTCATCATTTCCCACATCTTATGGCTCCAAGTCTTGTTATCTAGAGGTAAGACGAAGGTAAGAGCAATAACATTGGCTGGATGGCAATGGTAGACGATTCTATATTTGCCATTTGTCCTAGCCTTTACAACAGCTAGATTCATTAAATGGCTTGGAAGTTCGGAAGTTGGATGGTTTCCACCTTTCATTCCCCATTCAATACGGTAATTTTCACCCTTTTCATCGACTTTGATGATCCCGCAATTGGATTCAGGATCGCTTTCCATATTCATCATATAGCAGCCAGTGCATTTGACTAGGAAATATTCATTAGCCAAGGTTGGAACACTTGCGCCAATCTTTATCCAAGGAGTAGAAGTATTTAAGGAATCCATTACTTCATTTACTTCCTCTTCATTCATACGGTAGGAAAGGTTGCCACCATTACGCTCATGCCATCCTTTTCTATAGCCATCGCCACAAAGTTTGGCAAATCTTTTTAAAAAACTTGTTTCTACTGGATTCATTTTAATTACCTTCTTTTTGATAAGACTTCCTTTTCGTATCTATCAACATCTTCCATGATGTTTTCTTTCATGTTTTCTCTTCTTAGATATTCTTCATAAATTGTAGAATATGGTAGGTCTTTTACCCTTTCTTCTAATTCAAGCAAGTGGGTAAAATCACCGGCATCTTGTAGTCTTTTTAATTCTTCCCATGGGGTTAATAAAGCTTGTAATAAGCATTTTTGAACGCTTCTTTCTCCAATTACCCAAGCGGCAATCCTATTAATAGATGCATCGAAGTAATCAAGCCCGATAACAACTCTATCTTTGCCACCGCAACGAACGATTTCATTGCAAAGATCCTGCATGGTGTCATCTTTGATAATTACATGGTCGCTATCCCATCTAACTGGACGGGTAAGATGAAGTGCAATCTTTGGATAGAAGCACAATAATGATGGGATCTTATCAGCAACATTTTCAGTTGGATGATAATGTCCATTATCCAATAAGCAGGAAACTCCATTTAATGCGGCATAGTTTTGATAGAATTCGCTAGAACCGACGGTAAATGATTCTAATCCAATTCCAAATACCTTACTTTCGACGGCATCCATCAAGTTTTCGCTTGGATATTTGACTGAATATATCTCGTCTAGGGACTTCTTTAATCTCATTCTTGGACCAAGCCTATCGGCTGGGACATCTTTCATTCCGTCAGGAATCCAGATATTGCATAAAGAAGGATTTCCTTGGGCTTTTCCAAATTCATTAGCGATTTCTCTACAAACCTTGCCGTGTCTTACCCAGAAGCTACGGACTTCTTCATCTGGAGAAGATAAGGTCAAGCCATCCTTAACCATTGGGTTAGAGAAGAAAGTTGGGTTGAAATCTAATGAAACATTATTTTCTTTAGCCCAACTCATCCATGGCTTAAAGTCTTCAATAGTTAGTTTATCAATGGTTTTATTTCCATCATTAACTGCATATATCGCATGTAGATTTAGCCTTTTCTTTCCTGGCATCATTGAGAAGGCAAAATCGATATCTTCTTTTAATTCAGCAAAGTTTCTTGCTCTTCCTGGATAGTTTCCAGTTGTTTGAATTCCTCCAGTTAAGGCTCCGCTATTTTGGAAACCCAAAACATCATCGCCTTGCCAGCAATGGACAGATAAAGCATATTCTTTTATTTCGCTTAACGCCTTTTCAACGTCTACTCCATACTTGGCAAATTTGTTTTTTGCATCAGTAAACATATAATCCTCCTTGGACATGGCTATAGTATGTCATATTTGAATTGAACTTGTTTCTTTTGGAAAAGAATTATCAAAATAATGATAATTAATCAAAATTGATTACAAACGAATGTTTAATAATTGTTTTGTTCAAACTTAATCAAAAATGGACATCTTTAATTTTCGTTGTTTTTCGACATTTTTTATTACTTATTCAATAAAAATAGACATTAAGTGCTCTTTTGTGCTTATTTTTGATTAAATTTATGAATATAATCTTGAATTATAATCAAAATTGCTCAAGCATATCTACAAGGTGAAAAATATGTTGATAGATGAAAGACAAAACCAGATTTTAGACATTATTAAAGAAAAGACATTTGTAAGGGTGGATGAATTGGCCTCTTTGGTCTATGCATCTCCTGCTACAATTAGAAGAGACCTAGCGTTATTAGATGAGGCAGGATTAATTCAAAGACTCCATGGAGGAGCTAGTTTAATCGGAGCCACTACAGGAGAAACTTCTTCTATCGTTAGAAAACAATCTAATGTATTAGAAAAAAGACATATAGCTATCAAAGCCCTAGATTATATTGAAAACGGAGGGTGTTATTTCTTTGATTCATCTACAACAGTAGCAAAAATAGTTCAATTCCTAGGCAAAAGAAATGATGTAACAATAATTACAAATGGTTTGGAATGTAGCCTTCAAATTGCTTCTTGCCAAAACTGCAAGGGTTATATAGCGGGTGGAGAAATCCAAAAAAGATCAGCATCTAGTTTTTCTGGTGATGTCATTAATTTCATCAACGGTTTCACTTGCGATGCCTTCTTCTTTTCTTGTAAAGGTGCTTCTTTAGAAAATGGTCCAACTGAAGGAACGGTTGAATCCCAACGTTGCAAAGCCGCCATGTTAAAAAGATCTAGCAAGCATATCCTTCTAGTAGACCATACAAAATGGAACCATACCCATCTAGTATCTAACTGCACTTGGGATAAGGTGGATATAGTAATAACTGACTCCATGCCTCCACTAGAATTCAAAAAATTATTCGAAGATTTAAATATACAATTAGTAATCGCGGATAAGTAATTTATTTCTTCTTTCTCTTTATTAAAAGAATAGATAAGTAATAAATAACAATAACGACACCTACTATAACGTTACTAACGATATATAAAGTGTCTATTTTTGTATTATTAAAGCAACTATATAGATATCCATTAAAAAAATTAAAGAGGAAATGAAGGAGAAAACAATAAATAAACCCTCCTCCATAGGCATATAAACTCCCTAAGACAATACCTAATCCAAATGTATAGATAACTTGAAGAAGACTCGCAAAGCTAATCCCATTTAATAAATGGGACAAGGCAAAGACAATAGAAGAAACCACGATGGCTTTATTTTTATTCTCGTCGTTACTAAATATAAATAAACTCCTAAATATCTTCTCTTCTATAAAGGCAGTCAAAAGGCAATCAAAGAAATAGAAAATTAGTTCATTTGAATAGGAAAACGATATAACGCCCCTGCTAAATAGACTTATATAGTTAGAAAAGGGGAATAAGAAAAAGAATGGCAAATACCAAAATGAAAACTTGGATTTTTCTTCCTTTTTGTTATATCCAAATATTATTAAGAAGGTGAAAAATATTATTTTGACGATGAATCTAATTTTTGCCCCATCAAAAGAAGAATAATTGCTTCCTAAAGAAATAAAGCAAAGATAAAGAATGCAAATAATAAGGGATGTGGATACTTGCATTTTCTTTTCCATGCCTAGAATTTTAGATTATCCAAATAAAAATAGGTAGAACATGTATGTATTAAACTTGTTAATTTGCTCTTCCTTGCTCTAGAATAAATCCATGTATCCAAACATTGGCTTTATTGATTCATATTCATTAATGATATTTATAGGGATGATTTTTGTTTTGCTATTTGTTGAGATATATGGCAAGAAAAAAGAACTAAATAGATTACTTATATCTTATATTGAAATAGATGGGATAATCGCGGTTATAGTCGGGCTTTTTGGGGCGGTTCTTTTCCAAAACCTTTATGACTATATAGAAAATCCAACTTCATATAAATGGAGTTGGTCAATGACTTTTTACGGAGGGCTTATATTTGGGGTCTTATCTTTCTTGTTAGGTTATTTTCTAATCATAAAAAGAAAATTCGGACCTTGTTTAAAAGATCATATTCTTTCCTTCGCCCCTGCTTGTGTTGCTATCGCGCAAGGGTTTGGACGAATTGGATGTTTCCTTGCTGGATGTTGTTATGGAAAAGTGACCACCTCCTGGATTGGAATTCATTTTCCAAATGTTCCTGGAAAAGTAATCCCGACTAACTTAATGGAAGCAATATTTATGATAATCCTAGGTATTATTTTATTTATACTTGCCCTTAAAAAAGGCAAATTGGCTGCACCCGTATATCTATTTTCCTATTCAGTGTGGAGGTTTGTTATCGAATTCTTTAGAGGCGACCACAGGGGTCAATTAATAGGAAATATATCCCCTTCTCAATTCTGGTCAATAATCCTATTTGCACTGGGGATTGGATATGTAATTTATCTAATAATAGACGATAAAAGAGTAAGTTTACTTAGAGATAACAAGTAAAGTTCCGATTGCAGTAGCTTCGGATGGTCCCCTAATAACTTTTAAGCCAGTTACTTCTTCAGTTAATTTATTTAATATTTCAGCCTTAACGCCTCCACCGAAAATATAAATCGATGAGGCTTTTTTATTTGTAATGTTTTTTATTCCTTTAATCGCCGTATCATAGGCTTTGGCTAAAGAATGATAAGCGCAGTAGAATAATTCACCTATGTTAGATGGCAATTTATATCCATCTTTTCTTAATAAATCATAGATAGCATCTTTCATTGATAAAGGATTAAGCAATGAACTATCTGATGCATCAAATGTAAATTTATATTGCCTAGATTCTTCTTTGCTAGCCTCTTTCACGGCATCTAAAACTGAATCTAATTTTAGTTCACGTACTAGATTATTAATAATCCACATCCCAATGATGTTCTTTAAGAATCTAACTTCATTTGGGAATGATAATTCATTAGTAAAACTAGCTTCATAGGCTTCTTTTGTCGCGATTGGTTCATCTAGAAGTATTCCCAATAGGCTCCAGGTGCCACTAGAAAGAAGAATATCTCCCTTTTTAGCTCCAGACCCAAAGAAAGCAGCTGCAGTATCATGCTCTAAAGATGCAATGACTTCGCTTTGATACCCTACTTCTTTTTCGATTTCAGGAAGTAATTTCCCTAAGGAGGTACCAGCTTCTACTATCGGAGGAAATTGACTTTCTTTTAAACCAAGATTATCTAGCATTTCTTTTGAATATGATTTTCCTCCAGGGGTAAGAAGAGCCCCAGTTGAAAGGATAGAAAGTTCATTTTGAAGGGTACCAGTAAGTAAATATCCTAAATATGAAGGCAAGAAAATAATAGTTTTAGCTTTCTCTAGCTTTCCGGATTTATAATCGCAATAAAGTTGGTAACAAGAATTGAATTCGTTTGGTTGGATTCCTGTTAATTCAAATTCTTTTTCAGGAGTTAATAATTCTTTCTTGGCTTGCTTGGTTCTTATATCCCTATAGGAAGTTATATTGCCTATCCTAGAATTATTTCCATCGAGCAAGGCATAATCTACCCCAAAGGTATCAATTCCAATTCTAGAAGGGATTTTATTAAGTTCCTTGGCTTTTTTCATGCCCTCTTTAACATAGGTAAAAAGCTTATCTACATCCCAATAGGCATGTCCGTTTCCATCTTGTACTAAAGGAGTATCAAATCTATAGATTTCTTCGATTTTGAGCTCATCGTTCTCAAAATGGCCCAATATGTGACGACCGCTAGTCGCACCGATATCAATTGCTAAATAATATTTCATGCAATAATTATGCTTTTAATTAACCAATTAAAAAAGAGATGAACGCATTATTGAAATACGCTCAAACTAATCCCCATAATCCGAACCCCTTGATTTATCTTCGACAAAAATCAAAAGAGGATCAGTAATATCAAATATTTCCCTATAAATGTATCCTTCTCTAGTAATCCAAGGATTTTCGAAATCGGCAGTAAATATAACCTTATGCTTACTTTTTATGGTTTTATCTATCTCTTCCATAATTAAGTGAAAAGATTCAGGACGTTTTTCTTTGAATCCCTCTAAACCATCATAAAAACCAGGCTCAACATAAAATATATTGCCCTCACTATCTTTATAGCAATGCACTAATTTGTTAGCAGGGTCTACTATTGATTCGTAATTATTAAATTCTACATATTCCATAAGTACCTATATTATATAAACACTGCTCATAAACTCTATATTTTGTTATTCCAAAGCAAAGAAAAAGGAAGGGTTACTCGACAGAACCATTGCAGCAGAAACACGACAAAAAGCAATAAGTCTTAAAATTATCCATTTTCTAAGATGGCTTCCCATCCAAAACACGGATTCGACCAAAACAGCTTTTCCTAATATTTCTTTTCTTCGGCGTCGTAAACACGCTTGCCAATAATAAAGTCATACTCTGGATGTTTTTCCAAAAACAAAGCCAAAGACTTATCTAACCTCCGCCTATTATCTACCTCAATGCAAAATTCACGCACATCACTAAAAGCTTGCTGGTTTGAATCCATGACCTTTTTAGCGAAATATATCGAAAGGAGTATTAGGTGAGACTTGTATTTGCACATCGTTTTGTTGATGCCCTTTGAAATATAGCTCTCAACCATGCATTCTCCGCCACAAATATTACGAAAATCACAATTGCAGCAGCCTTCTTTCATAATTTGTTCCCTAAATAAATTTTCAGACTTGTCTAAATCGATGTGTTTTTTGTCGCCTACTTTAAGTTTCTCTATCTTAAAAGACGCCGGGCAAGCATAGACGAAGCCATTGTCGTCAAGGGTAAATCTAGATAAGCCGGCATCACATCTAACTGTACTCCTTTGGTTTAGCATAACTCGTTTTAGATATTTCCCAAAATAATCATCCCCATTTAGCAGTGTCTTTATATACTTAAGGTTCCCCCTACTTGTTTCTTCAACTAAAAACTCTATTAGATCGTCATAACTTTTTAGCCATGGAGCAATAGATTTTTCGTTAATAGAAAATTCACAGTCTCTGCTGGGTTTATACGAAACGGTATTGAAAGTCTTAGAAAGTTCAACGAGCGATTCCTTTAAAGAGAATACATCACTAGTCAGAGTGCAAGCGGCACCGACATATTCATGGTGAGAGATACTGGTAACATTATTAAGAATCAACTCATACGTTGAATTTCCATCCTTCGTCTTTCTATGCTTGTCATGAGTTTTCTTATCGCCATCTAGCGAAACGCCAAAAAGGATCCCATTCTTTTGAAGAATTTCGGCAATGGTTGTTTCAAGCAGCGTACCATTGCAAACGAACTGGACAAGAACTTCTCTGTTTAACTCATTAGATTTTCTATCACAATATTCTTTTATCTTTAGAATCTTATCGATAAACAACAATGGTTCACCCTTGCCGGAAAGGTCTACATAATACTTTTCTTTTTTAGGAAACGTTGAAAAACACGTTTCAAGAAAGGACAAGGCATCTTCAAGAACAATACTTTTGTTTTTCTTTTTATAGTTAAAGCAATAGTCACACGCCAAGTTACAGGAATCGCTTAGATTTACGCAAAACGTCACTGAAGTAGGGTTGTATTCTTTATATAAGGGTTTGAAAGAGTCAAAATCAAAGGACCTCAAAGCGTTTCTATTCAAGTCGTTTTCGCTAAAAGCAAAACAGCCTGACCTGCCGTCAATCCATGCATCGATTCCCAAGATTGTATATTTCATGCAAATAGTTAATCACATAATACGCAATCTAAATCGCCAACACAATGGCCGCCATACAATAGCTGATAAAAAGAATACTTTTCAGCAATGTCATCACTTATCCATCCTGTTAAAAAGAAAGGGGATTCAGCCGGACCAAGTCCGAAATCGGTATAAATAACTTTTGGTATAGTATGGTCCCGGTTGGCTCTTATGATGTCATAAATTCCATCCGGCAATATAAAAGAAAACTCCATAAAGCCGTCTAAGTTTAAAGACCAATCTTTTTTCAAATCGTAAACAAGATTGAAAGTTAATATTGTATCTGTTCCAATAATCATATAGGCGCAAAAATCAGACGCTTCCCTATTTACAATAAATTTGCCGGAAAGCCGAAGAAGCCCATCTCCCATTTTCATGGAATTTATTCTATAATAACCTCCTTCTTTAAGTTCGATACCAACTCCTTCACAACCATATCTCATCGGTGTTTGATCACTAACGGTTTTGGAGCTAGAATTGCCTTTACAAGAAGCTAGAATAGCAATCAATATCGTTGCACATAATAATTTCTTTTTCATAAAAAACCTCCTAGCAACTTGGCCAAGTCAAGGAATTCCTATCGGTGCAAAAAAACCTATTTATAGATGTCCTGTTTGGATCAAACCACCGTTGATTAGGATCGCCATCGGGAGCCCAACCATCGTCAACCAAAAGCATGTATGCAGACTTGGTTACGGAGGCGCCGTTTACGGTTTCGTTATAGGTATAGCGCTTGTAGCCGTAAACAACCATTCCGTGGTTGCTGTAAGACAATGAACCGTTCGTAGACATAACGACCGGAATTCCGTAAACGATATTCGATGTAATGTCCAGCAAGACCTCGGTCCTATAGATATTGGCGCTATGCCCGTAATAGGAATTGAGTATCGTTTCCAAAACGGCCTCGCTGTGATCGTACATGCTGAACCCGTACCTTGGGTCATAGCCCCTTTCTATGGATTCTGCCCTAACCTGCCAATAGAGGTCATCGCTGCGGGACCAAACAGGCATGTTAGATGGTTGCAGGTGCCAGTGTACTCTGTTAATTCTGGGGGAAGGTGCCGGGGAGGTTTGATAATTCCCGTTTTCGTCCAAATAGTAGACGTTATCGGACAAGGCATCGGAAAAAACATCCAGACCGTCAAGGAAGTACTGCCTTCTCGGCGTAACTCTCCTGCCATTGATAAGATTATTGCAATATTGATAGTTGGTCCCACTAGGGCAAGAAACAGTCGGCAGGTTGTATAGAAACGAATACATGGCGTTGGGACCACAGTTTCCTTCAGAGTATGAACCTTCAGGATTCCCATCTTCAAATAATTTCTCTTGATAATAATAGCTATTTGTGTTCATTCGGCGCTTTGAATAGTCCTGCATTATCGTCGTGTAGGCCAAAGTCCACGTAGGGTGGACGGCAGCGATATAACTGGACAGCTCGGCGGATTTTATGCAGCCGTCTATACTGCTGTATGCGCTTTTTTGGAGGCAGACGGGATAGATGTCGTCGAGTGTGTTGCCGGTGATGTCATCCACCTTCCTTAAGCAGTCGGCCTGGTCGTCATAGGCAAGAAAGCCGCCTTCCAAATCGTAATAGACATCCCTTTCGAATATCCATGGGAAGTCCCCATCCTTCACAAAGCGGTACAATCCTTCGTCATCGAAAACTGCATAACCATTGTCATCCTCGAAATCGAAATAGTAACAGTATCTAACGTATCCATCAACTATAGTCGGGACGAACTTGGCGCGCTGGATTCCTAGCCCGCGTTCGGCAAGCGTCGAATTTAAATGGTTTTCCAAATAGCCCTTGCCGGCAGGAATGCTGAACACGTTCTTGTCCACGATTGCCTTTTGCCTCGGCTCCGGGATTTCAAACGTAGCCGAAGAGCAGGCAGGACACAACATGAGTAGCAGCATGGGCATCGAAAGCAAAGCCCATGGCATCTTTTTAGAACAAACCCCTTTCATAAACAAAATACCTCCTATTTTTTACTCGAAACGGTTGGTTGATGATGATTTGTGAACCCATTATAACGTTGCAAAAAAATATTGTCAACACTTGGCTACCTTAAAATCTATTTGTTACTTGACAGAGTTGTTGCAACAAATGGTATCCAAGCGCCAAATCCACCATTGACCACGGGATTTTTTGGCTATGTTGCCCAAATTGGTGAATGTTATTTTCCCCTTTTTGGCAAAACAGTATTCCCCTCGGGATTTAACTTTCACCAATTTCGGTGATTCCTAAAACACTAAGATTGGTTGTTCCTGGAAAGCTAATGAATTTCGTGATAGTAACGGATTTGGATCCGTATCCGTAAATCCTTTCAAAACCCCTAGGGGTTCGCGTCGGCCGCGGCCTGGTTGGCATAATGGGGTTGCCGCCGCCCGAAAAGGAGATGAAATGTCAAAGAAAAGACTAGACCACGACGACAGGATAAACCTGCAGGCCGGCATAGCAAAGGGCCTTTCACTGAGGGATGTAGCGTCGATGCTGAAGAAGTCGCGCTCGACCATCTACAGGGAAATCATCAGCAACTCAAGATACCTCGGCTGAAGTGCTATCAATAAAGTAGGCATGGACAGGACACCCATAGTCACCGTATTGTTAATATGTATACACCACCCCAAGGGGTGGGCGGCTGTTGCAATGAGTTAGTCAAACTCACTCTCGGCCGGCCTTTCGCTACGCCTACAATATGGCCGAAAGCACGGGATAATGCAAATTTGGCCAGAGTCATTGCAACAGGGACACGCTAAAAGTTCAGAAATTCGTTAAACTGTCCTATTTTGTTGCAATAACTTTGTCATCTAACACCTTAAAATCTATTTGTTGTTTAGCAGAATCATTGCAACAGAAACGTGACAAAAAAGCATTAATTCTACAAAATATTGCATTTTTCTATTACCTTGTCATCTGACAAAAAGGAAAAGGAGGGTTGCCCCTCCTAGTAAGATGAAGTTGTTATTAATAGATATAATTTTCCATTGGATAAACCATATATTCATTACATGGTAGTTCATCCAAGGTTATTAATCCTGGTTCATCCGAAATGACATCAGGAATTCTATTTACTATTGTTGCACAGGTATGTTCAACTGTTGCAGGTTTAACGACATGGAATTCAGTGTTTGGTTCACCACTAATCTTCCAATCGCACATATCTCCATCATCTGGACCATATACTTTACCAATGCATTGGGTTTCAAGAGTGATTCCTTGATGGGTTTTGGTAGTAACCACCGCTGCCATTCCAACACATTCACCTTTCTTGATGGTTCTTCCCATCGTCTTGGAATAAATATCTTTATCCTCGAAATACGGGACTGCTTTTTGGGTAGTGGATTCAATTGATAATCCCAAAGCACTTGCTAAAGCATCATTACTATTCCAGACATAAGAAGGAACTATTGTTTCAGGATGGGCTAATGTCTTTTCGAATTCTTCAGGAGTTAATCCAACCCCATGGGCTTTTGCTAATGCTAAGCCATATTCTTCAACATTATAAGAAACTGCACCTTCTATTTTGCTAATCTTATGGCAACCTCCTGCAACTAAAGCAACCATATTGACCCAGAATATATCTTCCATGCCACTTCCTACGATAGTTGCACCATTTTCTTTAGCGGTTTTATCTAGGATATTCGCATGTAATGGATCTGTATTCCAGCAATAAGTCATTTCTTCACAAGTCGTGATGACATTAATTCCTCTTTCAAGACATTTCATGAAGTGAGGGAAACAATCTTCGACAGTAGAGAATAAGGTGACAACTGCAATGTCAGGATCGCAAGAATCTAATACTTCATCAGCGTTATTAGAGATCTTGACTCCTAATTTATAGCCAAGCTCTGCAAATTCACCGACATCCATCCCAACGATTTTAGGATTAACATCAATGGCACCGACGATTTGGGCGCCCTTGTCGACGAGGTAACGGAGGATGTATTTACTCATCTTCCCACATCCATATTGGACTACTTTTATTTTTGGCATTTTTTTGCCTCCTATATGGATAAATTAACGATAAAAATATACTTATTCAACATATGTACTCATTTTTATCGACATATTGATTAAATCGTTAAACTTGGTTTATCTATATAAGGACTAATCGTGTAAAATATATAGTTAAGATGAAAGAAGCGATAGTTAACAAGAAAGACAAAATCAAGATAGTGTTCACTGATATTGATGGAACATTATTCTCCCATAAGACAAATAGGGTCCCCCCTTCTGCGATCGAAGCTATCGAGAAAATGCAGGAGAACGGAATAAAGGTTTTCTTGTGCTCTGGCAGGAATTATTACTTAATCAGGAAATCTGGTGTTTTAAATCTATTTCACCCAGATGGACTTATAACGATGAATGGAAGCAATGCAATCATCGGAGGGAATATCATCTATAGATATCCAATTCCACCTACTGTAGTAGATAAAATGATTCTTTTTGCTAAAAAACTTAAATTCGGTTTGACCTTGATTGAAGAAAACGAAGGTCATATCAACATGATTGATGAAAGAGTTATTTCTGCTCATGAAAAATATGGAACAAGGTTCCCTCAACCAAGAACATTCCCAGACCATTATGATAGAACCGTCTATCAAATGATCGCCTTTTGCGACGAATTTGAAGAATCTTTGATACTTCCTCACCTTGAAGATTGTAAATCTGCTAGATGGGACGAATTTGCCGTTGATATCATGTTAAAAGATTCAGATAAGGCAAAAGGAATATTATCCGTACTTGAATATTATGGATATGAACAAGAAAATGCCTTGACTATTGGCGATACTTCTAATGATATCGAAATGCTTCTATTCGCAGGGACTTCTGTTGCCATGGGCAATGGAAACGGGGAAGCAAAATCAGTCGCAGATTACGTAACTGATGACATAGATAATGATGGGTGGGCTAAGGCAATGGCTCATTTTGGTTTATTAGACTAAATAATTAAAAATAGACACATTAAAAAGATTTGAATATCGTTAATTTCTTTTCGCATGCTAAAATCAATTCAATTAAAGGACATATTTATGGATAAAGAATTAGAACCGTTATTTACACCTTGGAGAATTAATAACTGCGAGATTAAAAACCGCATTGTTATGACTTCTATGGGAGGGACATCTATTTTTGGATGGATGGAACGTCCTCATTTTGATGAAGAAGCCGCCAAATTCTTATTAGGAAAAGCCAAAAACAATGTAGGACTTATCCTTCCTGGCATTGCCCCTATCCAAAACCCAATGGGTGGGCAATGGTTATATTCGAATAAAGGAATGTATAAGAAACTAAAGAAGTTCATGGATGAAATACATTCATATGGGTCTAAGATGTTTGTCCAACTTACAGCAGGTTTTGGACGTTCAATGGCAGTTAACCAAATGATGGTTACAATAAATAACAACAAGCCACTGAAATTATTATGCAAACCATTCTTGGATATAGAAAAGATATGTGCCTCTTCTTCCCCTGCTCCGAATAGATGGTCAGATAAATGTCCTAGCAGGGCTTTAACTATAAAAGAAATACATAAGATGATAGATGCTTTTGCTCGTATTTCTAAATTATGCAAAGATGCAGGAGTCGATGGAATTGAAGTCCATGCAGTCCATGAAGGATATCTATTAGATCAATTCACTTTGAAATATGTAAATAGAAGGAAAGATGAATACGGGGGTTCATTAGAAAATAGATATCGTTTCCCAATCGAGATAGTAAAAGCCATTAAGGAAAAATGCGGGAAAGACTATCCTGTGTCTTTAAGATATTCAATTGTTTCTAAAACTAAGGGATTTAATAAAGGTGCTCTTCCTCATGAAGAATATAAAGAAGTTGGAAGGGATTTTGAAGAAAGTAAAATAGCTGCCAAAATGCTAGTGGATGCTGGCTATGATATGCTTAACTGCGATAATGGAACCTATGATGCTTGGTATTGGGCACATCCTCCGATTTATATGGAAGAGAATTGTAATCTTGAAGATGCAATTGCTTTAAAACCATTTGTAAATGTACCTATCGTAGTTGCAGGAAGAATGGATCCAAAAGTAGCCGCTAAAGCCATTAAGGAAAATAAAATTGACGCCATGGGAGTCGCTAGACAATTCCTAGCAGATGAAGAATGGGTTACAAAGCTAAAAGAAGGCAAGGAAGAAGATATACGTCCTTGCATATGTTGCCATAATGGTTGCTTTACTATGGCCCATTATAAAGGTGTGGCAAATGACCAAACTCTTTCAGATGCCTTACATATGGCTAGATGTGCGATAAATGCCGAAACAATGCAATCTAAGATTCATAATATAAAACCTACTAAACACCCAAAGACAGTTGCTATCATTGGAGGCGGCATCGGAGGAATGGAGACGGCCCGTGTATTAAAATTACGTGGACATACCCCTATTATCTATGAAAAAAGAGATCATTTAGGTGGAACATTCATCCCCGCATCTAAAGCTTCTTTTAAAGGAAAACTAAGAGGATTAGAAGCCTGGTATGAACATGTAATTAATGAAATGGGAATCGAGGTCCACCTAAATAATGAAATCAAAGATATTTCTTCCTTAAAAGCGGATGCCTATGTAATTGCTACAGGTTCTAAACCAAAGCATTTCAATATTGAAGGAAGTGAGAAAGCAATTGATGCTATTGATTATCTAAATGGCAAAGAAGTTGGTGAAACTGTCGCCGTTATAGGTGGAGGATTAACTGGATGTGAAGTTGCTTATGAGCTTTATTTACAGGAAAAGAAGCCAATCATTGTAGAAATGAAAGATGATTTAATCGCCCAAAGAGGAGTGTGTTTAGCTAATTCTTCCTATTTAAGGGATTTCTTCAAGTTACACAAGATTCCTACTTATCTAGAAGCCAAATTATCTTCAATCGGCGATAATGAAATCGTAATTGAGAAGAAGGGCGAGAAATCTTTAAAACTACCAGTAGACTCGGTCATTATGTCAGTTGGTTATAATCCTGATCCATTAATAAAGAAAGGCAAGAACACATATCTAGTTGGCGATTGCCTTGCTGTAGGAAATTTAAGGACTGTTATTTGGAGAGCCTACGAAGTTGCAATGAAAATATAAGTCTATTTATGATAAGGCTCGTGGTTATTTATCCTAAAAGCCCGATATATTTGTTCTAATAACATTACCCTTGCTAATTGATGAGGGAATGTTGCTTTTCCAAAACAAATTGATTCATTCGCCCTCTTTTTAAGTTCGTTTGATAAGCCTAAAGAACCCCCTATAACAAAATTAAGGTTGGAACGCGATGCGACTAACATCTTTTCTAGGTGGCTAGCAAATTCGATTGAATCATATTGCTTTTGATTCAAATCAAGGCTAACTAAGTATGAAGAAGGGCTTAATTTAGAAAGTACTTTCCTTCCTTCTAGGTTTTTAATTTCTTCAATTTCAGCATTAGAAGCGTTTTCCTTTATAGGTAAATCTGGCACTTCTATTACTTCTATTTTGATATATGGGTTAATTCTTTTTATATATTCATTGCAGGCTGCTACCCAATAAGATTCTTTTAATTTGCCAATGCAATAGACAGATATTTTCACCAACTACCACCTTTAACTATTTCTTTTTGTTTAGTAGGAATAATTTCATATGAATCAAAATCAATATTCTTTTTCTTAAATATCCTTTTGTAGGTAGACAATGCTTTCTCTTCGCTATTGCAATCTTCGCTAATATGTCCTAGATAAATCGCTTTAGTCTTATCTCCAATTAACATGCAGGCATACCCAGCCGAAGCTGCATTAGAAAGATGCCCTTTATCAGAGAGAACCCTATCGATAAGAATCTTGCTTCTATTGCTATTCAATTCCATTGAGACATCATGATTCGATTCTAATAGGTAATAGGTTTTATTTTCTAATAAGGAAAGATTCTTATCGCTAAGATAACCAGTATCAGTTACATATCCAATAGATTCATCATCGTCTTCAATGATGTAATTTAAAGGATTAGGAGCATCATGAGATACTCCGATTGGAGTAATTCTAATCGAACCAATATTTATGGTCTTATAAGGCTTAATCCTATTATATTTAATTCCTCTAGGAAAAGTAGATACCCCTGCATATAAAGGCAAATCATCCCCCAAGACTTCTAATCCTTTTATATGGTCAGAATGATTATGAGTAATGAATATGGCATTTATATCTGAAACAGAGGCATCAAAAAGCTTTAATCCCTTATTAATCCTGCATTTAGGTAATCCATCATCAATCATAATGAGAGTGGAATTAGATTTAATTAAAGTAGCATTGCCTTTGCTACCTGAACCGACAAAAACAATAGATAGCATTAATCTATACCACGTTCTTTTTCCATTTCGGCCATTTTATTTAGATAATCATCGGAAGGTTCATCAAACCTAGAGAAATCTCTCTTAAACAAAAGAGTCAATTTATCAGTCGAACCGTTTCTATTTTTCGCGACAAGAATCTTAACATCGGAAAGAGAATTATCTTTCTTCGGTTGTTTTTCTTCTTGTTCTTCCGATTGTTTCTTATCTTTTGCCCAACCTTTGCTCTTAACTGATTGACCCATATTTGTATAGTAGTCTTCTCTATACATAAGCATGATGATATCAGCATCTTGTTCAATAGAACCAGATTCTCTTAAATTAGCTAAAGATGGTACTTTGCCTTCATTTTTTTCGGTGTCACGGTTAAGCTGGGCAAGGCAAATAATAGGAACCCTTAAAGTTCTAGCCAAAGCTTTGATAGATCTAGAAACCAAGGATACTTCTTGTTGTCTTGCATTAAGATTTGAATTATCCCCATATGTAATTAATCCAAGATAATCGATAACAATTAAACCAAGGTTAGGATGTATTTTCTTTAACCTAGTGGCCTTTGCAACAATTTCACCTAACTTAGCATTAGGGGTATCATCAAAGAATAGCTCAAGCTTAGAAATTTCTTCCATAGCGGAAGCGATCTTTACTCTTTCGTTACCGTTTATATATCCAGTCTGGATTTTATCTCCAGCTACATTAGCCCTATTGGAAACTAGACGTTCCATAACCTTTTCAGCAGACATTTCTAGTGAAAAGAAAGCTACAGGTACATGTCCTTGTATAGCAGCATTAAAAGCAAAATTCATTCCTAGGGCAGTCTTACCAACAGAAGGACGAGCAGCAAGGATAATCATGTCTCCTTTTTGCCAGCCATGAGTCAATTGGTTTAGCTTCTTATAGCCTGTATCAACTCCAGTTAAACCTTTGTTATCGCTAGCGGTAGTCTTGGCTAATTTATCCCTAACTTCATTAGTAACTTCAGCGGCTGTCCTCATTCCTTTTACTAGTCGTTTTGAAGCAATCGCGCCAATTTCATCATTACTTTTAGCTATAAAATCGCCAATATCAGAAACACCTTTTGAATATTGTTCCTGAATATCTTTTACTTTAAGCAATAATTCACGAAGCAAAGATTGTTCGTGAACCATGCTGATATAGTAATCGATATTATCAGGATTAATTTGAGTCTCCATCAAATCAAATAGATATGTTGAAGAAACAACATTCTCTAAATGAAGAGATACTATTTCGTTATATACAGTTTGTGGGTCAATTGGTTTAGAAGCCTGACGTAAATTGAATATGGCTTTAAAAACCATTTTATTTCTATTATCGGCATCAGAAAAATCATTCTCCGTTAAGGCGCCTAATGCCACTTCTGCTGCATCAGGAGAAATAAGCATGGAACCTAAAACAGAGCGTTCGGCTTCGACATTTGAAGGTAGTTTATATGCCTTAGCCATTATTTTTCCTCGGCAATATGGACATTAACAACCCCAGTAACGACACCTTGGCTACCTTTGTATAATTCGATTTTCAATCTAGTATAGCCAAGTGCATTTGCAGGATATTTATCAAGGAATTTACGCTTATCAATCTTGATTCCCCATTGTTTCATCATTCCCTCTTCGATTTCTTTTGGAGAGATGGAACCAAACATACGTCCATCAGAGCCGACTTTGGCTTTGAATTCGACGTTTATATGTTCTAGACGCTTGGATAATTCTTCTGCATCTTTCTTCATTTGGATTTGCCTAGTTTCTTCTTCGGCATTATTTTTAGCTAATTCTTTTTGGCTAGAAATAGTAGATGCAACGGCCAAACCCTTAGGAATTAAATAATTGGCACCATACCCATCAGAAACAACAATGGTATCGCCTTTCTTACCTAATTTTTTAACATCTGCAAGCAAGATTACTTTCATGTTCTATTTCCTCCTACATCTGATTTTGCTTCATTTAAATACATATCAAGAACATCTAGAAGCTTCCCTTCAACCGAACTTACGGAAGCATTCTGGAACGAGGCAGCCGCCATATCGAAATGGCCTCCACCACCAAGTTTTTCACATAATATCTGTACATTAATCGTACTATCGCTTCTAGCAGAAATCTTTGTTTCCTTTTCGGTAACTTTTCCAATTACAAAGCAGGCATTGATTCCTTTTAGCCTCATTATTTGGTTAGCAACTTTAGCCAAGGTAGATTTCTCAACGATATATTTCTCATCAGCAACACAATATACAACACCTGTATATGGAGTTCTCATTGTAGATACTATCTTTGTAATGAGCGCATATTCTTCATATTCGTCTTTTAGATAATCATCTGCCAAAGCATTATCGGCCCCATATTCTTTTAATATCTCAGCAGCTTCGAATGAACGAATACCAGTGGATTTAGATTTGAAGAATCCCGTATCAAGGAACATACCAGATAACATAAGCGTTGCATAAGAGGCTGGCAATTCAATACGTGGGTTAGCGGTCACATAATGGATGAATTCCGCCAATATTTCAGAAGCACTAGATGCACTTGGGTCAACATAACTCAATACTGGCTTATCGACAAAGTTTTCACCTCTTCTATGATGGTCAATAACTATGGTCTTTGCTGATTTTTCCAAAGCCTTTTGGCCCATTACCAAGAATGGAACGGAGACGTCACAGACAATCATAAGGGTTGTTGGCCTTATTTTTTCTTCTGCATCTTTTGGAGAGATTGTCATCTCTTCTAATTCATCTTTACTAAATGCACCCTGGAAGGCATATCTAGTCTTCTTTTCGGTTAATTTAGGATCATAGACGATTTGGCAAGGAATTTTACGTTTTTCAACTTTTTCAACATGTTGGCACATAGCCATGACACCTAAACACGCACCTAAAGCATCCATATCCATATCGGTATGGCCAGAAACGATAACATTAGAGGAATTCTTAATTAATTCTAATATCGAGTTAGCAACTGAACGGAACTGGACTCTACCAGTATTTTCAATCGCAGCAGTCTTTCCGCCATAAAAACGTAAATCTTCGCCATATTTAGAAACAACTGCCTGGTCACCACCTCTAGACATTGAGATATCAATCGCACTAGAAGCCATTTCATTTAATTTAGTTACGTTAGGGAAGTCATGAGCTATGCCAATTGATAAAGTTGGGATGACGTTTTGTCCTTTGCCTAACGCCCTTACTCTTTCTAGGATTGAGAAACCATCTTGTTCCATTTTCTCTAAAGAAGAATAGTTGCAAACCATGAAATAGGAATCGTTTCTAAATCTTCTTAATAAGACTTCATATTCCTTGCAGTAATCAAATATTGCCGCCCTTACTTTAGAAACTAAGTCGTTATTATCGTCTTCAGTCTTACCTGCAATATCAGAGTAGTTATCAAGCATGATAATCCCAATTACAGTTGCCTGTTCTTTTGAATAGATGAATATTTGTTCATAATCAGTTATGTCTTTGAAAATGAATAAATGAGCATCGGAAAGATATTTGACTGAATAGTTATGTGAATTTACTTCAATCTTAACCGATGCATCTCCAGGGACATTCGGACCGATTAAGTCTTTTAATTTAGGTTGCCATTCCAAGACATTGACATCTAATAAATCAATGTTCCTATCCCTAAATAAATTGTTATCCCACATGACAAGATAATTCTCATCGGTGACAACTAATCCAATTTGGCCAAAGTTATAGGCTTCCTGGACGTCAGATCCGATAATTGAAGCGGCATCTAGGTCCGATTTTTGTCTAATTGAAGATAATCTAACTTCCGAGAACCACAAAAAGAGGAAGTTAAGGCAAATGGACACAACCAAGGCAATTACCCAATATAATGGGCGCATCGCGGCTTTAAATCCTTTTGGAACATCGTAGTAATACAAAACAACCGCTGTAATAACGATTATTAATTCAACTAAAATGATAAAAAGCGACTTAATTCTTAATAAACGAATTGAGTCGGACATTGATAATCCTTTTTTGGATCTTCTCCTTAGCAAAGGAGCTTTTTCAGTTTTTGAGTTTGTTTGTCTATCTAAAGGCATACGCCTATTATAATCTTTGAGTTAAAAATATAATAGTTCTTACTTTTAGTAAGGTTGTTTATTTCTTGTTTTCTTTGTCTTTGAGCGAGAGCAAATAAAAGCAAACTGCGATGGTAATTGAGACTATAGCGATAGTTACTATAATCCCTACAATTGCTGAGCTCGCTAATAAAACCATAGACCCCATTATATCGAATTCGCTTTAAATTTAAATATCAAAGCAACAATTAAGCCTACAAATAAAACAGATAATAACCCAATTGAAGTCGATATTGAGCCATTACAACCTGCATTCATATTTTCATCTATATTTGGAATATTAGGTTCTGCATTATTTTCTTCTTTATAAGTGATGCTAATCGAATTTATCCTTGCCTTGCTTTCGCTTAAGTTTCTAATTTCAAAGGAATCTGCTTCATCCAAATTCATTTTTTCCGAATAGAAGATATTTTGAATAACATCACCTTTTTTAGATAAATATGAAAGGGTATTTACTCCTTCTCCTACTATAGAAATTGAAGTAATGGCCTTATTAGATTCATGGGTAAGGAAACCTTTTTGATGTAATAAAAGAGATTCTCCATCTATCTCTATTTTATCTACTTTTAGGTGAACACCTTGGAAATTAAGTTCCCCACTAATGTAATCTGGATTAGTAACACTCCCACCGTTATTTCTAACTTCAATGCTACATCTAGCAAGTACAGTTGGATAAGTTGTTGAATAAACACTAACAATAGACGTTCCTACTTCTTTTGCTTCGATTTTGACTGTTTTTAAATCATCCGTGTATTTTAAGGAAGCAACATCATTATTTGTATTCGTCCAAACTAAAGTTGAAGTGGACGCTTCATTTAATGTAACGGTTAAACTATTCTCTTCTCCCTTATTTAAAAGGAGCATTGATTTATCCAACTTCAATGAATAATCACCCGTATCAACGTATTTAGAAGTCCTCAAACCATTCTCGTTCCAAATGTAATTAGCCCATTCAGGATGGTCTATAAATGGATTTCTAGCAAAACCTTGACCATGTAGATAATTGTTTCTTCTAATCTCTTGAGCAGTTACTGGGTAAGCATTATTCCACTCTACTAAATAACGTAATGTCCCCATTGTATTTAAACTTGAGCTGTCATGTGGATTATTGCTTAAAGAGAGTCCATGACTTTGTGCATATCTAGTAGCTGTATAGAAAATTATCCTAGCGGCTTCTCCTCTAGCAGGTTCATATCCAAGGCTAGCTGGATCCCATTGCTTGCCACCATCAGGGCCAAAAAAATAATTGCCTCTAGCACTATTTTCACTTTTATCGGCAGGTCTAAGCATTTGAGGATCTGCCCCAGGGCCAGATTCTCCTACCCCCCTAGAATTAGGCCAAACGTGTTCTTTATTAAAATTCGTAGTCGAATCCTTATCTGAATGGTAGAACGGGATGACTCCCCTTCCATTTAAGGCTTTGTCGGATTCTTTTAATACATCATTATTCTTTTTATAGGCAATAGTCCTGCTGCCGCTAGCTTTAATTTTTCCAGCAAGAACATCCCTAAAAGTAGCCCCATATGTTTCTAAATCCATTTCTCCCCAAGAGAAAGTAGATGCAGCTTCTACATTGATTACTTCTTCTTGCTGTTTTGAAATAAAACTAGATGTAACAAAAGCAAAACCAGAGGACAAAATTAGTCCTAGTGACATTAGGAGAGATATTTTCTTTTTCTTTGATTTATTAAACATAATGCTTCCTTTTAAAAAGGCGTCTAAATAGAATATCACAATTTATTTTCATCTCAATAAATCTCTAACAAATTAGGAAAATATTTAGAAGACAAATTTATCGGAGACTTATCAACAATATTGCAAGTAAATAATCGCAATTAGTCGCATTAGGATGAATAGTAAATCAATAGGAGAAGTACAAGCTTTTATTAATAATTCTTATTATCTAGGCCAGTACCTATAAAAGGGACTTTAAAGAAATCTTTATAATTCTTTCTAATGAGATAATCAATATAGTTTCCAATCATTAATGCATAAATATAGTAGCCCATCGCATTAGGATGAAATCCCATTGCAAATTTTTCTCGAGTTTCTTCATCATAGACTGGACCATATGTTGTTATATCTATCAAGAATGTATTAGTGAACATTTTTGTTACTTTTTCCATTTCTTTTGCAACATATCTTGAAGTTTCGTCTTTTTCTTTTGAAAGATGATCGATTTGCATAGAAACCAAAAATATAAATGAGTCTTTTTCTAAACTCTTGAGCTTAGAGATAACCTTTCCCAGGTAGCCAAAATAAGTGTCAGGGTTGAGAGAAGGATTATCAACATTAATATCTTCAGCAGTTCCGATTTGTTGTTTGTACAAGTATATATCATTATTTCCTAAATCGATGATATAGGCTTGCTTTTTTTGCCAAAAATTGTTTTTATCAGCCCATGATTCATAAAATTCTTTAAGAGACATTCCGCCTCGAGAAAAATTAGAATAATTAGTTCCTGTTATTCTTTGAAGAATAGCTGGCCATGAATATTCATAAAAATCATGAAAAGTAGTTTGACCGTTTTCATCTGTAGCTTCAAATTCGCCACTTGAAAGCGAATCTCCAATAACTCCAATATCCTTGAATATCGCAGCAAATCCACAATTTTCTTTTATATTTTCAAGTGGTTTTTCATCTATTTTGTAATTAAATATTTGTTGATTCATTTTTAACATCCTTTTTATCCCATTCTTTTCCAGTAACTTTTGATAAATCCAAGCCTTTAGTTTCACCTACGAATTTGAAAATCACAATTGTTGCTCCTATTAATCCAGGTATGGTTAAACATAAGTAGAAGTATCCAAACATACTACTTGGAATAAATGGAACTACAACCATTGAAATGATTAAAGCTAATCCTCCAACAACCCCATTTAAAAGTGTATTAATAACTGTTACTGATGAACGTAAATTCGTAGGGGCTGATTCAGAGAACATAATTGACCCAATAGTATCTCCTGCTCCCCAATAGCACCCCATAAATCCTCCAATAGCAAAGCCAGTAAGATATGGTGTCCATGAAAGCATGGAAGAGGCAATAAATAACGAGTAACAGCAAATAGATGAGATGCCCATTGTTATAATAGTCGCTTTCCTTCCAAATTTATCTGAAACGAAGCCACTGATTAAAGTTGCAAGAGCATTACCAACTGGGTATAGATATAGTGCATAGGTAATTTGTTCTTCACTCATACCTGCGCTTTCTTTCATGACTGTATTATATGTTGTGGTAGCTAATGATGCTAAATAGAAGAAAACACAAGCAATGATCAAACAACGAAGTTGATGATGCTTAAAAGAAAACTTAACAGCATTTATAATGCCGCCTTGAGCATTATTCATTTTTTCTTCTTTAGATTTTTTCTCTCTTTCTTCTAAAGGGGTTTTTAAATATTTAATTCTATTTTCTAAGAAAACATGGGTTTCCCTAGCACATAAAAGAGCTATAAAAGAAAGAGCAAATCCAATTATTGCAGGAACTAAATAAACTAAATGCCATCTTTCACTTACATTTTGCATTATAGTTTCTCTTAAAAGCGGAACAAGAAGTGTTCCGAGGATAGCGATGGCTTTAGTGATTGAATAATTTCTTGCTCTATTTTTCTCACTAGAACATTCAAGAATATATACGACTTGCATATCGTGCGAAACCATGAATCCCATTAATGTTCCACCAATCATATATACGACTATATCTTGTGAAAGATAAACAATAAATAGCCCTAGAGCCATGCAGAAAGTATTTAAAATTAAGAAAGGTTTTCTTCCAAATTTATCAGCAAGAGGACGATATACAACCATTAATAATGATATTGGATAAGTGATAATGCCTAAAGCGGAAAACAAGGAAAGTCCTTCACCATAAGTCATTCCCATTTTATTCACAAAGAATTCATTAACAATGTTACTTTGGAATTGAATAGAAATAGTAGATGCGATCTCATCAGTTATGAATACTAGAGAAAGTATCATAAAAAGATAGATTAAGTAGAATTTGTTTTCTTTAAATTTCACCTGCCTTTCTCTTCTAGCTAATTCCTTAGCCTCACGCTGCTTTTTCTTTTCAATCTTTGTTTGATCCATGATCTTTGCCTCCAAATTGAAAATTGAATACTAAATAATTTTTTGTCATGTCGGGAGAAACCCCCAAGTCTTCGCGTAATTTGTTTAATAAAGATAAAAATTCATCAGAAGTAGCATTATTTTTTAATAAGCCTTTTGATTTGATATATTTTAACCAAAAAATATTAAGAACAATTTCGTCAGTAGTCATAGAAACAAGAGCGTGATTTTTGGAGAGAATACATATTGATTTATCTCCTGCGTTTTCTCCAATAATTACTTCCTTACCATCAACAACTATGCTTATTCTTCTATATGGAAATAAGGAGGTTGGGTTTTCAAGTTGATAGGAAAATATCTCGCCAGAAGGAAAAGTTATATCTGAAAAACTAAAGATATAAATTTTAATACCTTTTTTAGAAGCAATTGATAAACTTTCCTCGATTTTAGGAAAGTCTTCTTTCCAAATAGAAATAGAAATCTCTTTTTCGGCACTTAATATTAAATCATTTGCCTTGCTGAAGAATTCGTCTATTCCTTTAATATTGAAAATATACTCAGATTCATTTTCTATACGAGAATAATTTTTCAATTTCTCTCTAGCTACATTTAATTTATTGATGTTATCATTTCTAATTTTTTCAATAACTTTATCATATGGTAAAGCACAATAATAATTTATCTGGCCTTCACTTTTTAAAACGAAACCTTTAGCAACCAGTCTATCAATTACGTCATAAACTAAAGAGCGAGATACGTTAGAAAGCTTGCTTGTTTCGTACCCATTCAAGTACCTATTTTGCAATAAAGTTAAATAGACTTTTGCTTCATTTAAAGTAAAGCCGATTTCCAAGAGAAATTTATAATTTTCATTATCCATGATAGTGTTTCTCGTTATAGACACTATTTTAAAAGTCGCCTTTTATATTTCAATAGTGATAATGACTAGAGCGTATTTATATAAAAGGGAACTAGAATAATTTATCGGAAAACCAATAACAAAAATTAATAACAAGTCGTCAATTTTTGCTACCAAATTCTATAAAAAATAAATTGACACATTTTGTAGCAGTATTAGGCTCTTTTAATGCCGGAAAAGGAAAAGCCATGGAAATTAAAACGTCTCTTTTAACATTAATAAGTAGCATTTTGTTATTAACAAGTTGTAACTCACCTCAATCATCAAGTAGTAATTCTGCCTCTAGCGAGCAAACTACTTCCGAAACGACTTCTAAGACCGAATCAAATTCAACTAGTTCTAGTGAAATCGATACACGTTCCCCATTAGAAATCGCTATAGAAAACACCGAAAAGAATTATGAATTCGAAACTGAATATCACGAGATAGATAACATCAATTCTAACCTTAACCATTATTCATATAAAGATGTTAGATATGATGGAAACAGTTCAATCTATTGGACCAAATATACAAATTATTATGGTGAAGATAGACAAGGATTATTAGACGTTAAAGAAAATATCGATACATATTACCAAACAGTTTATTACTATGACGAAAACGGAAACTTGTCCGAAAGATTTAAAAGAGAAGATGATGTTTGGAAGCAATTTAATTACACCCCTTCTTTTACATTTAAAGAAAAGATAACTGATTATTTAATTCCAGAGCATTTTGAACTAAAAGACGATGGTTTTTATTATCTAAAAGATGAATATCTAGGCGGAGAAGAGTCTGCTTTAATCGGTGGATATTATGGTTCTTTGGCTTATTTAACTCAGGATTTTGATTATTTAGCAGTTTCTATTAAAGATGGAAAGCTAAATCAATATAAGCATAGCGTGAATTTTAGCGAATATAACAATAGTAACCTTACTTATGATGCAACAGTAGTAATGACCGGAACTTTTTCTAACTTTGGAGAAGTTGCCTTAACAGTACCGGAACTTCCTGTTTACCCTGAAGATTTATTACCTGTCCCAGAAGATTTGGAAAAGGCTAAAACATCTACAGAGAATAATTACACCTATACGGAAAAATATGTAATTACTGATGAAGATAATAACCAAAAGGAATTCGATTACATTGAGCAAGTTAACGATAGGTCATTTAGATATTATGCCTATAGCGAATATGCCGAATGTTATTACGATGAATATACATATGACGTAAAGAAAGAAAACTTCTCAGGAAATACATCATCTACATCATATGTCACTAGCCTTTATTACTTCGATGACCATACCGAATATTATTCTAGCGACGCCGGAACTCTAGATGATTCTATTTCTAGAGTAGCCGCAATGGGTTCTTCTTTTGGAACTAAATCATATATTTATAATGAAGAAGGCAATTATTACGAACCAAGACTAGAAAAACCAGAAAGATATAATCCAGATGATTTTACTTATCTAGATTATGATTGCCGTTCATTCATACATGGGGTAATCGGAAATTACACGACTGCTGATGGATTAACTTACCATTATGATTTTGAATACCTTCGTTTTTATCTAACAGAAAGCAAAACATTAGCAAAGGCGACTTATAAATACACTTTAACGAAAACAAAAGACAATATAAGCAATGTATATGTAGTTACAGGGGAAGGGAATTTCACAAATATCGGCACCACTACAATCGTTGTTCCTTCTGATCCTAATGACGATATAAAAATCGATTCCCGTCTAGAAGGCTTATATAATTCGATAAACCTAGATAACTATACATATGAAGAAACTTATGAGGTTCTAAATGAAAATAATGAACCCATTGATCTATTTGGAGCAGAAGGACAGCCTGTATACCAAGCAAAAAATACCGAATCTAGAAACGGTAGATATGTATGTGAAGGGGCTTATGGATATGTTCCAAAAGTAGATAATGAAGATGAATATGATGTCGAATTCGTTGATCAATATTTCTATTATGATGAATATAGGGTCATCCAAACATATAAATTAAAGAACTACGACCAGTTATATTTCTCTATTCCAGGAACCTATACTTTCTCTCCTTGCATAAATGCCCTTAAGCAATATCTAAAATATTTCACATTCACTAGAAATAAGACAATAGACGGGAAACAGGCTTATGTATTTTCCTTAAAGAATACTTATCTAAAATTCTATGGAACTGAATTCTTAAAGAGTTTAAGTCCAAATGATGCGGTCAATTTCTCTTCTTTAAATCTAACTGTAATTGGTAATGAAGTTAATAAGATTACCTATGAATATGATTTATATAAAAACGGGGCAAAGCTCGGAGTTGCGTCTGGAACTATTAAGATAGGTAACTTTGGGACTACTGAAGTTAATGTTCCAAATTTCGATCCTGCCAATTTCAAGGTTACTACCTTAGATGATACGGTTAAGGAATTAAATAAATACAATTACCACACCAAAATCGAGACCCAAGTATCTTATTTCAGCAAGAGATCAATTTGTAAACTTACTAATATAGACGGTAAAAACCCAACATTAGTCAACAAGGAAAACGAAGCCTACTACCTCGGTGAAGACGGTAGTTTATATGCTGATATTGATGTTGAAGGCAATATAAACAAAATCAAGGTAATGGATTTACCTAACATTGATATCAATCAAATAAAGCAAAGCGACTTTAGATGTGATTCTAGCGGAGATTTCATCTTAAAAGAAGAAAATAGGGAATCCTTCTTTGAAAATGTCCTTGGGGTTTATGAAGGCCATCAAAAAGAAGATGTAAATCCCGGAAATGTATCAATTAATGTATCCGGATCTAACGGAATGGTCATCACCTTAAATTACGCCTTACGTTACAAGGGAACGGATGGAAAATACATTACATTCTATGTGAATCAAACAATTTCTATATCAGTACTTCCATTTATGGAATAAGGAGGAAAAGGAAAATGAAAAGGAAAAGTTTGTTGTTGATGTCGTTATTATCAGTTTCGCTTCTATGTGGAGGATGCGGAGAGACTAGCTCTATGGTTTCAACTACGCCTAGCGAAACCCAATACCAAATCTATCAAAAAGCCGTAGAGGAAGGTATTTTTAGCGGAACTTATGAAGAATGGCTTGCTTCTATCAAAGGTCAAGATGGAAAAGATGGAAAAGATGGCGTTGATGGAAAAGACGGGAAGGATGGAGTCGGAATAAAAAGCATTACCTTGACTTCTTCTAATGGCAACATTGATACCTATACAGTTACCTATACCGACGGAAGCACATCTACATTTACCATAACCAACGGGAAAGATGGTTCTAATGGCGCTGATGGCAAAGATGGAAAAGATGGAACTAACGGAGCTAATGGAGCAGACGGAAAAAACGGCGTTGATGGTAAGGACGGACAGGATTCTCCCCATTTTGGTGAGACCCATGTAGTTACTTTTTCTTTAGGAGAAGATGAATATTTACCAAAAGACACACCAGCTTCATTAACTGTAAATTATGGGGATACAATTGTTTTGCCTATTCCGTTAAAGCCTGGATATGTCTTCAAAGGATGGTTTACAGGAGATACCGTTAACGATGGCCAATGGTTTAACCACACCGCAGTTTTTGATGATTTAACTTTGACTCCAAAATGGGAAAAAGAAGTATATACACTTCCGGCAGCAGTTAAAGTAGTCATAGGAGCAAAAGACGTATACCATTATGGTGATATTGTTACAATTGAACCTGTTTTAGAAGCGAATAAAACCTTTACTGGATACAAGTTCGACGTCATGTCTTTTAATGTTACTAATGTCAGTTGGAACAAAATTAGTTCCTATTCTAAAAACTACCAACTTAAATACACCTTTGGTAAACATGATAATTTAGTTGTTAATACAATCGACACCCCTTCTACTACCGACGGAACAGAAGGTACTTATATTGGGAAATATGTTAAGGATGGAGTCGAAACTGAAATTACAATTGTCCTAGATGGCAAGGGCATGTATACGTTTAATGGCGATAAATCCGCTATGGAAATAGTTGGAACATCTGATAGTTGGACTCCTGGAACACTTGAAAACCTATATTTCAATCCATATATAGTCGAAGGTAGCGAAGTATGTTTCTATAATGGCTCAATCCATCAAAATGAAACCATGGCAGACGGAAATACATATTCCTATATTGAAGCAACCGATGATCATAATGAAAAAACGTGGCGTTTCTGGCTTGATGGAAATGAATATGTAGAACAAACTGCCTTTGAATTTGCCGGAACTTTTAGCGATGGAACGTTAACTATAAAATTGGGGGAAAACGGGAAAGGAACAATATCAGGAACAGGTTATACCACTGCTAATATTGTTTCTAGTGAAAAGCAAAGCGACACCGTTATCATCTTAACTGACGACGCCGGTGAAACATATAAACTCTCTTTAAAAACAACAGGACAATGGTCCATTAGATATGAAGACGAAACATTCTTATTGGATTACACTCCTTATGTTTTTGAATATTATGGGGTGTTCAAAGGAACATATTCTTCTGATGACGTCGATTGCAATGTAGTTATCAATGTCAATAAAGACAAGACTGTTGCTTGTAATGATGGTGGAACTATTACTAAATACACCATAACTAATTATGATGAAGCCACTATTACATTAACTGATGAATGGGGAGAAGAACATCAAATGACTCTCCAAACCACTGGAGTTAATGCTGGTAAATGGAAATTTAGATTAGAAAATGGGACCGTATTATTAACATTTACTTCATTTGCCAATAACCCATTACAAGGAAAAACCTTCAAGGGAATTTGTACTGAATCCGAAGAAGAACACGTATTTACTTTCAAAGAAGGAATGAAAACAGATTATACAGTTGGGGGATATCCAGTTTATTCCGATTTGGATGTTGATATAAGTAATTACCCAGCATCAGTAACATTAACCGATTCAAGTTCCGAAGAAACTTATACACTCACTTTCAAAGACGAGAATACATTTACTGCTAATATGAGAGACGATTGCAGAACTGTTACTTATATAAAGCAATAATCTTCTATATTTAAGTAAAGACCACGCCCGTTCAATGAAGACGTGGTCTTTTATTATTGATTTAACCTAAGGATTTAAGAATCCATTTCCTGATAAAATCTTTATCTTCTTTCGTAACAAAATTGTGGCCGGTTTCTTTCTTTATGGTTAGTCTAGAATTAGGATGATTAGCAAGGAATTCCGCTATATTTTCTATGTAAACAATTTTATCCTTCTCTCCATAAAGAATCTCAGTAGGAGCTTTCCACTTATTTCCTTCACGATCTAAAGATTTATAGAAGTCATCTGGAATCTCGTTTTTATTATCTATATAAAGTATTTTCTCTTCTTTTAATGATTCTAGATAGGAATCAGTAGACATTTTAATGCCGAGAATTAATTGAAACATGCTCACTATTGGAGAAACAAAGAAAGCTTGCTTAATATTAAAATCGGCTAGATATTCATATACGAAAAACGCCCCAATAGAAATTGCAACAACTACTACTTCTTTATAACTTGCAGTAAGCTTTGAAAAATTCTCTCTGATATAGTCTTTTGCTT
Organism: uncultured Caryophanales bacterium; assembly: GCA_902464635.1. GTDB lineage: Bacteria > Bacillota_I > Bacilli_A > RFN20 > CAG-826 > Alloenteromonas. The sequence continues at coordinate 5,141 of CABQKC010000004.1, read as the reverse complement.
CCCATGGTTTAATGTTTTCAAAAATCAAATCTACCAAATCATAATCCTTGGCTAAGTAGCAAAATTCCTCCTTTGCCTTGCTACAATCGTTAAAGGAATGAATATAGACTAATACACTCCTGCTTTTTCTTTGCTGAAATTTCCATTCCTCAATTTGTTTGTCAGTACTTTCTAAATCGAATAATTCATTAGCGTCAGCCATATATGTCCTTAAAAGAAGCAATATCTTTTCATAGGTCATATCAGCATCGCCCTTTTCGATATGAGAAATAACTGATTTCCCTGAATAACCTAATGAAGAAGCCAAGTCATCTTGAGTTAATTTTCTCTTTTTTCTAAATTCTTTAATTTTAGGACCAATGATATCTTTTGACATAAACATTCACTTTCTTAAGAAACATGCTATAATATCCTTGAAGAACGGAGCCTCACCAAACACTTATAAGGAGTAGTAGATGTAGGCTCTTTTTATTTGAAAAGCAGCGCTATCAGTGATAAAAGGAGACATAATAAGGCAATTCTAAGAAGCTTTAAGGCCTCATTTAGAAAGTCATTCATGTTATCACCTCACTTTCTGTGTTCAGATTAGTGAGGTCTCCGTTCCGAGCTTTAACGACTTGTCTTTGTCACAATTATTATATCAAATAGTTGTTCTTTTTACAACGTGTTTTTGCTATTTATTTTCGACTTATATATTAAAGTTTTCTCCTAGAATAGAGACCACGTGAAGAAGCTAAAAAGAGCTAGATAACACGGCAATGCATAAATGAATGTTTGATTATTTAAAATAGTTCAGTTTGAAAGTCGATTACATTATGTATCCCGTTCAGCAATTGCTATAATACCCTTGAAGAATGGAGACTCACCAAACACTTAGAGAGCATAGTTTATAGGGGCTCTTTTTCTTTTTTAGAAAAATATCCCAAGTAGCAATGACTAATACTTGCTTATTGTATGTCAATTAAGACTTTTTTATTTAGCCCTGACACATCCTCTTCTTTTCCGATGCCTGCTTTTCGGCATACTTCCCGTCGATGATGTGCCCGGTAGCCAGACCGTTTGCCGGGGTCCATATTCCATCCAAATTAGAATAGTGTAGTGAGCAGTATAGTCCCTACACTCTTTGACCTTATTGATCGCGCAGGACTTCCTCGATGGACGTATATTCTTTGCGAACCTCAAATAAGCGATCTAAGTCTTAATAGAGTCGATGAATCATTGCAATTTTGATGAAAGAAGCAAAAGAGATATCCTCCGTATTTTCAAATTTCCTTTTCGTGGCATACGGAACATCAGAAAGAACGTAAAGATATTTTTGGGATATCTTCCTGTTCTTTCGAATCGCAACGAGGCGTTTTGCGATTTCCATTTGTTGTTAGTAATAAGTTTTAAAAAGTAATGCTTGTTCTTCCGTTTGCTACTGTAATAGCAGTTTTCTTCAATGGCTTTTAGGGAAAGATTCTCTCGTTATTTGTTGCAAAAACGGGGGGCATTACTTTCGAAACTCTCAAATGTTGACGAAAATCGCCCGTGTAGTCCCTTGCATCCTCAAAATATAAAATGGAAATTTGCAAAATCCTCTCGTGATTTTGATTCCGGAATATCGGATTGTTCTGCGAAACAAACCCATTGTTTTGCCGCTTCGCACACCTCTTCAACGATGCGTTGCATCTTAGGCTTCGTTAGGCCTGCCTCAAACCCTACAGCAAAGCAATCTTCCGCGGTAATATTGTCGGATTTACCGTTAATAAGACATTGATGGTTGTTGATGTAATTGCTATTAGGATCGATGCTGTACGTTAAATCATAGGCAGGAGACAAAGACCATTTACCCTGCCGATCCATCAAGAAAGAAAAATTCTTGGCGTGGTCATCATAATTACTCGTCACGACATTAAAAATCATGCGGCGGAACAATTCATATTTATCTTCAAAATCCGCACCAAGATCATCAATGATATTAAAAATTATCGAGTAAGAAATATTGTGTTTCACAGCATAATCAATATGGCCAAGTCCACATGCGGTTTGCATATGAATCTTTTGCATCTTGCCATTAGAATCGACGTACCGATCAAATCGCTTCGTCATAAAGTGATAATTCCCCTCTTCTTTAAGAAGGCGAGATTCATTCATTTTTATACCCGCAGCCTTGGCCATTAAGTAATAGGCATATTCTTCGCGCGTTTGGTAGGAATCGTAAAAGGAATTGAGACTTTCTTGGTCGACTTTATCAAATTTGATGATCCAATAAGAAAACCCAGGGCCTACATCCATTTGACCCGACCGATAAACGCCCGTTTTTTCGTTATAAGCAACAACTGCTTTCGCTTTTGCTCCTCCGGCGGAGCTTCCTACTTTAATAAGGTCTCTTAATTTACCTAATTCTGGCTTTAAGGCAGAATTCGAACGTCTTTTAAGCACTTCCTTTGCTGCATCGGCAATATCTCGGACACGAATTTCATTTGGCTCGTTCAAAGTTCCGTCTAAGACGGGCTGGTATTCCAAAGCCCCCATCCCACGACAGCCGATATAAAGAAGTTCCTCAATGGGAGACAAGGAATTCTTGTCCCTTCCAATGGATATCAGGTACTCGTTAATGACCTTTCGGCCAAATCGGTCAGGCAAAGAATCGGCAAAAAGACCGGGGAGCCCTCGAAAAGTATCGCTAATTAAATTTGGAAAAGAATAGGCCGCGGTTCGGAGAGGCATCATGATGGGTGAAATTTCCACTCCGCGCTTCACGAACGATTCATCATAAGAAAAATAAACGTTATTTTCATCGTCATTTGATAAATAACCAACCACTGTCCCCCATAAAAGCACTTTTGCTATCATTTTTCATCTCCCCACGGAATTTCATTGTTTTTCTTTTTTGGTCTTGCTCTTTGCTTTGAATGCCCCAGACGATGTAAGTCAACGGAATTGACCCCGAGATTAGGGATTAAAAATTCAAAATTCCCTGCCAAAGACAAGGTTCTTAGAATTTTAATTAGATTATCTAACGAAATCGTTCCTGTTTGTTCAAAGGAACGAATCGTACCGACCGAAACTCCACTTTTTTGAGCAATATACGAACGTGAATAGTTAAAAGACAAACGATAGGCTTTGAATCGATTTGCCAATTCTAGTTTGGTCGATGGTAAAGAAGAAAAATTTGTGATGCTCATAAATTTAGTATAAAATTCAAATTTATAAGTGTCAACTTCTTGATAGTTATAATATGTTATATTTGTTTATCTGTCAACTTCTTGATAGTTATACAAAATCGTTAAAATGCGATGCATGTGCAAGGATTGCCGGGATTTGGCAGATACAGAGGGTCCTCAAAAATACCCCAATAACAGCGAAAAGTTTTTGGGTTCAAAATACGCATACAATACCAGAGACCTCAATAAATGATTCCTTCTTTGCTCGTCGTCGGAACACCGATATTAATCGCAGATGAGCTGAAGTCAAACCGTGAATTCTTATAGTAAAGTCAGTTGTCTAAAAAAGAGCATGTTTCCAAGGGCTATTGCGCTTTGCGGTCAGGGGAAGCCGACTTAACCTCTCTAAGAAGCCCATATTCGACCCTTGGGATACGATTTCGACAGCAGCCAATTTCGCTCACTCGAATCGATGCCGCGCGACGTGGGACGACCTGGGCTAGCCAGAACGAGTTATATGCAAGTATATAAAACGCTTCGACGTCAATGGTTTTAGACAGTTTCAGAGCAAGGGACGGCCGACGACGAAAAAACCGCCCACGCGGGACGGTCTTGTGGATTTGCTGCTTCGTGTTTTGGTTTTGGGGAGAACGGTCTTCGTATGAACGAGGAGAATCACTCTCGTCCTGACACAGCTTTTACCAGATTACTTAACTTCTGGTAATAATCCCATGAAACGAGCGTTCTTAATAGCAACGGCTAATTGACGTTGATATTTAGCACTGGTTCCAGTTATAGCACGTGGGGTGATTTTGCCATCAGCAGAGATAAATCTTTGAAGCAATTCGACATTCTTGTAGTCGATATGGTCAATCTTATTCTTTTTGAAATAGCAAACCTTACGGCGGGAGCGAATTTTCTTAAAAGCCATAATTAATCCTTTCTAGAAATTAAAACGGGAGATCGTCATCGATGATATCGATGGAATCTGTGTCTTTGCTTTCTTGTGGTTGAGCTATAGAGGCTGGAGACGAATCGGTATTAGGGTCCGAATAGTAGCCAGAATCATTAGCAGCATTGCTAGATTTTGGTTCCATGAATTCAATATTTGTAGCAATAACTTCAGTTGAAGTAACTTCTACATTGTCACTGCGTCTAGTGTATTTACGTTGTGTTAATCTTCCGATAACTCCAACTAAATTACCTTTTCTAGTGAATTTTACGACAGTGTCAGCGCTCTTTCCAAAGATAGAAACAGGCATAAAGACTGTAACTTTTTCTCCGTTAGGTCCTTTTCTAGAATCATCAACAGCAATGGTGAAGGAAGCCACGCTAAGTCCAGAAGTAGTTCTGCGAAGTTCAGGGTCACGAGTCAAGCGACCAACTAATACGACATTGTTAACCATTTAAAGTCCTCCTAAGCGATTTGGTTATTCCTTATCGATTGTGATAAGGAAACGGATGACTTGATTATCAAGTCTTGCCAAACGATCAAATTCCTTTAAGCCTTCGGAATTAGCAGCAACTTTAATTACTACATAATAACCTTTGGTTTGCTTTTTGATCGGATAGGCAAAATCACGAAGTCCCCATTCTTTGACATCGGTAACATTAGCTTTGCTAGCAGCTAGGATGCCATGGAGCTTTTCGATTTCAGCCTTTCTAGCAGCATCGTCTAGATTTGCAGAAAGGATGTACATGATTTCATACTTTTCCATTGATTAAGCACCTCCTAATTTCGGTCTTCGGGTCACCTTAGTTGGGTCTATGTGACCATAGAAGTATGTGCGCCAAGTTTCCTTCAAACAAGGCTTTAGTATTATATAGAAGAAGGGATTGATTTTCAATCAATGAAAAACATTCGATTGCGTTTCATGAATGTAGGTAACAAAAAAATGGAAGTTCATCTATAATGTTTTTTGACCACAACACAAAGGAGGAACTTCCATGGACATTATACCAACAAACACGTCCACGTTCGAGGGTCTTGTT
>CABQKC010000003.1 GCA_902464635.1 uncultured Caryophanales bacterium | reverse complement strand
TTCGAAACAATCGAACTTTTTTTGATGGAATTAAAATAAAACTGTCAAAGATGTGAAATAAAATCCTTTCTTTTTAACGGGAAAAGAATAATAAAAGAATAATTATTGTCAATATCAATGCTTATTAATTTATTAATATGCTAATATAGCAAGGCAGTTAAGGACTTATTTAAATGGATATAACCTTGCATTTATTATCGACTAAAGAAATAGAAGCCAACGAAGAATTGATTTTAGATGTCATCGATAAAGAAAGGATTATCAAAGCGAATAGATATATAAAACGTAATGATTATCTTCTTTCAATTGGGGGTTCTTACCTAATTAATAAATACACGGGTCCCCTATCTATTAAATATCTAGATTCTGGAAAGCCTTATAAAGATAACATTGAATTCTCTTTGTCGCATTCAAATGAATATGTAATTCTGACCACTTCTGATTCACATATAGGTATTGATATAGAAAAGATAAAAGATATAAATCCTAGTCTAATCGATTATTCTTTTTCTCCATCAGATGTAAAAGAAATAAAAACTAAAGAACAGTTCTTTTCTAGGTGGGTATTAAAGGAAAGTCTAGGTAAATGCATAGGGACCGGATTAAAAGGAAAAATAAAAGAAATACCATCTACTGATGGGTTATTTAACTACATGGGTGAATCATTTTCTTCTAAATCCATTAAATATGGTGATTATAGGATTGGGGTTTGTATAAAAGGCAATAAGGAAATAAACATTATTAGAATCGAAGTGGAATCGATTTAATATAGGGTATCCCACTACTACTAAATTTCTTATAGCAATTCCAATAGAATTCATTATAATAATCCATGCGCCCGTGTGGTGGAATGGTAGACGCGGTGGACTCAAAATCCACTGTCTGATGAGGACGTGCCGGTTCGAGTCCGGCCTCGGGCACCACTAATCAAATTACGAGATAGAGTTATCTCGTTTTTTATTTTTTGCGATCTATCGTTGCTAATAAAGAGCAAAAATGATATAATGTTATTGAGCTAAGGAGAACTATTTATGTCTGATATTATTGATGTTAATTTTATCAACGAAATAAAAAACTTGTTAACTTCCGCTAAGGAACGAGTTAAGGCAGCAATCAATATTGCTATGGTTTATACATATTATGAAATTGGCAGAAGAATTGTTGAACAAGAGCAAAAAGGTGAAAATCGAGCAGAATATGGCAAAGAAGTGTTGAAACAGCTTTCGACCGCTTTGACAAAAGAGTTTGGCAAAGGCTATTCCGTGTCCAACCTCAAAATGATAAGGCAGTTTTATTTGGTTTATTCTGCGGATCAAATTGGACAACCACTGGTTAGCGAATTGAAGAGCCTGCCAACAACAAGTGATGGCAAGCGGTTCTTTTTGGGATGGACTTCGTACATTCAATTGATGAGGATAAGAAATCCTGATGAAAGACATTTTTACGAGATAGAAGCCTACAAGAACAATTGGAGCAAAAGGGAACTTGCCCGCCAATTCGATTCCGCCCTTTATGAAAGATTGGCTTTATCGCGTGATAAACAAAAAGTTCTCGAATTATCTCAAAAAGGGCAAATCATCGAAAAACCACTGGATGCAATTAAGGACCCTTACGTCTTGGAATTCTTAAATTTAAGAGAAGATGATAGATATTCTGAAAAAGATCTAGAAACAAGAATTATAAATAAACTGCAATATTTTTTGTTGGAATTAGGCAAAGGATTTACCTTTGTACAAAGACAAATGAGGTTAACATTTGATGACCAACACTTCTTTGCGGATTTGGTTTTTTATAATCGCCTGTTGAGGTGTTTTGTGGTTATAGATTTAAAAATCGGAAAATTAAAGCATCAAGATATTGGTCAGATGCAAATGTATGTCAACTATTTTGATCGTTATGTAAAACTCCCTGATGAGAACAAAACTATTGGCATTTTACTATGCAAAGAAAAGAGTGATGCTATTATCGAAATGACTCTTCCAAAAGATAATGACCAAATTTTTGCTAGCAAATATGAAACCATACTTCCATCTAAGGAAGAATTAAAGAAACTCATTGAGGAAAAATAAGATGGAAGTGAAAAATGAAATATTTACACAAAAAGTAATAAATCTAATCGTAAAAAGAAGAAAAGAAATCGGTATTTCTCAAACAAAATTAGCTAATAGATGTGGCCTGCCACAATCTGCTGTTGCGAGAATTGAAAATCATAAATTAAATCCACGTTTGGACACTCTAGTAAAAATATTAACCATATTGGAAGTCGACATAGATTTTGTTAGTAATAGTGTGATTAAAACTGAGCATTTAATTTTGAGGAAATTTAAAGAAAGTGATGCCCAAGATATGTTTAATGGTTGGTGTAATGACCCAGAAGTAACTAAATATATGACATGGAATCCTCATGAAAACATTCGAGTTACACAGGCAATTCTTAACAATTGGATTAAGGAATACGATAATCCAGACACAATTAGATATGCGATAACACTAAAAAACAGCGAAGAATTAATTGGCTCAATTGACATCGTTAATTTTATTGATGGGAACCCAGAAATCGGTTATTGTCTTTCTAGGTCTTATTGGAATAATGGGTATATGACAGAAGCTTGTCAGGCATTTATAAAGCACTTATTTAGAATTGGTTTTAAAAAACTATTGATAGAAGCAAAAACAGATAATATTGCCAGCAATAGAGTAATTGAAAAATGCGGTTTTTCTTTTACCCATCAAGAAACAAGAACCCCTTGGTCTGTTTTTAAGCCTGAAAGTGTGACAGTTAATTGGTATGAAATAAGTGTGGTTAAGGAAAAAAGATAAAACAGCAAAAAGTTCGAATCGTGGTATTTTGTCATATGCAGAGTTGAGAAATTGACTTTTAAAACGGTATTATTTTAATATCTTAAATCCACTTAAATACATCAAATTGGCTGTTAAGAAACGGAAAATCTTAACAGCTCTTTTCATATGATAAAACCAAGGGGAACAACAATCTTCTTGGTTTTTCTTTTTTATAGACATTATTATAATGATGATGAACCGATGGTTAACCATTGAGGCGGAAAATTCGACCTCGCAAAAACTCTTACAGTTAAACTGTTTGCTAGAGATCCATTGGTTCATCCCTATAAAATACTAGCTAAGAGATTGTTGGTGACTCTTAGCTTTTTTCGTTTTTCATGGTTTTAATATTTTCTGAAGCAAAGCTTAAAATTGGGTATCCATTTTTGAATTCATTCCTTCGGTATGGATGCTATCAATCCTAAATACCAGTATCCCAAAAGTGTTTACTCGCCCTACTGCAAACGCAATCATAATAATTCTTCTTCACTAGGTTTAGCTTTCAAAAGAACAAATGTCATTAATGCTTGATAGAGATAGAAGCGTAATTTCAAGACACATAAAACACTTTTTCGTTGAAAAAGAATTGGACGAAAAAAGCAACGTGCATTTTTTGCACATTATAAATTCAAAAACCGGTATCTTTCTATAGTTTGGATTCGACTATATCTCTTCGATATCATTTGAAATCTCAAAAACCTATTTATGTAATTGCTAATTCATTCAGTGAGTTAGGAGATAATCGGAATGAGAAAACATGTGTCTTATATGGCGAAAAAGACAAACTGGTGAGCAAAGACTCGATCTTCACATTTCTTGCGCACCACAACGCTTCTTTAATCATTATGAAAGTGGTTTTTATCATGCTTTAAAGGTCTTAAATTAATGTTCAGTGAGCACTAGTGAACATTAGTGAACATGATATCGATTTTTCAAGTGAACATGATGTTGTTTTTTTAAGTGAACATGATGTAAAATACAGTGTGTGGAGGAAGAAATATGGATGAAATAGAAAAACTTATTGGCACAGACCTTTTCGAAAATAGGGAATATGAATACAAGCTTCATTTAGAAACAAGCGTCGATAAGATTGAAAAATGGGCAAAAACATTAGTAGGCTATGCTAATACTTATGGAGGATACATATTTGTCGGCGTTTCTAACGACGGAAACATCGTTGGAATAAGCAAAGATGAAGTAGATAAAACAAAACTCCTTGTTCTTAAAACAATAAATAGATATATTTTCCCCCATGTCCAAGTAACATTTTCTGTTTTTCCATGTAAAGAAGGAAAATATATTCTTTCCATTTGGACCGGTTATGTAAATGAAATGGTTATATTCAAATCTGGCGATTTCAATGAAAAAGTTTACTTGCGAGAGGATGGTTCCACCATTCCTGCAACAATTAGTCAAATCCTTTCAATGGGCAAAAGAAAATACGGCATGGACAAGCAATTCCTAAACGAACAATATGAAGTAAAAAATTACTCAAAGTTCATGCACCTAGCTACCCTATATAGGAAAGACGGAGAAAAGCCAACCGAAAAATTGCTCATAAACGAAGAAATAATAGGCGAAGACGAAAGAGTAACGGAAGGTCTAAAAATGTTCTCTGATAATTATAGTAGCGATGAAACGCTTACTGTATGCAGACTTTGGAATGGATACGATAAAGGAGATGACGAGGTCATCGATAAAAAAGAGTTCAAAGGCTGCCTATGCGATGTGTTTACAAACATAATGGCCTTCGTCAAAAGAAACAGCAGAAGCGGCTATATTAAGCAAAGCGATGGATCAAGACTTGATACACTTTCATATCCCGAAGATGCCTTAAGAGAAGCGGTAATTAATGCTCTAGCCCACAGGGATTACTCAATCGAGGGTACACAGATAGATATAGACATTTTCAAAGATAGACTTGTAATCACTTCACCAGGCAAGTGGTTGCTTTCAAAAAAACCTTCTGAATATAGTCTAGATACAATACCCTCAGTTAGAAGAAACAAAGTTATTTGTGCTTGTTTTGAAGCTACAGGATTAATGGAAAGAAGTGGCAGCGGACTTAGAAAAATATACAAAATTTATAAAGCGTTAAATTTTAAAGAACCAGTTTTAAACGATCAGCACGATTACTTCTTAATCACACTATATGATTTACTTGGTGAGAATAAAAATGCGGTAACAAAAGCAAGCAAATACGACGATACAATATTGTCGTATTGCAATAATATGGCACGTTCTAGAGATGAAATTCAAAATTATGTTGGGGTCAAAAGTAGAAGCTACTTCACGATTAAAATATTAAAACCACTTTTGGAATCTGGTGCCTTAGAAGCTACTTCTTCTTCTAAATCAAAAAAAATAAAATACATAACTTCGAATAAAAACCAAAAATAGAAAGCAATAAAGCCAGCTCGGGTGAGCATTGGTAAACATGATATCGATTTTCCTAGTGAACACTTAAAGATAATACTTCTTAAATCACATCCACTTCTTCAACACTTATAATTCTTTAAAAATATTATTTCGATAACTTCTAGGGTTTTGTTTTTGCTACCTAAAAGTACCTTTTTCGTTTTCTTTTCCTATGATATAAGAAAATAGACAAGTGCCTCGATCTCCGTTGTTATTGAAAAAATAGAGACAAAAAACTTCTATAAGAATATAGATTCAGGTAAATGTTAAATCCCTATTTTTAAGGAGAGAATATGAGACAAGATAGATTAAATTATAAGGCAATGCCCTTACTGGCTTTATTATCTCTACTAGTCATTAGCTGTAATAAACCTTCACCAACAACTTCTTCTAATGAAGAATCATCTAAGGAAACATCAACCAAAGTTACATCTAGCGAGGAATCAACTGAATCAAGCAAAGAATCAAGTACAACTACTTCAATTCTAGAAGAGACATACACGATTACTTGGAAGAATCATGATGGAACAATTCTTGAAGTTGATGAAAATGTGAAAAAAGGCGATACCCCTAGTTATGATGGGGCTGCCCCTACTAAGCCTAATGATGATAGATATTCCTATACATTTAATGGATGGGACCCATCTATTAGCGAAGTTATTAAAGACGAGGTCTATACCGCGACTTATAAACAAGAAAAACTCCAATTCAATATTACCTATAATTTAAATGGAGGGGTTAATCACGAAAGCAACCCTACTTCATATAATTTTGAAGACAATATAACTTTATATCCCGCCACCAAAACCGGATATGGATTCGAAGGATGGTTTGATGATGAAACTAACTTAAAAGTTGATTCAATTACGGAGGGGACTACAGGCGATCTTGTTTTAAATGCAAAATGGAATGACGGGAATGGATATGTCGTAACTTTTGATCCAAATGGAGGAGAATTATTATCAGAGAGTCGTACTGTCAAATTTGGTTCTCCATATACTTTGCCTGAACCTACTAAATATGGATTCGGATTTATAGGTTGGTATAACGGAGAAGAAAAAATTGAAATTGAAGGCATATGGAATATTGCTTCTAATGTAACTTTAGTAGCCAAGTGGAACGATGGGAATACCTATACTTTGACTCTAAATACAGATGGAGGAGATCTAGAACAAACTGAATACCAAATAAAATTCAATACGTCATATACATTACCTATTCCTTCTAAAACTGGATATAGCTTTGTTGGCTGGTATAAAGACAATAAGCTTATAGAAAATGAAGGTATTTGGAATGCAGATAAAAACCAAACTTTCGTTGCAAAATGGAAAGCTAATGAATATAAAGTAACTCTAGATCCAAATGGAGGAGAAGTTAGCCAAGCTAACTTTGATGTCAGATTTGGTCTCTCCGCCAACTTCCCAGATCCAGTAAAAGAAGGATATACCTTTGAAGGTTGGTATTACGAGGAAACTAGAATCTATAGTAACCGTATCTGGAAAATAGCAGATAACGTCACTTTAATTGCAAAATGGAAAGCCAATAGAAATGCCTTAAGTGTATTTTCTATGGATGCAGAAAGAGGGGCTACTAGTATTGTTTCTGGAAATGGACTTACCGATGAAGAAACAACAATAAGAGCAACTCCTTATGAAGGATACTTATTTTATGGTTGGTACCGTGATGGGCTTACTTTAGAAAGTGAAGAAGCAACATATACATTCATAATGCCTGCTGCTGATGTTAATTTGCAGGCTAGATTTTTAACCCAAGCAGAGATAAATGCTGAACAATTAAAGAATTTTGCAATGAAGCCAGTTATTTCTACTGACACCAGCAAATTAACTTATGGATTATATCCTCAAAGTTATGTAAATAATGAAGGACTTATATCCAAATTAGATAGCCTTACTGAAACTGGACCTAATAATTGGTATCTATTTAATAAGCAATACTATACAAAAATAGTCGCATTCCCTTGTTCAAATAACTATACATTCTCAAATGGGAATCCAATAGAAGAGGGAAAGTCTTATTGGTTTAAATGTGAGCCTATTAGCTGGGATATAATACAAACTACTACAGGAGAAAGAACAGTAATAACTTCATCTCTTCTTGATGCGAAAGAATACCATGGGTCCAACGAAACTAGAAAAGTCGATGGGTTTAATGTATATCCAAATAATTATCAACATAGCGATATTCGTAAATGGTTAATTAATGATTTCTATAACACTGCTTTTAACTTAAATAACTCCTATATAAAAGAAACCCTTGTTGATAATTCGCGCGATTCTGCAGGTCTAAAAGATGATAGATTAGCCTGCGGGGATACTAATGACAAAGTATTCTTATTAAGCTACAAAGATTATAAAAACATAAATTACGGTTTCCCTGATACAGCTACTACTGAGGCGATAGCAAGAAGATGCAAGCCAACTGACTTTGCTAAAGCTAGAGGTGCTTTATATCACACAACCGTGCAAGCTTGGTCTTATGGGTACGGTACATATTGGACACGTTCCCCCTCTGATTACGATGCTTTTGCAAGAATGTTGAGATTCGTTGATTCTGATGGGAGATTATTGAATTCAGGTGACGTACTTACAAAAAAACATTGTCCACGTCCTGCGATGGTTTTAAAAACAAGTTAAGCCATGTAGCCTTACTAAGAGCTATAATGAAGGATGAAAGTAAAACCAATGGAAAATATATTTACTTTAGCCTTCGGTAAAATACCCCCTAGTTACATAAATAGGGAAAAAGATACTAGTAAGATATGCAATGATATTTGTGGGACTTTTCCTTTGTCCCACGTTTATTTCATTACTGGAATTAACGCTTCAGGTAAAACTGTTCTATTGACCAATATCTCTCAAATAATGGAAAAGAAAAAAGAGTGGATTGTTATAGACGTTAATCCTAATAGAGAGATATTAGAACAAATCGCATCAGGAATTTATGAAAATGCAAATGTAAAGCACTTGTTCCTCTCCACTTCTTTTTCATTCTCCTTCCATGGGTTTGGATTTTCTATAGAAGGGAAAACACCTGTATCGAATATTAAAACGATTCTAGATAAAATGCTCGATGTATTAAAAAAGCACAATAAGAAAGTACTTATAACAATTGATGAAGCAAGCAATAATGCTCACATGCGTTCTTTTGCCCATGATTTTCAAAGTTTATTAAGAAACAACTATCCTGTTTTTGCTTTGATGACTGGTTTGTATGAAAATGTAAACTCGTTGCAAAACCATAAGAATCTAACATTCTTATATAGGGCCCCAAAGATTGAATTAAACCCATTAGATAAAGAGTTAATAAAAGAAGAATATTCATCCATATTTAAAAGTGAAAGTTCTGAAACAATCGATTCTTTAGCTAGCCTTACAAAAGGTTATGCATTTGCTTACCAGGTCGTAGGATACCTCTTCTTTAAATATAAAGATATAAGCAAGATATATAACGAATTAGATCAACACCTATCAATATATGTTTATGACAAGATATGGTCTAATTTGCCAAAAAACGAAAGAATATTCCTTAAATGTTTCAAGAATGAATCAATTACAACAAAAGAAATCCTAGAAGAAGTTCCTTATAATGAAAATTCAATATATGTCTATAGAGATAGGCTAATTAAAAGAGGGCTTATCGCTTCAACTTCTTTAGGAACAATTTCTTTAACTCTACCTAGATTTGAAAACTTCATTTCCAAGCAAGTTGATTAAATAGATATTTAACGTGCTTAACAAAATTTAAAATATAACGTACTTAACGTACTCAACAAAAAAAGACCCCTAGGTTTCCTAAAGGATCTTTTGGATGAATAAGTTAATATCTATTAGTTATGTTTCTTCTTTCTAATAAGGACGAAGCTAGTAATAGCAACAGCTGATACGGCTAGTAAGGTACATACTAGTATGGTTGTAGAATTAGAAGCGGCATTGCCACCAAACATTCCAATGGAAGTCTTAGAGGAAACAGTTCTCCACATATCCATGGCATCTCTAGCGGCCTCATAATCTGGACTGTTATTAAATAAATCTTTTTGAGATTCAGTTAAACGTCTTAAGGCACCTTCAGCCGCTTTAAGTTTATTTTGGCACTTTCCAGCCCTGTCGGCTTCAGGAATGGCAGTATAGTCTTCTCCTGCTTGACCAGTTATATAAACTGCAACAAATTCATCTACTGCTTTTTTATCTTCAGCAGCCTCATCTCTAAATGAGCCTTGTGGCAATATGGAAGCACCATTAGACAACGGATGGAAGTATTCATTGCCATCAACATCCTTAACCGAAATATTACGGACATAACAATTGTTAATTGCATAATGATTGCCATAGATTCGTAATTCCTGTGGGCAATCCCCTTCCCAGACTTTCGTCGTAAACGGGGCGACTTTCTTCGTCCAAGTCATTGCTCGGGCAGAACCATCAGATATCCAATCAGTTCTAGTAGACACCGTAGCATTATTGTTTTCAGATCCTCCCAAATATTCAAATGACAACGTATAAGGAACATCTGACTTAGTTGTATCTATACCAAGGCTATATGGACTTACAGTAATGTAAGATTCTCTTTCATCTGCTGCAGTTGTAATCTTTTTCATTGCCGAATAAACAACATCGCCACTTGAAGATAAATAGGCACCTGTATTGTTCAAATAACTTGCACCGCCAGCCATAATCGGGTCGAAATCGCCTCCATAAAGGAATTCATTTCCCGCGGCATCTTTAACTGAAATATTATCAAGATCTACCTGTGCATTAGCGTTGAAAACTATATACTGAACATCACAGCTAGCGTCTCCGCCTTCATCGTTCTTTCCATAAGTTTTAAACGAATAATTGGTTGACGTCCACTCTCCGCCTGAATTTGATATCGAAATTGCAGGGTAGAAGAATCGTTTTCCAGTTAGTTCAAAGCCATCCATCCTAACAGGCATAGAGGGTTCACCATTGGTTCTGTAATTAAATGATAACGTATATTGGCCTTTTGGAAGAATTGGCAATGAAATGCCAAGAGCTTTTTTTGCACTCAAGCGAATTGCCCTTGTTTTATTTACACCATCATTTAGATAAGCAGAAAGTGGAATATTTGTAAATTTTGCACCTCCCCAATCAGCATCAGCTCCAGTGAATTCAACATAGCCCATTGTATTAACTGTTGCTGCCTCTTTGAGTTCGAAATCGCCATTTTCAACAAGGTTATTACCTTTTTCATCTATAACTTCAACGTCATCTATTAAATAATAACTATTGCTATCTTTTGAAGTATCCTGCCAGGCTGCGTAAATAGCCACAAAAATAGGTTCAGCAACACCTGCCTTTGCGGCAAATTCATAAGAATAAGATTTCCACAAATCATATTTATTACCACCGCTGCTTGGGGCAGGTCCTTCATAAATACGACCATTAGGATTATCTACTGTAACTTTAGAAGGGTCGACTCCGTCAAGCCTAACGCCGAGCCTTGCATTAGTGTCGCCACCGTTTTTAAACCTATACTTAAAACGGATCACGTATTTACCAGTAATCTTGTAATCATCAAATTTAAGGTATATTCCTTTTCCGGGCACTAATTTCAATGCACTATAACCAGTAATTGCTTCAGTAGAGAGCATGTCTAAAGTAAGGTCTTTAAAATCCTCGTTTCTTAAGCCCAAATCCGGAGCTTCTTTGGTGCCTTCGAAATATTTCGTTCTTCCGGTCATAACTCCAGTTGGAGCCACCCCTTCATGCACAAATAATTTAGAAGCATATACTTCACCAGTTCCGGTGGCCTCAATTTCAATGACAACACCATTGGTATCAGCCGTAGTTTTAATCATGCCTGGACGACTTAACCAATCACCAGTAACTGTAGTAACTTTAATTACTTCAGTAGCTTTTAAAGCGGATGCACCATCTTTATATTCAACAACTCTAATCTTAAGTTGTGAAGCACCAGTTGTTTTTGCATTAACAGAGAAGTTGTAATAAGTATTTGGTTTGACTGTAGTTAATGTACTACGAGCCATCAAAGCCCCTTCAGCAACAGTCCTTTTTAATAAGATCGAATTGCCTTGAGCCGTATCTTTATAAGGAGAGATTGTATTTTCAGCAGTCACTCCTGATGCTTCCCAGCCAGTTGGCATAGTTGTTGAGGTCGTCTCTGCAGCATGAACACCTACGGAATCAGCCGAAACACGATTGAAAGACGAAAAACCTGCAATTGCCATCAACGAGGACAAAACAGTAAGACTTAAAATGTTTTTCTTTTTCATGTAGAAAAGTCCCTTTCTATAAATATTACTAACTAAAACATATTTGAAAGCGCTTACTTTTTCTTTTCTTTTTTAATCTATAAACGTTCAAAATTGTCAATATAACTATTTATGATGGTTTTTTAAATTAATTTTTTATTGTTAATAAATGGCTAAGAAATCCCAATATGTAGGCAAAAATAATGTTTTTATTTGAAAGTAACAAAGAAAAATTAATGGATATGAAAGTTATCTTTTTTGGTAATTAAAAAAGAATATTTGAGTGTTAAATATGACAATCGTTTATTTATAATCAAAACCTAGATCTTCGCAGATTGAGGAGAATCCCCCTGCTGTCCAACCCATCATCTCATTCGCGGGATATTCTTTCTTTTTGGCCCTTCCCCCGATAAAAGGATCATAAGTTTCCCATAGCTTACCCGTGTTTTTATAAGTCATAGATAGATTTTTTAGCCATCTAAGTCCCACTTCTTTAGCCTCTTCTTCCATATCTAATTCTTTTAATCCCCAGTATGCTAAATAATTATCATAAGGCCAAGAGAAAGGATAGGCGGCTTGATATTCTATCTTTTCGTTTTCGTCTTTTTGGGTAGATACTATTCCATATGGATAAGATAGACGGCTTAATAATTTCTTAACCGCCTCTTTATTTTTGGATAATCCAGTTATAAATGGCATGAATTGCCCGCTAAAGCAATAATCTTCCCTAAATATCTTGTTGCTAGAAAAATCATAATCATAATATAGACCGTCTTCGCTCAACATGTATTTGTCCATCTTCTCTTTTCTAGATTTAGCAGCTTCTAGGAACCTATTTTCTTCATTAGGCTCAAACATTTTTGATAAAGATGCTAAATCTAGCTCCATGCCATATAGATTGGCATTTAAATCGACTGGATTAATATATATTCCTTTATCTAGAAAACGTGGGGTAAAATCTAGCCCTGCTTCCGCATCGGCGCAGTAGCATTCCCCCAATTCGGCTTTTTTATCAGGATCTATATCTAAAGGTAAACCAAGCCTATCTTTCGCGACATAATCATAATAACCACATAAATCTTCCTTGGTTAATTTATTATGAAAATGACGGTTTAAGCCATTCGGCGCAATTCTTTCTTTCATCCAGAATTCGTATTCTTTCTTTAAGGCGTAATAGGCTTTTTCTAGCCACTTCTTATCTTTGCTTACTTCATATATATCCTTGACCATGAAATGAAGATATGGGGGCTGCGAACACCACTTGATTAGATTCTCGCTATAGGCATTAGGAACAAAACCCAATTTATCTAATGCGAATATAAGGTTGTCGACATTATATTTAGCATATTCAAAATAGCCATCTGCAATCATTCCTCTATTCGTATAGAAAGTATCCCAATAGAAAAGGACATGGAAATCCCCATCTATACAAGGAGGTACAAATGGATATGGAAGAGCATATTTATCACCTTTGACAGGATAATTTACGGCAGCTTTCCAACGTGAATGTATATATTTTCTAGTTTCTTTTATATCTAAAATCTCTTTTTCATTCATAAATGTGTCCTCCTCTTAATTGATTCGACTTCAATTTCAATTTCCCCATTTGGATAAGTCTTTTTCATATCTAATCCAATATAATAAAAATCATCTTTAGTAAAACTAAATTCAATGACCTTACTCTCTTTATTTTTTAGATGAATGCGTTTAAATCCAATAAGACGCCTAGATTGTATGCAGACATATTCTTGTTCAAGATTATTCCCATAAATCAAAACTACATGGTCCCCATCAAATGGGCCTAAATTAGTAATCCTAACTTTAACTTCTATAACTCCATCATTGTTAATTACATCTAAAGATTCATATTTAAATGTAGAATAAGATAATCCAAATCCAAATGGGAACAATGGGATCGGTGAGTTAAATATATAATCCTGCCCAGGTTTAGTTAGGCTTCCTGGATTTGAATAATTTCCTTTTGGAAGATAATGGTTATAGAAGCAAGGCAATTGGCCCACATTTCTAGCTATAGAAAACGGCAATCTGCCAGAAGGATTGATTTTACCAAGCAATATATCCGCGATTGCTAGATTTCCTCTATTCCCGACTCCATAGCAAAATAATAGACCCCCCAAATCACTTAATTCATTTTCAAGGCTAAGAGGTTTTCCTCCATAAACTAGGAAAATAATCTTTTTATTTAAGGATTTAATAAAATCAAATAATTTCTTTTGGGAAGGTAGCAATCCTATATCATCATTATCATATCCTTCAGAAGAAGTAACCGCGTCAAATGACATCATTGGGTTATTCTTTCCCCCATTTTCTCCTCCTGAATATCCTCTAGAATTATTTCCTCCCGCGAAAATAATTACATCAGCCCAAGAAGCATCTTCTTTTATTCTTTCTTCATCTTTTTCAAAATAGGTTAAAAAATTGCATCCTTTGACAAATCTAACATTATCTTTGCCAAATCTAGTTATTAAAGCTTCAAGCGGAGTAATCGCCTTTTCTGAACTTGCGTCTTTATATTTATAATCTTCTAAAACTGCATAATAAGTAATCCCACCAAGTTGGGCTATATCGCCATTTGGACCAACTAATAATATCTTGCTAGATTTCTTTAAAGGCAAAACCCCATCATTTTTTAATAAAGTAGCCCCTTCGCTTTCTTCAATATAAGTCAACTGAAGCGCTTCTTCGGTAAAGACATTATCTTTTATTTTATCTATATCAAAAGAAGGGTTTTCAAATAATCCTAATTCAAATTTAGCCTTCAATATCCTAAAAACCGCTTCATCTATCAAAGATAAATAACGTTCATCGTTTTTTATGTTTTCGATGAAGTCCAGGTTATAACATAAAGGTTCGCATGCCTCCATATCAACTTTTGCTTCTAATAGCCTTTTGCCTAATTCAACATAATTTGAAGATATCCCCATGACATTCTTCATTATTCCTGACATGCCATAATCTAATATGGTGACTCCATCAAAAGAAGCTTCTTCTCTTAATACTTTGTTCATCCATAAAGGTGAAATAGTAACAGGGACTCCATCAACTACGTTATAGCAAGTCATTACCCCCATCGCCCCTGCTTTAATTGCTTCTAGAAAGGGAGGCAAGTAATATTGCCTGATTTCCCTTTCTCCCATATGCATCGGAGCAAGGTTAAGGCCTGATTCAGGAGAAGAATAGCCAATATAATGTTTAATGGTCGTCATTACTTTCTCATCTTGAATGCCCTTAACAATATTTTTGGCCATCAAAGATAATAAAAGA
Source organism: uncultured Caryophanales bacterium (assembly GCA_902464635.1). Classification (GTDB taxonomy): domain Bacteria; phylum Bacillota_I; class Bacilli_A; order RFN20; family CAG-826; genus Alloenteromonas. The sequence goes on along the minus strand of CABQKC010000003.1, from coordinate 75,804 downwards.
GGGTCTTCGCTGATATTTTCTTCGCATCTCCCCCATCTAGGTTCCCTGAATAAATCTAGATTCGGGGCATATACTTTATTAAATCCAAGGGCTTTTATTTCTTTAGCCTGTATCCTAGAAACTTTATACGCTAAATCTAAATCAAAAGATGCACCTAGACATCCTGGGGTAGGGAAAATAGTAGTAAAAGGAAGAGCAGCCCCATGGATATTCTCACAAGTTACAAAAGGAGGTATATGGAATCTAGAATGCCTAACACATTCTTCTTCCATTTTCTTTAATTTAGCTTGATCATAATACTTAAACCAATACCATTCCCCGTTTACTTTATCTATTCCCTTCTCAAAAGAAGATAAAATATCATCCAAATCATAAAGACAACCAGAACAATTCATCTGGCTTATCTTTTCTTCTAGGCTCATTCTAGACAAAAGGTCTTTCGCCCTTTCTTTTGGAGTCCTAGAAATATCTAGATAAATACAATTTTCCATTTTGTTATTTCTTGATTAATAAATATGGCTCGTTAAGCAAACCGCAATCTAAATCTAGTCTCTCAAAAGAGTTCGCCTTAACGTTATAGATTTCAATCTTAATGATGTTTTCTTTTGATTTTAAGGGGGGCGTTATATCAAATTCATATGGTTCCCATAATCTGGTGTCGATATATTTATCGTTACAATAGACGGATGCAAAATCTTTTACCCCACCTAGTTTTAGTTTAACTTTAGAAGGCAACTCATCTAAATCAAATCTATATGTTAAAGTAACTTTCCCATCAAAATTATGGATATTATTCTTATGGGCACAGATTTCTTTCTCTTTAACATCGTTAAAGTAGGCATCTATTAATTTTAAAGGATATTTTTCATATTTATCTTCTTTGCTAGGCTTCTTTTTCCCTTTTCTAAAATAAAGCAAGATTGATTCTTTTGGTTCTAGTTTTATCTTTATGACCTTATCAATTTTAGAAGAAGCGATTACTTTACTTGATCCATTTTCTAAATCCAATTTATCAACCTGCATGCCTTTCCTAAGCTTGATATTTAAATAATTAACTTTATCTAGATTATTAACATAAAAAGTCCATTTAGAAGATTTATCTTTCCTCGAATATGAATACACGCCCTCGCTAAAATGGTCAAAATCCAATTTAGAAACTAGATAAGAGGCCACTTCATCTTCTTCATAATATCTATATAAAACCTTCTTATCTTCTTTGCCTTTATCCTTGCCTAAAACAATAGCTAATCCATGTTTAGAGAATTCATTTATCTTGTCTTGAATATCTATATCAGGAGAAGTAGGCAAGATTATGGCCTTATAATTATGATCAATATTTAATCCATTTCTATTAACGGTTCCCTTTTCGATAAATTCTTCATTTATAAGTTCAAAATCAATCCCTTTGTTTAACAAAGAACCGATTAATCTATCTAAGCATTCATCTATTCCTTTTATTTCATAATGATTTAATGGGCTAAATAACCTAGTTGCTTTTCTAGAAGGATAATAAACCCCTACTTTGCAATCATGCTTACCTTCACTTAATGCATATGAAAGCCTAGATACATAATTAGATATCTTAGAAAAATATGGCCAATATGGATTTTGGATAAATAAGGATGGAGGAGATTCTTGCTTCCTATATCCTTCTATAGAATAAAAGAAAGCATGGGGTATAAACATATTTATCCCATTTACATATTGTAAATCTATTCTTTGCTTAATCTCGCTTGGAGTTAATTCCCATCCAAAGCAACCTAAAGATTCAGATAGACAACGTTTCTTATTTAATAAATCAGCTGCGCTAGAAGCTAGTTTTTCGCTTACCCTAGGGAAAGCTCTATCAATGCAATCGATTCCAGAATAATCTAATCCATCTATTACATCAAAGAAATCCCCTTCGGTCTGTACTAGCCATTCTAGTTTTTCTTCTCTATGTAGATGTCCGATTAAAAGCAATCCATCTTTATATAGGTATTGCCTTATTTCATCAAAATAAGAATGCCTATAAATAGCAACTAAGGCTTCATAATAATCTTTCCTAATCTTGGAAGATATCTCCATATTTTGATATAAAGAAGGCAGATATGGACGAATATCATATCCTTTTAAGCAAAGGAATTTGGAAGGGAAATCCTTGGTCCAGGCGATAGTATTTATGTTTTTAGCCTGCTCGATATAATTTTGATAAAACCCAGGTTCATCAGTAAAGAAGCCCTTAATGACATCTTTATAATATTCACCTACATGTTTCTTATATTGCTCATGGGTAATTTCAATAAATGCTTTCGTTGCATCTATATTTAATAAATCAACATATGGGGTATCAGAGTACGCTGGATGATGTAAGGCAACTTCCATCCTAAAGACAAAAACTTCCCAACATAAAGAAGGGCTAACCCAACTAGGTTTACCATTTTTCCCGTAGTCGGTAATATCAATAAATTCCTTATCTTGATAAACTGCTACTACAGATACTATTTCTTTATTTGGAATATCCTCTACTTCAATAGGCTTGCCTAGTACTGGATAAATCTTTTCTACACTTAAGCATTTCGCTGCAAAAGAAAGATCTTTTTCTATTACTTTTCCATCCGCATATCCACTAGGCCAATTATTCTCATCATAAAGATAGATCTTCATGCCTAATTCTTTAGCAGTTTCACAACATAATCTAATCTTAGAAAACCATTCATCGCTTAAATAGCCAATGGTTAAACCTTTTCTTGCATGGATTATAACTTCATAGACACCTTTATCTTTCATTTCCTTAAGCTGTCTAATCAATTCTTCATCTTTTAGTTCATCATTCCAAAACCAAAAAGGAACCATGGAATAACGGCTTTGAGGTTTAAAGAATAATGACTTATCTAGCATTGCTATCTCCTGAATTCTCGATAAAATTACACCTTCTAAAATCTAAAGATTTATATTTCTCTTGCTAGTTAAAATTATATCAATTAGGAAAACATTCTTTCTTTTATCTTTAATTTAAAAATTGTTATTTTTGTTACTCTTTGTCCATTAAGTCACCATTTTATCTTTAAAAAATAATCTTTTTATATAGAAGAGCAAATGTTGTAAAATAACTAGAGGCAGAAAAATGGATAAAAATAACCTAGTCCGCTTAAGCGCAGAAAAAGATGAAATTAGCAAACTATATACAACCCCAAATCCTCCACATGGGCATGTTAAATGGGAACTAGTTTTCTTTTTTGACGGGGTTTCTATTAACTTAGTTAATGAAAAGGAATATGAAGTAAGCAAAGGTGATGTATTCTTGATTGGTCCAAATCATGTACATGGGATTACTTTTTTAAAGACCCCACACCTACATCAAGATGTCTATTTTGAAAATGAAGAAATAGAAAATGCCATTAAGAAAATGCCTTCTCCATTAGCGAGCCAAATATTATCCGGAGAAAGGATATTGAAACTAAAACTAGGGTTTAATGATTTCGAGACTTTTAATACCTATCTAGCAGGATTAATAAATGCTAAATCACTTGAACCTGGGGAAGTAGAAAATCTTGATTATGAAAGATTTTTAGCCTCTTCCTTATTAGATGCCATATTAGGTTTATATACATTAAGGTATTTTGAAAGACATACCACTACCCCTAAATGGTTATTAGAATTTTTGGCAAATCTCCAACGTCCTGAAGTATTTTCTAGGCGAGTAAGCGAGATTGTCTCTTTGACTAATTATTCCCATTCGCAAGTCGGGACAATGTTTAAGACATATAAAGGGGTGTCCCTAGTTGAATATCTAATAGAAATAAGAATGAATTATGCGAAAGAGTTGTTAAAAGTAACTAATAAAAGCGTGCTTACTATATCTGAAGACTGCGGATATAATTCCTTGTCGACATTTATAAAATTATTTAGGGAGATAAACGGATGCTCCCCTCTCCAATATAGGAAGAAATGCCAAGAAGAGAACAATTCAAGTAACTAAAAAATAAGCCTTCCTCGGGGAAACAAGGAAAGCTATTAATTTATCCTTTTACTCCGTCGGAAGCGGATAAGCCGTTCTGCAATGGCTTTTGGAATATCGCATACATTATAAGTACTGGTAACATCGATATTATCAAGGCTGCAAACTTGACCCCATATCCAAACGTTGCATCAGTCATCAAATTATTTAAACCTGCCGACAATGTGTAATAAGAAGAATCTTTGATAAATGTAATTGACATCGCATATTCATTCCAGACACCGGCAAAACTTAAAAGGGCAACAATGAATAATGGGGGTTTTACCATTGGAAGTACTACATGGAAGAAACGCTGGAATTCATTGGTTCCATCAATTTCAGCTGCTTCTAATATGTCATTGCTTAACCCTTTCATAAATGGAAGGGTAAGGAAGACATAGAACGGTACACCTTGAATAGCATTTAATAACATAAGGGTAGGAATAACTTGCCACCCATCAGTTAGATGTAGTTGCTGACATAATTTTAGTAAAGGAATCAATAATAGCATTTGGGGAACCATCATGAAGATGGAATAGAAATGGTCAAGGAACTTGAATAATCTAAATCTATATTTAGCAATTACATAACTTGATCCTAAAGTAAATAGGATTGTAAGAGCGACGCTACCGATAGAAAGAGTTACCGAATTAAGGAAATACTTGGAGAAATCAGCCTCTTGCCAAGCAACAACATAATTCCTGAATTGGAAACTAGTTGGCCAATTAAAAGCCCCCATCATGAATTCTTTTTGGCTCTTAAAGGAAGTCATGATGGCCCATAATAATGGAAATATTATCAAGATAGTCCATACAACTAGGAATAGCCTAATGACCCATCTAGATATGATTTCCCCCTTTGATTCAGGAGAATGCCTAGAAGCTACTTCGTTATCATTTCTCATGAAAAGCGCCTCCCAACTTTATTCATAACTGCCTTGACTATAAGCGAGACTGAAGCCGAGACAATTAACATAACAATCGCCGCGGCATAAGAGAAGGCAACCCTCCCCCTCCCATATAGATATACATATAAGCCCATGACCATCGCATTATTATCAACGCCTCCATTAGGCAAGAAAACATTGACGATACCAAAGTTTCCACCTAATGATTGATAAAGAATTGAAACAACCATGAAAGTAACCTCTAGCCAGACGGCGGGCATAGTTATATGTATTAATTGTTGCCATCTAGAAGCCCCATCAATATCGGCAGCTTCATATAATTCTAGAGGTATTTGGTTAATTGAAGAAATCATGGTAATCATGAAAAGTCCAACGCCACACCAGCTAGCAACAAAACCAATGCACATAAGCGGATTAGAAGTCAGCCAGTCTAAAGAAAATCCTTGCTTAAAAATAGAGAAGAAAGCATTAAGCAATCCAGAACTACCACTCATGAAGACAAATCCCCACAACGAACCAATAATGACAGTTGATAACATATTAGGGATATAGAAGATGAATTTATAGGTTATTACTTCATGCTTTTTTAGCCTAAAGCGAGTAAGACTAACGGCAAATAAAACTGTAAGGATGATGATTATTACTTCTTTTATGGCAGTAATAGCAAAGTCATTGCCAACCGCTTTCCAAAATACTGGATCGGTAAGTACTTTCTCGTAATTAGCAAACCCTATCCATTCTTTCTTTGTATAGCCTCTCCAATTGGTAAAAGAATCAAATACGGATTTGATTATTGGATAGACGCAGAAGAATAAATAGATAGCAAAAGGAAGTAAGCAAAATATCGTGGCAAAAGCAATCTTGCTGATATTAAAATGCTTCTTCTTAATTTTGCTTCGAGAAAGTACTTGTTCCATATTTATTTAATTAGAAGTTCCTATCGTTAATTTCTTGGACTGCTGCAGCTTTAATAGCCTTGCAAGCATCATCGACTGTATAGGTTGTGCCGCTTAAGTGAGCTTTTACTAAGCTATTGACGGCATCATTGATAGCCTTATCAACGCCACCCCAAGATCCATTATTGGCTTTATGGGCATAATTAGGATTATTAAATACTTCTTGGGTATATTTTAATACATCAGTGACATTCTTATCATTTTCTAAATCAAGTTTAACTACCGATGGGGAATCAGAAGCATAGACAAATTGCTTTTGGACATCATCTCTATATAGGATGGAGAGGAACTCTTTGGCAGCCTTCTTGTTTTTGGCATTGCTAGCAACGGCGCAGGTAATTGAAGAAGTAACAATGCTTTGCTTTGATTTTACTAATGGGGATGGGGAGAAGCGCATATTGAATCCGCCAGGGATGGCGCTATTGCCATTATCGGCTTTAGACATTTCAGAACGTAGCCATAATCCATTTGGAATAAGGGCAGCTTTATGTCCTAACCATTCCATTTGGCTAGATGTATGATTTAAGGAAAGGCATTCGGAAACTGTATATGGATTTAAGGAAATATATTCATTGAAACGGTTCATTACTTCCTTGAATTCCGCGCTTTCATAGACATCTGCATCAAGGCAATTCATGACTCTATTAAAGAATTCATCACCCATTTCAGCAAAGGCAGGTACTAACATACCTTGGGTAAGATATCCGCTAAATACGCCTGGATAGATTAAGTTTCTTATTTCATTAGTGGCTTTGCCTGCAAAAGTCTTTAGTTCATTGTAATTTGTAGGCATGGTCCACTTCTTTTGACTAAATAAGGCATCGTCATACCACATACCATAGGCATTAAGAAGCAATGGAGCCCCATAAGTAATCGTCTTCTTCGAGTTAGAATCAGTATATTTTACCCAATATGAAGAATCGACTTTGTCTTTGATCAAAGTTTCTTCGCCTTGGACTTTGGCAGTTTCTAGCCATGGGGTCAAATCTTCTAGAAGACCTTCGCTAAGCCAGTTAGCTTTATCGATATCGCTACCATCAAGGAAGACAAAATCAGGTTCATTTCCATTTTTCCATCTATCAGCAAATGTCGTATTGGCATTATTATCCATGTGGGCAATTACGGTATATTTATCACCATAAAGTTTATCAAATTCCTTTAAGGCATATTTCCATGGGGCATCTCCATAACCACCGGTGAATATTTGGAGGGTGAATTTATCGCTAACGCTATCTTCGCTAGTTTTAGGAGTATCTCCGCCTCCAGAATTAGATGTACAGCTTGCTAATAAAGCTGTAACGGCGACAAGTAGGATTCTTTGTTTTTTCATAAATACCTTTCTTGGCTATTTAGCCTTTTTTATTTTTAAGGTAACAATTAATATTGCTACCATTGAAACAATTTCAATTCCAGCAATACTAGTCCCAATTATTGGGAATAGTAGATTGCTAGATTTATCATTAGGAACAACTGGATTATCTGGATTTGGATCTATTGGATTATCAGGATCAACTGGAGGAGTTGGGTCTAATCCATAAGTATTCGCTGGCATTAAGCGATATAGATATGAGGTTTTTGCATCGAAGCTCACTTCAAATGAAGATATATCCTGTCCGATAAGTTTGTTATTAAATACATCATAGACATCATATTTTCCTGGTAAGGATATAGTTCTTTCCCCTCCATAAGGAGAATCGATACATAGATATCCATTAGAAGAGAAGACTACATCAGAATAAGAAGTATCATAGATATGGCATCCTAATTTCTTCATTACATTCCTAATGACGTGGCTTGGAAGATGTCCAATAGAAGAGAATATAGATAGATATGAACCTCCATCTTTAGTCTCTACTTCTTTATAGGCTAGACCAGTGTAGTCAGTATCGCTAATCTTGCCTAAGGAAGTTGCATTGCTATCTTTAACATAGGCAACTGGATTAACTTCCTTGATTTCAGATTTACCATAATGGTAGCCTTGAATTCCTTCAATAAGAGGATCATTGCTAGTTGAATCAATAGCTACAGCTGTAGTAACTGCACCTGGAGCAAATTCAACTTGCATATCAACTAAGGAAGAAACATTAGAGGCACTCATCGAGCCATCTTGTCCATATATTCCAGGAGTACCGCACCAAATAATGGCAGTACCATTCTTTTTGCAGATATTATTTATCCCGTCAATAGTTTCTTTATCGAAACGATTACCAACAATTAGGAATACCTTATAATCCTTGGCCAATCCTTTCTTTAAATCGCTAGCTAGATAAGTATCATATCCTGCCCCAATATGGGCCAAGTCTTCCTTTTGTCTACTTAGATTTACTTCAAGAGCACTATAGGAAGCACCAAAGTTATAGGCATAATCAGAAGGCATCTTATCTTCAATGATGAAGGCCACATCATGATTATTGGTATTATCCATATATTTGAGGGCATATTCATATTCCTTCATCAATATGGACAAACAATTATATATTTCTTCATCATGATACCAACCACCCGTCATATCATAAATCCAGCTGCCTGCACCAGTAATCAAGACATTACCAGCATCTCGCTTTATTAAGTTAATCGTATCTTCTAAAGTATATGTCTTGCCCCATTCATCCATCTGGGATGGAGATTGGTCAGGCATATCGACATTTACTGTTCTTTCATCAAATTCAGTTAGGCATAACTTGCCTGCATTTGTAATTGAAGTAACCGCCTGCATATAGGAATTGCTATAACCTGAAATCCTAGTCATATAGGAAATTGGGCCGCAGAAGAAATCACAGTTGCTATCTTTTTCAAGTAACCTAGCAAATTGGTTATTACCAATGCCGCTTCCTTCATAAGTAAGGGCATTAGTAATATAGCCTTGATAAGTTCCAGCAAGCCATTTGCCATCTGATACTTCTTTAACTACATTAGAGAAAGCTAGTATTGAATCGGTGACATTCTTTCCTTTGAAATCTTGATAATCAAGGACATTCCTTTGCTTAATGCCATCTAGAAGCGAATCATAGGTAAGGGATTCTCTTTCCCCATATCCAGGGATAGTGGCATTATCGAAATTGACAAGTGTATTGCCCCAGGCTAATTGAAGAGCTTCATTAGTCTTGTATTTTTCTTTTAGGAATTCCCTAAATCCATTTTGGGCAACTTTAGAGAAATCGGCACAATTGCCTATTTCCATACCATATTCTTGCCATTCATAAGTTGCACCTTGGGCAAACTTAACGGCAAATATATGGGCGGCATATGGCATGGATTTCATATGTTCCAATACGGCTCTCATATATTTAGATATATCTTTTACCCAGCGTTTAGAAGCATAGGAAACCGAATCCGTTCCCCCTTTAGCAGACAAGGCTCTTTCCTCTGGATATTTATTTAGCCACCATGAAGGAGGATCGCAGCTAATCATTACAAGCAATTTAGCTTTAGGTGCACCAGATAAAGTTGTATAAATCGTGTTATCAAATGGCTCGAAATTATATTCGTTATCATTTGTCCAAGTGGATATACCTGTAATTGTATCGACAACCTTATTGTTGCCAACTGAAAGCAACTTAACCCCTGATTCATACATCTTAGTCGCATATACTGGCTTAAAATATTTAAGTCCATCGCTCTGCATGAATAGATATGGGGCATAGTCTTCTTTTCCAATCCTAAGTTTAGTCACGCCTCTTTCGTTAATGATTTCGGTTTTTTCTAATTTGATTTCGGTAGGAAGGAACCTAACATAATATCCACGTAATTTATTATTAGAGAAATCAGGATTATTGACCAATTTGATTTGTTCTTCATCAAATTGAAGCATATAGGAACCTTCTTCCATATAATCAGGAATATCGACTTCATATTCGATGGTAGTTGGAGTGTCTACTTCCCAAGAAAGCATATCCTCCCCGCTAGTTTGACGTAATGTCGACTTAATCGGGCTAGATTCGTCATTATCAGAAGAATATTTCTCCCAGAAAGAAACGCTTAAGCTAAATGGCTTTTCTATTTTTTCCTTTATCTTCCAAGTCAAAGATAACTTCATGGTTTCGCCAAGTTTTACTTCTTTTGGGAATATTGCATTGGTCAATTCAAATTCAGGGACTGTAGTAGCTAATGAGATAAAAGGAATTGAGCCCCAAGGCATAGATCCAACTGGACCGACTATATAGACTTTATGCCAACTAGAATCATCATAACCTACTTTAGTCCAGCTTAAGTCTTCATTAGTTAGGTATTGTTCATTCAAATCAATCCCTTTCGCAGTCAAGGTATCTTTCCCTGAATAGACGGATATAGTCCTTCCTGATTCAGTAATGATAGTTATTTCAAGCAATAAGCCTGAATAATATGTCCCGTTATAGACCCTGCAGGCAAAAACATTAGTGCCTTCTACTAATTTATCAGTTACATCAATAATATTAGGAGAAGACCAAGTTCCGCCTCTACCAAATCCATATCCATTTAGATAAGGGAATCTAACGTCATCTGCTGTGACTTGTAAGCTAGCAGAAGCAACCTTTTCGCTTAATTCAAAGGTCTGCCTATACCATCTATTTTGATAAGCTGCATCAGCAGTTACATCAGCATCAGGATAAGTAACCCATTGGCCAAGCCAACCCGATTCATCGTTTGGAGAATAGGATTTAACCGCATGGATATTATCAATAAATAAAGACGAAGAAGAACTAAACGTAATATAGGCTTTAATTCCATGCTTTATTGTTACTTCAATTGATTTTTGTTCTAAGGTAGCAGTTACATCAAACCCTTTTTCAACAGTCTGTATCAAATTATTAGATGTATCGAATATCTCGAATTTGATGTTACCCCTGCTTTCTTTTTCGCTTTTTGCATCAAAAGTAAACGTATAGCCATAACCACTTAAGAATCTATTCCAAGTTGTAACGGCCTTGCCACCTTCTTCAATTAATAAACCACCATCGCTAGCTTTGGCATTATCTAATTTCCAGTTTTGGAAGCCTAGCGAAGAATTTGGGAAAGAGAAAGTTTCATCAAAAACATCAGACCCAGTCTTAATGCAATATGCCTTATCAAAATAAACATCGGCAGGACCATATTTTATAACGATGGTTAGTTTTGCTTTAGCGGCATTGTTTTTAGTTTGTAGTTCTAGGAACAATTCGCTCCAACTAGAAGAAAGCGAATCGGCATTTAATCTAGTTGTAGGGCCTTCGATAGTCCTAATTTCTTTATCTAAATCATCATATGTAGTAACTTTCAAAGTAAGGCTAGTCCCAAAAGAATTTTGGCTTTTGAAATAGAAGCCAAGTCTATATCTAGTGCCGGGTTCGACTAGGAAAGTACTAGATGTTGCTTCGAACAATGTGTTGTAGCTATTACGTACGACGTGAAGCGACCTAGATCCATCATAACATTCATCTTCGCTGATGGAATATGTACCGGTTTCGTTATATTTCCAGCCACCATCTTCTTCAAAGCTATATGTCCCATTGCTAGGAGCAACTGCCCCTACTTTAGTTTCATCAACTTACCTACTAGCAGCCCTAGTAGGAGTAAATAAAGAAGATAAAGAAGATATAAATAATGTTGAAGCGGATAAGAAAGTAAGCAAAGAAGAGAAAATCATATGCGGTAGCCCTCCTCTTGTAATAGGAAATAGATGCTATTTAAGTCATTGATATCGACTCCAATTGAAGTAAGAGTAGATACAATTTTGTCCTGAAGTGTCTTTCCTGGATTATTGTTGATAGTCTTTACATAAGCGACTGAAATGCTACTTCTAGCCCTAGAACCAACACTAGCAAAATTAGTAAATAGGTAATCCCTATATAAATCAGCTTCCGATACTCCCATTAATCCATTTAGCAAGAAAGCGATACATCCAGTCCTATCTGCTCCAGCCGTACAATGGAAATTAATTGGATAAGAAGATGGATCAGCAAATACCTTGAATATCTTCTTAAAAGATTCGGCATTGTTCTTATAGGTAAATATCTTTTCTGGATAATTATAATCTAACGGGGCTTGGATATATTTGACTCCGCTTCCTAATGGGCTAACTGACTTTAAACCCCCTACTTCATTATTATTGACTGTCCTTAAATCTATTTCGGTCTTTATCCCTAATCTAGATGCTTCGATTAATCCGGATGAAGTAATGCTTTTTTGCATAGAAGAAGCATAGGAAACATTAAATGGTCCAGATCTATAGACCATTCCTTGCTTGACCATGAATTTGCCTTCCCTATTTCTCCATCCACCGACATCACGCACATTGATGACCCCATCAAGGCGGAGATTCCTAATGGAAGTATTCGCGGTGACAAAATACTTAGTCTCGCTAGTTACTAGATTTCCATCAATGCTAGCAGATACCGAATAATAATATTTGGTAGCTAGCTTAAGGTTATAAACATAATAGAAAGTATCATAAGTCCTATAAGTCCAAGAAGAAGAGAAATCATTATTTTCAGATAACCTCAATGTGTAATAAGGCCTCTTTTCCCCTTCATAATCAAATATATCCCATTCAATCTTAAGTGATTCAGGTTGGGAAATCTCTGCCTCTCCTTTTGCATATTTAGCAATAGAAAGATTTCCGTCATCAATATATTTTTGTTGCAAAGTCGTATGGAAATTAAATGGGCTTTCAACTTGATATAGTTTGATTCTGGTTTTATTTTCTTCTACAACTGATTCGCCTGTAGATTCTTCGTTAGATTCACTTGCCTTAATTAAATTCGGCTGGACCGAAGTTGACATCAAGGAAAGCGAAATAATGGCGATTGGTAATAATTTATTAGCCATTTTTCTTTCCTCTAATTAAGGCGTATATAGCAATTGCTAATCCAATAGTAGATACAGTTAACATGGCAATTGTAGTTCCAGTAAGTGCTGCTGTAGCTTTTGATTTTTCATTTGATGGATGAGATTCTCCTTCACTAGAAGAATCTGGATTAGAAAAAGTACTTCCACTAGATCCGCTTTGCTCGCTAGAAGAAATATCTGGTTTAGAAGAAGAATCTTCACTTGGCTTAGTTTCTTGGGTGAATGAAGTTTCTTCGCTAGTAGAAGAACTAGAAGAACTATCTTCTGAAGTTGGAGGGAAATCATATTCAAAATTTCCATATGGGAAGGATTCAATAGCTTCTCCTTCTGATGAATTATATTCTTTGATTACTTCAGGTAATTTCTCTACATTTTCGGTGTCTGTAATAGAAATATTCTTGATATAGGCAGTTCTAGGAGAAGAAGCACAGAATAATAATTTGATATTCGTTTCTTCAGCTGCAACAAAATCAACGGATACATCGGTCCAGTCATCAGACATAGAACCAGTATAGATTTTTGTAGTTCCGTAATAAGCTGAAGCAGTTTCATAAAAGCCACCCCTATATTTATATTTAAGGGTATAGGTATTGCCTGTAGTTAACTCAAATTTTGAAGATTCTAGAGATAAAGAAGGTTCGCTGTTGATACCTAAAACAGAATCATAACTGCCAGCAAAGACCAATGAGCCATCGCTATCTTTAGTTATTCCAACTGCCCCAGCCATGGACATATTAGAAACGTCATATCCTTCGAAAGAACCGCCTACAATATAGTTGAAGTTTGTAGAGTTGATTATTTCTAAATCGTCAATAAAGAATGTCCCGTAAGCATGAATCTTAATATAGTTAATCGAGCAGAAATTGGTCTCCCCTTCATTTAACTTCTTGAATTTATAAGAATATGTAGACCAGCTTCCTCCTGTCCCAGTTGGTCCAACTGGTGTCGCATACCAATCTCTTTTAGTCCCATCGGAACTGACATTGTCCATTCTTATAGACAATCTACTTCCGTCTTCGAAATCGTGTTTATATTTGAATTTTAATTCATAATCCCCTGCTGGAAGTTCACCAAAATTAGTTCTGAAGCCTTGATCGGTCAACTTAATCGATCTTTCCCCCGTACAGGCATCATCGGATAAATTAGAAGCTAGTAATGGGGTTAATGCAGTCTTATCCTCAACTCCATTTTCCATTCCGTAATTTACAAAATATGTTGTTGGGGCAGGCTTTCCAACCAAAGAAGGCCCGTTGATATAGAAGTCGCCCATCCCATAGGAAGAAAAAACCATCTCTAAAGTAGAACACTGGCTGGATGTCGTGTAATATCCAGAAAGCTGTTTCCAATTACTTTCCCTACCTTTAGCAGAGACAACTTCGGTTATCGTTTTGCTTCCATCATCTTTATTTTCAATAATAGAAGCTACTATTTTGTTTTCTTCATCATGAAGACAATTAGATCTATAGAAGAAAGTTAATTTATAAGCTGTATCTTTACTTGCTTCAAATGCAGTCGAAGTAACTGAAAGAGTATAGGCGGAGATCCTACGGCTCATCATTATAGAGTTGCCTTTATTAGAATCTTTATAGGCGGATGCAGTTAAGTAATCAGAAGTTATAGGATTATTACCATCATCTAGAATAGATAAACTCCAATTAGCAGGCATAGAAGAAGCAACTTCTTCTGCTTTAACAATACTTTCAGTTGGCTTAAATCCCGCTGCAAACAATAACCCCAGTGAAGATAACCCTAATAAAAGTCCTTTACCTCTCATAGCCTTCTCCTTTTAAAGCAATGCAGTAGACCCCTGTGGTGATTTTGTTTGTTTTCTTTACTAAAATAATAAAGTATTTACTGATGAAGATACTTTAAATGAGGAAGAAAACTAGACACCACTCGTTCTACTTGTTTTTATTGTTGTGTAAGCGGTTTCTAAAATCTAATCAATTTTAACTCTCTAATATTTAAAATTAACAAACTAGGAATTTAACTACATCATTGTTATTAAAAAATAGTAACCTAATTATGCGAACAAATTAGAAAAATAGGCATTTTAATTAATTGTCTTATTAAACAATTTAGAAAAGGATGGCTTATGGAAGAAAAAGGTAAAATCAGACTTGGATTAATAGGTTTAGGCCAAAGAGGAAATACATTGTTACCTAATATATTGGCAAATGAAGATGTAACTATAGATTGCATATGCGATAAATTTGACGATAGGATTACTAGCTTTTCCAAAACCATAGAAGAAAAAGGATTCCCAAAACCATTTGGATCTACTTCCTTTATAGATATATTGGACAAAAAGCCTGATTGCATAATTGTCGCGACTAGCTGGAATAGCCATGTCGAAGTTGCCCTTGAATCGATGAAAAGAGGGATACCTGTCGCGATTGAAGTCGGTGGAACACACAATATTGATGATTGTTGGAAATTAGTTGATAGCTATGAAAATAGCCATACCCCCTTCTTCTTTTTAGAAAATTGCTGCTATGGCAAGGATGAAATGTTAGCAACTTCCTTATATAGAAATGGTGTCTTAGGCGAAGTTGTATTTTGCCAAGGAGCATATTGCCATGATTTAAGATATGAAATTGCTGGAGGGATAAATACCCATCATTATAGGTTAGAAGAATATAAGAACCATAACTGCGAGAATTACCCAACTCACGAATTAGGTCCGATTGCCAAGATATTAGACATCAATAGAGGCAATAGGTTTACTAAAGTCGTATCGATGTCTTCTAAAGCTAGAGGATTAGAAGAATATATAAAAAAGAGTGATGACTATAAAGAAAAGCTAGCAGGAGTCAAATTCAAGCAAGGGGACGTCACCACTACCATGATTGAATGTGAGAATGGCGAAACCATTTTATTAAAATTAGATACAACCTTGCCTCATCTTTATGATAGAAACCTAACTGTTGAAGGCACCGAAGGGTTCTATTGCCAAACCACTAAATCAGTCGTGTTGGATGATAAAAACTATGACCATGACTTTGACCCAATAGAAAAATCATTCCTTAATCAAAAGGATTATGACGAATATCTTCCTGAAGACTGGAAAGATATAACACAAGAGCAAATCGATGCAGGACATGGCGGGATGGATTATGTCATGTTAAAGCACTTCTTTAGATATATTAAGAATAAGGAAGAGATGCCGATTGATGTCTATGATGCAGTTTCTTGGATGAGCATTACCGCTTTATCAGAAGAATCAATTGCAAAAGGATCAATCCCAATTGAATGTCCCGATTTTACCCGTGGCAAATACAAGAATAGAAAACCGTTAGACGTATTGCCGTTACCAAAAATAAAAAGATAATTAATACACGGGTGCTTTATTTTTAAAAACTAGATATTAGATTTATCGTTAGAAACATTTGAGCAAAGTTGCTCAACAATGATTTTTCTATTGCTAGAATTATTCTTCATCAAAAAGTTCTTTGTATACTCAACTTTGAATTTTATATCCTGGTTATCATCAATAAAAGTATTCCCGGTTATATTTATTTTGCCATGAACATATTCCCTGGAATTCTTATCCATAACCTCAGGTTTGATTATAATTTCATAATCTTTTTCGTCGCCAAAAGGGTTATAACCGCAGTTCAAAACAAAATTGTTTTTGAAAGTAATGTCTTTAGTTAAACTAGATTCATACCAAAAATTGCAGTCATCAGCGACACATAACACGGCTCCGCCTAAAAAGGAAAATCGGTTATTATCAATCAAACATTTGCCCCTAGTAGTAACTAATATCCCTCTGCCCATCGATGAAAGAAATTCATTATTAGATATTTCTACATCAGGAGAAGTAGAAACATTATCGATATAATTACCTAAATATAGCGACGATACTTTATCCTTGAGTTTTATTTGTATGTGGTAATCATCGATTAAAGAAGATTCCATAACAACATTAGAGGCAATCTCGGTAAGGTTGTTCTTGTCAATTAAGGCAATTTTGTCTTTTGGTTTATAGAAATTAAATCCATAAGAGCAATTATGCTTGAATTCGACAATCAAAGTATGATCATCGATTATTTTGGAAACACACGTATGAATGCCATGGATATTTATATAATCGTCATGGCCTTCTTTAAGTTGATTGCCTTTTATCGTGATATGTCCCCTGCAACAGGAGAAATGTAAGAAGTCAGCATTACAAGATATTTTCCTTCCTCTAGAAGGCAAAATCTTGTTACCAATAAATCTAATATTTTCAGAGCATTGAGATAAAATACCGAACCCATGTATCGAATTAAAGGTAACATTCTTCATCAACACATTCTTGCAATCTACAAATGCACCGCCTATTTCATTTCTAATTGTAGATCTAATTTCTAAAGTAGAACCCACCTTAAAATAATCACCTTTATTAGATAAAGTTACATTCAATTCATTATTTCCTAGGTTAACTATGCTTGCAAAAGATGGAGCGCATGGATGAGTTTTGTCTTTGTCGTGAACCCTAGTTTTTGTTTGATGGCTTTCATCATCACGAAACAAACAAATGTTATCGTCATCTCTATAATCGTATGACCAATAATAATCGCCACTTCTATTAATCTCGCTATGGAAGATTAATTTGTTTTTATCTACATTAAACAAGCAAGATGGATGAATTTGAATGGTATATCCATCATTGGTTTTTTCTTTAACATAAATCTCTGACATCGTCGGATTTAGATAATCAAAACTAGCATTGCAAAGAGCTATATTTTCACATTCTTTAAAGATAAATGGGGTTAAAGGTCCATGGAGTATAAAAGAAGAACCATTGCAATCGATTGTTAATTTGTTTTTATTGCAGACATATAAAAGAACATGCTTTTCTCCGTGATTAGTTCTTTCCATCGTATCTGTATTTGAAAGAAAGACATTATGTAAAAGTTCTACATCTTCAGGATAAATGTGATATGTTCCTTTAGTTATCTTTATTGATTTAGATGATTCTTGTTTATTTATTTGAGCGATAACATCATGTGCATTCAAATAGAAAAACCAACTTATCAAAGACACGTTGCTTTCTATTGTTTTCAATTTTTTCCTAGATGATCCTTCAATTTGATTTGAATAAATATTGAAATATCTAGGAGCCTTGCATCCATATATCAAATCAACATCAATATTTCCAAAGGAATGCGGATGATGTTCGCCACCTTCTTTAGCATCCCCTACTTTAACATAATAATAGAAATTCTTGATGTTATTAGCCAATACATAATCAATCATTTTCTTTGAATTTAATTCGTGACTGACTAATGAATCATTTCCACCACATACTAATAAAGTAGGAATATTCAAGGCGAAGTATTCTTTTAATTTATAAACTGGATAGGATTGATAATTTTGCATTTCTTCATCACTAGAGAAATGATATTCGTCCAAGACTTGTTTATATAGTTCTGGAATATCTTCTTTTTTAGGCCAAGTCCTTAAATCAAGAACAGGAGAATCTAAATACATTTTCTTAACACAACTAGGATATTTCAAAGCAAAGTTAAACGCATATAAGCCACCCCTAGAGAATCCTATCAAGATGGCTTTCTTGTTTAACTTATATCTATTCATCAAGTCCAAATAAAAATCATGCATCAATTCAACTGAATCAGGGCTACCATATTTATTTGATATTTGATAATAGACTCTAGTAAACCCATCTTCGCATAGCTTTCTTTCTAGTGCATCAAAAGCATATAGAAATTCAGTTTTCCATAGCCATTCCCCATTAGGTTTATCAGGGATTATGATTGTAGCTTCATAGCCATTAAAAATATATTTCTCGGTTTTCATTGCAATACTCCCGTTGAAATAATGAAATCTGCTAAAAGTTTATGGCCTTCGTTATTTAAATGTAGACCATCTAAAGCATATTTATTTCTATCTTCTTCTTTATTTGGATTGAAAAAGAAATCAAAACCATTAATAACTATAAAGCCATATTCAGTAGCTTTTTGAATTAGGATTTCGCTATATTGAAAAAGAGATAATCCAATTTCGTTTGAAGATTCTCCGTTACGATGTAGTGGAGTCATTACTATTATTTTTGAATTAGGATTATTATTCTTTATACAGGAAAAGACTTTATTAACAGCCATAGAAAAATCATCAAGCTTTACATTCGTTCCAAAATCATTCGTACCCCCTGCAATAATGATGATATCTCCTTTTTCGTAGGTAGAAGTAACATTTTCAAAGGCTATAGAAGAATTAACCGTTGATGTATGGCTAAAAGCAACTCCATTATGGCCATAATTTATATAATCGCAGCCTAAATATTCCTTCAAGTATTCTCCATATGGTTTTGCTAGCGAATTAGGAAAAGAATCATTTGGCCCAGTATATTGACCATGTGTAATTGAGTCACCTATTGTTATTAATTTCATGTTCTATAGATTATAAATATCAGTTATTTGGTTGGCTATCATTCTGGCTAGTTCCTTTTTTCTAGAAGGATGGATGCAACTAGTATCGCTAACTCCCCTTGAATCAATCAAATAACTATTTGGAATAATATTTATTGCCCTTTCCTGCGCTTTTTGGATACTTCTCCACCCATCATCGTTCCTAACATCAAGGTTAGCAATTTCTACAATTAGGAATGGAGTAGATTCGTCCTTAGTATCGCTTCTATATATTTTAGCGAGGATTTCTAATTCCTTATCATAAATTTTCCCTTCTTCTAAAGAAGTGTCACTTTCTCCTTGATAATAGCAAATAATGTTATAGGTCAAGGGTTTGCATTGAGAGAAAACAACATCATAAAGCAATCCGTTCCTATTCCAAATCTTATAGAAAGTATCGCTATGGTCAGGATGTTTAGAAGAAAGGGGAATATCCAAACTAGTTCCAATAATCTTATTTTCTGGAATCCATGCCTCGATAACAGAAGCTCCTTCATAACAAGTTACCAAACCAATATGGATATTTTTATCTTTCTCATTAATAAACCTGCTTACTTGATAACATAACGAAGGCCAAGATGGTATATCTTCCTTTTCAAGGACTTTCCAGCCATCGCTAGCTCTAAAAGGCTCCAAATCGCCATCAAAAAACATTGGCCTATTGGTTGAGAACAACCTGATGTTTGAATTAGAAAGATATTCTTCGTATTTATCTAACCCCTCTTTGAACTTAAATTGTTGATTAGATTGCCCTGCCATCAAAAGAAGTAAGCCGACATAAATATCTTTTATTACGATTTGTTCAGTTTTATTAGACACGACTAGTTCATACGGTCCACCTATTTCTTCAGCAGGAAAAGTCACTTCCCATTCATCATTAATAGGCTTTACCGTTATTTTTTGGCCTTTAAAAACAACGCTGACCTCCTCATTGCTTCTTCCACTAACCCTAATTGGCTTAGCGAAAGCGAAAACCATGTGGTCATTAAATATTGGATTTAGTTGTAACATATATTATTAAGCGTTGAAGAATTCTAGGTTTTTGAAGTAGCAAGTAGAATTGGAGATATCTAGTTTTGCAACATTATCCGCACGGTTTCCGGAATGATTAGCTTTCATTTCAATCGTATACCAGGAGCCAACCGTAATGACATTAACCTTAGTTCCTTCTACATTATAACTAGAGAAATATGGTTCTTTTGTAGTATCGGAGTTCCAGCAGAATCCAGCGAAATTAATCCAGCTCCATTGAGCCCAAGTGGTATGGAAGAATTTGCCACTACCATCATCAGATTCAACAAATAATTGGAATCTTATCGAATTATAATTTCTATAGAAGAACTCTTTTTCCCCTTCGCTATCATAGGCATTTTTAAAGCAAACGTTACCATTTTCTCCTTCGGCAAAAGCAGTCTTGGAAGTTGCCTTTATAACATCGACATCATCTTTTTTAGTAGCTTCCATAGTTACGCCACTAGTCTCACTAATAAAACCAAGAGGATCGGCCTCGAATGTATCTATTAACCATTCATTTCCAAATCTTAGATTTCTTAAATAAACAGTGTGAGCGGAGCCATATAGATTTAGGAATACATTTTCTAGTTTGAATTCTTGGCCTGCATCACTTTTCCTAACTAGCATCGAGAAGGTATACCAATTGTTATAATACATCTTAAACACTTGGTTACCATTTTCATAAACCCTGATCAAGTCAGAAACATTCTTTATGCCATTATCTTCAACATAGTCAGTTCTAAACCAGCTAGATGCCCCAGTTGTATAAATCATATTGTCAGTTGAAGTTGCTCCATAAAGGAATTCAAATGACAAATATGTATAGTTTTCAAAGAAAGTATCAGTCTCTAAGAAAGCGTCTTTGAAATGGATTTCTCCCATGCCACTAGCTTTAATAACATTGCTTCCGGCGAAAGTTTCATTAGTTAGTGTCAAGCCTTCATCTTTTGTAACAAAGCCATCTTTATATCTATATGGTGTGTAGGTTGCAGTATAAGTAACGCTTTCGCTAGCTGTAGTAACCTCTTTATCCCAGCCAGCAAATTTATAGATATAGCTTTCGTCTGCTTCCTTTACTGGAGTTGCCGGAACTATGACTTCATCCCCTAGGAAATAAGATTTAGTAGAAATTACGTTTCCTTCATTAACAAAAGTTACATTGAAAACATCCCTACTAGAATCAAATAAAGCGTAATAAGTTTTATTATCAGTTACCTTTTCTTTATCTAAGTCGATAACTTCGCCATCTTCACTTAATCCCCATCCTTTGAAGACATATGTATATCCATTTGCCTTTTCTTTTGTTGGGGTTTCTCCGTCAAAAGAAGGAGAAGCTCCATATTCAACCCCTTCATCGACTTCAATAGTTTCAGTTCCGTTTTTCCAAGTAACTGTATATTTATTAATTTCCCAAACGGCTGAATAGGTGTCGTTTTTTGTAACGGTGCTACTAACCTCTTTATCCCAGCATTTAAATGTATAACCTAATTTTGCAAAATTAGTTGGAGGCACAATTGCATCACCATAATGCAAAGATTGAACTACATTAGGCTCTCCATTATTTAATACGAATGTAATCGTATAATCCTTATATGTTTCTATGAATTTAGCATAGGCATTAGTATCGCTAGTTGCAGTAAGGAAATTTACTTCCTTATCACTTCCGACCGCATCCACCCATTTATCGAAGGTATAGGTATAAGTATTATCTTCTCCCTTTGTTGGATTAGCAGGGAAAGCAGGTTTTTCTCCTTCAGTAAAGGTAGTTTCTTGAATGAGTTTAGTTCCTGTTTCATCATAGAAATAAGCTTTGAATGTTTTTGGTGTTTTATCTACACAGCCAGTGCAACTACCTATAAGCAATAAAGACGCAAGAGAAGAAATGATTGTTTTTTTCATGATTAACTCCTTTTGTTAATTCCATATACATCATTAATTAAAATATAGTCAGTTACCTTAAGCATGTAGTTGCCGATGTTGCCACCACAAACTTCATCATGATCATTCCCATCCGTAGGATTTTTCATGAAATTTGCTAGAAGGATGATAAGAGAATGATTATTTGATAAATCGATTGTAATTTTGTATTCTTTGCCTTTTTCAAAAGCAAAACCTTCGCCAACCCTATTGAAAGAAGAAGGATTTTTACCTAATAGACCCAAAACCTTCCCTTCTTTAGAAATGGATAATCTAGAAGCATCAAAACCAGCGGTAAAATTAGGAACCCACCAAGAAGTTAAGCCTTGGTACATATTTCCGCTTATACCATCCCCAATCTTTACTCCGTTTTCATATTGGGCATAATTTGGATCATCGTTGCATTTATCCAATAAATATAGGTAGGAGAACGATTCTTTTATAGTTATATCAAGTTCAATCGTGTCATATTTGCTGGCCTCGGTAGAATTCTTGTTGAATACCATTCTTTGGCCACCTGGATAATCAGAATCAATGACTACTTCATCATTAAGCTTGGTCTTATCATTTTGAAGAACCCTAACCGATATTTGTTTGTCTTCGCATCCAGGAGCTTTTGCGCTAATTAAGACAAACCCCTTCTTTAACAAGGTTAATTTGTTTCCGCTAACTGAAACGATTGAATCATCGCTAGATGAATAGGTTATATTTTTTATTGAAGAAGATTCCAATACTTCATTATTAAGTATTATTTCTTCGCCAATTGTTTTGATATAGGCGTGCTCATTCAAATTTATATAGCCATCAATTATTTCAATGTTAACAGTAATTGAATTGCCACCTTCAATTGAAGCTTTAACGGAAGTAGAGCCAACTTTCTTAGGATGTATCTTACCATTTTCGATTGTTAACACGCTTTCATCAGCAATCTCATATGTTATTTGTTTATTGTTCCCAAAGATTGTATCGAATTCCAAATCAGTAACTTTATTCAAATAGCATTTTTGGTTAGTTTTTGAGGTTGAAATCACTGGAGTAATATCTGAATAGACACCTCCGATATTGCTAACTTCAATATAGTCAGTAACTTTTGACAAATATGAATAATCTGAATTGCCCCAATAGAAGTCTTCTTTAGCTTTTGTTAAACCTAGATTAGAAACAAATATATCAATAGACCTACCACTAGATAATGCATAATAGACCGAATAGGTTTTGCCAGTTTCGAATTCAATTCCTTCTTTATTGTATTTGCCTAATACATTGCCTTTACTATCTGCAATAGAAAGAATAGAAGCATCGGCTCCTTTAGTAGGTGCACCCCACCACTCGGCTCCTTTATATTCGTTTGGACCAATTCTAGTCGCATTAAGCGAGGCATCTCCAAATCCGGCAGTATCTAATAAATAAAGGAACGAAATAGGTTTAATTACCTTGAAATCAAATCTAATAATAGAAGATGAAACCATTTCTTTATTATCTCTAGAAATAGTCAAATGGTTATGTATAGCATAAGAATCAAGACCTGACATACCTGCATCCCTATAATAGGCTTCACTAGAAGATGGATAATCATATTCATCAACAACACGGACATCAACGCTAATAGGTAATAAGTCTTCGCAAGCAATCTTAATGGAAGTAAGTCCTACTGAAGAAGCCTTGAATTTGCTTTCACCAAGAGTTTTGCTAACAATACTTTCGTTTGCTATTTCATATTTCAAATCACCTGGTTTTGTTCCGTTGATAATACTTGCATTAATATCAAATACTTCGTTTTTATTGACTATGATTGATGATTTATCAGATGCAATCATAGGTTTAGCATATTCGCTAGGAACAATATTCTTTGTTTGCAAATAACGGACATTATTTATATAAAGAACATCATCTTTATCGCAGGAATTGAATTCAATAAATACAGGATCTGCGGTGTTTGGATCTTTTAGGTAAGAAGAAACCATTTCTTCACTAGCAAAATCAATGAATACGGTATACCACTTGTTCAAATTAATCTCGTATTCAATCTTATTGTTAGAGAATAAGCTAATCCATTTTGAATTTATGAAATTAGTAACTCCGACATCTGCATTAAAGAATAGACGTTTGTTATTGATTGAAAAATATAAGGAAGATGCTTTTTCTAGATAAAGGTCAAAGGCAAGATAATTTCCTTTTTCTTTTAACCTAATTATAGAATCGCTTTTGCTTGACCCAGTCGAAGAAGCAACAACCAATGAATCTTGCAAATAAGAAGATGATGAAGTCTTATAAAGATGTGGGTTAGAAACTCCGTCTACTGTTTTCCCTATTTTCTTATAGGTATTGGAGTTATTATGCAATTTGACAAATTCATCATTTGAAGCCTGCAATTCATCTTCTGATATTCTTGAATATTGAAGAGGGTTATATGGAAGGAAGCTGCTATCCATATAATATCTAATATTCATTAAATAGCTTGTTAGTCCATCAGCATTCAACGCTAAATAACAATTCAAGGTGCTGTCTGGTTCGAATTCTATCCTCGCTTTAATATCATAAACAACTGTAAGCCATTGTTGTTTTACAAACTTATTTATGTAGTTGCCGTCTTCATCAATTACCTTGACTATATCATTTTGGAAATATGTATCATAAGGAACATAGAATGTAGTTGATAATCCATCTAAAAGAAGCAATACCCATGCTTCTTTTTCCATATAAATATCAAAAGCAAAGTATCTAAATCCATAATTCCTATAAGCATCTATAGCATTCGTCCCCGCATGATCATTAATAAGGCGGTGATGCCAATAACTTTCTTTTTCGTCATTATGCATCGTATCCCCATTATAGAATTTCATCATGTCACCACTTCTAGTGCCTACTTTGCCAGAATATGGCGTATAAGTTGTTCCATAATTAGCGGATATATCATTGCTAAATGACCCTTCTACATAATTTGGTTTTACGTTGACTATAAAATCCAATGAAATAGAAGATTTAGCAGCATAAGAAGCATGGACATTTGTCTTTCCTTCTTTCAAGGCAAAAATTGTATTTCCGGAAAAAGAGACAACCGAAGCATCCTCTACTTCATATTTCATTTCAGGATTAGAAATCTTTTCACCATTATCTATCAAATTGAAATTCAAAACCTTTGAAGAGAACTTCTGGTTGCTAGAAGCATATAGGGTAAATGCATCAATGGGTTCATTGTTTTCAATTAATTCAACATATGAATTTGGCTTAATAGTCAAAATGAAACTTCTAGAAATATCATTACCCTTGTATTTGGTTTTTATCCTAGCGTTAGTAAGACCTTCGCTAATTCCAGTTATCTTAGTGCCGTTTGAGGTAGCAACATTGCTATTATCAATTCTTACATCATATTCTAAATTTGGATAGTAAGATTCGCCATTATAAAAAATGTATGGAGATATATCATGGCTAACCCCAACATAAAAGACTGTATTTTCAACTTTTATGCTAGGTAGACTTCCTGAATCAAAAACCTTTACATCTATTTGATATTTACTTCCTTCACTAGAAGAAGAAACAGTTGTTTCGCCTACACCTTGTGCAATTAATTTAGCATTTTCGACAGTAACTACATTTTCATTCGCGCTAGTCCAGTTCAGTAAAGATGGATCATCTAAACCATCGAATGTAATCATCGATTCTTGATATAAATCGAGCCATGCCCTGCTTGTTTTTGTAGCAGAAGAGCCGCAACTAGCTAGAAAAGAAGAAACTAGAATTGAAATTATTGTAAACAAGAATGACTTTCTATGCTTTTTCATTTTTCGCTCCCTTACCTAAAAGTGCTAAACGCCCCTAAATAACGTTTATCTGTAGAATCATTGCCTTCGAAGTCATATTTATTCATATGATTAAATAATTCACCTTGTTCTACTACGCTAGAACTAGAACAGACGAAGTCTTTTGCATTGTCAAACCCCTTCTTCGCTTCAGCTATATTTAGTTTTGGATCAAATGAATATGTATTTTCTAGAGGGAAAATAGATAAGAAATCTTCATTAAAATTATAGAATAAATTACTAGAGAATTTAGGTTCTTTAAAATGAGAAATCCCGCTATCAAGAGTGCGATTATTTCTTAGATAAACAATATTATTTTCAAACATCAACCCAGTGCAGAGAACATTGTTTGTAAAGCTTCCATTGTTAATCAATTTCTCTTCACCCGAATTGCCAGGCATAACAATCGTGTTGTTATAAATCGATAAATTCTTTAAGGCATCACTAGTTTCAAATACCGTTCCACCATTATCGGCAAAAACATTGTTTCTAATAGTCACAGGTCCCCAAATAAAGCTCCTTTCGCGGTGAGGCAAACCATCATCGTCTCTAACAGGAGTTCCATCCTCATTATAAATAGTCATTACTTCTGAATTTGTGCAAAGCAAGATGCCACCACCATCATTATGATGGGAATAGTTATATTGGAATGTGATGTTTTTGCAGGATTTATCAATGTCAAAACCCTCGCCATCGCCAGACCCATTTAATAAATGAGTATATGCAACTTCATTATATTGGATCGTGTAATTAATGGTTGAATGACACCATAAACCACAGCAATAATAAGCACCACGACCTAGATATTGCGCGTTATAGCAGGTGTTATATTCCATAACCCCACCATTCACGCCAAGTAAAACTACTCCATCTCCACCCATGTAATCCAAGTAGTTACTTACTACATTAACATTCTTAGATGGATACCAGCCTAAATCATCATTGATATAAGTATTGTTCCCCCATTCAATCCCTGGCCTTTTTACCCATTGGGAATCAAAGAATACGCCGGCACGGGAAACTTGTTCAATTCTATTTCCCTTGATCCAAACATTTTCAAACCAAGAAGGCCCTATAGCTTTCATAGTCCCTGCATTAAAATAAATGCCGGCACATTGATAAATAAATTTTCCATTTGGAGTAACTGATGCAGGTGATACAAATGAGATATCAACATCTTTTGGGGTTAATCCCTGTCCTTGATATTGGCTAGGCAGTCCACTTTCGAAATTAAAATTTATATCGTGTATGTAATTATCTTCGAATACGATATTCTTAAGTGCGCCTTCCGATGTAGTAAATACATTTATCCCTCTTTCAGCTTCAATGTTTGTAATTTCTAGTTTCGAAATCCTAACGTTGCTATTAGAAACATTAATTCCATAGGGGGCTGAGACAAATTTTGCATACCCGTTATTTTCTTCTCCGTATGAAGATATTAATAATGGATATTGTTCGCTTGCCTCGAAAGAAACAACATTAAGGGTATTTTCATAAGTTGTTCCTGCTTTAAATAATATACGTGTAGGAACCTCTTTTATTTCCTTAATGATTGTATCTACTTTAGAAATACTTTTTATTGGGGAGTCTATGCTTAATCCGTCATTACTATCATCACCAGAAGCCGAATCTACATAATAAGTTGTATATGCAGCTAATGAAACTTCGCTAAATTTAGAAGAAGTGACCAAGTCATCATATTCGAATTCAACTTTGCCTATCGTGATGGACTCAAAAGAACTAGTTCCAGAACAAGATAGGCAAAAAAGTGAAAATAGTATGGGCAATAATTTAAAATGTGCTTTCATATTCATATTTTATTTGTTGGCCTCCTTTTAAAACATGGATATTCTTCCCTTAAAAATGTAATTATTTTTAGTCTATGTATTTTTTCTCCTCTAAAAATGAGCAAATCATGTTGGCAAATAGATAATGCATCTTTCTGGTTGGATGATTTATGTAATTGCAAAGCAATAAAGACGTATCGATGCCATAGCTTTCTAATTCTTTCCATTTAGCATAAGCATCAATTACAGGCACATTGTATTTGGCTGCAATTTCCTTTTCGGCCTCAACAAATAGATCCACGCCACCGTTATTTTGAAGTGAAGCGCATGTCGAAGCGAATTCTTTTAACTCTATAGGTTCTTCATTGTTTACGTATTTATTGACCATGTTATGAGTCATAAAAACAACCTTAATATTCTTAGCGATGAATCTTTCATAAATCGAAGATAAATTGGATTTGAATAATTCGATATCCTTATTTGCAAAATCATTAAGCCCAAAACACATTATTACCAAATCGACATCCTTGGAAATTATTTCAGGAACGACTTCAATCGCCCCACTAGTATCTCTTCCGCTAAAACCGAAATTAAAGAATTCAAATTCCTTATTTGGATAAGCCTGCCTTAATTTATTTTCCACTATTGTCCTAAAGCAATTAGGATAATCCCTAATTACTTCTAGTTGACCATTAATCCTAATAATTTCAAAGCAGCCTTCTGTTACACTGTCACCAAAAAAAGCAATCTTCATTTTTATCTCTCCCTTGAATATTGACTATAAAAATCAAGCTCAATATCTATCTTTTCACGTAGTTTTATATCAATTGAACTAGAACCTATTTGGATTTCAAATAATCCATTTTCCACATACCAGTCGTGGATAGAAGCGTTATAAAAAGCAAAACTAGATTTATCCAGCTTAAATGAAACTGTCTTTTTCTCCCTAGCAGGTATAAACACCTTCTCAAAGCCTTTTAATTCCCTTAAAGGACGGGAAACCGAGGAAGAAAGATCGCTAACATAAAGTTGGACAACTTCTTTTCCATCTATATCAGAAGCATTTTCAATATCTACAAACACTTCATAATCGGTTTCGCTTAATTTATTTATCCTTAAATTCGAATATTCAAAATTGGAATAAGAAAGACCATAACCAAAAGGATAGATAATCTTGTGACTAGGATCATTCATCCTTCTATAACCTACAAATACGCCTTCGTTATACCTAACGACGCTATCAGTCGAATTTACCCCGTCGACAAATTCATTATCTTCACATGTAATAAACGTTTCGCTTAATTTACCACTAGGATTAGTTTTTCCTAGCAAGACATCAGCTAAAGCCTCATTTATTCCTTCTCCGCCATATCCAGCAAAGACAATACCATCAACTTCATTAGACCAAGTCGAAACATCAATAACTCCACCACAATAAATAACCACTACAGTCTTTATTTTTGAAGCAAGCTGGTGAATTATACTTTCTTGTACTTTGCTTAGTTTTATTGAAGTTCTATCAAACCCTTCGGCAAAAGCATCTTTTTCAATAGAGACAGTAACGATAGCAACATCATTCACGCTAGCCTTTTGTAGCATTACCGATGTTTCAAAAACGGAGAATGAATTATACCCAGGCCTGCATTCCGCCTTAATTCCATTAAGATTCAATAATTCCTCTAGCGATTTGGATTTGTAACTAGATCTCACGTAAGAAGAACCGCCACCACCAAAAGGAGGATTAATCGAAGAAGAACCTGTTACCAAAACCTTATTGGCCTTTTTTAATGGCAAGATATTATTTTCGTTTTTAAGAAGAACAATGCTTTCTTTAGCAATATCAACTGCATTGACATGGCTTTCCTCTTTATTGAATAACACTTTCTTTTTGTTATTTTGTGTTTTTGAAATAAGATTAGACAAATTATTGATGGAATTATCTATTTCTTTTTCGTCGATATATTTTTTATCATAAGCTTCGCTAAGTTCTTTAATGGCTTTTTCATCATGCGCCATCCTTAAATCAAGACCAGCCTTAAGCGATTTCGCGCTATTATGAACAGCACCCCAATCAGAAATTAGATAACCCGTGTATTTAAATTTATCTCTTAAAACATCTTTTAGAAGATATTTGTTCTCGCAAGAATAAATTCCATTCACGCAGTTATATGAAGGCATCAAGCACCACGGATCTGCTTCTAATGCAATTTCAAATGGCCTGAAATAAATCTCAAATAAAGTCCTTTCATCAACTTCGCTAGACCTAAATTCCCTTTCGTATTCGTAATTGTTGCAGGCAAAATGTTTTAAGCAGGCGCCTATACCTAAATCTTGTACCCCTTTAATATAGGCTTTAGCAAGTTCCCCGCTAAGCAATGGGTCTTCACTAAAATACTCAAAATTTCTTCCACAAAATGGGCTTCTTTTTATATTTACTCCTGGACCTAAAATAACATCAACGCCATTTTCTACGCAAGCTGATGCAATTAAACGCCCTTCTAGATATGCCAAATCTTTATTCCAAGTATTTCCAAGCGAAGAAAGTGTAGGAAAGGCCACTGCTTCAAGTTCTTTCTCACCTTCACATTTTCTAAGCCCGTGTGGACCATCAGAAAAAGTTAAATATGGGACCTTCCCATTTAAATCTTCGCTATGCCAAAAGTCTTTTCCTGTCAGGAGCTTTAGTTTTTCAGTTAAAGACAAATTAGAAAAAACTTTATCCATTTTTAATCTCCATTTTCCCAAACAATGAGAAATCGATAATTCCTATTTCATTAGTCAATAACTCAAGTTTTACTTTGCAAGTAGTCACGTCTTCGAAAGTAACATAATCGATATTCAATTCTTTTCGAGGATTGGAATTATCTACGATAGTTACATATTCATCATTTATTAAAGCCTTTACTATATAAGGAATGGGTTTAGGCAATTTGTTTTCTTTATAATTTAAATAGACATCCCTGAACCAAATCCTAAAAGAAGAGATTTGGTAATATCCTCCTAAATCAAAAACAATAGAAGGGTGAATATCGTTATCGTTTGGTTTCCAATATGTAAGGTTACTTTCATCGGTAATATAAATTCCGAAATGATCATTCTTAATAGATGAAACTTCTGGAATTAAAGAAGCAGTCAGGTTATATAAACCTAAATCCTTTTCTTTTTCATAATAAGGAAAAATCTGTGGGGTTTTGGTTACGCCTTTGCAATATAATTCGCCGTTTTTATCAATAAAGACTTGATCCATCCCAATTCGTCTTTCGTATTTATGAGAAATAGGCATAGCGATTGTATAAAAGCACCAGATTGTATTGTTTGGACCATCGCAAACGCACCCATGCCCTGCTCCTCTTATTAAAGAATCCTGGCTTTTGGTTAATGGGTTTCTTTTTTGACAAATGAAATTATCTAATGGGGAAGTATCTGAATAATAAACTGCATTGCAATAAGAGGAATCGCAGGTATCAGGAGAAGCATAAATCAAATAATAACGCCCATTCTTCTTATACATGTGCGGACCTTCGACCCAACCATAATATAAATCTTGATTATATTTGCCATGCCTTTCATAAGGATGGTTAAAAGGATCCATCTCAAATAGGCATATTGGGCCTCTAATAACTTGGCATGGGTTATTTTTATCTAATTCATAACCAATTATCCTATTTGAATAGCCATAATAATTATCCGCATCAGGATTATCATAGGCATATAGATATATTCTTCCATCATCATCAATAAAAATCCCAGGATCACAAGGGGTAAATTTATTCCCATCTAAATCAATAAAATCGCCAAGAAGAGTAAACGGCCCGAATGGAGTCTTGCCAAAATAAAGAGGGCAGAACCAAGAAGTTAATAGAAACCCATCTTTATAAGGAATGATTGTTGGAGAATATTTAGGACAATATGGTTCTGTTTTGTAGAAATCCCAATGCAAGAAATCTTCGCTATAGAAACACATTCCATAGCTTGGGTATAGATACCACTTGTTATCATAAAACATAACAGTAGGATCACTAATTGACCGATAATCGCTAGTTTTATCTGAATTTGGCTTATTTTCATGAGAAAACATACCGTGTTCGTATTTATACCATTCATCTTTTCCCCTAGGAATATTAGGGATAGGAAGAGGATTGCAGTATGTATGCTTGCATGTATTTTTCTTCATTTTTATTTCTCCCTTTTTTGAAATGCTTTTGGAGAAATTCCATATGCTTTTTTAAAAGCCTTGGAGAAATAGAAAGCATCTTCAAATCCTACTTTTCTAGCCACATCAGCAATGCTTAAATCATCATTAATGAGCTTGACCGCCATATTCATTCTCTTTTTATTTAGGAAAGCCGTTGGAGAAAGATTCATATTTGTTATGAATAGTCTTCTAAAATAATTAGGAGAATAGCCATTGTCCCTAGCAAAAGTAGATATATCTATCTTGTTAGCATAATTGGCTTCTACACATTCGACGAATTTATCGCATATTTCATATTTTGAATTTGCTAGTTTTAGCCTTTCCCTATGTTCAAGGTTAAACAAAACCTTCAGCACTAACGAATTAAGCAATAAAGGAGTTATTTGTTTGTTGATATTGGACAAAGGATAGAAAGTCTCGATAAGACTAGTAAAGTCATTATAGAAAATCGAAAGCCTATTATTTCTATATACTATAGGTTCATCATATAAACCATAATTAGGGTCGTTTTCTACTATAAATTTCGATAAATAAGGGGCTTCTTTATATTTTGGAGTACAGTATTTAAAATACATTTCATTACAGTCGAAAGCTTCTCTTTCTTTTGACCAATACAAATCAAAATGCATGATGAAGTAATTGCATCCTTCATTTTTGTTTAAATATTCCTGATACATGATGTCAGGAGGAATAATAATTACATCACCAGACTTTAATTCGATTTTCTCTTTTGGGAAATCAAAACAAATCTTGCCATTTAGAACCGCTAACATCTGATAATCATAAAGTTTTCTTCTAGGACAATTATGTTCGTCATCCATGTTATTAAGCCTTATGGCCCTAACAAAAACATTTAATGAATTCAGGTTTATTGGTTTTTTCGATTCTTCTAAACTAGATAATGCCATACCTTTATCCTTTGATTACATACATTTGCCCAGGAGCAAAATAATATAGATTTGAATTACCTTTGTATTTGATTTCTAATGCTTCCACTTCTCTTTGCTCATTATTGACGATAGCCAAAGCAATTTCATTAGATTTAGCAAATGAAGAAATAATAATATTCCCTTTATTTCTAGCTTTTATCTCTATTCCTAATTCGTCATTAGAATAGTTTTTGTTCTTAATAAATAAAGCTTGCTTAAATTCATATCCTTCCAATTCGTTACTAAGCAAGGAAATACAGTAATCTTCTCTTTTTAAATAATAGAATCCTTCTGTTTTTCTTTTAAATAAATCAATCGGGGCATTTCTATATGAAGACTCAATTTCCCTTTCATAAAGGAAGAACCAAAGGTTATTTGTAGCACCCAAGGCAAACGAAGTAGATAATTGCCAACGTATATCATCTAAAGTAGGTTCACGGTAAAACCAATGCCCTACGCTTAAATTAGTAACAACAAAAGGTACATTGTTTTTTCTAGCAAGTTCGCCAAATTTAATTAAATTATAGAAATAATCGTCAATGCCTTTTTGATTAAAATCTATATCGCATTGCAAATAATAATCATAAGAAACAAAAGCAAGACCATGGTTTTTAAGCAAATCTTCAATCATTTCTAGATATTGATTTTCTTTTACATTATCCCAGCCACAGCAGCCAACTACTGCATTTATGGCCAAGAAATTAACAAATGGTTTTGCATATTTGCTAACTATGGAACAGGCCTTTTTTAAGCAAGAAAAATCAGCTGCATGGGGTTCATCGCAAATGAAAATTCCGCCAAAAGAAGAATAGGCATTATATATCCTTGAATACTCTCTAACCTTTTCTTCATATAAAGCTTCTCCAACTTCCTCTAGACTGAAATTAAGGAAACACTTATTGACAACTATTAGCTTTATCCCTGCTTTTTCGCATTCTTTTAAGGTATCTAATATGTATTGGTTATCTTCTTTAGTATCGTTAGAAACACTAGAAAGCATGAAAGAAAAACCCAATTCCTTCCAATGATCAACGCATTCTTTAGGAGAATAAAGATTGCATTTAGTGTAATTCCAGGCGCCTATTTTCATTTCTATTTTCCTCTTATTATCAAAGCAAGCGGAATAGGAAGGATAAATAAAGCGGATAATACCCTTGCATAATTAGGTATCTTAATTTCTATCATCCTATATAATTCCAAACTCGAGCAAACTATCCCTAGGTATAAAAGAAGCAAACAAATAACAATAGGGACAAGCATGATTTGTTGTATATACATTGCGTTTTCAGTTCCAAAATGAGCCTTTCCTAAATAGGTAAGCCCAGTCGAAATTAAAGCAGCAACAAGCAAGATTATTGAAGTTAGACCCCACTTCTTTGTAGGCACGAGCAAAATGGTAAACCCCTTAACCAATTTATCTATGTAGAAGAAACTGACGAAAGGGATAAGATTCAATAAGAATAGCTTTTCTTTTTTGCGGTAAGCTAAAACAGTTATTCCTATCGAATAACATTCAATTAATGCAAGAGTGATGATCCAACCAATAACCATTTTATTTTCCAAATAATTGCTTCATAACGGCATAGGCTTGATTAATATAATCGATATATAATTTGCCGTTAGCAGAATTCATAAACGAATTGATTTCAGCATCTAAATCATGTTGTCTTGAAGATGGGGCAATCGCATTCCAATATTCAATACAAGAACCATAGACCGGGGCAATCGCATTTGAATAAGCAATATTTACCTGCGAGTTAGTCATCGGCCACATATATGTATTCAATTCATTTTCAAAATAATTAGATGGATCTCTAGCAACGCTTATCCAAGACTTTTCTTCTTCTGTATATCCTTTATAAGTCAAATTGCTTACGGCTTGGTTTTCTACTAATGACAAAATTCCTGAATATGGAGCATTGGTCAAATAAGATTCTTTACCTTCCGGGAATGAATATGTTCCATCCCCATTATTGACCCAATGGGTCCCCTCAATTCCATATTTACACAAATTATAATTATCTGGATTTTTATACATCCAGTCGACAAATTGAAGTATTTGCCTTGTCTTGTTTGAAGTATTTAAAATGCAGGCTGCAAATGAGGCAACGCTATTTTTAGAAAAACCTTTTTTGGTAGAGGAAGCATTCTCGCTCAATGCTCCAAGAACAGTAAATTCAGCCTTGCTATTAACGGATTTGCATTTTCTAGCCACTTTAATCAAATGTTCAATTGAAGGATCAAGTACAAATACACCAGTTTTAGAACCTATGAAATTTGTTTCCCCTTGTTCAAGCAAGATTGTTTGCCATTCTTGGGAATAGATTACTTGGTTAGCCCACTTATATTCTAAGTCGATTACTTTCCTATATTCATCGGTGCAGAAGCCGGGTACGACTTTTCCATCTTTAAACCCGTATTTAAAATATCCAGCATTGCCGTATGGCCCTACAGTAAGGACTTTTTCCAAATCCCAAACAGCACCAGTTATGACGTGACCAAGATTATATTTAGATTTCATGGCTAAACACATTTCTTCAAATACTTCTAGATTGTCGACTAGTTTCAAGCCATCTTTTACTTTTTCCTGCTTATCAGTATAGCCACATTCTTCCATCCAATCTTTTCTAACTAGAATTCCGTAATTCTTGCCATCAATATTAGATGGGATACCTATAATCTTGCCTTCATCATTAGTAAGTGAATTCTTTGGCTCACCTTGAATTTTCTCAAGTAGATTTGGGGCATAATCATAAATGTCGTCGGTGATATCCCTATAAAGATTGTTCTTTAAGACATAATCATCAATGCCATCTCCACCTTTTGTATGTGATATGCAGATATCGATAGTCCCGCCAGAAGCAATGGTACTTTGAATCTTTGTTTTCATATCTTGGCCAAGATATGAAATATTAAACTTTAGGTTTCTTCCTGTATCTTCATAATATTTATCTTGGACGGCCCTAATAACATCCGCTTCTTCCTTGCCTTTGCTCCAGCTATATTCGCTAGATCCGCCAGCATAGATAACTATTTCAGTTGGTGTTGGTTTACCTTGGCTATAACTAGGATTAGTTTCCCCTCCGCAAGAAATAAGGGCACTACTAACTAGCATTAGCGCAAACGTCTTCATAGATTTGTTTTTCATATTCCACTCCTTTATTGTTTGACTGAACCAGCAGTCATTCCTTTCACATAATATTTATGTAACATTGGTGATAAAATCATCAATGGTATAACCGTTATAACAATCGCGGCATTTCTAGCAGCAATAACAGGTGCTAAAGAAGATTCATCTATTCCTGAAATTGAATTCATGTTGGTCAGAATTTGCCTTAAGACATATTGAATGGTCCAGCTAGTTTCTTTTGTCGAATCAAAATAGAGCAATGTATCTAGCCAGTTATTCCACCTATCTACAAATATTATTAGTCCTATTGTCATCATCATTGGGATAGCTAATGGAATATAGACCTTAATCATCTTTTGGAATTCATTAGCCCCATCAATTTCAGCAGCTTCAGAAAGAGAATCAGGAATTGTATAGAAGAAATTCCTCATCAATAAAATAGAGGCAATCCTAAGCGTGCAAGGCAAGATCAATGCCCACAACGTGTTATATAGATTTATCCACTTTATTACTAAGAACAATGCAATCGTTCCTCCCCCAAAGAACATTGGAATCATAAAGAGAATATTAAAGAACTTCCTGCCTACTAACCCTTTTCTAGAAAGAACATAGGCAGCACTTGTACATAAAACTACCGATATTATTGAACTAGCAAACGAAACAATTACAGAATTTAACAACGAATTAAAGAACAGGTTCGACATCTCGAAAAGATATTTGTATCCATCAAAAGTAAATCCTTGGAACCAAAGTCCAATCCCGTTACTCATCAATTTCGAATTATCTGAAAGCGAAGAGACTAGGATTATCCAAAAAGGGATAAGGAAAACTAGCGATAAGACTATCATCAATGTGTAATTGAAGATATCAAACAAAGATACCTTTTTATTAAAATGTCCTCTTCTAATCATAAGATACCATTATTCCCCGTTTTCTTA
This sequence comes from uncultured Caryophanales bacterium, assembly GCA_902464635.1. Lineage (GTDB taxonomy): Bacteria > Bacillota_I > Bacilli_A > RFN20 > CAG-826 > Alloenteromonas. The sequence goes on along the minus strand of CABQKC010000003.1, from coordinate 39,032 downwards.
ACAACCCTATTAACAATTAGAACAAGTACAAAACCGACCAGGCCTCTAAATATATTTAAGGCTGTCGATTCTGCAAAACCACTACCTGAAGTAATACTCATAATCATGCTAGAACTTATTACATCAGTATTCCCCAAAGCACTGCTACCATTTACCATGGCCATAATCTGGTCAACATCATCACCTAAAATAGAGGCAACATCCAATAGAAGCTGCAAGCAAATAACACTAGATAATGATGGTAAGGTTACAGTTATGGCCTGCTTAAACCTTCCGCCACCATCCATCTTTACTGCATCATAGAGTTCTTCATTAATTGTACCCATGCCGGAAATATAAATTAAAGTTGCCCAGCCTAAGCCTTTCCACAATGAAGAAAATGCCAAGATAATCCACCATGGACCTGGGGTGTTATACCAAGAAACAGGATCACCGCCAAAAGCGATAATCATCTTATTGAATAAGCCACCATCATATTTGAATAAATTATAGGCAATACCACTTACTGCAACCCAAGAAAGGAAAAAAGGAATATAGGAAATGGTTTGAACAGTACTCTTGAATCTTTTCCTGCCGATTTCTCTTAATAATACTGAATAGATAAGGATTATTGGGAAATTAATTGCAAGCCTAATTAAGGAAATATAAATCGTGTTTCTAATAAGGCGGTAAGCTGATGTATTTACATTCGCGAATATATTTTCAAATGCTTTGAATCCAATCCATTCACTGCCAGTAATGCCTTCGGTTAATCTAAAATCCTGGAAGGCAATAGCCAAACCAAAATACGGTGCATAATAAAATATAGCTAAGAATAGTAAAGAAGGTAAAAGAATCAAATACAAGGACTTATATTTGCAGATTCTTTTCCATGTATTGCTAGAAAAGAAACTTTTAATCCCCAATTTAAAATAATTAGGTTTCTGACGTTCTACCTTTTTTCCATAAATAGAGGAATTATTCGTTTCCATAACCATTTATCCTTTTGTAGTATTTCTTTCCTCTAAGATAGAAATAGATGAAGAAAGAAACAATCAATCCAAATAGAACAATAGCCCCTGCAATAATAAATCCTAATGAGACAGGAGACATATTTTGATCCAAAATAACGAACCCATATGCACATAAACAGTCTTTTTCAATAATAGACTCGCTATTTTGTCTAATGATTGAACAAGTGACATATGAAGTGGAAACAGTGAACGTAGAAGAATTGATTATCTCCATATCCTTACCAGCGTAATAAATAATATTCCCAGGCAAAGAAATAGTTATTTTCTCTATATTTCCAATCGCTTCATCTAGAGCAATAAAACGGAATGCAAATAATTTGGTGTTCGATTCAGCATTTAATCCCTTTTTCTCTAAAAATTCCTCAATATCGCCAGGGTTATTCCCATTAATATCTTTAAAAGTCAAAGAGCTAATCTTGTTAGGACGACTTCTATCAATACTTATTTGTCCTCTTTCTCCTTCAAAAGAAGCAGAAGATTTATAAGACCATGTTCCATTGACCAGTCTTTTAACCAAGTTATATCTATCAGAATCGATAACAGAGAAATTAGATAAGGAAGATATATCAAATTCCCCCACGCCTTTTATCTTATCAATCCTTCTTAATTTGGCAGAAAGTGAATAACTGTCCTCGCTATTTTTCGTTAAGGACTGATATTTAACGAAATCATTATCGCCACTAATGGAATTGAAACCGTTGATATATTTTTGGCAGTTATCTTCGACTTCATCAAAAGTTTTATTAGATTCCATTCCAATTGATATATCCGATTTCCAATCATGGCCAATAGATAAATCCATTTGGTTAGGCAAAGAAGATAAATTTGTCCCACAAGAAGAAATAGAAAAAGAAACTATTGCCACTAGGCAAGTTAGGAAAGTAGTAAAGAATTCTTTTCCTTTTTTCATTTACCTAATCCTTTTTTCGTTTTCCTTATCGAAGAAATATAACTTTTTGCTATCGAATTTAATTTTTATGTTCTTGTTATTGATTAAGCCTATTACGGCATCACTTTTCATAACAACTTGGGAATTGGATAATTTCAAATGGCTTAATATCTGATCGCCTAAAAGTTCAGAGAAATCACAATAAACAGGTATGGAATCATCATTATCTTCATTGGCAATAGAGATAGCCTCTGGCCTTATTCCTAAGATGAACTCATCGGTTTTTTCGTTTTTAAGCAACTCAATATTATCTTGATTGAGTTTTACTTTACTGCCGTCTTCAAAACAAACATTCTCCCCATCGAACTTTACATTTAAGAAATTCATAGATGGTGAACCAATAAAACTGCCAACGAATACGTTATTAGGATCATCATAGACTTCGCTTGGCGTTCCAATTTGTTGGACATAGCCATCTTTCATAATGACAATCCTGCTAGCCATAGTCATGGCCTCTGTTTGGTCATGAGTAACATAAATCGTTGTAGCACCTACTCTTTCATGGATTTTAATTATTTCTCCACGTGTCTGTACTCTTAATTTGGCATCTAGATTAGAAAGAGGCTCATCCATTAGGAATACCTTTGGCTTTCTTACTATTGCTCTTCCTAACGCAACTCTTTGTCTTTGACCACCAGATAAGGCGGATGGTTTTCTAAATAAATATCTAGTCAAATCAATGGTTTTTGCAGTCTTATTGACTTCATTATCAATTTCTTCTCTAGTTAACTTCCTATATTTAACCAAAGGAACCTCGTTATTTTTTAGAAATTCGATACGGTTATTAAGGAATTTAATCTTCTCTTCTTTTTCCTTAATCAAAGAAAGCAATGAATTACGGTACGGAGAATCTTCAACGTAATACTTATCTAAATCCTTCTTGTTTTTAACAAGTTGTTTATTGAGTTTCTTTACTTGCTTTTGATAAGAATCTATTAATTTCAAATCAATGCCTACTACTGGCTCCTGAAGAGATTCAATCTTTTCGTTATTTGCAAAAATCTTCTCGTAAACTTCATTACGTTTATCTAGCAATTCAGAAGAATTTTGTTCCTTCATGAAAAGCTTGTCGTATTGATGCGCTTCCGCTCTTAGGGTTCTATTTTCTTCTTCGATTTTATCAATTTCAGGGTTTTTCTTATAAATAGGTCTATATGATTTCCTTAATTTCAAAGAAAAAGCCATATTGTCATAAACGGTATATTGAGGATAAAGGGCATAACTTTGGAAAACCATGGCCATGTTCCTATCTTTTGAAGGAATATCGTTAATTAATTCGCCATCTAGATAAAGTTCACCACTGCTAATATCCTCTAGTCCTGCAATCATTCTTAAAGTCGTGGATTTGCCACACCCGGAAGGGCCAACTAAAACAATGAATTCCTTGTCTTTTATTTCAAGATTAAAGTCAAAAACAGCCTGGACATTATTACCATAAATCTTATTAATATTGATTAATTTCAAAACAGCCATAACTATTCCTCGTCAAAATTAGACTCCTGATAGGTCGAAAGACCCTTGTGATAGATGCTTTTGTGGTACTTCTCATTTAGTAATTTATCATATGTAGCTATTGAAAATAATAGAAAAACAAGGTAGAAAAATGGAAAAATTAACACTATTAAGAACATAATTATTAAAATTTTTACCAACGGAAATGGCAATAAATTGATATATTTTACAAAATAAATAGATAAACCAAGCAAAATCGATACAAAAAATGTAGATAAAGTTATCCTGAATGCGTTTGAAAATCCAGAAGATATTTTCATGTTATATAAGGTATGATTAACCGTGAAATAGAATAAAGTCGGTACAATCAGCAAGAAAAATAAAACAAGCAATATACCTGCAAGAATATTGAAGCCAACACTATTTAATAAGGTTGAATAGTTGCATAAGAAATTGACAATAAGTTTTATGCAGCCAAAAATAGATGAAGCCAAAACATAATATTTCGAATTTGTTTTGATTCCTTTTTTAAAATCGTATTTAAATAAAACGCCTTCTCCATATGTCAGGTTTCTAAAAACTATTGAATAACCCGCTAAGCCAATAGAAACAATGATATAGCAAGGAATATTTATTAGATCAAAAAGCAAAGTTAAATAAGTCAACGACATTGCTAAGTCTTTATCTTTTATTCCTTTATCAATAAGCAAAGAAGAAATTCCGACATTAGAAATAATTCTAAAGATATAGGCCACTATGTACGGAACAAAAAACAGCAGCATCACTAACCCAAACCCAAAAAGCAAACGGTAAGAATGCAAACAAATATCCTTGAACTGAGATTTTCTTGTAGATGGAAGTTTTGATATTTGAAAATCTTCATCTGAAAAATTAGTTTTCTTCATTTTGCCTTTATTAACTCCACTACATCAGGATTGCTACTTTCTATTATTTCTTTTGGGGATGACCTAGTTATTATCTTTCCATCTTTCATAACAAATATTTCATCTGCAATCTCTAAAGCCAAATTTATATCATGCATGACAAAAATCTTAGTAACGTTAGGATCCTGGATTACTTTGTTTATCTTTCCTAAACACAAAATGGTATTAGGCCTATCTAAATTAGAAAAAGCTTCATCAAATATATAAACATCGCTACTTTTTACTAAAGCCTTGCATATACTTGCTCTTTGAGCCTGGCCAATAGAAATTTCCTTAGGCAAACGACTTAAGCATTGGCTAATACCGAATTCTTTGCTTATTTTATTGACCCTGTATCTAATTTCGTCTTCTTTAAAACCCGCAAGTTGAAGCGGAAAAGCAATGTTATTGAAAATAGGCAAATGAGGATAAAGTGCAATATCTTGATTTACATATGAGCACCTTCTATCTTTGGCACTTTTCATGTTAACATTAACATCATCAAAGAATATGTCGCCTTCATAATCAATAACGCCAAGCATTGCTTTTAATAAAGTAGTCTTGCCACATCCCGAAGCTCCAATAATCACGTTATTGATACCAGGCTTTAAAGTTAACGAAATATTATCCAAAGCTAGAATCTCATAATCTTTTGTTAAGTATTTATATGTAACATTAGAAACAGTTATCTTAGACATAATCTATTAATATTTTTAAACCAAAACCCTATTAAAGAAAATAGATACTAATTAAAAGGGCCGAATCAATCAGCCCTTGGTTGTCGAATTTCAATTAAGCGTAGAATTGAAGGTTGCAGATATATATTCGGTCCCACCTTCATCATTTAATCCCCAGGTCATACACCAATCATTTCCTTGAGCATCGTTTATTTTTACTTTCAGCCTGTACCAATTGTTATACCACATAATTGATGGGACAGGATTGCCATGCAAATCAGAGAATGATAAATACTCTGTTTTACCAGATTCGCAATACCCTGTCGCGCTATGTGCAACACCTTCCCATGGTATGGCCCAATAGAAATTGTTGCCTTTTACAACTTTGACATCGAAACTAAAGTATTTATATCCGCCATGATAAGCTCCGCCAACTCCTTTGGTTGAGCCGTCTGTTTGCTTTATTTTTGCGCCGATGTCTAAGAAATATAATTCAGTTTTTCCAGTAGTTACAACTTTCATGCAAGTTTTTCCATCTTCTTCAACTTTTGTCATTGTCGAAGTTGTGTTATTCAAAGCAAAACCTAATGGATCGTAATCTGGCTTATCGTCAGCCGTTTTGACTTCACCTAATGTTGGTTCAACACTAAATTTAAAATTTGTTATATAAGTAAACGTCGCTCCTAATTCAAACCTGACTGAACCATTGACATAATTCAATATTTCAAAATTAAATGTATACCACTGGTCGAGATTGAATTTATCGACTTCTACTCCATTTTGATAACTCTTAACAAATAATCCTTCCGGGTGTGAAGAAGCCCAACTCCAATCCGCGTTTGAGGGCATCCAAACATCGCTATAAGGTACATAAGCATGTGGAGCATCATGATATGTAGAATAAATATCAAAAGATACATACTTATAATTACTTAGGAAGAATTGACCCGGAACATTATCTTTGCTCATAACATCATCAAAATATAAAGTTCCATTTCCATAAACGGTGAACAAGTCTTCTCCGCCGATTGTCTTTCTTGATATTTGAGTTAGTCCATCAGAAGTTGAAATGCCATGTTTTTTGGCTTGGAATCCTTTGTCCCAGGTAGTTCCAAATCTAAGGCTTTGTAAGGTAACTGAATGAGAAGTTTCCCCGAATTCCATGTAAATAGAATTTAATTGATTAGATGCAACAGGACCTGTTCCGCTACCAATATTAATTGAAACGGTATACCAAACATTTGGACTAATAGTTTGGGTTTCAACTGTATCCTTATATATTCTTGCAAAACTATTATCTAATGTGTTTGCAGTTCCATCCGTTTTAAACGTTTGTTCTTTTCCGAATGCATGGATGCTATTGCTTGAATAAGTTCCATCAAATTTAACTTCGAAAGATATATTGGAATAGTTGGTTAAGAATGTATCACTGTCAAAATAAGCCCCATTAAATCCAATCTTTCCAAATCCATCTACTTTAGCTACTTCATGGTCATAGCCGGTTATGGAAGACATCTTTATTGTTTCTACGTTTAGATTCAAGAAATTACCAACATTGAGTTTGGTAGCTCTTGGATCGTTTTCATCGATTTGAGAAGCAATTGATTCTCCTAAATCTTGGATGGGAGTCCATTTGCCTGAGGGAACGCCATCTTTAGCAAAGAACATTTCATGGCATTTGCAACAAATATAATATTCTTGAATACCATATCCGAATGTTTCCGGTTTAGACTCACTCGCAAGGTTTCCTTGCCCTCTATAATGATTTCCATCATGCTCACATGCGGATGCACTTGGAAGGATTATGCCGTTATTCGCTTGCATACAAACATAAGTAAAAAACGCAGCAAAGATGCCGAAAAATGGGATAAAAATTTTATGTTTCGAGTTCATGTTTTGATACCTCTTGATTAAAAAATAACATATATAAAAAGTCAAAAACATGTCAAAAGTTGAACAAAAAATGGAAAATTTAATAACTCACAACAAATAGATAAATGTACTTTTTTGGTAAATCTAAAAGGATAAAAATAAATATTTTTAAGGCATGAATAAAAACAAAAGAAAAAGGGCTGCCAATAGTTACAGCAAACAGCCCTTAATAAACTAAATAGATATTATTGTTTTGTCAAATATTGCCCTTTGACTTCTTCGTAATTTACATTTGAATTAAATGTCAATTTAGTCCCATCATCAGAAAGAGTCAAAGAAACATCAATGCTAGTATTATAAGAAGATGTAGCTTTTATGGTTATGAGTTTTCCTTCGACACTATATGGATATTCTCCTTCAGGAATAATGGTTTGATTGCCATTATCAACCCAAGATAATTCGCATGTCGAAGCATCTTTAAAGAATAAAGTTACGGTGCAGTTATAAGTTTCAGGCATGCCCCAATAATCTTCTTCGTCGTAATAATCATAACTTACATTACCATTATCGGTAAATGTAGACCCAACTAATGGATTAGACATTGTTTCTTCACTTACTACAACATAAATAAAAGCAGCAACATCTACTGTAACTGTCACTTTCTTGGTAGAAGTTTTTAAAACCAAAGTATTTTCAGAAGCGGTATATGTGCAGGCTTCACCTTTATAAGTCCCATTCCCATCACCGTTAAGAATCAAGGAAGCACTAGCCTCGCCTTCTAATTTATATTCACCAACATAGGAATCTAAAAGAATACGAGCAGGGTTCCATTGCCCGGTTTGTTTTAGACGATATTTAACAACTCCGTTGACTAAAACATTATATGAAGCACCTTGGACATTAAATCTATCTTTAACATATTCACCTTGTTCGGTTAATTCAACTGTCACACCATCTCTAACAAATTCTTTTTTAGATGAATCAACATACAATGAATAAACCAAATTAGTGTTTTCTCCATCTTTTTTATAAAGTTGGAAAGTAGTCAAATAGGAGGTTGAATCAATAGAAACTGAATCATAATATCCAGTGTACATATCGGCAACATAACTAGGAGTATCGTTTCCAGATCTAAATCCTATATATAAAGAGGAGGTAAAGATTTCTTCCTCGTTTTGCAATGAAGCATCTGCAATGATGTTAGTTCCATCATAATAGAACTTGAATTTCTTACCTTCGTCATTAGAAGCAATAGCTTCACCTTTGTCCTTGCTCGTTGCAACCGAGACTACGTAATATGTTTTAAGTCTTTCATCGGTAGCACCATAGCCAAAGGTAATAAGTCCAGATTCATCGATAGATACCTTATCGGTTGCTCCCCAGCCAGCAGTTTCGGCTCTTCCCTTTTCGGTTGTAGTTCCAAAATATTCGCCTACAAAGCTATATCCAGCAAATTTGCCAGCTTCGACTTCAGTAACGGTAAATGACAAAGCAGTTCCGTCTTTTATTTCAGGAACAGCAAGCTTGTAATAACCATCAACCAAATCAGATTCAGTAAACTTGTTATCAACTACTTCTCCACCATAATTTAAGGTATAGGAGTAAGAAATTTCATTAATCTTATATTTCTCTTCGCTGCTAGTAGCTTTTAGATAAACTTCATCACCGGCAACAACTTCATTAATTTGACTATATGCCCCCTCTACTTTTGAGAATAAAGACAAACTAATGTGGATAGAATTATTGAAAGTAACTGGATGGGTATTCTTAGTTGTATTGACTTTAATTGTCACGTCTTTATTAGGCATAACAAAGCTTACAAAGTCAGAACCTTCTTCTAAGTTAATAACTTTATTATCTAGTTCAGCAAGAGTAATTCCAGTTGGCTTTAAAGTTGCATTGCTAGTTAGATAGACCTTAACTGTCTTAGAAAACTCAGCTTTGGAATTATGCATCCAGATATCTTCTTCACTAGTTGTAGATTCTTCACTTAGGTAATCGGCACTGTAGTCGCATTTAATCAAAGAGATTAATCTAGATGTTTCTTCATCCTTGCTAATCTTATATAGCCTATTTCTAGTTGCTAATGTGATTGTTACTTCACTAGATGGCATAGTAAATGTATAGGTGCCATCATTATTATTAGTAAAAGCAATTTCTTCATTATTAGAAGTAACTATCTTTACTTCATTTTTGAATTCATAACCGGATTTGATTTTATAACCAAAAGTAATGACATCCCCTTCTTTAGCAGATTCATTAATATCGGTTAAAGTAACGTTTTCATTCCCGTTATGGATAGCAAATTTAGTTACTTCTGATTCGGTTGTAGTAACGCTAGATTCATTAGATTCAGTACTTTTAATCTCTGAATCAGTTTTGGTAACTATAGGAGTCTCGCTATCAGGTTTAGAAGAGGAGGAAGATGAACTACCTTCCCCACACCCAACTAAAACTAATAACGAACTCAAAGATAAAATAAATAGATTATGTTTTTTCATTTTGCATATTCCCCCGCATTTTTAATTAAGCCAGAATCAACGTTCCATACTGAATATGGATCTAAAGTGAATGTAAATACGTGTTCTCTGTTTTTGGTCTCGCCATATAGGACTGGGAAGTTGCGGTCAGTTAATCCACCATATCCTAAATCAAAGCTAGAATTGGCTGGATAATATTTTAATGGCAATTCCATTCCGTCAGGAGTAGTAACAATAAATGTATCACCTTTTAAGACGCCTTGTGACTTGGTTGGGTTATCCGGAATTGGATCAGCCGTTTCCCCAAGTTGCCCTCTTTCTTTAATGGCATATTGACCATCGCCATAGACTCTTAAATCCCATTTTGGTCTATTATTTTCTACTCCAATGGTTCCGTAGTCATAGGAATAGAAGTCACCAACAAACTTTTCATATCCAGGTTGGACTGGTCCAAGTTGCATAGTCTTGAATTGATAACCTAATTCAGTGTCATTTAAATCAGAAATAATGCAAGTACCGATAATTAATCTGCCAGCATATAAGTAGTTATAGGTAATCGATTTTAGATGTCCGCCTTCAAGGGTGAGGACTAAATTAGTTGTACCTTGGATAGAATCACCTAAATAAGAGAATTTACCATAGATATTGCCAGCATGGTCATTATCAAACATGACCATCGCGGCGTATTGTCCTAAAGCCCTGGTCTTGACCGAGTAGGTATTCTCGCCGTCCTTAGAGAAGATATATGGAGATAAGGAATCTAGACCATATTCAGGAAGATGCAATGTATTTGAAGTTCCACTTTTTACGATTTTGTTGTTTCTGAATTCAAAATAATAATTCTTGCCGTTATCAAACTTAGCAATTCCACTAGGAACGCTACCTTTGGAATTGGATTCGGTAACATATCCTTCTGGAGTCATATAGGTAACATCTTTCCTATATTCGTTCTCTTGATAATATTCAGAATAAGAGAAAGTAACACCATGTCCCCCTTCTTTTAAGGAAGTTGAAATTTCACCAAACGCATTTAATAAAGGTTTTACTTCTTCGGACTCTTCATATGGAGCAGGCTTAGCGATATCTTGTTCCTGGGCTTGCATGATATCCATGCTTGCAGTGAACCAGTTATATACACTAGTATCATCTTCATAGACCTTTCTAGCAGTTTGGATATCAAGATGTACAGTTCCGCTTTCTAAGGTTAATAAGCACTTATTTACGTCAGCTTCAAAAGTCTCACCAAAGAACATTGCAGCAATTCCAAAATCGGAAGCAGAATAGGAAGTAACTGAATAAGTTCCATCCTTATTGTCCCTAATATCAGAATAATTAATTAGTTTAAATGGATTAGCGAAATATCTATCATAGCCAACTTCGACATTGATTTTATTTCCGTCTTCATCAGTATCTTCAGCTGTATAGACAACTTCATGCACATTATTATCAGCACCTAGATATAATCTAGTTAGTAACCCTTTTTCATTACGGAATACTTTAAAGGTATAAGAAGCATCAGGATCAGCTTCATCGCTAGTAGAAGAGAAGCGTACTTCGCTATTTAATGTAGCAGAAGATTGTCCTGCAAACTTGGAGAAACTAATTTTTTCGCTAGCATCATAAGTCATGCCATAGGTAGGATCAGTTACTTCTCCAGAGAATTCCCAGTTAACCTTGCCTTGGATTAATAAGCCACTGCTTCTAAGTTCATTAAAGACATCTTCAGTAATGGCATCATAATTAGAAGGTTTGGTAGAGATGCTTGGATTAGTATCATCGCTTTTATCTGGAATAGAAGATACATCCGAGGTGAATTCACCACCTTTATTTGAGGAAGTGCTACTACTAGAGCTAGAAGAAATATCTCCCCCAGCGCAAGAAAATAGCATTAATGATGATAATGAGATTAATAACAATTTGCTTTGCTTTTTCATGTGTTTCTCCTTAATTTATTTTTTCCCATTTGGCATAGAAAGTCGTATCTGATGAAATAGGTTCATCAAATGAAGCGATTTCGGTAAGTTCCTTATCCTTATACCAGCCTAGGAACATATATCCTTTCCTTCTAGCAGCTAAGGCATCGATTTTATCGCCTTTATTGATAACTTTTGTTATGTTCTCCTCCCCTTCATAATTGAAATCGAAGGTAACTGTTACTTTTTCGTTATATTTAGCCTCGATAACAATATAGGCACTAGAAGAAGATTGATCATAAGTGAAGAAGACATCTAATGTTAGTTCAACTCCTTTAGATACAACTTGGGTTGAAGTCAATTCGATGCACAAGGAAGTATTTGGATATAGCCCTGCTTTTAATTCAGGCCAGTAAGTAGAATCTACTTTAGAAGAATAGGCGCGCAATACACGGTCGACTTCGCTATATAAGGCAGCCTGTTCATAAGAAGACAATGAACCATCTCCATCAAAATCATAGATAGCAAGACTGCCCATGTAATATTGCATCTGAACTTGCTTGTCTTCTTCAGATGCAAATAAGGTTGCTTGGTTATAATATCCACCTAAAGTAACAATGGAATTAAATCTATCTTCGCCTAATATTTTTTTAGCAGTAGATAGATATTCATCCCCAGCAAATAATTGATCTAGAGTAAGGCTATCACCATCTTTAATCTTGCTAGGATCAATTCCAGTAACGGTAGTCCCTATATCGCTAAATGTAGAGACAAGCTTGTAATAAACAGTCATGGAATCGCTACTTATCGCATATATTCCGGAAATGGTGACTTCGTTTTCTTTCCTTAAGTCGATTGTAGAAGAATACAATAGAGAAGTAGTTACTTCAGTAAATGTATTAGAAGCGAATATCTGGCAATTCTTATTACCGATTTCATAGCTATATAGCCCATCTTCTTCTTTATTGAAGAAAAGGGAAGACATAGCAAATTGAGGGAAGGTAGTAGATAAATTGGAATTAGATAACTTAAGTCCTTGGTTATAATAATTCCCCTGTATTTCGATTACTTCCTGAATGAAATTGTCTTCGGTTTCGTAATAATATTTACTTGAGAGCAATTTATTAGTAGCGTTATAGACTTTAGCAACTTTAGTGGAATTCCCATACATGGTCTCATTCTTTTGGGCTAAAGTGCCTTTTAAGGATAAATCTGGTTCCCCTACTCTATAGATGGAAGTAGTTTCCTTATAATTATTTTTTCTAAGCTTAGCTAATGTTGATTCTAGGGCTTCATCTTTTTCACCGCTTGCTTGCTTAATGAAGTTTTTCTTTATTTCTTCATTATCCTCACCATAAGCAACAACATTTCCTTCGAATTCATATTGCATGGTGTAATTAGCTTGATAAGCTGGGTCATATCTTTTTTGGGTTTCGGTAGAAAGATAATATTCGCTTATATGTCCATCTTTAATAGTCAAGATGAAATCTTTAGCAGCAGGAACAGTATTTGAACCAAAGAAATTGGCCGTTATATTCCTTCTAAGCGATGCATCGGCCTTATCATTTAAAATAAAACTGCCGTCTTTGTTCTTATCAAACATATCGGATTTCAGATCAAAGAAGACATCACATAATCCAGATTCATCCCAAATTACAGGCTTACTACCTTGGATTGTATCTTGGCTAATTTGATAAGGAATCAAGACATTATTAATAGCAAGGTAATTGCTATAAGTATTGCCAAATGGATCAGTATAGAAATAGCCTGAATCCGCGACTACTTCTTTCTTAGGAAGAGAAGTGTTACTTTCGATGCCTTCATATTGTTGATAGGCATATTCCTTCTTGGTTGTTTGGACATCTAGGTAATAACGTCCATAATAATTTTGTAAGTTTTCTCCAGTTCCAGTTGAGGAAGTAACGGTAACTAAAGATGAGTAGGAAACAGCTTTGGAAAGCTCTTTAAGCATCTTTGTTAGTTCTTCTTTGTAGTCTTCTTCTACCAAAGAGGAGTCCTCTTCGCTGCTATCTTTGCTGCTAGTAGGTTCGCTAGACGAACTTGGCTCGCCGCAAGATAATAGAAGGGCTAGATTAGAAATAACTAACAAGGATTTTTTAAATTTAGACAAATTCATAAAATACCCTCGTTCATACAAAGGGGTATTATATAGTTAATATTATTAATATTAAACAACAAAAAACTTTTGCAGTCGAAATTAAGGTTAAATATATTATTGCTTTTTCTTGCCTAACAAATAGAAATAAGCGACCGCGGGCATTCGATATAATTCGGTTTTTTCTCGATTAGATAACCCAAAGTCATCGGTATTCTTACTAATAACATACCCAGGCACTCCTTCTAATCCATACACAACAATACCATCACTATCTTTAATGTGAGGTGTCTTCCTATATTTAGCCTCAACATATTGGATATCGTTTCCTTGCTCTTGGATGACTATGTCGATTTCTTTATCCCCTTTCATCTTAGAAAAGCCAACATTATATAATTCATTATCAAGACTAGAGAAATAATCCTTTGTATGTTTTAAAGCGACCGTTTCAATCGCATGCCCTAATTCAATATCGTCAGTTTCGATGTCATTAATCCTAGTAACGGCACATCTAATCCCATAATCGGAGACATATATTTTCTTTCTTGGCTTCAATGCCTTTTTCCCATTTAGGTTCAATTGCTCTGAAATATAAATCAAATTGGCCTTTTCCAAAGCCAGAATATATTGATTGCAAGTTGCCCTATCGATACCTAAATTAGTAGAAATGGTATCAACATTAACTAAATCCGATGAATGATAACAAAAATACGAATATAAGTTACTTAAGGTATCAACATCCCTAATTTGGCATGTCTTTGGAATATCTATCCTTATGGATTTAGTAACGACTTGGTCTCTAATTAATCTTGAAACATAGTTATATTCTTTGCTTCTAGAATATTCGGGGAATCCACCCAATTTAAGATATCTAATAAATTCATCATAAAGAGATGCTATTTTTACATAGATGATATTTTGTTCTAGAAATGACAATGTGTGCATCTTAAAAACATCGACATCAGGTAGTTCAATTTCTCTTTTGTTTAATTTACAGAATTCATAAAAAGATAAAGTAGGTACCTTGATTGTAATAAACCTGCCTGAACCACTTTCATCGTTACTAGATTCAATTTCGATTGAAGAAGATCCGCTTATCATCGCCCTAACTTGCTTATTTAAATCAAACAAAGTCTTTAAACATGCCTTCCAACTCTTATCCTTTTGGGCTTCATCGATAAATAAATAGAAATCGTCACCTGAATAAACATATTTTTTATAAATCCTAATGACTTCCTTGATACTTGTCTCATCATTAGAAAAATCATCTAATGTATAAAATAGAATTCTTAATGGATTTACTTTTCTTTTTTCAAGAAGTTCATCGATAAGTTGAAACATTATAGTAGACTTGCCAACTCTACGCGGACCAGAAAGAACAGGGAATCTCCTTATTTCATTAAAGAATATATTCTTAATTCTAGGGTATTCGTTTCGTTTAAAAGAAGGTACTAAATCCTTGTTAATTGAATTATTAACCCACCAGGAATTCTGTTCCTGGATATTTCTTAATATTTTTTGTTCGTCATTAATTAACATAAGATTGCTCCTTCCTCTAGCTATATTTTAAAATAATGGCCAGCAAAAAGAAGATTATGTTGATTATATTCAGCATATTTCTATATTTTTTGCTGATTGTATTCTACATATTTAATAGTAACTGCAACAAAAATAACAGCTTTTACATGGAAAATATCGAATTTAGATAAAAATACTAAATTAGACTTGGTTTATTTATTTCTAAAGATAAATAAGCATTATAGAAAGCTATGCCTACTAAAGGGACAACTAATCCAAAAGGAATAGAAAATATGATTCCTATAGTCGGCATATTACTTGTTAATCCAAAAGGCAATGAGAAGGATAAAACTACGATTAAGGAAAAAGAGCTAACCCATATAGTCATATTCTTGTTATTTTTAATCCCTAAGATTGCATAAGCAGCGAAACTTATCAATCCTAAAGGTAAGGCAATCGACAAAGAATAGACATCCAAATAAATTAGAGAGAAAGATAGCAATGAAGATCCGATTAATAAGAATGCAAATCGATAATTTTTGATTAAGAAATCTTTTATTCCTACAAATGATATTTGATATTCATATTCTTCCTTGCTTTCTAATATAGGGACAATGATAAATAAAGCAAAAATAGCCCCTTTATATGAATCAAGGAATAGATATTCATATTCTACTAATGTCCTGATTAGAAATGGGGCAAAGTAGACTAAACTCATAAATATCGATGGGTCTTTATTCTCTTTGAATTTCTTAACAAATCTATAACCTAGATAAACTAAAACAGAGACATATATTATTAAACGTAATAAGCCTCCCCTGGCTAGACATTCTAGGAATCCATTATGGGCTGGCCAGGAATTAAATGCTTTGGCATCAGGAGAAGAAGAATCCGCTGCATAGAAGAATGAATACTGGAAATTAGTATCGCCAAACCCAAATATCCAAAACATAGGAGACATATTTAATTGATTAAATAGCTTTTTATATATTACAAATCTAGTCCCGATTGTCGTTCCTTCTCCGCTAGAGAAAATGCTCTTGCATGCTAATAATAGATTTCTAAATAATCCATCCCCTTCTGGAATCGGGATACATAAAAGAATAATCCCGGTTAAAAAGACAACTCCTACTATAGAAAGCAAGGTAATGGATAGCTTCTTTTTCGTTTTAAACAACGTAAATCCCTTATATAACATGTAAGAAAATATCAAGACGGCTTCGGCCACCATGGATGATTTGGAATTGACTGGGACTGAAGATATAAGAAGGAAAATAAAGAAAAATATTCTCCACTTCTTTTTATCTAATTCGAATAGATATATCGTTGACATTACGCCAAAAAGAATAACAAGGCCGAATATATTCTTATGCCCAAACAACGAAGAAATAAATGATTCCTCTCCCTTAAATAAGGCAACATAATCATTAAAATCAGTTATATAGCTAATAATTATTCCTAGTAAAGAAACAATAACAAAGAATTCAAATACGAAATTGAAACTCTTTTTCCCTTTCTTTAGCAAAGGAAGGAAGGTATAGAAAGAATAAATAAATATTGCTAAGGATAAATATGCAAATAGAAGGTAAATTCTAAATGAAATAGGAGAAACAAAGCTAAAACTAGAATCTATCTCTAATTTAGATGGGAAACTAAATAAGGCAATCCCGTCTCCTATAAAGCAAATCAAAGTAGCTATAAGGAAGAAATAATTATTCTTTAATCCTAATTTCCTAGTAAATATAACAATTAAGGAAATACCTAAAATAATAGAAAGGATGGCACTACCATACCCATAATAAAGGTAATCATTAGTAGGACTCACCCCATTATAGCCAAGTCCAAATTCATTCGCACATAAGGCTAAAATGGCATAGCAAGCAAAAACAAAAACGCTCAAGAAGGTTGGCTTAGAATATTCTTTCTTGTCGAGTATCTCCATTTATTCGGCACCTTTTCCTGAAATTACTACGGCAAAAGTCTTGAAGATGATTTTTAAATCAAGCAAAAGGCTACGCTTCTTAAAGTATTCCATTGTCAACTTAGAACGTTCTCCGGAAGCGTAATCAACTTCATTTCTTCCATATACTTGCCAATATCCGGTTAATCCAGGACGAGCAGTAGAAAGAATCTTTTTTTCTTCATCATTATAATAGGCATCATATTCCCTTTTTGAAATCGGTCTAGGCCCAACAATCGACATTTGGCCAATAAGGATATTAAAAAGCTGAGGCAATTCATCTAGGCTAGATTTACGTAAGAAGTTACCTATTTTAGTAATCCTAGGATCATTTTCTAGCTTTCTTTCTTCTTTCCAGGCCTTTATTTGCTCAGGAGTTAAATATTTCTCAATATTGGTCTCGGCATCTACATACATCGTGCGGAACTTCAAAACGCCGATCATCTTTTCATTCTTCCCTACCCTTTTATCAACAAAGAATATCGGTCCTTTAGAAGAACATTTGACAATAATTCCGATTATAATAAAGGCAGGCAATAAAATAATAATCGATATCAAAGATACCAAGAAATCAAAGGTATATTTGAAAAAGAAATAGAAAAATCCGACTTTTCTGGGTGTAATCTTGTTATCCATTTTTAACCCCTAAAGCAATGATGCTTATTAAGTTGATGATAATATTTAATTCCATAAATGATTATTTGATGTCGTTTCCTAATCTATATGCCCCTTCTAATAAGTTTGGCATAGTGGCAATTTGATTAGGTTTATCCATGCCTTTGGCTAGATAAGTCCCTGCTAAAGATACCCCCTCAAAGCAACTTATCCAATTTGAAAGCGTTTGCTTCGATCCTTCAATCGCTTTTTCATCATCTTCAGCAGAAGCAGAAAGCAAATATACTTCCTTGAAATTATTCTTTCTGAAATAAAGAGGATTAAGTCTATCCAAAAATGTCTTTAATTGACCTGGGATATCATAATAATAAACAGGTGCAGCAAAAACTAATATATCGCTAGAAGAAACTAAATCATAAAGGGAATTCATGTCATCTCTAATGACGCATTTCTTTAAATTAGAGCAAGCTAGACAGCCCTTACAAAAATATAGATTCAAGTCTTTCAACTTGATGTATTTAACATCGTGCCCCGCTTCTTTTGCCCCTTTTGCAAAACTCAAGGCAAGGTAAGAAGAGTTAGAACCCTCTCTAAAACTAGAGTCAAGAATAAAAATCTTTTTCATATGTGACTAGTAGAATTCTATAGCAATTCTTCTTATAAAGAAATAAGAAAGAAATCACTTCTTTATTTAAAATAAATAAAAGAGCAAAAAAAGACATCAAATCTACTTATTTTTAATAGGATTCCTTAAAAGTAGCCATATGGGTACTGTGCAAAATAAACAAATATGTTAATTTTTGCTCAAGGAGAAATCTATGAAGAAAGAATATATTTTAAAATCTTCCATTTCTTTATTGTTTTTATTCTCATCTGCCTTATTAGCCGCAGGTTGCAATAAAGGTGATAAGCATAATTACAAAGAAGAATGGGATGTAAGTCCAACTGAACATTGGCATGCTTGCCTTGATGAAAGTTGCAAAGAAGAAAAAGATAGGGCCACCCATACATTTGCTTGGACAGTCAAAACTGAGGCAAGTATCCACGCTAATAAAGTAGAAGAAGGCACTTGCAGTGTTTGTTCTTATAAAACCGAAAGGGTTATAGAAGGAACATATACCCATGAAATCGACATGGATAACTGGGCGAAAGATGAAACAGGGCACTACCACGTTAGTAAATGCGATTCCAAAACCCCACATAACCATGAACCAATCAAAAAGGATTTTGCTACCCATACTTTTGGGGAATGGGTAACTAAAAGTGAGGCTGGTCTAGATGCAGATAAAGTTGAACATAGACTCTGTAGTGTTTGTAATTATGAAGAAACTAGGACTATAGAAAATAGCGCTACCCATACCTGGAAATTCAATCACGATCTAGATAAGCATTGGGAAGAAACTACCTGTAATCACGAAACCCCATTAAAGAAAAACGAAGCAGAACACACATTTAAATTCGTAATCGTTGATGGGTCTACACATAAGCAAGTAAGTACATGTTCAGTCCATGAACAAGTTGAAAGAGCGGCTGTCCCACATACTTATGATAATGATGAAGATAATTCCTGCAATGACTGCGGTTATGTTAGGGATGTATCTGGATTAGCATTCATTCATGAAATCACTCCTAAAACATATAATGCCAAACCTCAAGGAATAGCTTCATCCGATTATACTTTAGCAGTTTCCTTTAATGGTCCTGTTGAAATCCGCTATAAAGAAGCCTCCGCTGGAGACGAAGCTTATTCAACAACTGCCCCAACTGATGTTGGAACTTATAAAGTTGCCCTTTATTGCACGGGCAATCTAAATTATGCAGCAGGGAAAATAACTGAAGCTGCATTTGTAATCGAACCATATAAAGTTGCAATCAAATCCGATTATTATTCCCCATTTGATGCCGCGTTAGCAAATGATACTTCTATTACTTATAAAGAGTTAGGTACATGTACAGTTACTGATTTAGAAACTCCAGTTACCCTTAAATTAAGGGCAAATAAGCCTGAATATAAGTCCTTTGGAAGGAAAAACAATGTTCCTGTAACTGACTTAGTTTTCGATAATCCAAACTTTGTGCCAACCGTAAAAGAAAATAAAGTCACCATATTGAATTATGATGATTTATCGCCAGAAATATATGTAAAAGCCAACAGTGTGTATTCGCATAGTACTGTCTGGTCCTCCGGTCATACCGGCAATGCATATAGGGTTAATATGAAAAACGGCACCTTGAAGCCTAATGGCTACCTAATTAATTCAAAATTAGAATTCCCATTAGAAATGTTAGGTCCGACAAATTATCCAACAAAAGGAGAAACCCCTGATTTAAGGTTTAGAATCAATAATCCTATTAATTCCGAAGCAGAACTAGCGGCTAAGTTAGATAACACAACCTTAACAAAAGTTGAAGTAGAAAAGCTAAAACCATTCACCGATGTATCAGATTACACTACTTACATGAACTTAGGTGTAAACCAATCAAGGTATCTTGCTGTTACTGTTAAGGTGCCTAAAGGCAAAACTTACAATCTAAAAATAAGTACATATGGAAGTCTTGGATTTGAGGATACTCCTACCGCAAAAGCCTTCAGCGTATTCAATAATAATGGCAACTCCAAACTTCAATATGCATCTACAGAAGACAATGACACATTCGTATTGACAAACAATAATCAATTCGAAGATAAAGTGCCTTTGATAATAAAAATCACTAAGCTCCAAAACGAAGATAAAGTAGCCAATCATCAACTAGAATTAAAAGAAGTAACTTCAGCCTAAACATTAATTTAGAGGTTATTGTCTTAATTGATAATAGCCTCTTTTAATTTACTTAAAAAGACTTTATAAATTACCAAAAATACCTATTTTGCTATCTTTTTAGGGCAGAATAGGTTAAAGTAGGCTTTAGTTTTCTAATAATCGTTTGTCGAAAACACAAAATAAGGAGTATTTATGGACAACGAAAAAAAGCAACAAAGAGCTGAAAGGCTCAAGAAAATGTTTGCGCCGGGTCCTGAAGCGATTGATTATCGTGTCACACCAGGCCTAGACATCTTCTTAAGTTTACCGCTACTATTTTAGGAGTATCGGTCTTAACATCTAAATTCCAAGCATACGGAAACATTCCGTTCAACATCCTCTGCGGCATTATCGTATTAATCGCGATGAAGCCTGTATTCTTCGAAACATTGAAGCTATCTACATTGCTCGTAGGAAGAATCCTTGTATTATTTTCATGTTTCGCATTATTACCTGGGCCAATATTTGTCATTATTGTCTTAAGCCTTTATATCATTAACATATTGGAAGCTACCATGACTGACTTCTTCAAGAACAAGCAGTACTTCAATGGTGTTTCCGGTTTATTTATCGCTATCGGCGCTAGCGCTTTCTTCCTTGGCTCTACCTGGGGAACAACTTCTACTGCTAATTCTCCAATCTATTATATCGATGGATTCTCTAAGCTTGGTTCTGAAGTAGCTTTCACTTCTAGCTATATCACTAACCAAGCAAACATCTTCAACAGCAACATAACAAGCACCACTACAGTCGGTATTGCAATTACTGTTGCCATGATGATTGCCTATACAATCTGGAACTGGTTATTCGTCACTGGCGAATTCTCTTCCTCAGTCGCCTTAATGCACGTTGGCTTCTTACTAGCCCCAATCATCGGTGTCTTTGTTGGACCTCTTGTTGGAATGGGTAGATTCGGAATGCTTCCTGATCCAGGACTTTGGTTATTATTCCGTGCTAGCACCCTTACTTTCGGTGGCATCTTGCAAATCGGTGGAAAGAGATGGTTTGAAGAAAACTTCATGTTCGAACCATTCGACAAAAAAGTCAAATACATCAAAAATAGCAAACCAATCCAAATCACCTGTATGGTTATCTGCGTTGTCTTAATGATATTTGCAGTTGTTGCAGGTTTCTTACCAGCTATCTAATAACTAAACAAAATAACATGACTGCCTTGATTAATTCAGGGCAGTTTTTTTATGCTTATTCCTGACATAAAGAAAATACAGCAACTTTAATAAGGAAGGATGCAGCTATTTTAATATAAATGCTAGATCGCTTTTCTGGCGTGCCCGAGCCGATTTGAACGGCTGACCTTAAGCTTCGGAGGCTTACGCTCTATCCAGCTGAGCTACGAGCACGTAACGATATTCTAAATCAATAAGCTTATTAAGTCATTTGTTTGCAAAAGAAAAAAGGATAACCATTTCAGATAACATCATGAAAGAAAAAATCGAGAAAACAAAAAGACTTATTCGATATAGCGATAAGCCAGTCACTGCTATTGCGGCTTATTTAGTATTTTCTTCTCAAAGTCATTTTTCTAAAGCTTTCCATAAATACACTAACAATTAACTTTCTGAATATAGATAAAAACACAATAGATAACAATTTTTGTTTTATCGAAGCGCTTAATTAATGGGGAATAGCAATTTTGCCACCGCTGGTGGCAAAATTCATAGTACTTATCACTAATTTGAATTTACTTAATATTTTTCAGAGTTGGTTTTATCTGTTTGAGTATGGCCAAAGCCCATTCATACTTAAATTTAGAACACATAACAAAAGTAAACGAATCCAAAGATAATTTACTGGCAAATTTGTTGCAAGAATTATTTGATGTATTTATTAATTTCTTCCTCGGATGGCAAATATTCTTTAACTCGATATGATGCAACACCAATAGGAGCCATCGTTGATTTCAAAGACCATTCAACTGAGAATTTATCCTTATTTTGACAAAGCAATAGTCCTATTGTCGGATTGTCATCAGCCTGTTTGACCGTCTCGTCAATCGCAGTTACGTAAAATTGAAGCTGCCCGATAAGCGATGGATCAAAATCGGCGTTCTTCAATTCTACAACCACAAAACACCTCAAATTAAGGTGATAAAATAGCAAATCTATATAATAATCCTTCTGTTCGGTACTAATGCGATATTGATTTCCTACGAACGAGAATCCTTTGCCCAGTTCAAGAAGAACTGTTTTTATTTTCTCAAGCATTGCCTTTTCAATATCCCTTTCTTGATGCCTTTCTGATAATCCTGATAATTCAAAAATATAGGGATCTTTTATGACATCGGCCGCAAGTTCACCTTGGATGGTAGGCAATTGTTTATCAAAATTTGTTAGTTTTTTAGAATTGTCTGCTTGTCTATCGTAAAGATTTAAGCTGATTTGGTGATTAAGAACAACTTTATTCCATCCATTTTAAGGCATTGTTCAGCATACCAATTCCTCACAATCGGATCATTTATACGATCTACTAATATTGAATTATGGGTCCATGGCAATTTTGCCACTGCCGGTGGCAAAATTGAAAAATCAGCGTAAGTTTCGTAAAATTTTCTCATTCTGTTAAGGTTTCTAGGCGAAAAACCAGTAGAATCAGGAAAATCAATTTTCAAAGACGTCGATAGAGTGTTGATAAAATTAGAACCGTATTTTTGATTTTCACTAATAATCTTGCCAATTCTAAAATATAACAAAATCAATTCCTTATTAGCATCACTTAAAATCTTGTTTCTTGTTGATAAAATATCTCTTTTTATGTCTTTAACCAAACAAATTATCTCTTTGGAATCAAATGCGTTAGCTTCATATTTTTTCATTTCACTTATTCTCCAGAAAAGCAAATCATTCAAACGCAAGGATTAAAAAACGCCTAATCTCTCATAATTTTTTCTAGCATCACCAACTATAACCATAAATAAAATCTCCTTTCGTTAGCTAGACAAGTCGTGCTTCCGAAAGGGGGATAACAAAAACCGCCACTACAACGAAAACACCTTCTTGCAGTTATCGACTTAGTCCATTAACTGCTGGTGTTACGTCATCCTCGTGACGGCCACATGCTCAATTAATTCTAATTGCAGGGAGCGCGATGATCCTTTTGAACATAGAAGCGTCTCCTACGCGACCTCTTCTTCTATGCCCTCATACCACTACTGGGCAATACTTTCCCTATTACCACACCCTAACACGTAGTGTGGTAGTCCTATATATCATTACCGTTCATCACGTCAAAACACGTCCGCGGTCTAAATATATGAACAGGTATATTGTAGCGAACTATTAACAAGATTTTAAGTTCAACTTATGTTTTTAAAAAACTACTTAAAAAGAGAGATGGATTCGCGTGAACTTTTCAATTATTTCATCTAAATTGGTGCACTGGATGAGACTTGAACTCACACCGGTTTCCCGATTGGCTTCTGAGACCAACGCGTATACCATTCCGCCACCAGTGCAACGAAAAGAATTTTAGTCTTTATTAGAGAAAAAGTCGAATATAGACTTCATTACCTGTTTATCATCTTTAAATAATCTAGATTCATCTATTACTACATCGCTAGAATGATTTGGATCACCAATATGTTTCTTAAAGAATAATTCATTAAAGTAATTACATGCATCCATATCATAATAAGGTTGATGATGACGGTTAGAAACAGTTAAAAAATGGGCTTTTTTATTTCCTTTAGCCATCTTTTCAAATTTAACCAAACAATCTTTATATGGAAGTATCTCATCTAAATCACCTTGGATATAAAGGAATGGCTTATTTGATTCTAAGGCAACTTCAAAAGCATCTTTAGAAGCAAGAGGCGAGAATCTTTTTGCAATATATTTATTTATCTGTTTCTTCTTTTTTGCTAGAAATGGGGCTTTCTGGATAAAAGCATAGCTAACTGAAGGCATTCCTGCTAAAGAAATAGCCTTGGAGACATTATATTTTTTATCTAGAGTCAATAAAGAAATAAATCCTCCCCAGGAATGACCAATTGAATATGTCTCTAATTCAGGATGATTATCATTTTTAGCTAGATAGTCAAAAAATGCATCCATGTCTAGTACGGCTTGGGCAAGAGAGATTATGTTCTCTCCTTCTGATTCCATGCACCCCGTGTAGTCAAATGAATAAACTAAATAGCCTTGTTTTACTATTTCTGATATCTCTTTTGAATAAGCTGTATGCCCTGCTCCGAAGCCATGGAAAAATATGACCTTGGCCTTATATTTATCTTTATTTAGAAAATATCTATAACCAACAAGGGTATTATTCTTGCTTTTGAAAGTAAATCTTTCTTTATTTACCCCAAATACAGTTGGGGATGGATATGGGCAAAAAGGAGAACCATCGCAACGAAGATCAAATGCTTTTTTACTAGCTATATCTAAAATCAAATTAACGCACATTTTTCTTTATATTGAATAAGTAATAAATAAGACCCCATAAATAATGCCCATTAGCCAAATTGACTACGAAATAAGGCATTTTATCTTTTACACCTTTCTGCATGATTAAATTTCTAACCGGCAATGTTTCTATCGAATAAATAGCCTCTTCCTTATCCCATCCCCCTTTAAGCAAGGAGTTCACGCCTATTTTATATATCTTCTTGCCAATGAAAGTCTTTTTTATATCTCCAACAGTAGAATCAAGGCTATAAGGTCTGCTCTTTGGATCTTTTGCTAGAGGAACTGTCCTTCCTAAAAGATGTTCGAAATCATTATCGTATTGGAGAAATCCATCTTTTTTTGGTGAATAGTAAATAGGCATCTCTAATAGATTGGATTCAAATACATCATTGCTAACTAGATTGATTTTACTAGATGCCATAACTTCATCGGCAGCCCCGCAAATTTGAACTTGATAGACCCCTGTCTCTGCTTTAAACGATTTTGATTTGGTATCGTAGAAGCAAAAGCAAGAATAAGGCAACTTGAATTTAATAGATTTTGCCTCGCCTATTTTAAAATAGTTCTTACTAAAATCAGCTAGCCATTTATTAGGTTTAAATACATTGCCTTTAGGGGATTCAATATAAAGGCAAATAGATAAAGATGAATCTATTTTAGAAGTATTTTGAATATCGATGCTTACTTCTATTTCTTCATTTTCCTTAATCTCTTTATTGGATAATGCTATTTTCCCATATTTGAATTTGGCATAGCTTAGCCCACTTCCAAAGATATAATTTACATCTCTATTCGCGCTTAAATAATAACGGTACCCAACATATATTGATTCTCTATATAAAGATTGCTCGACTCCAGGATAAAAGCCAAAAGAAGGAACTTCGCTTAAGTGCTTTGGCCAGGTTTCCGCTAATCTTCCAGAAGGAGATACTTCTCCTAATAAGATTTTCTTAATTGCCACTGCCCCCATTTCGCCCGGCAAATAAGAAAGCAATATGGCTTTAGCCTTATCCTTAAACGGAAGTTCAACAGGAGCCCCGCATCCTAAAACAACGATTATATTTTGATTCACGCTATAAATAGAATCAAATAACCTAAGTTGGTCATCGGGAAGAAGCATATTCTCCCTATCCTTACCTTCTGATTCAATATATTCAGGTAATCCTAAAAATAAGATTACATTCTTGCTTTTGGCAGCTAAATCTATCGCCTCTATTTCTAGATCTGATTCATTATCTATAGTTAAAGAATATCCTTTTGAATAAGGTATTTTCTTTTTCCTATCTTCATTAATTACATCTAAAAACGATACAGGGGTCTCACATTTTACCTTGCTAGACCCTCCGCCTTGGAAACGAAGATATTCAGCAAATGACCCAATGACACAGGTAGATGTAAGAGACTTCAAAGGCAAAACCCCTTCGTTTTTTAATAAAACCATGGAATCAAGAGCTAAATCCAAAGATAGCTTTTTCGCCTCTTCTTTATCAAAGTCATCCTTAATCTTTTTTGCATTATTTGATTTTTCTAATAAAGATACAATACGGGTCGTGCTTTTATTTAAATCATCTTTATTTAAGGCACCCCTTTTATATGCTTTCTCTAAATCTTTATATCTAGATACTAGACAAGGCATTTCAACATCAAGCCCATCATTATGGGAAGTGATAAAATCACTAGTCGCACCCCAATCGGATATAACTACACCCCGGTAATTCCATTTATTCCTCAATACTTCTTTTAATAGAAACGAGGAATTAGATGCATATTGCCCGTTTATCTTGTTATAAGAGCACATTACCGTCCAAGGGGAAGCTTCCTTAATAGCGATTTCAAATGGCTTTAGATATATTTCAAATAAGGCTCTTTCATCAACAATCGAATCATTGCTCATTCTGCTAGTTTCTTGCGAATTGCAGGCAAAATGCTTTAAAGATGAGCCAATTCCAACACTTTGGATGCCGTTAATAAAAGAGGAAGCCAATTTACCAGCTAGATAAGGATCTTCTGAATAATATTCAAAATTCCTCCCACATAATGGGTTCCTTTTTATATTAACTCCAGGGGCTAAAACTAAATTAATATCGTTATGTCTAGCTTCTTTTCCTAGAACCTCACCGAATTTAAATAATAATTCCTTATTAAAAGAACAGGCAGTTAAACAAGGGGCAGGATAGCAAATTGTAGGTTCAATATCCCCTCCCCAATCATTGTCATCGCTGACATTCCTAATTCCTAAAGGACCATCTCTCATCCTTAAAGGAGGTAATTTTAAACTAGGGACACCTCTAATTAGCCAGTTCCCATCTCCATAAAGAAGAGGAAGGCTTTCTTCTAGAGGTAATGAATTTTTATTTAACTTCCTTTTCCTCATCTTTAGGTTCCTCCACTTCTTTCTCTACAATCGAAGGATTTTCTTCTATAACTATTTCTTTAGTTAAGTCGACTTTCTTTTCATCATCTTCTAATAATCCAGGGATTGGGTGATACCAATGGTATATAGCCTCGATTATATAAACCAAAGATAAGTAACATAATCCCGATCCTATTTGCCAAGGGATAAAAGAAGTTATCCCGTTAGCTAATTGATATATTGATAAAGGAGCGATAAATATAGTAGCAGGTACTACCAAAGCTTTATCTAATAAAGAACCTTTAGCCCTTCTTTTTTTAGATGCTAACATCCAAATAAAATCAACTATTCCAATAAATCCACCAATAGAAGTTAGATACAAAACAGCACTAGCCCTCCACTCCTTTGGATAAATGATTTGTAAGATGTTTAATATTCCAATAACTAGGAATACAATCGAGAATACAACTAATTCAATCGTGTATATGAGCTTCGCTTTAGTTAGCTCATCCATTTTTTTCTTATTTTTTTCCATAGGAAAAGCCTACTTAATAGATAATCAAAAGGCAAGAAAAACATAGGTGTGGAATACATTAATGAATACATGTCCAGCTTATTCTAAATAAAAAGACGGACAATAGAGAACTACATTCAAATAGAATTAGTTTTCTATCATTCATCTAAATAGGGCTATAAGAAGTAAATTTAATTTGATGCAATGCTATTGTTAGCGATAACGTGTTTCTTTTGCTCCCACCAATATCCCTTCCAAGCAATGCAAGTCATATCGATTGAAGAAGAATAGGCAAAGGTGGCTGTGTAGCTTTTTGGTAATTCTACTAATAGGTAACATGCAAAATTATAGGTTAATCCACGTTGGACAGTACATTGAATATTCCATTTTGCAGTCTTTTGATTATTTGATAAAAGTTGAGCTGAGACTGATGGATCTTCGCTTGTCGTGCTAGTTGAATGGGATATGGTATATCCAGCGTTTCCGGATGCATTAATTGAAGCGCCACCACCTAAATTGGTTCCACCGCCAACTCCTAATGTATAATTTGTACTATAAGATGAAGTTAATGTTACTTGCACGCTAGAAGACTTGGGCCAAAAATCCTTTACTTTAGCTTGAGATAAATTATTCGGAATCCCAAGAGTAACATCGGCTGCCCAGAAATCATAATGCCAATCATAACCAGATTCATTTTTAGTAGCAACAGAACCAGGAGTAAAATCAACAACAAGTTCGCAAAGATATAGATAAGAAACATCAGTAAAATCGGAACGGTAAACTGACATATCATAAATAAAGTAACCAATTGGATCCTTTACAGTTACCCTGTCTTTAAAAGTATTAGTTCTTATAAATGAAGAATCGCTATTTAAAGCAGCCTTCTTTTGAATTGATTTAAAATTGAGGGCTTCTTCATTGCTGAATGAAGTTTCGACTGGATTAGAAACAAATGTTGTAGCGCAAGCCAAAAGAGCACTAGCTAGTAATAATAAATTCATATTTAAAATCCTTAAAAATTAGATATTTTCACTTTTTCGTCTTCGGAAAGCTTTGACGATAATTTCTTATCATCAACGTCTTTGCGATAACGTTTAGTAACGCTGGAATGAATAAACAGGCAAATCCATACTATAAAATCTATAGCAAACCCTTCAAACGAACGAATTACGTAGATATAGGTAAATCCTCCTTGTTTAAGGGTTACGGCACAGTAAACAGAAGTATAAACAACGCCATACACCAACCCTAAAATTGGGACAGCCAAGAAGGGTTTGATAAGGTTCTTTTCCTTAAATTTGATATAAAGAATTATCATTGCTATGCCAAAAAGTACACCAATAGCAGGATAAACACAGGACCAAATAAGGAAGGAACGATCACTTTCAACAGTGCTTAAAATCATAAATTACTCCTTATAAATAAGTCGGAACATCGTGATTAGGTCTCGGGCAGCATCAAGAGAGATTTTTTCGTCCATGGCCATGGTTTTTATATACGCTACAAAAGGAGATTCCTTGTTATCCACCATTCGAATCTTTTCGATTATTTTATCTGCACGAATTCGAATCGTAGGGTAAGAAACCCCATATTGCGATGCAAGATCTTTTAATGATCCTGAGCAAAGGATGAATTGATGGAGGAATTCCAAGTCATCATCTGTTAATACTTCTAGCCACTTCTGTTCCATGGCTATAGTATATGCATATACTTTAATTTTGTTAAGTTTTTTTTAATTTTGTTAAAGTCGATGTTCAATTTATTAAAGAAAAACCCTGATTTTACTTCAGGGCCATGATTTCTAATTGGTGGACCTTGTCGGGATCGAACCGATGACCTCCTCCATGCCATGGAGGCGCTCTCCCAGCTGAGCTAAAGGCCCACATCACGTTTTGCAACGCGAATAGTATGATAGTATCTCTAACTAGACTTGTCAAACAAAAAATGCGGGAAGTCGTCTATGTACGGCCTCCCGCAAGCTACCTATATAAGGTGAGATTCCTCTAAAAGCTTCTCAACCTCGGTATTTTTTACTAATTTCAAAACCTTTTTAAGTGCTACTTTTTCAATTGCACTCATCTTGGCTTCAGTAATCTTTTTTCTATCAAGAGCATAATAGGTTGCCCTTAATAATTCCCTAACATCGTATCTAGAACCCCAAACTTCTGGGACACCTCTATCGATATTAAGCAAGGTATAGACAGCTTCCATACCAGTACGCATAGAATATTCGGTCGTGAATATTGTATCGTGCTTGACTTCCGCGAATTGCCCAAGGAAAGCGAAGTTAACCGCACCATGAGGAACTACATATGGACGGTCCCCTTCTCCGCGTGGAAGGAAGAAAGCATCAATATAAGGCATGTAGGCCGTAGTAGTATTGCAATGATTCTTGGCTAAATCTTCAATCTTTTCTTCTGGAACTCCAATTAGATACATCCATTCCATTGCGACTTCTATGCCGGTGCAATCCTTCATGGCTTTCTTTACATAATTGCCGACTTTATCAGTATGCAATGAATAGAACCATACTAGGGTCTTATCTTTTGGTTGATCCTTGAATTGTCCTTGCCTATTTATAGTCCAGGAGCATCTCCAGTTATTCCAGGAATCCTTAGCAGTGACAATCCCGCCAGTAACGACTTTGCCTGAATGAGGGTCTCTTTTACAAATTGCTTTTATATATGGAAGCAAAGTATCATCGCATTCAATAGTAGCAGACATCCAGTTAGTATCTTTTATATTTGAGCAGAATAGCTCTGGATGGCCAAAAGTATCATCCCTGCATTGGCTAGCGATACGTTTCCACATATCCCAGCTAGGTCCACTTCCTTCTTTGATTTTAGATAAATCAGGTGCGTGAGTTTGATCTCCAATGCAGCTAGAATCGACGCAAGATCCATTGGTAATGAATACCAAGTCATCTTCCATCAAGCCAATTTCTTCTTCTTCGCCATTGGCTTTGATAACTAATTTAGTAACTACTTTATGGTTATTGTCGCTAGTATCGAATTGGACGTCTTTTACTTCGACTCCATATCTAAAATCAACGCCGTGTTCTTTTAGATAATTCTCCAAAGGAAGAATCATGGAATCATATTGGTTATATCTAGTAAATCTTAAGGCCGAGAAATCTGGCAATCCATCGATATGGTGTACATATCTTTGTAAATATAGCTTCATTTCTAGTGCGCTAGAAGATTCTTGGAAGGCAAACATGGTCTGCCAATAAAGCCAGAAATTGGATTGGAAGAATTGGGTAGTAAATACATCGCTAATTTTCTTATAGGCCAAATCTTCATCAGTAGTTAAGAATAATTTTAGTAATTCCCTCTGGGCTTTCTTAGTAAGAGTGAAATTAAGTCCCGTGTTGGCGTTTTCTCCCCTATTTACTGTAGCCCTGCATAAAGAATAGTTAGGATCTTTTTTATTTAGCCAATAATAATCATCTAGAACAGATACATTTTTATCTTCTAGGGTTGGGACATCCCTAAATACATCCCACATGACTTCGAAATGGTTATCCATTTCTCTTCCACCACGCATGATATATCCCTTACGAGGATCATAATATCCATCGCAAGCTCCACCACCTAATGGGTCTCTTTCTAATATATGGATACGGTTTCCTTTTAATTGTCCATCTCTAACTAGATAGAAGGCAGCAGTTAGTCCTGCTAGGCCACTCCCGATGATATAAGCTGATTTCTTGTCGGCATCCTTTGGTTTTTGTGGATGTGCGAACGCTTCATAATTTCCGCTTGAGTAATACATTTTCTTTTCTCCTTGCTTTCAAAGCACCTACATACTAACCAAAAAGAAAAAGCCTCCCAAATTACATAGATCGGAGGCTGACAAATATTTTGATATTTTTTTATTTCTGTCAAAATTAATTATGCTTGACACCTAGATTATCTAGGGCCCTAACAATAAGCCCGCTGCATAAAGAAGATGTCTGTTCTACGATGATTTTAGGATCTTTTACCATTCCTTTATCAATCCAGTTGAATACTATTCCACAGAAAGAATATTTAAAGAAATTAATGATAAAATCCTTTTCTTCATCACTTACTGAATAGGAAGAGGAAACTTCATCCACTACTTGTTTAATAACTCTATAGACAATCGAATATAGATATAATTCAAGCTTATCTCTAGATACAGAATGGTAGATGTTCAAAACGAAAGCCTTATCTTGCTTGATTAGATTAAATACTTCTAGGAATCCTTCTTGCCAGGTAGATGGTTTTGCTCCTGCGATGACTTTGCTAGCATCATCTAGGCAAGTCCATTCGACTAAATCGGCGATATCTTGGAAATGATAATAGAAAGTCTGGCGTTTGACACCACACCTATTAGTAATATCTAAAACAGATACCTTATCAATTGGCTTTTCTAATAGAAGTGATTTTAGTGAAGCTGATAAAGCACGCTTTGTAATATCTGACATTATTTTATCTTCCTTACTTCTTTATCTTCTTCGTCTATTGCCTTTATATATTCAATTTCAACCTTCTTGATTGGGGCATCCATTCTATTTGTGGCAACACCTGCAATTTTATCCAACACATCAAACCCATCTATCATTTTTCCAAAGGCAGCATATTCGCCATCTAGATGAGGCGAAGTCTTGTGGACGATGAAAAATTGCGATGTAGCGGAATCCGGGAACATAGTCCTAGCCATAGATATAACTCCACGTTCATGTCTTAATTGGTTATTTACTCCATTGGATAGGAATTCTCCCTTTATGGAATAATCTAATTCCCTTCCCTTGCTTCTACCATCGCCACCTTGAATCATAAAACCCTTGATAATACGGTGGAAAGTTAATCCATCATAGAAACCTTGCTTAGCCAAGGAAACAAAATTAGCAGCAGAATTAGGAGCGTTTTCATAATCCAATTCAAACTTCATTACCCCAAAATCTTTAACTTTTATCGCAATCATCTTTTTTCTCCAAAATAATTAAGTAAATAATATAGCAACTTTTTTATTTAGACAAAAAGATTTCAAATCCAAACTACATTAATTGAGATAACGTTGAATCTTGTGGTATATTTCCTAACCTTAGGCTGGAACCCTAAATATAGTGTTAAATCCCAAAAACGGGTTTTAGTATCAGTAATGAAACTATACGGCAACTAACGGTTGCAATGATAGCAACATAAAGTTGTTTGAAATATCTTCTTTTTCGCTTTTTAATAAAATACGAATAAAGGAGTACCTAAATGAGTATTTCGGAAAAAATTTATCTTTTAAGAACAAAAAGCAATCTTACTCAAGAAGATTTAGCGAATAAACTTTTTGTTTCTCATCAGTCTGTTCAAAAATGGGAAAATGGACTTAGTTTACCAACTCTAGATAAACTGCTCACTATCGCTACTATTTTTAACGTATCTATGGATTACCTTTGTGAAAGAGTAGATGATCAAGATAATAGCGGAAGAGTTGATAAAGAGTTCATTCCTGATTATGGCAAAATGCATTCTTGGGAATCATATGCCAAAAGTCTTGAAATTGAATATAGAGAGCTTTTTGACGAGGGGAAAGATGTAGAAAATTTAAAAGATGTCTTTTTCTCAATAGCAAAAATGCCCTCTAGCAAATACAAAGATGATATGGCGGATTCTCTATTTAAAATTAGCGAAACTCTTCCTATTAGAAAAGACTATCCTTTTGTTGAACCAAACGAATATAACGCTATAAAAGCTTTAAGAAATAACTCCTATAATACTATAGATACTTTAACTCTAACTGATGAAGAACTACTTAATAAAGTTAAAGGTGGGTGGTATGGCAGAATATGCGGATGTTACCTTGGTAAACCTGTCGAATGTATAAGAATGCCCGATATGAAAAAGGTCTTAACTCGCACCAACAATTACCCTTTACACCGATATATCGACCTTGAAGATATTGAAAAAATCGATACAAGTGATATCTCTTTCCCAATTAAATCACGTTCATATCCCAAAGATTTTAATAAAATGCCTTCCGACGATGATACTAACTATATCTTAATTGCCTATGAAGTTTTAAAACGTTATGGAAGAGATTTTACTTCTAGTGATGTAGCGGAAGTTTGGTTATCTACGCAAACTAAATATGCTTATTGCACCGCTGAAAGAGTGGCTTATAAGAATCTTATAAACGGATTCTTACCCCCTCTAAGTGGAGAATATAAAAACGCCTATAGAGAATGGATTGGTGCCCAAATACGCGCTGATTTCTATGGTTATATTAATCCCGGAAATCCCGAAAAAGCTGCAGAGATGGCTTATAAAGATGCGCGTATATCCCATGTTAAAAATGGCATATATGGTTCTATGTGGGTAGCGGCAATGATTGCTAAAGCTTTTGAAACAAGTGACATAAAAACAATTATTAAAGCCGGACTTTCCCAAATTCCTTCCTCTTCTAGATTATTTAAAGCTGTTTCTAACATTATCGAAACATACGACAAAGGTATCCCAGCAGAAACTTGTTTAGCGGATATTAGAACTCGCTATAACGAAGAAGTAGGATATGATTGGTGCCATACAATATCTAATGCGGAGATTGTTGCTGCTGGACTTTTATACGGAAATAAAGATTATGGCAAATCCATTTGTTTAGCGGTTGGTGCTTGTTTTGATACTGATTGTAACGGAGCTACCGTTGGATCGGTCTTAGGAACTGCTATTGGCTATGAGGCAATTCCTGATTATTGGAAAAATAGAGTAAATGACACTTTAGAAAGTACATTAATGGGATATAGCACTGTTTCGATTAGTGATATGGCTAAGAAGACACTTGATTTTATCGAAAAAAACTAAGATAAAAGCAAAAGAAACTATTATTAAAAATATAGCAACTTTATTATTTAGACAAAAAGAATTCAAATCCAATCGACATTAGTTGCCATAACGTTGATATCTTGTGGTATAGTTATTCTTGCTCTAATTGATAAGGTATTTGATATGAAAGTTCTTTTGTTTGCTATTCTAGATCACGTTGATGCAACTGAAAAATTGTTGCATAAATTATCTTCTGAGGGATATAACGGGACAGTTATCCCTACTTCTGGTTTACATCATGTATTGCCAAAATTTGAAGATGCCCAAAGCGGAGCTATTTCTTTAGCCAGCATGGTTGATGATTTACCTAGCGGAAACCTAACTTTATTTATAGTTATCGAAGAAGAAAAGGTAGCCGAACTAAAGCAAGAAATAAGAGAAGCCACTTCTAATTTTAAGAAAGTAAAGGGGGGTATGTTCATACTTCCTTTAGTAGATGTCGAAGGCTCTTTCTAATTACTTATTTTTATAAGGCAATGAAATCTTTAACAAGAATCTAGGTTTGCTTTCTATTTCCATTATCCCATATTCTTTTTCTACTAAAGCCCTTAAAGAAGATAATCCACCACCTTCGATTATTTCTTTTTCAGGACGCTTTCCATTATTTGTAAATATAGCAGCAAAATAAGGTCCTTCTTCTTTTAAAGATATATATAATTCATCCCCTTTAGCATGGGAGACTAGATTAGTCATTGTTTCAATTGATGCAGCAATTAATATTTTCCTTATTCTTGGGTTATTGATTTTATTTCCATCAATTATGATTTTGACTCCGATTGAATTAGCGGCATCCATTAATTCCTTTAATGTATCTTCTTTATTTAAATCAAGTCCAAATCCTGCAATAGCGATATCCCATTCCGATATTAACTTTTCTTTATCTTCTTTACTCATTGATTCGCTTAATTTCATCTTGCTTAATAAAAGCAATTTGCCCATGTTATCGTGAATATGCCTTTTAGCAGCTAATATTTCATTTTCTTTTGTATAATTCAAAATATTATCCCCATAATCTCTAAAACGATTATTCATCTCTTTTATATCTTTGTTTTTCTCTTCTAAATCCTTCCCAAGCAAGTAACGCCTAGTAATATTTGTACCTATTATTTCATAGAAGACTTTCTTGCCTTGGCTATGTTCATATTTATGGAACGAATATACCCTTCCATCATCCAATTTGACTATAGGCCCCTTCTCAAATCCATTATTTGGAAGAGTTATAGGACTCTTTTTATTATTCAAGTCATCCCAAAAAGCATGTCCATTTAGGATAGCCTTATCCATGATCAATAAGGAAAGTTCATCCATAAGAGAATTGACTAGATTTACCTGTCCTGATTTATCATAGATGCAAATCGCGGTAGATAATTCATCTAAGCTTTCCTTAATTGACATAGGAGTAAGATGATGACTCTTCCAGACTCTAATCGAAATAAAGGCAATACAATTCAAATAGATAATTAGGAAAGTCAAAAAGATTACTAGCCATAAAGGCAAAGATACAAACCACATTAGTTCAGGATATAGCTCTTCATTTATCTTTTTTAGATATGCTCCCTTCATTAAACAAAGGACCAATAGAGAATTTAATAACAGCAGCAAAATAGAAAGAATTAGGTAAATTGGCTTAATTTTATACGTGATTGAAAGAGCCATCGTGACAATAGAAAATAGCAAGGCAATAGAAAGAATAATAACTATGATGTATTGAATTGAACTTGGAGAGGAATAGAAACTCATTTGCCTGCCTCCAAATTATTAAATTCAAGCTCGCAGTAAGTTGAATTATCTTTAATAGATATTTTCATTATCCCGTTAGATTCTTCTATTTCCTTTTTCTTATAATCCAAATCAAAGTAGGTTATCTTTTCATCCAAGATCACTTTAATAACGGCTTTTTTAGGCTTGCATTCTAACTTCACTAGGCAAGAATGGATTGAATTTAAAGAACGTATTATGCAATCTTGGTAGAATTCAAATATAAGTCCCCCTACTTTATTATCTAGACTAATTTCCCCTTCATAGACAAAAGAAGACCTAATCCCATAGAAAGAAAGATAATCAAGAGATTCTTTAATCGCATAAACTAGTTCATTTGATGATATGTCTAGCTTATTTTCCATTATCATGGCCAAATTGCTTCTTCTTTTTATATAGGCAATATATAAACAAGCTAGACGCATCTTGTTATCAAAATCTTTATCTTCTGGACTTATAGATTTTAATATTCCCTTAACTTTGTCCATCTCGGGTTTGATAAGATTATCTATCTTGTCATATAACCTATTTTGTTCATCAACAATTGCTTTCTTTTCCTTTAATTCATTCTCGGCTGAAATTAGGTAATTTTCTTCTAGCAAAGTTTGCTTTATTTCATTAAGTTCATCATTTATTTTATTGATCCTAGATAGGTCTTCGTAATAGAAAAGATAGCCCCCATGTATTGGTTTTGCAGAGAATCTAGTATTCTTTTTTATTATAACGGGTTCCTTAAGAGCTTCTTTCATCAATTCTTTTTTGGGCAGTTTTACATCATTTGAAGCATAAACAACATTTAAATTCATGTCAGCGATGAAGGCAGAGATTCTTGATACATTAAAATATCCAACATAATTCGCATTAGATGGGATTAATCCTATAATGATGCAGCTTTCAATAACCATCATATAGACAAAGGCAATCACTTCTGGCTGCTTAAAATATTTACCTAGCGAAGTCGCAAATGTAATTACTATAAAAGACGCACCTAGGGCTAAGCAACATAACGGGACCCATATCTTCTTTCTAGCAGAAGAAACCCTGCATTTAATAAATAAGACAATTAGGCAGCTAGCAACTACTCCATATACCCAGACTAGAACTAGGTAATAGACTATTTCATGTTTATAGGAATAATCAAATGTAGTTACATCTCCAAAAGAGAACGCTAGTTCATGGAAATCATTCGTAAATACCAATAAAGATAAAGTTACAGCAGGGACATAGACTAAATATAGCAATTTATTAAGTGGCTTATTCGTTTTTCTTTCTATATCCAATGTAGCAAGTAGCAATGTAGGAGGAGTTAGACACCAAGGAAGATAATATGAATACCATAGATATCTACTCGCGGTGCTATCTTTTACTGATAGGTTATATTTTATAAATCTTAAGAAAAGACCTAGGAGCAAAAATAAAGCTACTGCTAGCAATGTCCTTCCCATAGACTTGGCCACCACTCTATGCTTAATAGATATGCCCCATACGATAATCAAAGAGAAAAGAATCAAATTAGAAATAAAAGTTAAGATAACGCTAGGAAAGCCATTAAGATCATATGCAAGTCCTACTAATAATTCGGCAAACAAAAACAAGGCAATGAAAGAGGTATATATAAACAAACGTTTCTTTTCTTGACTCATCCCTTACTTTTTCTTTCTTTATTGACCTAATTGTAACATAAATTAGAAAAAGGAAATCTAGACTCAATAAATTTATAAATCTCATACAATATAGGTCTTGGGATTGGAGTGCTCTTTCTTCCAATTGTTTTTGACGATTGCATTTTTTAATTTCTTTAATATTTTCCCATTTTGATTCACAGTCCAAACAAAAACATCTACATTCGAATGGGTTCGAACAATACACATCTGCAATAATCGAACTTTATCCTATATAAGAAAAAACACCGATGCGGTCGGTGCAAATAATTACAGCTGGCGCGCCCGAGCCGACTCGAACGGCTGACCCCTTCCTTAGGAGGGAAGTGCTCTATCCAACTGAGCTACGGGCGCGTTTGCATGGAGTATTGTAGACTAGTAAGAGGAAAGAATAAAGAAAAACTTCCTAATACATAGGTTTATAAAAAACTACATTACAAAGAAAGCAAAAGCAGCTTTAAGAATCGATATTTTATTTCACTACACCTTTTTTAAGGATGATATTTGCATAGATTGCTGTTTCACCACTTTGAATAATGCAATAAGCCTTTTTAGCACGTTCATAGAAAGCAAAACGTTCAATCATTTCTTTACGTGTATTTGGTTCTTTTTTCAATGCGATTGCATCATATTTAGCCCAAATCTCAGGAGCAGGATCGCCATTTGTAGTTTCCATTAAGAAGAAATTGGCCTTGCTATAGGTATCTAGAGGAATCAAAGTCAAAATAGCATCAAGAAGCTCTTCTCCTCCTATTCCATCGGCACGAATAACTTTTGGGCCTAAACTTGAACCAGGGAAATTTCCGTCTCCAATGACAATTTCATCCCCATGTCCCATTTCATCAAGGACTTTTAATAATTCAGGGCTAAGGCAAGGTGGTATATTTTTTAGCATAATAACGCTCCTATTTCTTGTTATATATTATACATATTAATCATTCTCTATTTTTGTGGTGAATTGAATTCCAACAAAAAAAGTTTATAAAGTGCTATCAATAATGTAGGCATGGGCATGACACCTAAAATGAAAGCCTGGATTCAAACATCCTTGGAGGCGTTCCCTTGCAAAAACAGGAATAATAGGTGGAAACAAATAACCTACTAATGACCCGGAACTTTTACAAAATAAATCCATATAAATTATTCTAAGAGCAAGAAATAGCCGACAACCATCGGCTTTTTTTGATTTTTTAA
>CABQKC010000002.1 GCA_902464635.1 uncultured Caryophanales bacterium | reverse complement strand
GGAAAAAGATGCCAACTGAAGCCTATATTTATCCAACATTTGGTTCTCTATCTAGCTATTTTTCATTTTTACCCTAAACGAATTCTTTTTTCTTGCTATACTTATATAGGTATGCCTTATTGTAAGTATTGTAAAAAAGAAATTTCAAAATTTGATAGCGATGTTTGTCCTCATTGTGGAGGGATTTCTCCTATCGAGGATAATTATAAAACCATGGATGTTACGACATCTTTTGGTAAATATGGGGAAGATATTAGCCTATATAAGAGCAAGTCACATAAGAAATTTGCCTTACTTTGCATGCTTTTAGGAATGTTTGGAGTCCATAATTTCTATATTCATAAGCAAAAGATGGCCTATATCAACATTGCTATATCCATCTTATTCATTGCCTGCCTGGGCTTAATATTATATTTTTCTGGTGCGATTAAGAATTATTATTTAGCTTTTTTGCTACCTTTTATAATTTTATTCGTAATCTATCTATTTTTAGGACTTTATTATCTTAAAAAGGATTCCTTAAAAGATGGAGAAGGGGAGTTCTTGCGCTGATGCAGCATTATTTTGGTAGCGTCAATTCTTTTGGGGAAGTTGAATTGGATAATGATTCGCTTCACCATCTTTTATCTGTAAAAAGAGTCACTATAGGAGAAGAAATCGAATTAAGCGATAAGAATATAACCTATAGATGCAAGATAACTTCTCTTGAGCCTTTAAAGGCAGATATCTTAGAAAAGGTCGATTGTAGGGAAAATAATTTGCCATTAGGACTGGCTTTTTGCTTATTAAAAGGCGATCATAACGAATTAATTGTATTAAAAGGAACTGAATTAGGCGTTTCTAGTTTCTATCCGGTTATTTCAGATAGAGTAATAGTCAAACCAAAAGGAAAAGAAGACAATAAATACCTTAGATTATGCAAGATTGCTAAAGAAGGTGCCGAACAATGTAGGAGAAATTCCATTCCTGAAGTTAATGAATATATTAAATTTGATGATTTATTAAAATTAGATTATCAACATAAGATCATTCCTTATGAAGAAGAAAGAGGATCATCCTCAACACTATTATCTAGCCTAAATTCGCATAAAAACGAGTCTACATTGATTCTAATTGGTCCAGAGGGTGGATTTAGCAAGGAAGAGGTAAATAAGGCCATAGAGGCTGGATTTGAGCCTGTATCATTAGGAAAAAGAATATTAAGAGCTGAAACGGCTGCTTTATATTGCTGCAGCTTATTTTCTGCAATAGACGAGGAATAGTTAATGGATTTATTTGAAACATTAGAGAAAAAGCAAAGGAACTGTGGCTTTGAAAAATGCTCCGAGATGCGTTTTTTCCTTGATAATTCCTCGTTGTTAAATGAAACAACTAATTTTGAGATATTCAAAAAGGCTTCGGATTCTTTTGATATTATCAGGGCTAATTTGATAATCAGGGCAATTCAAAACAAGAAACTAATTGAATCTAGCTATATCAAAATAGCCAAAGCCGATACTTCGAAAGGTGATAAACCAGATCCAAATTCCTCTTCCATAAAAGAAGCGATGAATAAGGTTATGGATTCGTTACCATACTTTGAAGATAATGGGACTAAAATATACATTCCGATATTCTCAAAAAGCGTCAATGATATTTATCTAAATCATTTAGAGAAGTTATTGGCTGCCCCATATAAATATCTAAAGAAGAACTTTGATGCAGTGGTTGTGGATCCATTCGATTATTACGGGTCTAGAATATATGATTCCTTCTTCACTAGGCTAATATGCATAGACAAAAGGAATGGATACAGTGCTTATTATGATTATGATGCATGCAGGGTTTACTTCGTAAATCCTCAAGGCAGATTAGATGCGAAAATATGCTTGTTTGATATCTATTTAAGGAATCCTCAAATCAATCATATGCTAGAAAGATTAAAGGATATTGTAGAAGCGTATTATTTAAGTAATAAGACAATTCTTGGTGAAAAATTAGTAGAAAAAAAGTTGATTTCAAGTACATTTATTAATTCGATAACTGCTAAAGAAATTAAGAAATTTGGCATAGAAAAATAGAAAGACACCTCAAAATGAAAAAATATTATTCACATTCACTTGGCTGCAAGGTTAATTCCTATGAAACTGTTCTTTTGACAACTGAACTAGATAATCTAGGCTATACCAAAACCGATTCGCCTAGCGAGGCAGACGTAATCATCTTAAATACATGTTCAGTAACCTCGACGGCCGACCAAAAATCAAGGCAACACATAAGATCATTAAAAAGTAAAAGCAAAGATGGTGTCCTTTTGGTTATGGGATGTTATTCCCAATCAAACGCCCAATTAGTTGCTGATATGGGGGCTGATATAGTTCTTGGCTCTAGCAATAGGCATTTAGCAATTGATTATATTAATGAGTTCACAAAAAATCATCAAAAAATCGTCGATGTAAAACCTAGCGTTAGAAAAGAAACCTATGAGGAATTCGGATTAGGAAGTTTCGGAGTCAATGCTAGGGCTTACCTAAAGATTCAAGATGGTTGTGACAATTTCTGTTCTTATTGTTATATTCCTCAGCTTAGGGGAAATTCACGTTCAAGAAATCCAT
This sequence comes from uncultured Caryophanales bacterium, assembly GCA_902464635.1. Classification (GTDB taxonomy): domain Bacteria; phylum Bacillota_I; class Bacilli_A; order RFN20; family CAG-826; genus Alloenteromonas. The sequence continues at coordinate 89,730 of CABQKC010000002.1, read as the reverse complement.
TGGATGCGATAAACGAAGCCAAAAGACTCGCTGAATTAGGATATAATGAGATTATTTTGACTGGAATTCATATAGGTGCTTATGGGAAAGATTTAGGAGATGGAACTTTTCATCTTTCGACTTTAATTGAATCCATGCTTCAAAAAGTCCCATCAATAAAGAGATTAAGGATATCTTCGATTGAAGAAAGCGAGATAGATGATCATCTTATACATCTATTAAAAACTGAAGAAAGAATTGTTCCTCATTTGCATATTCCTTTGCAGTCTGGCTCTTCTAGTGTTCTTAAAAGAATGAAAAGAAAATACGATACAGATGCTTTCCTTTCTAAACTCGATGCAATAAGAATGGCTAGGCCAGGAATTGCAATAACTACCGATGTAATCGTAGGTTTTCCTTTAGAAACCGAGGAAGAATTCTTAGAAACTATGGATTTTTGCAAGAAGGCTAATTTCTCTGAGATCCATGTTTTCCCATATTCGTCTAGGCCAAAAACCTATGCAGCGACCTTACCTCAACTTGATCCTTCAATTAAAAAAGAAAGAACTCATAGATTAATTGAATTATCAAAGCAATTAAGAGAAAAATATAAAAAACAATTCATAGGAAAGCCATTAGACGTTTTGTTTGAATCGTATGACGAAGAGAAGCATATTGCATATGGACATACTCCAAATTATCTATTGGTAGGGGTAAATAGCCCAGTTTCTTTGACAGGAGAAATCAAAACAATAATATTCGATTCTTCGATTTCATCGGATTAATTTGAAATTTTTTTGACATCGTCTCACTTTTTTCCTTGTTATTCAAATTTTTGTTTATATAATTTGACACGTTCAAAGGAGATTTAGGCCATGGCAGTACCACAAAGAAGAACTAGTAAAACTAGGAAAAGGTTACGTCGTTCACACTTCAAACTAAATGTCGTTGGATTAGTTGCTTGCCCACATTGTGGCGAAATGATTCGTTCTCACCACGTTTGCCCAAAATGCGGATATTATAACGGCAAGGAAGTCTTACACATTTCTAAAGAAGAAGACGCACCAAGCAAGTAAGAAATTCCATCTCGCTCGAGATGGTTTTTTATTTCTTATATATATGGAAATATAACTAAGTAATTCTTGTGTTTTACCTGGGTATAACTTGAACTAGAGTTATAAGGAAAATCTAGGTAATATATGGAAGAGGAAAAACAAATGGAAAAATTCAATAAATTATTCGACCACACCTTATTAAAACCAGATGCTAAAAAAGAAGACGTCATCAAATTATGCACTGAAGCAAGACAATATGATTTTGCTTCTGTCTGCGTTAATCCTGATTTTGTCTCTTTAGCCGCTAAAGAATTAAAGGGGACTGATGTTAAAGTATGCACTGTAATTGGCTTCCCATTAGGCGCAAATCTACCTGAAATAAAATGGATGGAAGCTACATTAGCATTATCTCAAGGTGCCGATGAAATCGATATGGTTATCAATGTTTCCGATGCTAAAGACCATAATTATGAAGCAATCGAAGAAGAAATCGACAAGATTAGAAAAGCCACCAAAGGCCATGTTTTGAAAGTAATATTTGAAACTTGCCTGTTAACTGATGAAGAAATTGTCGAAATCTGCAAAATCTGCGCCAAAGAGAAAGTCGACTTCGTAAAAACATCAACCGGCTTCTCTAAAGGCGGAGCTACAGTTGAAGCGGTTTCACTTATGAACAAGACCTTACAAGGTGCTTGTAAAATCAAAGCTAGCGGTGGAATCCATACTAAAGAAGAAGCCTTAGCCATGGTTAAGGCTGGTGCCACTAGGATTGGATGTTCTGCTTCTGTTAAAATAATGGAAGAAAAGTAAGAAATTCAAATAAAAACTTATTGATTTTAACTTGTCGTTTATAGTATCCTATTCAGGCACTAGCAGGAAGGAAGTGAGATTAAATGGCCGTTAAGACAGTTGTTCGCGAAGGCGAAACTATCGATGATGCTCTTCGCCGCTTCAAAAGAGGCGTTAACAAATCTGGTATCCTTCTTGAAACCCGTAAACGTGAAGCTTATTTGAAGCCAGCGCTTATGAGAAAGATGAAATCCAAATTAGCTCGTCGTAAGAAATTCTAATAATTGGCGTGAGAAATCACGCTTTTTTTATTTTTCTTGTACCCTTTTTGCTTTCTCGTCGGTACTTAATTAATATGAGGAACAAAATCGTCTATCAATCTCAAGCAAAAAGTTGTGGTTACTCCTGCGTAAAAATGGCTCTTATCCATTCTTCAAATAGGAGTGATTTCGCTTATGCTCCTGAACCAATAGTCGATAAGCAGGCTCCTTCCCTTGCCGAACTGATAAAATATGCTTCTTCTTTAGGATTAACCCTAGAGGCATTTAAAGTTCGGGATTCGAAGGAAATCCTCAAGAATCGGGACTTCCCTATTTTGGTTTGTGTCTATGAAAAAGGGCTCTCCCACATGCTTTATATCTATAAAAGGAAAAGAAAATCGTTCTTGGCTTTTGATCCTTCTGTAGGCAAAAGGGAAATTGGCTTCTCTTCATTTGAAAGCATGTTTGAGCTTAAGTATCTTAGACCGACTAGTTATGAAGACATTTCGCCTAAATACAACAAAAAACGCCCCTTTTCAGTCCTGCTTAATTTCGTCCATTGCCTTTGTTCTTTCTTACCGACGCTTCTACTTTTCATCTCCATTTACTTACTAGGTAGTACCTCAAATTATCTACCGGTCTCCTTAGCGTTTATGAGTGCAGGTTTGCTATTTCTTTTGCTCTCAAAGATGGAATCAAAGGCAATGATGATGAAATTCGACAAACTTTATCTAAATAAAGTCGATGATGAATCTACATATAAAAGAAAGGAAAAATTCTTCCATTACAATCAATATAAAGCGGCATTATTCTCATCTAGGCCATCGTTTATATTGCATTTAATCGAGGTTTTTTCAATTTTGATATTATTTTCACTTAACAATCCATATTCATTAATTGCCTTATCTTCTAGCTTGCTATTCGCCGTCTCTATCCATTTATTATTCAATTCCAAAGACAACCTATATCAAGAAGATGTTTCTTCTCTTGAATATGAATATTATTCTAGGATAAATAGTAAAGAGGATAGACTAGTATTATTGAATAAAATAAGCAAAAGTGGCGATAAATACATGTCTTTATTAATGGGTAAGGAGGCATTTACATTCGCCTTTACTTTAGCTATATCAGTATTATTAACCCTTATAAATGGAATTATTAACATTGAATCATTTCTTTCAAATTTCCTAATGAATTATTTGATGATTCAATTAACTTCAAATTGCTTGCTCTCATTTTCCTCATTATCTAAAAAGAATAAGGAAGAAGCCTATTTTTCATATTTTTTTCTATAAGAATATAGAATGAAACAATAGATAATGCTAAACTATCCATATAAATATATGGAACTTAGTTTTGAAAACGGATTCGATCCAACTTACGATTATCTAGAAAAAGAATATAATCTCATAATGGAAGTGGCTTTTGATGTATTAAAAATAAAGACCAATTATGAAGTTGATGTAAATCTTGTCAATGATGAAGAAATACATCAAATTAATCGGGATTATAGGAATGTCGATAGAATTACTGATGTCATTTCTTTTGCCTTTAATGATGATGATTCTTCATTAGGAATGATTAAGGATGAAGAAATACCACATTTATTAGGGGAAATATTCATTTGCATCCCTCAAGCTTTACGTCAAGCAAAAGAAATAGGTAATAGTGATGAAAGGGAGCTTTCTTTCCTATTTGTACATGGTTTGTTGCATTTATTGGGCTATGATCATATGAAGGAAGAAGATGCTAAAATCATGTTCCCCCTTCAGGATGAGATTTTAAATATAGTCAAGGAGAGAAAGCATGGATAAAGAGGAACTTATCGGTATTGCAATAGAGGCTAGGAATAGATCTTATTCCCCTTATTCAAATTTTGCAGTAGGGGCTGCGCTTTATTGCAAAGATGGCTCGGTCTATATCGGTGCTAATATAGAAAATGCATCTTTCCCATTATGTATGTGTGCAGAACGTAATGCTTTATATAATGCGATGATGGATGGCAAAACTACTGATGACTTTTTATCTTTAGCAGTTGTAGCCGATACAGATTCATTTTGCTCTCCTTGTGGTGCATGTAGACAGGTTTTAAGCGAATTGTACCCGGCTACTAAGCCTATTTATCTAGCCAATCTAAAAGGGGATATAAAAGTAACTACAGTAGAAGAGCTATTGCCTTTTGGCTTTGATGGTGATGATTTATGAAAATTGGTTTTGTCTCGATTCTAGGTAGGCCTAATGTTGGCAAATCTACCCTATTAAATGCTTTATTATCGAAAAAAGTATCGATAGTATCCCCAAAAGCTCAGACTACTAGGGATGCAATATCAGGAATATTGAATGAAAAGGATTACCAAATCGTATTTGTTGATACTCCAGGTATTTTCTATGGTAAGGAAAAACTTTATTCCTTAATGAAGAAGACTGCTTTTGAATCTAGTCGCGATGTAAATGCGATTATTTATATGGTTGATGCATCTACTAAAACATTAGATGAGGACATAAAGATATATAATTCTATAAATTCCGATGCTCCTAGAATTGTTGTTTTAAATAAAATTGATTTAATAAAAGCAGAAGAAGCCAAAGAAAAGAAAGAAATAATCTCCGAAAACATGAAGTCAGTATTATTGATCGAGGCTTCTATTAAGGAAAATTTCGGCTTAAAGGAAATAAAAGAGGCCCTTTATTCATATTTAGAAGAAGGGGAACCTTTTTATCCTACCAACATGATTACTGATAAGGATAAGGCTTACCAGGCAAAAGAAATAATAAGAGGAAAATTGCTTCATTTCTTACGTCAAGAAATACCTCATCAATGCGCGGTAGTTATTTCTTCATTCAAAGAAAATGACGATAAAATCGAAATATCTGCCAAAATCGTTACCGAAAAGGAAAACCAAAAGGGAATAATTATCGGTAAAGGCGGGAATATGATCAAATCAATTAAGACCGCTGCCAAAAAGGAAATGGAAACGTCTTGGCATAAAAATGTTGCCTCGCTTAAAATCGAAGTCGAAGCCGATCCTGGCTGGAGAGATTCAATAAAGAAATTAATCGAATACGGTTATGGGGAATAAGAAGGAAGATATCAAGCTAGAAGGGCTTATTATAAGGAAAATCCCCTGTAAAGAAAATGATGCCATGCTTACTATAATTACTAGTGATGGCTTATTTTCTTTTTATGGAAGAGGAGTCAATAAGATTAGCTCGAAAAACATTGCTTCTTGCTCTCTTCTTTCCTATTCATCATTTGTTTTGTCTAATCAAATCGGAAACAAATTGTCTTTAAAGGAATCTAATTTAATAAAATCATACTTGAAAGAAGATGATTTCGGGGTTGTCGGGGTTTCTAATTTCATCTTAGAACTCCTTAGCAAGGGTCTAGATGAAGATAGAGCGGAAGAGAGCAAGAATATCTATCCTTACGTTTTATCTAGTCTAAATGCCTTATTGAATGGTTATCATACTTTAAGCGTCGCTTTATTCTTTTTTATAAAATATCTAGATGCATTAGGAATAGGATTAAACCTAACTAATTGCGTAAGATGCAACAAAAAAGAAGCAATAGTAGGGCTTTCTTATATTGATGGTGGATTCATCTGCAAGAATTGCCTTAATGAAACTGACCATAAATTAAATGTAGAGACATTAAAATTCCTTCATTATTCCTCTTTAGCCAAATCTAATCAACTAGAGAAAATACCTCCTTTAAAAAATGGGATTTTTCCAGTCCTAGAAGGCTTTTCTAGATTCCTTTATGACGAAACGGGAATAGATATAAAAAGCCTTAAATTATTAAAGGTTATCTAGTACCCTTATATTAGGTTGACAAAGCTGCTTAAATCAATAAAATTAAGCCGTGATTTAAGTATTTTTAACAAGGAGAATAATTAATAAATGGCTAACAAATTTAGTTTTGATACGGTTACTCAACATTTACAAAATTCCGGTTATGTTTTCCAAGGTTCCTCCATCTATGGTGGACTTTCGAATACTTGGGATTATGGTCCTTTAGGCGTCTTGATGAAAAATAACATCCGTGCCGCTTGGTGGAAGAAATTTGTCCAAGAATCTCCTACAAATGTTGGGATTGATGCTGCTATTTTGATGAATCCAAAGGTTTGGGAAGCGACTGGACACGTCTCAACATTCAATGATCCTATGGTCGACTGCAAAGCTTGCAAGGCTAGACATAGGGCTGATGAATTAATAAAAGGACAATATCCAGATGTTGATGTTGATGCCTTAACTTTCGAAGATATGGATGAATTCATGAAAACCCATAAGATGGTTTGCCCTGTATGTGGTAAAAGTGATTTTACTCCAATTAGGAAGTTCAACATGATGTTTAAGACTCATATAGGAGTCACCGAAGATGCATCTAGTACAGTTTATCTACGTCCAGAAACTGCCCAAGGCGTCTTTGTTAATTTCAAAAATGTCGCTAGAGTAACAAGAAAGAAGCTTCCATTCGGCATTTGTAATGCCGGTAAGAGTTTTAGAAACGAGATTACTCCTGGTAATTTCACATTTAGGACAAGAGAATTCGAACAACTAGAAATGGAATTTTTCTGCAAGCCTGATACCGACTTGGAATGGTTCTCCTATTGGAAGGATTACTGCCTAAAATTCATTGATTCTTTAGGAATTAATGAAACTAATCTAAGATATCGTGACCATGAACCTGCCGAATTAGCCTTCTATTCAAAAGCTACAACTGATATCGAATATGATTTCCCTAACCTTGGATGGGGCGAAATCATGGGTGTTGCCGATAGAACTGATTATGATTTGAAGCGTCATCAAGAATTCTCAAAACAAGATTTGACCTACTTTGATTCTGATACCAACCAAAGATATCTTCCATTTACAATCGAACCATCTATGGGACTTGATAGATTATTCCTCATGGTTGCAGTCGATGCTTATGATGAAGAAACTCTTGAAGGAGGGGATAAGCGTGTTGTCATGCATATAAATAAGACCTTAGCCCCATATAAAGCTGCCGTCTTGCCTTTGTCTAAGAAATTGGGGGATAAGGCTATGGAAGTCTTGAATATCCTTAACAAGACATTATCTGTTACATATGATGAAACTGGATCAATTGGTAAGAGATATAGAAGACAAGACGAAATCGGTACACCTTATTGTGTAACAATTGATTTTGATACTGAAAAGGATGAATCCGTCACCATTAGAGATAGAGATTCCATGCAACAAATTAGAATCAAAATTAGTGAATTAGAACAATATCTATCAAAGAACTGTTTATATTGCTAAGTAATAATCTAGTATAAATAAAGTAATAAATTAGTAGTTATATCTATTTAATAGATAAGAAAGGAGAAATGACATGGATAACGAATTGTATGAAGCGATAATTCAACAAGCAAATATCATTGATGTTATTTCTTCTTTTAATATAAGGATAGAAAAAAGCGGAAGGTCATATAAAGCCTTGTGTCCTTTCCATAACGATAAGCATCCTTCTATGCATATTTCTCCTGAAAAGCGGATTTGGAAATGTTTCTCTTGTGGCGAAGGTGGCAACGTTATAACTTTTGTCTCTAAATTCAAAAACGAATCATATGAAGAAGCTGCTAGAGATGTGGCGAATATCATTGGATTCCGTGATCCTAGGTTAAATGCTATTTCTATTACAAAAAGCAAAGACCCTGATTTAGAGAAACTAAAGTCTACAATCAACGATTTGCAAAAATATTATGTCTATTGTCTTTCGACTCCTGAAGCCGAAAAAGCTAGACAATATCTAGAAAAAAGAGGAATAAACCAAGATCAGATCGTTAAATACGGGATTGGCTATTCTCCTTTAGATGGGGTTAAGACAATTAAATTCCTCCAAGCCAAGGGACATTCCCTTAAATCTATAGAAGATATTGGAATAGCTTTGGTTAGAAGCGAAGGCACCTCCGACCATAATTCAGGTAGATTGATTTTCCCTCTTTGCGATAGATATGGCCAAGTAGTGGGATTTTCTGCTAGGCAACTAGAAAAAGATGATTCCGCTAAATATATAAATTCCCCAGAAACACGCTTGTTCCATAAAGGCTCGATTCTCTATAACTACCATAACGTGGTTCTTAATGCTAAAAAAGATGGCTACTGCTATGTTTTGGAAGGATTCATGGATGTGATGGCCTTAGAGAAATCAGGGTTAAATAATGCTGTTGCACTCATGGGGACCGCCTTCACCGATGACCAAATTGCCTTATTATCGAGATTAAAATGCGAGATAAGGCTTTGCCTTGATGGTGATGAACCTGGCCAAATGGCTATGATGAAAATGCTTCCTGCCTTGAAAAAGAGCGGAATTAATTTCAAATTAGTCGATTATGAAGGCGATTTACGCGATCCTGACGATATTTTTGATGAAGAGGGTGCCGAAGGGGTCAAAAAGAGGATGAATAACCTTGTTGAACCATTTGACTTCCAACTTGGATATTATCTCCATACGAAGAAACTTTCTAATGCGGATGATAAAAACAAATTGATAACTTCCTCAATTTCCTTCCTAACTTCAATTACTTCGCCTATAGAATTAGAGAATTATTTCGTCAAGTTGTCTAATGCGACTGGATATGAAGTAAGTGCGATCAGGAATATATTCAATCAGTATAAGGAAAATTCAATCGATGAAATCGAAACTCCTTATTATTTTGAAGAAAAGCTAAAAAGAGGGTTCAAGAAAAATAATAAGCGAAACAAAAGACTTGATGAGGCTGAGAAAACAATCCTAGCCATGATGCTTATAGATGAAAACGCCATCGATTTCTTCGAACATAATGTGCATTTCTTCTATAACGACTTATATCAAGACATCGCAAATTATTTATTGGATTATAAAGATACGCACAAAGAAGAAAAGGTCGATTTATCCTTACTTACCGCTAGATTTGATGAAAACCCATCATCAAAGGAATTATCCGACATTGTTTCCGATATTGCCTTTTCTAGCGAGGATTATAGCAAGACTTCATTGACACAATGCGAAAACATAATCAACGAAGAAAGAAAAGCAGAACAAGAGAAGGAGAAGGCTATAAGAGGGCTCTCTTCTTCCTCTAATACCGAGCAAGGCAAAGCCCTTGCAGAATACGCAAACAACATAAGGGAGAGGTGGAAAAGAAAACAGAACAAATGAAGAGATTGCTAGGTTTGGAGATGCCTAGAAAATACTTATCAAAAGGAGATTGTTATGAAAGAAAAGAAAATAGCACTAGATGAATGTGAAACTTGTAATGAAAAGAAGAAAAAGAAAACCACTAAGGCAAGCAAGGTCAAAGTAGAAAAAGAAGAAGTCCTCGATGAAGATGAAGATGTTGACTTCATCGATGATGACGACGAAGCTATCGTTTCATTAGATTCCATCAAGAAAAAGTTCCTAAAGAAGGGCAAAAAAGATGGCTATATCAATGCTGGTGATGTCATGGATGCCGTTGCTCACCTTGATATGAGCGAAGATGATTTCGATGAATTATTCACTTATTTCAAAGAAAACAAGATAAAAATCGAATCCGATGATGCCCAAGAGGAAGAAGATATAGAAATGCCAGGTTCCATGTCTGATGAAGATATCGAAAGAGAAATGGAACAAGACGAAGTCGATGCTGGTGATGATTCCTTGATTTCTGATGAAGATAAAGAAGCAGTTGCCCTTGCTGATTTTGCTAAAGTCGGAATCGGTGAAGTCAAAGTCAATGACTCCGTTAAGATGTATCTAAAAGAAATCGGTAAGGTTGACTTGCTTACTGGCGATCAAGAAACTGAACTTGCCAAAAAGATAGTTATTAGAAATAAACCGGATGCTACCGAAGAAGAAAAGCAAGAAGGTAAAGAAGCAAAAGACCACTTAATAAATGCTAACCTTAGATTAGTTATCGCTATTGCAAAGCATTATGTCGGACGTGGAATGCACTTCCTTGATTTAATCCAAGAAGGTAACATGGGTTTAATCAAAGCTGTTGAAAAGTTCGATTATACCAAAGGATTTAAGTTCTCTACCTATGCAACTTGGTGGATTCGTCAGGCTATAACTAGGGCCATTGCTGACCAAGCTAGGACTATTAGAATTCCTGTCCATATGGTTGAAACTATTAACAAGATGACCCGTGTCCAACGTCAATTAGTCCAGGAATTAGGAAGAGATCCAACCGCGGAAGAAATTTCTGATAAGATGGATGGTTCACTTTCTCCAGAAAGAATTAGGGAAATCCAACGCATTGCCCTTGAACCAGTTTCACTAGAAACCCCAATTGGCGAAGAAGATGATTCCCATCTAGGGGACTTCATCGAAGATAAAGAAGCCCAATCTCCTGAGGAATATACGACTAAATCATTATTAAAAGATGAACTCTATGAAATAATGAAAGACTTGACCGACAGGGAAGAAAGAGTCTTACGCTTACGTTATGGACTTGATGACAATAGGCCAAGGACTCTAGAAGAAGTCGGACGTGAATTTAATGTTACTAGAGAAAGAATTAGGCAAATCGAAGCCAAGGCCATCAGAAAGCTTCGCCACCCAACTAGAGCAAAAAAGCTCGGTGATTACCGTGACCCAGCCTTCATGAATGACCCTCATTTCAACGGATCTAGATAAAAAATATGGAAAAAGAAGATAAATCAAAGCAAATCGACCTAGATAACGATTCCCTTCCTTTAAGTAAGGAAGAGGAAGATGCCGTTCTAGAAGATGGTGAAGATGAAACAAAAGAGGAAGTTAGCGATAAAAAAATAAGTGAACTCCTTAATGAACCAATCTCTATCTCTTCAACTGGAACCGAGCCGCTTTCGATTTATCTTCATTCTATAGGAGCCTATCCTCTTTTAAGCAAGGAAGAAGAGCAAAAACTAGGAAAAGCCTTGCTAGATGGAAGCAAGGAAAATGCGACTAGCGAAGAAAAGAAAGAGGCTGAATTAGCTAGGACTACCCTTATTAATTCTAATCTTCGCCTAGTTGTCTCTATTGCAAAGCATTATCAAGGGAGGGGAGTGCCTCTTCTAGATTTGATACAAGAAGGAAATATTGGATTATATAGGGCAGTTGAGAAATTTGATTATACAAAGGGGAACCGTTTCTCTACCTATGCCCATTGGTGGATCACTCAAGCCGTAACAAAAGCCGTCATCGAATTATCTAGGCCAATAAAAGTGCCTCTTCATCGCTCAATTGAAATATCTAGAGTAAAAAAAGCCTATGATGAATTAAGCGAAAAGAACGGAAATCCGCCAACAAATGAAGAAATCGCTTCTTATTTAGGCGATATTAATAAAGACCAAGTCAAGGAAATGTTATCGATACCGACAACCATAGTTGATTTGGATTCTCCTATAAAAGAAGGCGAAGATGGTTCTATTAGTGATTTAGTCCCATCTAATGATGAATCTATTTCAAAATCTTTAGAAAAAGAAGATGCCTCTATCATGGTAAAAGATGGACTAAGGTATCTTCCAGATAGGGAAAAATTTGTCATCGAGAATGCCTTTGGGCTAAATGGCAACGAACCAAAAACATTAGAAGAAATCGGAAAAGAAATGAATATATCTAGGGAAAGGGCAAGGCAATTAAAAGAGCAAGCCCTCCTTAGGATGAAAAAAGGATTGGAGGAAGAAAAGAAAAGTGCCTAACGTTAGATTGTCAAAAAGATTGCAGGCTGTTGCTAATTTTGTTGCCCCTAATTCATTCTTGGCCGATATTGGTAGTGATCACGCGCATTTGCCAATTTATCTAGTTTCTAAAGGAATCATAGATTATGCGCAGGCTGTCGAAAATAAAGTCGGTCCATTCATAAGGATGAAATCAAATATCGATGCCTATGGTTTATCATCGAAGATATTCGCCTCTAAAAGTGATGGAATATCTGATTTAATGGGTGAAGTCGATACTTTATGCCTATGTGGATTAGGTGGTATTTTGACTACCGATATACTTTGTTCCCACAAAGAAAAGCTAGATAACGTAAAAACTATAATTGTCGATCCGCATCGTGACTTAAAGTTGGTTAGAGAAAAAATAGTGGAGCTAGGCTTTAAAATTAGTGAAGAAAAGATGGTCTATGAAGATAAAATCTTCTATTCCATCGTTAAATTTAGCCGTGGCAAACCATCTAAGCCTTATACCCAAAAAGAATTGTTATTAGGACCGAAACTATTAAAAGAAAGAGACCCGATATTCCTTGAATGGGTTGAAATCCAAAGGAAGAAGGTATCTGCCTTATTAAATAAAGGATTAAGCAAAGAAAAAAGAGAACAAGCCCTCTCCTTATATAGGATATTAGCTTCTACCTTAAAGGGATCTTAAATATTCCAAACATTCATCAATTGTCTTCATCGAAGCGGAAGTTCCGCTGCAGAGGGCAATTTTTTTATATTTAGGTAAATCCTTTATTTGCTTAAGCTCATTGCGGTTAAGTATCAAATAGGAATTCTTGTTCTTGCTTTTAGCAATGCTAAACAATTTATTTGTATTTGACGAAGAAGGCGAACCTATAACTATAATTGCATCATAATCATTTTCTAAATTAGAAAGGGCGACTTGCCTAGCTTTGGTCGCATTGCAGACACTTCTTTCTAATTTGGCATTTGGATAATCCTTTTGAATTATCTTTATAGCCTTATCTACCTCGCTTGTAGACAAGGTCGTTTGCGAGATTACATGCTTAATATCGATTTCTGGCTTTGCTAAATATGAGTAACTAGAAATATCAAAGAAATAGGAAGCAGGGCAATTAAGCCTAAAAGAAGATGCTTCTAGATGATTTTTACTTCCTATGTAGATTAATCCTTCGGAAGCATAATCTAGCCCTAGCTTAAGATTTAGGGCCACTAGAGGGCAAGTCGTGTCTATTTGAATTAGATTTTTCTTTCTAGCAATTTCTTCATATTCTTTAGGATGCCCATGGGCGGAAAAAACAACGATTGTCCCATCTTCAACTTGAAGAAGAGCTTTTTTTAGATCGTATTTCCTTTCATCAATAATGTTGATGTTAGCGGAAGAAAAACTAGATATGACTTCTTCATTATGGACAACCATACCTAAGAAAGTAATCTTCTTGCGTTTATCTAATTTAGAAGCAATATCTATGGCCCTAGTTACCCCAAAACAAAAGCCAATTGGATTAATTATATGAATTTCCATTGATTTAGAAGTGAATTGCTCTTTCCTTTCCTTTATAATTTTAATTGTTATGAGTACATTTTCATCATTAAATTTATCCAAGACCATGGTAGAGGCCTTGAAAAAGCAAAATTATATCTCCCCATCACCAGTCCAGCTTCGCATAATCCCGAAAGTCCTTCAAGGGAAATCACTTTTATGCCAATCAGAGACTGGCTCAGGGAAAACCCATTCTTATCTAGTTCCAATAATTGATAGGATTGATACTTCTCTTCCTAGGCTTCAAGCCATAATAATTACCCCAAGCAGGGAGCTTTCCAGGCAAGTATATGAATTTGCAAAGCCATTCCAGAATTATTTCCAAAAGTTAAAGATAAAGTTAATTACCTCAGAAGAAGATAGGACTTCATCTAGCCAAGGATTATCAATTGCGCCTCATATAGTCATCGGGACTCCTGGTAGATTAAAAGACATCCTAAGTGATTCGTATGAATTAAATTTACGTAATGTAAAGACTTTAGTCCTAGATGAAGCCGATATGCTAATGGAACTAGGATATTTTGATTCTATCGATGCTTTATATTCGATGCTAGGGGACAATGTCCAAACCATGGTATTTTCCGCTACCTTAGAAGAAGGGTTGAAACATAGATTAGAAAAATATGTTGGGACCAATTTCTCTTTCGATAACGAAGATAATAAGGCATCTAGTAACGTTAGCCATCATTTAGTTAATGTAAAACACGTTGGTAAAATCGAAGCATTGAAGAGGTTCCTTAAATTCAAGAACCCATATTTATGCATTGTCTTTGCCTCTAAAAAGGAAGATGTAAAGAAAACATATGAAGAATTGAAGCAAGATGGATATTCCGTGACAATGTTTTCTAGCGATCTAGATGCAAGAAAAAGAAGATCGACTATTAAGCTAATTAAAGACAATAAGTTCCAAATAATCGTTGCTAGCGATTTGCTTTCACGCGGTATCGATATTGAGGATGTTAGCGATGTCATTTCCTTGGATTTGCCAAATGACCTTGAATATTATTATCACCGTGCTGGAAGGACTGGAAGATTCGATAAGGTAGGGGATTCCTATGTTTTCTATAATTCAGATTCGACATCTCTTCCAAGTGAACTAATCAAAAAAGGAGTCAAATTTGATTTCCTTATATTAAAAGAAGATGGATTAGTTCCTGATCCAGTTGGATTATTGCCAAAAAAGAAATTTAGCAAGAAAAAGCCTCTTTCTGAGCAAGAAAGCAAGGAAATCAAGATTGCTAAAGCTAAGACTGGATCTAAAAAAGTCAAGCCAGGTTATAAAAAGAAGCAACAATGGGCTGTCGAAAGAGTCAAGAATAAATATAGAAGAAAAGCCATTAATAAAGCCATAAAGAAGGCGACTTATGAAAAACAGTGATTTAATAATTGGTTCTCATGTTTCTTTATCTTCCCCATTGTTTTATCTAGGAACAGTAAAAGAAGCACTTTCCTATAATTCGACAGCTTTCATGTTTTATACGGGCGCTCCCCAAAATTCGCTTAGACTTCCTTTGTCTAGACTAAGGATTGAGGAAGGAAGAGAATTATTAAAAGAAAATAACTTCGATGAAAATAATATAGTCATTCACGCCCCTTATATAATCAATTTGGCCAATGATGAGGATATAGAAAAATACGGCTTTGCTTCATCTTTCCTAGAAAATGAGCTAAATAGGGCGGTTTCTTTTAATGTCAATAAAGTCGTCCTCCATCCTGGGTCAAGTAAAGGATTAGGTTTTGAAAAGGGTAAAGAAGCACTTTGCAACGCGATTAATTCTATATTTGATTCTTTTAAAGGCAATGTAACGATTTGTCTAGAAACCATGGCAGGAAAAGGAAATGAAATAGGCATTAATTTCAAAGAGATGTCAGAATTAGTCAAAGGAATTACTGATCAATCTAGAATTGGAGTCTGTTTAGATACCTGCCATATAAATGACGCGGGTTATGATTTATCTGATTTTGATAAAATATTAGATGAATTTGATTCTTTGATTGGGCTAGATAAGCTAAAAGTCATACATTTAAATGATTCTTTAAATCCAATAAATTCGCATAAAGATAGACATGCGAATATCGGAATGGGGACAATTGGCTTTGAAAAGTTAAAGAAAATAGCCTCTAATCCTAGAATAAAATCCGTTCCAAAAATATTAGAAACCCCTTATGTAAATAAGATACCTCCATATAAAAAGGAGATAGAAATGCTACGTAACGGCGTTTTCGAGCCTGATTTTATTAGCAATTTATAATTTATTGATTTCTTTGATAAGCTCTTCGACGATATCTTCGTTTTTAACTCTTTTAAGAACTTTGCCCTTTTTAAATATGGCCCAGACTCCATTCCCTCCAGCCGCGCCTAAATCGGCATGCCTAGCTTCTCCTGGTCCATTTACGATGCAACCCATAATGGCAATAGTCTTGTTGATATGGTTATCTTCAATATATTTTTGGATAATCTTGGCAGTGGGTATTAAATCAACTTCAGTCCTTCCACATGTTGGGCAAGATATAAAAGTAGGATAGTCGTCTTTTAATCCTAAATCATGAAGTAGTCTTGATGCTGCCTTGATTTCTTCAACCGGATCATCGCTGAGTGAAATCCTTATGGTGTCTCCAATCCCTTCTAGAAGCAATGGGGCTAATCCAGCAGAAGAGCGAATTAACCCAGTGTCTTTTGGCCCGGCTTCAGTTACTCCAAGGTGGAGCGGATACTTGAACATCTTAGAAGCGTATCTATAGGCTTCTATCGTTTCTTTAGCATTCGAACCTTTTAAAGATATGACAATGTCTTCAAAACCCAAATTTTCAAGAATCTTTACGTGTTTTAAAGCAGATTCATATAAATAATGGCTTGTAACAATTCCATCATTATCGAAAATAGATTTATCCATTGAACCTGAATTTACCCCAACTCTTATTGGGACATGCTTTTCCTTAGCCTTGTCTACAACTAGCTTTATTTTGTCGACGCTTCCGATATTTCCGGGATTAATTCTTATCGCATCAATTCCCTGCTCAAGGCAAATTAAGGCTAATTTATATTCGAAATGGATATCTGCTATTAAAGGAATTGAGATTCCTTCCTTGATTTTAGAAATCGCATAGGCATCATTTTCATCTAGAACAGATACCCTCATTAAGTCTGCTCCAGCAGCAGCACATTCATTAATTTGTTTGATTACATCTAGATATTTCTCAGTTTTGATATTACACATCGACTGTATCAAAACCTTATTTGATCCACCTATAAAAGTATTCCCGATTTTAATCTTTTTTGTTAATTCTCTTTGATTCATATCATTTACCAACAAATCTATTATAGATTTTATATTAATCTTATGGTAGACTTCTAAACGCGCAAGGGAGAGTGAAGATACTAAAATGGCCAGTAAACGCGATCAAGTTATACTTAAATGCACTGAATGTGGCGACGAAAACTATATCACCACCAGAAACAAGAGAAACCATCCAAACAAGATGGAAATCAACAAATTCTGTCCAAAGTGCAATAAGATGACACTTCATAAGGAAAAGAAATAAGGCTATTTTGTGCCTTATTTTTTTATTTTGCATGCCTATTAAGGTAATAGAGCTATCGCTAGACCAAAATCTAGCGACAACTTATTGTTTGGTAAATGAATCTAAGCAGTGCATACTTTTCGATTTAGGTTATAACAAAAACGATTATATCGAAAAGTATTTAGAAAAACACGAATATACTTGCCTTGGATTATTTTTAACTCATGGCCATTATGATCATATTTTAGGTATAAACGAGCTTTCTTTGCCCCAAAAATTTCCAATTTACATTTATGAAGATGACTATAGATGCCTTGAAGATCCTAAATATAGCCTTACATCCTATCTAGATAATATTGAAATAATAAAGCAAGGGATAAAGGTAGATTGCTTAAAAGAAGGAGAAATCAAGGTAGGGGATTTTGAATTTGAAGTAATTGCAACACCTTTTCATACTTTAGGAAGCATCTGTTATTACTTTAAAAAGGATAAAATACTCATTAGTGGGGATTCTTTGTTCAAATTAAGCATTGGCAGGATGGACTTGCCAGGAAATGCAAAAGAGATGCTAGATTCGTCTTTAAATAAAATTAGACAACTAGACAAAGAATGTATAGTTTACCCAGGACATGGTCCTATAACAAAGCTAGAAAACGAGCTAAAATTCAATCCGTATCTAAGAAAATAAGCCATTTTTGGGCTTTTTAAATAAATATGGGGTTTATAAGGAAACAAACTTGGTATAAAATACCTATGCCTCATTTTTACTATAGGCGAAGGAGTATATACTTAAATGATTAACGTTACAGAATTAAGACCTGGTAACTACTTCATCGATGAAGGAAACCTTTACCAAGTCCTCGACATTCTTTTAAACAAAACCGCTATGAGAAAGATGGTTGCCAAGGTTAAGGTCAAGAACATCCGTACTGGTGCCATTATCGAATTAGCAAGAAACTCAGGTTATGGTGTTGAAGATGTTCATATCGACAAGAAGATTATGCAATATCTTTATGATACCGGCGAGACCCTATGCTTCATGGACGGAAAAACATACGAACAAATCGAGCTTCCTAAGACCAATTTGAAAAACGAGATTCCATATCTTGCCCCAAATAGCGAAGTTACCATCATTTCTTATGATGACGAAGTATTAGGTGTCCAACTTCCTGCAAAGGCAATCTTAACCGTTACTGAATGCGAACCAGGCGTTAGAGGCGATACAATCTCCAATGGCGGTTCTAAAGACGCAGTCCTAGAAACCGGAATAACAATCCGTGTTCCATTATTCATCAACCAAGGCGACAAGATCTCTGTAGATACTACAACCGGAAAATACGACGGTAGGGCCTAATAATGATATTAATGTCCTGGGATGGTGGCTGGTTCGGACTAGTCATTGGTGCTTTAATTATTGGACTTGTCGGAGGTTTCTTCGGAGCTAAGGCTCTTATTAAAAAAGAGTTAGAGAAAAACCCTCCAATCAATGAAAAAATGATTCGCGCTATGTTCCTTCAAATGGGTAGGAAACCAACTGAAGCCAACATTAGAGCGGTCATGAACTCAATGAAGAAAAACAATAACCTCTAATTGAATAGAAGTAGTGAAGCGGCTTAGAAATAAGCTGCTTTTTTCTATACTTAAATTCTATTTTGGAAAAATGGTCTTTTTATTATTTTGTCAAAAACCTGTATTTTTATTGTCAATGAAAAGCTCAGTATTAATCGAAATAATTTTATACTCAAAGTTATTAACAATATATTTCCACAATTAGATGAACAAAACTAAAAAACTACTAATTTTCTACTTTATCCACGAAACTTTGCTTTCGGTTCCGCTTTTGATTCTAGCAATGTTTGCCTTATGCCTATATATGATAATTATAGTTAAGAAAGTATCAAGTATGGCAAGTTCAAATCCAATCTTTGGGAATTGGATTGACCCAAAAGCGAACGATAATATATTTGAATCAAATCCAGTGCAGATAGAGATAATTGAAATGATATAAACCCCAATGGTAACAACGACACTAGTGCACATCGAGGATAAAGAAACCATTTTCTTTTTCTTTAAGAATAGAAAGAAAGTTAGATCTAGAGCAAATAAGACCGGAGAGATAGAACCATTGATTCCAAAAGTAGAAGCAACAGCTTTGCCTCCCTTAAAATGAATATATATTGGATAACAATGTCCGATAATTGCGAACAATCCTGCTAAATAATATATTAAAGGTCTAGCGTCATAGTAATTTCCCCAAAGATAATATTGCTCAAACAACCCAGAAAACTGCAAAAAAGCCCAGAAGGAGAATACGGCAGCTATGGCTTTTAACATATCAAGAATAGTTACCAATACTCCCATTTTTTTGCCTAATACCCTGCCAGAGTTTGTCCCTCCGGAATTCTTTGAATAATAATCTCTAGGATCCTTGTTGAAAAAAAGCTTTCCAATAATGACTCCATTAGGTATTGAACCAAGCAAGTAACCGACTGCCATTGCAGCTAGCAATGTTAATGTATTAACAAGGTAAATATTCATAAGTTAAATCCTCTTTAAAATTATGCCGTATTCGCACTTATTTTTGAATAAAATATGCGTTATAATTAGTTTATCCCATTTGACGGACATAATTTTACAATGCAAGATATCGAACAAGCCGAAAAGAAATATACAGCCCAAAACATAGAGCTCTTATCAGAGATGGAAGGCGTTAGGAAACGCCCTGGAATGTACATAGGATCTACAAACTCTCAAGGTTTGCATCATTTAATTTGGGAAATTGTCGATAATGGTGTTGATGAAGCCGTTAATGGATACGGTGACAAAGTATCCGTAACCATCCATAAAGATGGCTCTGTATCGGTAGAAGATGAAGGTAGGGGCATTCCTGTTGACATCCATAAAGCAACTGGAATCCCTGCTGTTCAATTAGTTTATACAACTCTCCATTCTGGCGGTAAGTTCTCCAATAAATCTTATACAACTTCCGCTGGTCTTCATGGCGTTGGTGCTACAGTAACCAATGCTTTGTCCGAATGGATTGATATCACTGTATTTAGGGATGGCAATATATATCACCTCCGTTTTGAAGATGGAGGTAAATTAGTTACTCCTCTAGAAATAATAGGAACCACAAGAAAGCACGGTACTTTAGTACGTTTTAAGCCTGACAAGCGTATTTTCTCTACTGTTGAGTTTAAGTGGGATACTATTTATAACCATCTCCAGGAAGAAGCTTTCCTTTTAAAGAAAGTTCATTTCTTCCTAAAGGATGAAAGAAGCGGCTTATCCCATGAATTCTATTATGAAAATGGCTTAAGGGAATACGTATCAGTATTAACCCAAAACAAAGAAAGAATCGGTGAAATCATCGATTTTGAAGACAATTCATCATACATAAAGATGGAAATGGCCCTTGTTTGGTGCAACAAAGACTATAACGAAAATATCTATTCATATGCTAACTCGGTCAGGACTCACGATGGAGGCACCCACGAGTCAGGCTTGAAGACTGGTATTACTAGGGCTGTTAATGACTGGGCTATCCAAAACGAAGTCATAAAGGAAAACCAAAAGCTCGATGGAATCGATATCCGTGAAGGATTGACTGCCATTATTTCGGTCAAGATTCCTGAAAATAAACTTGAATATGAAGGACAGACAAAAGGGAAACTAGGGACTCCAGAAGCTTCACAGATGGTAAATGAATTCGCTTATGATAATCTAATCCATTATCTAGCTGAGCATAAAACATTTGCCATTGATTTAATCCATAAATGCCAAGCCTCTAAGCAAG
Organism: uncultured Caryophanales bacterium; assembly: GCA_902464635.1. Lineage (GTDB taxonomy): Bacteria > Bacillota_I > Bacilli_A > RFN20 > CAG-826 > Alloenteromonas. The sequence continues at coordinate 69,150 of CABQKC010000002.1, read as the reverse complement.
CTAGAGACGCCGCTAGAAAAGCCAAGGAAAGTGCTAGAAGTGGCAAAAAGAAGTCTGTAGAAGCCATAATTTCAGATAAATTAGCTTCTGCCCAATCTAAAGATTATAAAGAAAACGAACTTTTTATCGTCGAAGGTGATTCTGCAGGTGGCAGTGCTAAAAGCGGCAGGGATAGACTTCACCAAGCAATTCTCCCATTAAGAGGAAAGCCATTGAATACCGATTCCGTAACAATGGAAAGAATGCTTCAAAATACCGAATTCTCCACGATTATCCAAACTATTGGAGCCGGAGTCGGTGCCGATTTCGATGTTGAGGATTCTAGATATGGAAAAATCATCATCATGACCGATGCTGATACCGATGGTGCCCATATCCAAATTCTTTTACTTACTTTCTTCTATAATTACATGAAGCCACTTATAACTAACGGGATGGTCTATATTGCTTGTCCTCCTTTATATATGGTTTATAAGAAATCTGATCCAAAGAAATTCATCTACGCCTGGGATAATGTCTCTTTAGAAGAGGCAAAAAACAAGATTGGTGCTGGTTATGGCATCAAGCGTTATAAAGGTTTAGGTGAAATGAATGCCGATCAGCTAGCCGCGACTACAATGAACAAAGCCACAAGGCAATTACTAAGAGTAAGGATTGATGATCCTCTAGTAGTAGAGAAACGCATATCGGTTTTGATGGGAAACGATGCTTCCCAAAGAAGGACCTGGATTGAAGAAAACGTTAAATTCAATGAAAAAGATAACTTTATCGAGGAGATAGGCAAATGAGCAAGAAAAAACAAGTCATAGCCCCGATAGAGGAAAATATCATCGCTTCCGCCATGGATGAACTCATGGGGGAAAGATTCGATATATATGCTAAAGATGTAATCCAAGATAGAGCTATCCCTGATGCTAGAGATGGCTTAAAGCCAGTTCAGCGTCGCATCATTTTTGCTATGTACAATACTGGCAATACAATAGACAAACCTACAAAGAAATGTGCCCATATCGTCGGTGAAGTCATGGGTAAATTCCATCCTCATGGAGACTTTTCTATTTATGATGCCCTTGTCAGGATGTCGCAACCATGGAGAGTTAGACTCCCGTTAATAGACTTCCAGGGAAATAATGGTTCCATGGATGGCGATGGAGCTGCTGCATATAGGTATACTGAAGCTAGATTATCAGCGGTCAGTCAGGAATTAATAAGAGACTTAGACAAGAATTCCTGCGACATGATGCTTAATTTTGACGATACGCTGCTAGAGCCAACAGTCTTGCCAGCCCATTTTCCGAACTTATTAGTAAATGGCGCTAGTGGCATTGCCGTTGGTATGGCGACTGAAATCCCTCCACACAATCTTGGGGAGATTATTGATGCTGTTTGTTATAGACTTGCTCATCCAAATTGTCCAATTGAGACTTTAATGAAATTTGTCCCTGGACCAGATTTCCCAACCGGCGGAACAATATATAAATCGCAAGGCCTATTGGATATCTATCTAACTGGGAAAGGCAGGATTGATGTAGTCTCTAAATATTCTATAGAAGAAGAAAAAGACGGGACTACCCAAATCATTGTTACCGAAATCCCTTACGGAGTTGTTAAGAAGAACCTTGTTTTCTCCATTGATAAGATTAGGCATGATAAGGCCATAGATGGAATTGATGAAGTCAGGGACGAATCCGATAAAGAGGGACTCAGAATCGCTATCGATATCAAAAAAGGCTTTAAGGCTGAAGCAATTTTGGCATATTTATTAGGAAAAACGCAGTTACGTTCATCTTATAGTGCCAATATGATGGCCATTGTTAATGGTCGTCCACAGACTTTGAATTTGCTTTCCTATTGCGATACCTATATTGATCACCAAAAGGAAATATGGACTAGAAAGACCAAGTTTGACCTAAACAAATGCAAGGCCAGGCTCTCTATCATAAATGGATTAATCAAGGCTGCTTCGATTATAAATGAAGTAATTGCTGTCATTAGGGCTAGTAAGGATAAGGCTGATTCCAAAATCAATTTGGAAAACAAGTTCGGGTTCCTTCCAGACCAAAGCGAAGCTATCGTTATGATGCCTTTATATAAATTAAGCCATACCGATATTGATGTCTTGATGAACGAAAAGGTAAAAGTAGAGGCTGATATCGCTTCTTATGAAGAACTTTTATCTGACCAAGATAAATTAGACAAGGCCATAAGCACTGATTTGAAGCGTATTTCTAAAATTTATAGCGATGAAAGAAGGACTTCAATCGAAGAAGAAGATCCTGATTTAAGACAAGTAAACGCCAAAGACTTGATCGCCAAAGAAGAAGTCATGGTTACTGTTACTAGAGATGGCTACATCAAAAGATGCTCCTTGGCATCCTATAAAGGATCTAATGGGCATAATGGCGCTTATCCTGGTATGAAAAGTGGCGATACCCTCGTATTTGCCTCTTGTTGCCTAACTACAGACAACTTGCTTTTATTTACTAATAATGGATGTTATATCTATCTTCCTATCCACATGGTAAAGATATCAAAATGGCTTGATGAAGGTATTCACCTTAATTATGCCGTTTCCTTATCTCCTGATGATAGGATTGTAAAAGTCATTGCCGTTAGGAAATTTAGGGAAGACATAAATATCGCTACAGTTTCTAGAAAAGGGCAAATTAAGCGTACTAAATTGTCTTTATTCCCTGTTACTAGGATGTCTAAACCCATTAGATGCATGAGATTATTAGGCGATGATGAAGTTACTTCAGTTTGCGTTACAAGCGGGAATTCCAACTTATTGTTACTTTCCGAATCCGGATTAGGTGTTTTCTATAACGAGAACGAGATATCTTTAACTTCCAATGGCTCTAGTGGCATCAAAGCTGCTTCATTTAAAGCCTCGCCAGTTGTAGCACTTATTCCTTTTGATCCAGAAGAAAACGGCAAGGTAATGCTTTTGACTGATTTAGGTGTCACTAGAGTATTAGCAAGTTCAAATGTTGAACTCTCTAATAGGCTTTCAAAGGCTACAACCATATTCAAATCATTCAAGAAAGAACCACATAATCTAGTCTTTGCCGACAAGGTAGGGGATAAAGTTGCCCCGTATACGATTAAGACTACTCTTGATGATGGAAGCTATTTTGATATAACGTATGAAGATTTCTTCCTTACCCCAATGGATAAAGTAGCCAAGGTAGAAAATAAGATTCCAGGCAATAAGACAATACAATATGTATCTTTATTTGGATCGGATATTGTTACTAATGATACCAAAGCCTATGAACCTCCAGTTATCGAAACTGTCGAACCAGTCGAAGAAGAAACTGCTCCAAAGATAAAACGTGACGATGACATCGAAGAAAAATTCGAACAAATATCGATATTCGATGATAATGATTTCTAATATAAAGGTAGATAATTAGTAGATTTATAGTATTAATTAAGTATAGTAAAACATTCGATGAAATCTCAATAAATTGGTAAAAGTCCGAACTATTAAAAAATTATGAATAAAAACTTTATTCCGACAGGTTATTCTAAAAGTATCTATGAAATTGATTTAGATGTTTTAGTCTCACTCGGCGTGAAGACTATCTTAATAGATTTGGACAATACGATTGTTCCATATGTCCAAAAAGAACCTTCTGAAAAGGCCAAGGAATTCAAATCTAATTTGGACAAAATCGGTATTTCTTTACTTATTTGTTCGAATAACAAAGGAAAGAGAGTTTCCCATTTTGCTAATCTTCTTGGAGTTTCTTATTTCCATTCCTTAAGAAAACCTTTCGTATCCAGATTACTAAAAGCCTTGAAAAAATCCAATATAAATAAAAATGAATGCATTTTCATAGGTGATCAATTAATAACTGATATACTTTGTGCGAATAAGGCTGGCATTAAATCAATATTGACCGAGCCTCTTCATAAAAAAGAACCGATATGGACTAAATTCAATCGAATGTTTGATAAGCCAATTAGAAAGAAACTAAAGAATAAAGGCTTATTGAAACCAATATCTAAATAAGAAAGGGATAATTATGTTAACAGGAAAACAAAAGCAACAATTAAAAGCATTAGGCAATTCAATCGATCATCGTTATCTATTTGGCAAAGGTGATGTTGACCGAGCCTTCTTAAAACAAATAGACGATGCCTTGGAAGCTCATGAATTAATAAAGGTTGGATTGCTTCAAAACTCTTCAATTGAAACAAAGGAAATCGGTAATATTTTATCGAAAGAACTTAATTGCGAAATCGTCCAATTAATTGGTCGCGTTATATTAATTTATAGGAAAAGCAAAAAGAACCCACGTATTACGCTTCAATAAATATGGATTCATTAATTCTATACGGAGGATCATTCGATCCGATACATAATGGTCACTTACGCATAGCACGTGCCGCCTCGCTTTATTTCAATTCTGATGTTGTTTTTATTCCGGCTCCATCCCCAAGATGGAAATCACCAAGTGCATCAAGCAAGGATAGGCTCAACATGCTTCGATTAGCTTTAGCTAGCGATGGATCACCCTCATTTGATATTTCTTTATTTGAAATGAATTCAGAAGCCGAGGTCAATTATACAATCGACACGGTAACTCATTTTGCATCTAAATTTCCAAAAAGGAAACTATATCTATTAATCGGAGCCGATGAGGCAAATAGATTCGACAAATGGAAAGATGCATCCAAGATTGCGTCCATGTGCCAAATCATATTTGTATCGCGCCCAGGATTCATATTTAATGATGATGTATTGTCTAGATTTAATATGAGAAGATTACCGTTTGATGAATCTGGAGAAGTATCTTCATCAAAGATTAAATCGCTTCAAAGCCTTGATATACCTTATTCAGTAAGGAATTATATCGAAAGGCATCGATTATATTATTTTAAGACACTAGATGAAATGGAATCCGAACATAGATTGCTTCATTCAATCTCCGTGGCTAATCTAGCCTGTTCGATTGCCCTTAAAAATAAATTACCGAATCATGAGAAATATTATATAGCTGGTTTGTTGCATGATATCGGTAAGGATATACCGATTAATCAGGCTAGACTTATAATGGAAAAGAATTACAAGAAATACCTTAATTATCCTGAATGGACTTATCATCAATTCATCGCAGAATATTTAATCAAAGAACATTTTATGATACAGGACGAAGAAATAATCGAGGCAATTAAATGCCATGCGACTGGAAAGAAAGACATGAATAGCTTCGATAAGATAATTTACGCTTCTGATAAGATTGAACCCTCTAGGGGCTACGATTCAACTAAACTCATCGATGCATGCATGAAATCATATGAGAAAGGGTTCCTTAAGGTATTAAAGGAAAATAAGATCTATTTAGAAAGCAAAGGATATCAAACCGATAACAAATTGACAAAAGAATGCTATAAAGAATATTTAGGAGAATGAAAATGAAAGAATTAGAAATCGCATTAAAGACATTAGATGACCACAAGGCTACTGAAATTGAGTCTATAGATGTAAGGAATCATAATCCTTTTGCATCTTATATCGTTTTGGCTACTTGCTCTAATATTAGGGCTCTAGGCGCCTTGGCAGAAATACTAGAAGAAGAGTTTGAAAAGAATAATATCGATATTAGAGTCAAAGAAGGTCAGCCAGACTCTGGCTGGATGATTGTTGAAGCAGGGGAAGTAATCGTACATTTACTTTTAGATGTCAATAGAAAAGAATTGAAACTAGAAGATCTACTTAATAGGCTCAATGAAAAGTCTAGTAAATAACAGCGGTTGTAAGATAGTTTATTGCTTTGCTTCATAACTATATTAAACACCAAAAATTATAAAAAGAAACCTCTTGAAATTTTAAAAAGAGGTTTTTATTATTTACTAATAACTTCGTATAATGTCCATTATGTTAAGTAGAAGTAATAAAAAAAGCCTGTAATCGTATGTTTTTAATAAAGCATAGATTAATATTTAGATATTTATTAAAGGATTTTTAATCAATTAAATCTAATAAATATCTACTAATTATCTACTTTGAGAGATTTTAGAATATTATCCGTTCATATCTAATTATATTAAACTGAATTCTTTGGTAATTACAAAGAAAACCAATTGCTTGTCGTTATCAATGAATTTAATTAGATATCGAATTATCTCATATAAAATAAAAATGAGATAATCGTCAATACGAACACTTAATTAGCATTAATATTATCTCAATTACTATATTATTTATTTAGAACTACTTCGATTTATTCTGGTTTGTTTTCTTCTTAACTATCAGTAATGGAATATCGATAACTGCCATAAGAAGCAAAGATATAACTGCATAGGCAATTACGTTCTCAATAGTTCCATATTGGTTTTCTGAAACGATCAATGAACCAATTCCAGGCTTTGATATCGAATTTGCAGTTAAGACTTCGGACATAATAGATACCTTAAACGATAATCCAAGGCTTTGGGTTATTCCTAATAATATAAAAGGCAATGCATCACGGTATCTAACTTGAAATAAGACCCTTAGATTAGTTCTTTTAGCCTCGAGTCTTAATGCATCCATTACATCGGTTTCTTCGTTGTCTAATCCATTTCTAAATGATTCATATATCAAAGGAAAGGCAACGATGAATGTCAAGATACACGGAATGTAATCTAGATAATCTCTAGTTTTAGGGCCCATGAAAATTCCTAGTAAAACAATTGTTACGGCCGCAGTTGGAATCGTTCTTTTAATGGCTACTGAAATCGATAAAAAATTACCGAATAGTTTAAATAGACTTCCAATAGTGCCTAGCAAAGCCCCGAGGATAAACGAAACGCCAAATCCTATTAATATTCTTAACAAGGTATAACCAACGCCAATCCAAGTATTTTTAGCACCTTTAATAAAAAGAAGATCTATGACACGGGCTAAAATTTCATGAGGATAAGGTAAAACATCATTTTTATTCGATTTTAGGATAAAAGAGGTCAAATAAAGTATCCCAATAAGGAAAAAGAACCCTAAAAGAGTCGATAAAAGGGCTAGTTTTTGGGTTCTTTTGTCTTTCATAATTACCTAATTAGGAATGAAGTATCTGGGAAATTAGGTTGTCCTAAGATGCTTCTAAATGAATTGGCTACATCTTTAATAGATGTTACAGCGCTATTTTTAACCAAATTGAATTTATTAGCCCCGTCTTTTTGTAATGTTCCTACCAAGGCTGGAGTAAATCCGAATCTAGTTTGGCAATCATTGTCATTAGTTGTATCGATAGCTTCATAAGCATTTAAGGCATCGACGGCAACTTGAGGATTATCGATGGCATTTGCAATTCTCTCATCTACTTCATCAAGGAATTTATCGATAGTTTCTTTCTTTTCTTGATAAGAATTCTTATTAACAAATAATCCAGCTGCAGGAACTAGGGCATTATCATAATACTTAGCCCATTCCTCTTGGATATTATAGATGACGTTAAGAGTTACTCCCTTAGCCTTTAAAACGCCTCTAGCAGCCGTTAAAACTGGCTCAGCAACGATATAATAATCATAGGAATCTGGATTAGATACCAAATTATTCTTAACATCGCTTACTGCATCAGAGAAAGTAATCTTATTAGATGAAGAATAATCTCCCCAATTCCAGTTATCTTTGGCTAGTTTCATAAAAGATAAGGAAGCAATGCCAGTTTTTACAAATCCATTGATCGTAGATTCGCTATTGAAGGCTTCTTCTTTGGCGTGTTTAGTAGAAACTACGTAGAAAGTTCCTCCAGAAATCCATTTAGCCAGGGCATAATCCCTTTTGTTAGCAGTTATGTTATTTAATCCGCCGATTCCATCAAATACGATGACATCATAACTATTTGAACCTGATACAGCAAAATTTGGAGGTATAGTCGAAGCTACTGCAGTTACAAAGTTCTTGTTCGAACCTTGATCATAGAAAGCCAAGGCAGGGATCCCGGTTGGAGAAAGAACATTCAATGCTGAAGTATCAATAACTTCGCTAGTTAGCTTAGAGCTATCTTCGCTAGATGGGGAATTTGAGCTTGTTTCTGAGCTAGACGTGCCACAAGAAACAAGAGTAAAGGCACTTAAGGCCAATAAATATGTTATTTTTTTCATTTTTAATCCTTTTGCAATTCGCTTATCTCTTCCCCTATCATTCCTTCTTTTTTATTTAGATGGAAGTTTTTTAATATAGAAGCCCCAATGCAGGCAAAGCTAGGATATTCCCCGAGGAATTTTCCTTCCTTAAAGCAAGGAGAATAGGCTAGGAATGGGACTTTTTCTCTTGTGTGGTCAGTTCCTTTAAATGTAGGATCGTTGCCATGGTCAGCTGTAATGATAAGTAAATCAGTTGACTTCATATTAGGGATGAATTCCCCTACTCGTTTATCAAAAGCTTCGATGCATCTAGCATATCCGACGGCATTTCTTCTATGTCCATATTCAGAATCGAATTCGACTAAGTTGACAAAGCAAAGCCCCTTGTAATCATCTTCTTTAAGTTGGCGAATGGCTTCATCCATTCCTTCTTCGTTAGTGGCCGTGTGTATTGTTCTAGTCACGCCAGCACCATTAAAGATATCATTAATCTTTCCGATTGCAGAAACGGTAAGCCCATTTTCTTTTAATATATCCATGGCAGAAATTCCGGTTGGAGAAACTGTATAGTCATGTCTAGAAGCACCATCACGCTTGAAATTGTCTTTATTCGTTCCAACAAATGGCCTAGCAATGACTCTTCCGACTAAATATTCGCTCTTCATGCATATTTCTCTAGCAATTTCGCAGCATCTATAAAGTTCAGGTACAGGAATTACCGATTCATTCGCGGCAATTTGTAATACCGAGTCGGCGGAAGTATAGACAATTAATGAACCATTTCTAGTTTGTTCTTCTCCTAATACCTTTAATATTTCGGTTCCGGAAGAAGAATAATTGCCAATAACCTTACGACCGGTCTTTTCTTCTAAGTCATCAATTAGTTCTTTTGGGAAACCAGTATCGGTAAAGGTCTTGAAAGGTTTTAAAGTAAGAATACCCATCATTTCCCAGTGTCCAGTCATCGTATCTTTACCATTACTGGCCTCACGAAGTCTAGCGCTATAACTATTTGGATGATTAGAAACTACTTTAACACCTTTGATGTCATCTAGTTCGCCTAGACCCATCGCTTCCATATTAGGACATTTAATGCCATTAACAGATTCGGCTGCATGGGCAAATGTATTTGACCCGACATCATCGAATTTAGCCGCATCAGGCTCTTCCCCTATCCCAAGTGAATCGGCGACTATTACGAATATTCTGTCGAATTTGTATTTATTATCCATTAGCTTAGTTAACCTCCAAAATTATTTGTAACTAGATTATATATTCTTTGCCTTGATTTGTCTTAAAAGATGATTTGACTATTTGTCAAAAGTTGAAGAATAGTCCTTAAATGCCTTTTTAGTCGATACTTTTGTATATATCTGGGTTGTTTCTAGATGGGAATGTCCTAGCATGTCTTTTAAGGCAACAATGTTAATTCCGTTTTCTAATAAAGTCGTCGCGAATGAATGGCGCAATGTATGGGGATGGATATTTTTATTAATCCCGGCAAGGGCAGCATATTCTTTAACTAATACAAAAAAGTAATTACGGGACATCGGATTGCCGAATTTATTTAAGAATAAGTAAGGAGATTTCTTAGAATTAGGGAATTCTTTCCTGCTTGTATCTATATAATTCAAGATAACATCGAGACAATCTTGGCTAATCGGTACGCTTCTTTGCTTATTTCCTTTACCGGACCTAACTAAAATAATTCTTTTGCTAAAGGAAATATCTTCAATCTTTAAATCCAGCAATTCAGATACCCTAAGTCCGCTAGAATACATCATTAATAACATTGCTAGATCCCTACTACCTTCTTTTTTAGATGTATCGATACTAGATAATAAGGAAGATATTTCTTCAGTACTTAATACTTCTGGTAACTTTCTTTGCTTTTTAGGCAAATCAAGTCGACTAATATTGATATTTGCTATCTTTTCTTTATCTAGAAAAAGAAAGAAGTTCTTTAATGAAGATAATCTTCTTGCAATCGAAGAACTTGTTAAGCCTCTTTCTCCTTGATAAACTGCATATTCTTCTAATAAAGAATCATCTAAAGAAGATGTATCCTTAATATCGTCAAAATGGAGAAAAAACAAATCTAGGTCTTCTTTATAATTAGAAACAGTGTTCTTGCTTAATCCTTTTTCTCCGACTAGATAAAGAATATATTTCTCCAAAGCCTCATTTATCTCCATCTTTTTTGACCTCTCCAAGTCTAAAGAATACTTTCTTGTTCATCTTTCTATTCAAATCTTCGATAAGTAATTTAGTCTTATCCATCTCTTCATAAGTAGGATAATTCCATAAACTCATCTGAACATTCGCGTTGTGTTTTGAACTTAATTTGCCTAAAGTAACCCCTACAAGTCTTACGTTCATCTCATTGAAATTAGCAATATAAAGCTTCCTAATTTCATTAAAGATAATATTTTCATCAGTTGTTGGCTCTTCTAGAGTCTTGTTCTTGCTATGGAGGGAAAAGGAAGTATCTTTTACTGATAAAGTAACTAATTTAGCAACCTTTTTGGCTTCTTTAGCCCTGATGGAGACTTCTTTTGAAAGATATTTTAAAGTTTCTTCAACTTCATTAATCCCGATGCAGTCGTAATTCAATGTCGAAGAATTGCCGATAGATTTAGGATCAAATGGATCCGTATTTATTTCATCGCTGCCTCTGCCATTTACCCATTCTTTTATGGTAAAGAAGAATTTTCCTAATTCCTTTTTAATAGATTCATCATCTCCATTTACTAGTTTTGCTAAATCTCCGATTGTATTGATTCCCAATCCTTTTAATTTAGGGACGCTTTTTTTACCAATTCCCCAAAAAGATTCGATTGGAAGAGGATAGATTATATCCTTAATGTCTTTTCTTCTAATTAAAGTAAGTCCCATTGGCTTTTTTAAATCAGAAGCCATCTTGGCTAGCCATTTAGTTGGGGCAATTCCAATTGAGCAGCCTAGTCCAGTCTCCTTTTTTAATTCAAGCTGCATTTCTTTTAAATAGGAAATAGGATCTTTAACTTTAGATAAAGCTTCGCTCATATCGCAATATGCTTCATCTATCGAGGCTATTTCTATCTTTTTGCAATATTGCTTCAAAAAGGAAAAGAAGGAAGTAGACATTACCTCATAAAATCTATAATCAGAAGGAACTACGATAGCTTCAGGACAAATTTCTTTTGCCATGAACATCGGTTGTCCTGAATGGCATCCTTTCTTTCTAGCCTCATAAGATGCAGTCGAAACAATGCCAGATCTACCAGAATGCCCGATTAAAACAGGCTTTCCTGCCAAAGACGGATTCTTTATTATCTCGCAGCTAACAAAGAAAGCGTTGAGATCGATATGCATGATAATCTTGCTAGCCATATCTATATTTTAAGGATTAATATAGATTATGTTAAGTAGACTATTTAAATTCCTTTAACAAATATTCTTCGACTTGCCTTGGCAAAAGGGAGAACCTAGACAATTGGTTCTCGTAAGAATCTGAATTAACGAATTGGTTAGGAACGGATTTTACCTTGAATTGTCCCTTATAGTTTTCTTTCAATAATGCTAAAGCTAGATTAGCAGCAAAGCCATTATCGGTTCCATAAGGATCATAAACCAGTATTTTATCTTGTTTTAGAAGCTCTTTTATTAATTCGGGCGAGATTGGATTTAGGTATATTGGATCAATAAAGTTCGTATCTAACTTATCTTTTTCGATTAAAGAAAGTAATTCCCTTCCTTTTCCACCGACTCCAATCACCATATTTTTAGATTTAGATTCTTTTAGGAATTGAAAGCCAAATAAAGGTAATTCAATATCGCTTTCTTCATTAATAGATACGAATTCGCGAGGATACCTAATGCAAAATACCCCATGTTTTTCTAACGAAGTCTTATATAAGGCTTTAGCGATTTGCTTTGTTGAAGGTTGAGTCAAAATCACATTTGGAATCGAAGAAAGGTAGGATTCATCATATAAACCTTGATGGGTATCCCCATTTTTGCCTACTAGTCCAGCACGGTCAATTAGGATGGTCATATCTAGATTCATCCTAGCGCAGTCATGGCTAAGTTCATCGTATGCTCTTTGCAAAAATGTCGAATATATCGTTATTATTGGATGGAATCCATTTAAGGAAAGACTTCCTGATAAAGTTAAGGCATGTTCTTCAGCAATGCCAACATCTAGACATCTATCCTTATAATGGGCGAATGGCTTTTCTAATCCTGAACCTTTTAAAGTTGCTGGGACAATAAGGAAAGTATTCTCGTCTTCATTCATTATTTCATCAGTCAAATCTGCAAAGTAATGAGAGAAAGAAATAAGGTCAGGATGAGTGTTTTTTGGTCTTCCAGTCTCAATATCAAAAGGAGTAACCCCATGCCAATAACCACTCTTATCATTTTCTGCAAATTTATAACCTTTACCTTTGATTGTACGGACGTGGACTATGACCGATTTAGTGCATACTAATGCTCTTTTTAATCCTTTTTCGATAGCTTTTACATCATGCCCGTTTATTGGTCCAATATATGTATAGCCAAGGTTATCGAACAAAGTAATAGGAATAAGTGTCCTTTTTATCGAGTTTTTTATCGAAGTCGAGAAATTATATAGCCTTTGACCAGCCCTAGTAGAACAAAGGAATCTACGATATTTAGCCTTAAGCGAATTATAGGCTTTGCCAGAAGAAACTCTCCTAAAAAGCTTAGAAACCGAGCCGGCAGGCTGAGAAATAGCCATATCGTTATCATTTAATATGATTATTACTTTATGTCCCCTCGCAGTTAAATCGTTTAATCCTTCAAAAGAAAGACCATTAACAATAGAGCCATCCCCAATTAATGCGACAATCTCATACTTTTCTTTTTTATAATCCCTAGCAATAGCAAAGCCTTCAGCAGCAGATATCGAAGTAGATGAATGGCCTGCTTCATATGGATCAAAAGGAGATTCATTAATTTTTTGGAAACCGCTAGAAAAGCCCGGCATATTGAGGTTTTCTAGACTTCTACCAGATAAAAGTTTATGCGTATAGCATTGGTGACCGACATCGAATATCAATTTATCTTTTGGGAATGAAAAAACCCTATGCAAGGCAACTGTAGTCTCGACAATCCCAAGATTGCTAGAAAGATGGCCTCCATATTTTGAACAAGCATCTATTATTTCGTCTCTAATAGAAGAACAAAGGGAATCAACTTGTTTATAATTCAATGATTTCAGTTCTTCTTCCCCTTTTAACGTTTTTATGCTGATTATGTCGTTTTTATCGGACTTTTTCATATACTAGAAAACTACTAATTATCTATCCTTTATTTACTTTCTTCTGTAACAGTTACGATTTCATTCTTTGCCGTTTGCAAATCGTTTTCCAAGGTCTTTATCAATTCTTTTCCTTGCTTGAAAAGAGATAAAGTCTCATCTAGAGGCAAGGTAGTTGTCTCAAGTTTATTAACGATTTCTTCTAGTTTAGCTAGTCTAGTCTCAAACTTTTCCATTACTGTTGCTCCTTCTTTTTGTCTTTAACTGTATTGATGATTATACCACCTTTTACCTTAGTTATTAATTCTTCCCCTATCTGCACATCTTCAATCGACTGAATAGGTTTATTATTTTTATTCAAAGTTAACGAATATCCCCTGTTTATCACGTTTTCCGGGTTAAGTGAATTAAGTCTATTTTGAAGTTCGCCTAGCCTGGAAGTCGCCTTTTCCATTCTATTTTTATAAGCTAAATCAAGCCTATGTCCTAATTTAGAAAGGGAATCTAGTTTCTGCGAATATAAAGCAGAAGGATCCTTGAAATATGGTCTAGATGACAACCCAGCAAGTTTAGATGAATACAAATCAATCTTATTAGAGACTATTTTTGTTATAGATTCTAGGTATTGGTCTAACCTAATAAACAAATCATCTTTATTTGGGGTAGATGCAACCGCGGCTCCTGTCGGGGTAGAAACTCTTTTATCTGCAACTAAATCAGTAAGAGTTGTGTCTATTTCATGCCCTACAGCCGAAATAATAGGGATTTCACACTTATAGAGAGCTCTTATAAGGCTTTCATCGTTAAACGCGCTTAAATCCTCGCTAGAGCCCCCGCCCCTACCTATGATAAGAGTATCTAGATTTGCTTTAGATGCCAATTCTAATGCCCTAAGCAAGTCTTTAGGAGCCTCTTTTCCTTGAACTAATGAAGGAAAAACATATATTTGAACCAAAGGATATCTAAGGCAAATATTATGGACTATATCTTTTAAGCCAGCCGAATTCGCCCCCGCAATGACTCCAATCCTATTTGGAAAAAGAGGAATACCCTTCTTTTTAGAAGGATCAAAAAGTCCTTCCTCGGCTAGCTTTTCATATAATAGCTTTAACTTCAAGGCTTCGTTTCCTTGTCCATAAAGCTCCATTTTATCGACAATAAAAGAATATGAGCCCCTTGGAGGATAGACATTTATCGAACCACATACGATTACTTCATCACCGGTTTTCGGTTCAAAAGCAAGCCCCATTCTTCTATTTGACCACATCATCGCAGAAAGAAGCGATTTATCGTCTTTTAAAGAAAAATAGGCATGTCCAGAAGGATATACCTTGTAATTTGATATTTCTCCACGTAGATAGACGAATTTAAATAAGGAGCTCGACTCAAGGCAGTCCTTGATTCTAGAATTGAATTCAGTAATAGAGAGGAACTCCTTACTCTCCATGTTATTTCCTAACCAAAGTCTTATCAAGGATGGCATTTACGAACTGGTAATCGCCCTTTTCCTTGTTTTTGACCTTGTCAAATCCCATGTCTAGATATGATTTTGCCAATTTGATGGCAACGTCGATGACAACACTTTTGTCAACATCTGGCTCGACATAATAGAAATGAACATAGGCAAGCATCAATATGGCCTGTTCGACTCTATTGAGTCTATCAAATGTCCATTTACGCATATTCGCATTGAAAGTCTTGATTATTTCATCATATTTCTTGATGGCCATAATCGTGACGGCTTTAGTAAAAAATGGGCAATCTTCGTAATCTTCTTCAAATAATGAAGAGATAATATTCTCAACATCCACCGGTTCGCCCATATCAATATAGGTCAAGACGGCATAAAGTACTTCCATTGTTACTTTTTGGAGTTTGTTTCTTCCTAATTCGCTGCTAGGTTCAGTTAGATCAAGTTCTTCGTCCATAATTACTTCCTTTTACAAGGTGGAATTCTACCATTTATGCTTTCTTAATTCATTATCAACTTCTTATTTTAACTTCTTTTTTTCTTCGATTAGCTCTTTTTTAGCCAAACAATAGAAGAAAATGCCTAATCCAAGCAGAATTAAAACAACTATATGTATTAAAATCGATGCTACATAATTAGATTCATTTCCGGTAAATGAAGAGAAGAAAATAGAGATGAAATCTAGAAAATAGAAGGAAGCAAATATAATTAAATAGATGACTCTTCCTTTTGCCGCAAATAATGTTGCTATTGCCCCAACTAAAATTAACAAACCAGACAATACAAAGAATAGAGCTACATCAAAATAGCAGTAAGTTAAGAAATAAAACATTAGAAAAGCCCCTTGTTTAGAGGCTAAATGATAGACTAGGCTAGCAAAAAACGATGCTAAAGAGATTATTAATGGTAGCAAAGAGAATTTTTGATATCGGATAAGAGCTTTATCGAATCTAGTTTGGCTCATGCGACCTTCACAACTTTAATTTTTACATCATATGGGACGGTGTCACACATTAAAGATATGGCCGAGGCTACTTCCTTTTGGATATTTAGACAAGTAGTCTTGACTGGAGAATCAGAAGGAAGGATGACATCGATGCTGACGATAGCCCTGCCATCTTTACCTAAAGTAACCTTAACCCCTTTATCAACCGAAAATAAGGCTTTTTTGCTTTTAATGGATACTCCCCTAAAGGAATTTACCGCTTTGGTGGCAATTGAAGCAATGGCATTTGTAGAAATGCCCATTGTCCCCAATCTTCCATAATTATTTATCATTACATAGTTTTTCATAATTAGATTTTACTTTTTTAATAATAGAAGAGCAACTTTCTCTGCGATTGCTTCTTTGGTAAAGCCAAAATTAGATAAGACATCAACTGGCTTACCAGAAGCGCCGAAATCATCGATACCGATGTTGTGCTTAGCTAATTTTCCCCAGCCAAAGGTAGAAAGCATTTCGATAGAAATACGCTTTTCATATGGATAAGATTCGATTTTATCCATCATTTCCTTGTTTTTATATAAGGATTCTAGGCATGGTGCGCTAATTATATCAGCAACTATCCCTCTTTCTTTTAGAATCGAGGCAGCATCAATAGCAAGGCTAACTTCGCTTCCAGTTGCAATTAGTAGGCAATCGCTATTTTTGTTTTTAGAAATGAAATATCCGCCTTCTTTGACTTTATTTTCATCGCTAGAAGAGAGCAATGGGAGGTTTTGTCTAGATAAAATCAAGCAGACCGGTCCATCAAAATCAGATAGGAAGGCTTCTTTATAGGCTCCCATGACTTCTTTTTGGTCGGCTGGTCTAATTACCTTGATATTTGGAATGCTTCTTAACATTGCTAATTGTTCAATTGGTTGATGGGTTGGGCCATCTTCCCCAACTGCAATTGAATCGTGAGTAAAGATATAGACAACATTTAGATGTTGCAAAGCCGCCATCCTAATCGCAGGCTTTAGATAGTCAGCAAATACCATGAAGCAGGCACAATATGGCTTAAGTCCGCCATGCAGGGCAATGCCATTGCAGCAACTTGCCATGCCAAATTCACGGATTCCCCAATGCATATCATGCCCATCAGGGTTGGCATTTGTAAACATCTCAACTTCCTTGATATTGGTTTTAGTAGATCCAGCTACGTCGGCTGATCCACCAAATAGGAATGGGACACTCTTATAGAAAGAGGTTAGACATCTTCCAGAAGTTGCCCTGCTTGCTTCGGCTTCTTTATATTCAATAGGCTCGATATTATTTGCCAATGAAGCAAACTTATTTCCGAATGAAGTCAAAAACATCTTTGCATCTTCTTCATGGAATTTCTTATAGGAGGCAAATTCCTCGGCATAGGCTTTATAAGCGGATTCGCCTCTAGCAACGAATGTAGATTTCAAATCTTCATAAACTTCGTTAGGAACGCTAAATTCAGGATAATCATAGCCAAATTTCTTTTTGGCATTGTTTCCATCTTCTTCGCCCAAAGGTTCACCGTGAGTTACATGGCTTCCTTCGTTTTTGGAACCATATCCAATCTTGGTATGGACGATTATTAAGGTTGGGAAGCATTTGCTCCTTTTAGCCTTGCTAATGGCTTGTGAGATTGATTGGATGGAATTGCCATCATTTACCTCGAGGACGTTCCATTCGCTTGAAAGGAAGCGCAATTTAACGTTTTCAGAAAGGGAATCCGAAGTTGGCCCATCTAGAGTCGAACCATTTTCATCATAGATAAGAATCAATTTATTGAGCCTATTATGGCCTGCGATTGAAATTGCTTCTTGCGATATCCCTTCTTCTAGGCATCCATCACCACAGATACAATAGGTATAATGGTTCATGATGCGGCTGCCTTCTTTATAGCTAGCAGAGATGGTTTTTTCTGCTATTGCCATACCAACGGCTTGTCCAATACCTTGTCCAAGGGGGCCGCTAGATGCATCGACTCCGCTAGTAACACCTACTTCAGGGTGCCCAGGAGTGCGGGAATGAAGCTGCCTGAATGATTTTAAGTCATCCATGGTGACATCATATCCAGCGATATGGAGCATCGCATAATACAAAGAGGAAACGTGTCCACTAGAGAGGACGAATCTATCTCTATTGACCCAGTCAGGATGGTTCGGGGTCGCAACTAAGTGATCCCTAAACAAGGCATACATTGCAGGAGCAATATCTAGCGCCATTCCAGGGTGTCCGCTTTTGGCTTTGTTGGTCTCATCGATGACCAAGGCACGAAGCGCAGCAACGGATAGGTTAGATCTTTCTTTCATTGTTCTGACTGATTCCATAATTTCCTCCAAGTAGTTATATAGTATTTATTTAGTAGTATTAATATATAATTATATATTACTTTTCTAAATCGACTTTGATTCCAACCGCTTTTAATTGGTCTTCGTCAACTTTAGATGGGGCATGTGACATCGGGTCAATGGCCGAGAGGTTCTTTGGGAAAGCCTCGACATCCCTAATATTATCGGTGTGGGCCAAGATCATAGTAAGCCTATCAAGTCCAAAGGCCAAACCACCATGTGGCGGAGCCCCATACTTGAAGGCATCGATGAACCAACCAAATTTGGCGGCGACATCTTCATCAGAAAGCCCTAATAACTTGAATATCTTCCATTGGATATCGTGGTCATAGATTCTTAAAGTTCCGCCACCGGCTTCATATCCATTGATAATAATATCATAAGCATAGGCTAAGACTTCTTCTGGCTTGCTGTCTAATAAAGGCAAGTCTTCATCCCTAGGTCTAGTGAATGGATGGTGTTCGGCAGTGTATTTGCCTTCCTCTCCTTCGATTGGATCAAACATCGGGAAGTCAACAACCCACAATACATCGAATGAATTTGGATCAATTAGATTTAGTTTCTTTCCATATAAGGTTCTTAAGGCACCTAGTCCGAAATCTATATCTCTTCTATAGGCGCTAGAAGAAACTAATACCAAATCATCTTCTTTTAATTCTAGAAATGAAACTAATTGAGATTTAGTTTCTTCATCCATGAATTTATCAGCAAATGAGCCAATTAAGGCATTATTCTCGTATTTTAAGGCAATTAAGGAAGGCAAATTGAATTTCTTGGCTTCGATATTTAGCTCATCCAATACTTTTCTAGAAGTAACTTTTGCCTGGTTAGGAATTACTAAGCATTTGATAAATTCCTTGTTTTCAAATCCAGGGAAGCTAGTCTTGCCCATTATTCCTTTAATGTCTTTAAGCAATAATCCATATCTTGTATCAGGCTTATCAGAGCCATAATTATCCATGGCATCCCAATATTTCATCCTTCTTAAAGGTAAAGGCAAGTCGTAATTAACGACATCTTTAAACATCTTCTTTAGGAATCCTTCCATTAAGGAAAGAAGTTGGTCCATATCAAGGAAAGAAGTTTCTAGGTCAAGCTGGGTGAATTCAGGTTGCCTATCGGCACGTAAATCCTCATCCCTAAAGCATTTAGCGACTTGGTAATACCTTTCAATTCCCCCAACCATTAAAAGTTGTTTCCATAATTGAGGAGATTGAGGGAGTGCATAGAAGCTGCCTTTTCTCGTCCTTGATGGAACTAGATAATCCCTAGCTCCTTCAGGAGAAGATAGATTCAAAATTGGGGTTTCTACTTCTAAAAACCCGTGTTCATCGAAATAAGAATGGAAGCATTTAACTATTTCTGCTCTTATTTTTAGATTGTTTAGCAAGCAAGGACGTCTTAAATCTAGATATCTATATTGAAGCCTAGTATCTTCTAGAGCGTCGGTTTTGTCTGCAATTATAAATGGGGTAAGTTCAGCCTTGTTGATGACTTTCAAGGAAGATACGATTACCTCTATTTCCCCAGTCTTAAGCTTTGGATTTGGGGTATCTTTCTTTTTGACTTCCCCTTTGACTTCCACTACATATTCATTTTTGATTTCAGGAACCGAATCTGGGTTAAGTACAGTACATCCAACAATTCCAGTCGAATCCCTTAAATCAATGAAAAGAAGCCCGCCAAGGTTCCTTTTTGAGGCAACCCAGCCTAGAAGAGTAACTTTTCTTCCGATGTCTTTTAATCTTAGGTTTCCGTTAAAATCAGTTCTTTCCATAAATATCCTTATTCGTGATGATGATCTTCTTCGTTAAATAATTCGTCTAGTTCCTTATCTAGATTATCCAAGGAAACTTCTTTTTGTTCCTTCTTGTCTAAATCTTTTATTTGGATTATGCCTTTTTCTAGTTCCTCATCTCCAAATATCAAGGCCAGTTTTGCTCTAGATCTCTCGGCTTTTTTGAAATAAGATCCTAATTTAGCCATTTTATATGGCCTATCAATAGAATATCCAAGTGATCTAAGTTGTTCTGCTAAGGAGAAAGAATATTCCATTGCCTTCTCTCCTAGTGGCATTAAATAGATATCTAGTTCTTGCTTGATATCCTTTAATAAATCAAATTCCTTCATTAAAGAATAGATTCTTTCCATTCCAAGGGCAAACCCAACCCCGTGATCGATATCGCTAGGTCCATCAAAGCTAGACAAGAGTCCATCATAATGTCCTCCACCTAGCAAGGCCCCATAATCTTTTCCTGTAGGAGAAAGCATATGTACTTCGAATACTATTTCTCCATAATAATCTAGTCCCCTGACAAGAGAATCATCGATTTCATATTCGATTCCAACTTCATTTAATATCGATAATGTATGATAGAATCTTTCTTCGCTGGATTTGGATAAATAATCCCTCATCTTTGGGGCGCCTTTAGCAATTTCTTGGTCAGAAGCAACCTTGCAGTCAAGAATTCTAAGTGGATTTAATTTAAGTCTTTCCTTGCAGTCATCGCACATAGACTCGATTCTAGGGGCAAAATAGGCTTTCAGGGCTTCTTTGTATGCTAATCTAGATTCTTTGTCACCCAAAGTATTTACTTTTACCTTAAGTCCATTAAATCCAAGCATGCCGAGTACTCTCATCGCAAATACTACGACTTCGGCATCTAATTCGCTTGAATCGATCCCAACTGCTTCAATCCCGGCCTGGTAAAATTGCCTATATCTACCAAGTTGAGGCCTTTCATATCTAAAAACAGGCCCGACATAATATGTTTTAAGTGGCAAGTCATTTGTCGCATATAGCTTATTCTCGACAATTGACCTCATTACACCTGCTGTCCCTTCAGGACGAAGTGTCACGCTTCTATCCCCCTTATCGAGGAAAGTATACATTTCCTTACGGACAACATCGCTAGAAGTACCAGTACCCCTAGAGAAAACTTCCGTATATTCTAGACATGGAGTCTCGATTTTCTTGTAATTATAAAGTTCGGCAACAATGGAGAAGATATTTTCTATGTAGTCATAGCAATAGCTTTCGTCCCCATATAAATCATGAGTACCTTTAACACCTTTGATTTGCATACTAAAAAGTCCTTTCTAGTCGTTAATAATTATAGACTTCCTGAGGCTAGTTAACAATTACAACTAATCAATGAATCACTCTTTCTACAGAGTAGACACCATTGATGCCTAGAAGCAAGGCAAAGCAATCGCTCAACACCTTCGCATCACTAACAGTAATAGTCATTGAAACGACGTCATTTAGTGTTTCTTGTATCAAGTGGGCCTTTAAATCGGTAACGCCAACGCCTTTAGAGGCCATTACCTGCAATATATCATTTAATAATCCAGGCCTATCATTAGAATAAACCTCGATATCTACGGGATATCTAGATATTCCTAAGTCTTCTTTCCAATATACATCTATTAGTCGTTTTTGCTCGTTTGCAATATTTGGGCAAGACTTACGGTGGATAGTAATTCCTTTTCCTTTAGTGATATAGCCAACAATATCATCTCCTGGAATTGGGGTGCAGCATTTGCCTAAAGATATAGCTAGCCCGCTACTTCCACCAGGTACATTGACTGGAGAAGAATTATCATTGACATTGTCTTTTTTCTTCTTGAATTCAAATCCAGGTTTCTTTCTTATATGGAGGAAGGAAAGAATTGTCCCAGGGGCTGGATTTTTTTGCGAGACCATGACAAACAAATCATCTAGATTATCGAAATGGTATTCGTTACGGAGCTTATCATTATCTATTAATTTTAGTGTCTCTTCTTCATTAAATCCTTGCGACTTAAAAGAATCGAGTAAGGAAATCCTACCAATCCTGACTTTCTCTTCTTTCATGATGGCGGCATCTTTTTTCTGAAGCGCCTTTTTGATATGGGATTTAGCGGAAGATGTCTTAGCAATTTCTAGCCAGGAATTATTCGGACCAGAAGAAGTCTTTGATGTCCTAATCTCGCAGACATCGCCAGTTTTCAAGACAGTATTTAAAGGAACAAGGACCCCATTAACTACCGCCCCAATCGCACTATCGCCTACTTTTGTATGGATTTTATAGGCAAAATCCAAAGTAGTTGCCCCAGCAGGTAAATCAATAACTTTACCTAAAGGAGTAAATACATAGACATTCGCCCCAAATATATCATTTGAAAGAGAAGCCATATATTCGCTAGCAGTGCCATCTTGTTCCCCAGAAAGAGAGACAAAATCCCTAAACCAATGAAGTTGCTCCTCAATTTCTTTTTGTTCATCCTTCGCATTATAATGGCCACCTTCTTTATATTTCCAGTGGGCCGCAACACCACTTTCGGCAACTTGATCCATCTCTTCGGTTCTTATTTGGATTTCATATATCTGACCATCACCAGAAACAATCGAAGTATGTAACGATTGATACATATTCGGCTTCGGCATGGCAATATAATCCTTAAACCTACCAGGAATTGGCTTATATGTAGAATGGATAATACCTAATATTTCATAACAATTTATTACAGTCTTAGTAATAACTCTAATAGCCAAGACATCATAAATTTCATCGAAGCTATGGCCTTTTTGATACATCTTACGGTAGATGGAATAGATGGATTTGACCCTAGATTCCATTTTGCAAGGAAGATTGTGTTCAAGCAAAATATCGGCAATCCTTTTCTTCAATAATTCAAGGGAGTGCTTTCTATTTTCGTATTTCTCGTTAACTAACTTTAAAATGGAATTATATTTATCCCTTTCTAGATATTTTAAGGACAAATCTTCCATCTCGCTTTGAACGGAATAGATACCTAGCCTATGGGCAATTGGGGTAAATACTTCGATTGTTTCCTTAGCAAGGGCTTTTTGTCTTTCAGGAGAAAGAGAATCCAAGGTCCTAAGGTTATGAAGTCTATCGGCAAGCTTGACAATGATGACCCTGACATCTCTTGCCATGCCTAAAAATATCTTTCGGTGGTCTTCGGCTTCGAAATCTTCAGCCGTCATCTTGGATAATTTCATCCTTTGGATCTTAGTAAGGGAATCTACAATCTTGGCAACATCTTCTCCAAACATCTTCTCGATGTCTTCGATTGTCGCATCTGTATCTTCCACTACATCATGGAGAAGTCCAGATGCAATTGTGGCAGGTCCGGACTGGAGGGATGCTAAAATATAGGCAACTTCGATTGGATGATGGATATAAGGTTCGCCTGATTTCCTAAATTGCCCTTCATGTTTAGCTTTGGCAAATAAATAGGCGTCTTCTATCATCTTCCTGTCGTTAGGATTGCTGATATAGACATAATACAAGGCCTTAAGGTCCTCGAAGGTATGCATTGGGTATCCTCCATTTGGAGGTAATGTTGTTTTTTGATCTACTAGATTTTCCATACCCTTCTAGTATAGGCTAAAACTAAAAATAATATATATTATTTCTTTTCATTACAGGCAAATTGTATTTTGAAAGAGCCTCTAAATTCATTTAAACGGAATTTCCCTTCCATATCTAAACTAGGTTTATTCAAGATATCATCTTTTATAGAAAAGGAGAAAACTTCAGAATTCGGACTTATTTTAAAGGTTAGATAACCTAATCTATTGAATTTCAAAGCCGAGGTTGGGACATTTTCAATAACAAAAGTAGGCTCTTCGTAATCGTGTCCAAAAGGAGCAAATTTCCTAAGTATTTTATAATTTTCCATGGATATATCGCTTAAAGAGATGCTGATTTCTTCTTTTTTTGGCTCTGTAAAAGGATGGCTAGAGGCGTATTCTTCTAGTTTTTCCTTAAAGATTTCATAATCTTCTTTTTTAATGGCTACCCCTGCTGCAAAAGAATGTCCACCTTTTCTAATAGGAAGTTCACCTAAACTAGAGAAGAAATCAATTAGATTTAGCCCAGGCTTGCTTCTAAGCGATCCTGCTAAAATATCTTTATCTTTATAGGAAGAAGAAAAGATGGCAACTGGCTTATTTTCTTCTACGACAATTCTAGATGCCAATAAGCCATTTAAACCTTCCCCAAGGCTAGTAGAGATGCAGACGCTAGATTTATTTTTATCGATATCGATTTCAGTTAAAGCTGCCTTTGTCATCTCTTTCCTATTCTTATTATATTCAAGGGCCAATAAGGAAGATTGCTTCAAGTCTTTGCAATCAGTCGCAAAATAATGAACTAATTTATTCGCGTCATATTCAGTATCAATCCTACCTACTGCATTAATAGATGGGACTATTTCCATTCCCAAAACCTTCTCATCGATATAGGTTGCATTAGTCAAATTGAATATAGTTGGATATTTATTCTTGTTAATCAAAGATAAAGCCAAGGCTACTATTTCCCTATTATAGGATTTCATTGGCATCGTATCAGAAATTATCGATATAGCACCTAAAACTAATAGATATGGATCGACTTTTCCTAGTAAACAAATCGAAAACAAGAAAGAAAGATAACCAGCCGAGACATTATATTCCCCATAATCCAATAAATCGTCATGGATAATAGATATGGCTTCAGGCAAGGATTCTCCTATTTCATGATGGTCGATTATTAATGTATCGATACCGTTTTCCTTTAAATAGGAAATGGCTTCGAAACAATTGACTCCGTTATCGACGCATATTAATAAAGAATAACCTGCTTTAGCTATCTTTTTGGCATTGCCTAGATTTAGGCCATATCCATCCTTGAATCTAGAAGGGATAAAGAAAGATACATGCTTATTTAATTTAAGCAAGGAATAATAGATAATCGAGGTCGACATGATGCCGTCGCAATCGTAATCGCCATAGATGATTATCTTCTCATTATCTTTGATGGCTTTTTCTATCCTTTCTTTGGCCTTAATCACGCTAGGATGGTCATTAATTAGAGGAATATTAGCAAAAGAAGGCTTAGCAATCAGTTTGCTAAAGCCTTCTTCATCAAGATTATAATATTTTTTTATTTTCTCTAGAAAAGTATCCATTAGTCATTGATACCGATAAAGATAGCTTCTTCAGGCTCGGCAGATTTCTTCTTTTTCATTAATTGACCGCCGACATTCTTCTTTTTCTTCTTAAGTGGCTTGATCTTGATGTGAGAGAACATCTTGACGAAGCAAGAATATAAGAATGGATATAAAGTCAAGGTAGTAGCTAAAGCAAATGCTAATCCTAATATGAAGCTTAGATATGGTGACATGAAGTAAATTGGTCCAAAGGCAAAATAGACAATGCCAACATAAGCAGCTAGTAAAGCAAAGATAATAAGGATACCAGCTTGTCTAGATGTAGATTTCTTGACAACATCAAGCTTAAATTCAACAGTTCCTCTTTCTTTAGCATGTGTAGAGGCAACTAATTCCTTTTCGTAAGTTGCAATGAATAAGGCAAGTAAGAAGCCGACTAGAGCAACTCCAACTGAACCAAGGGCAACTACTGGGGAAGTAGAAATTCTAGCAATTACGAAGAAGGCAACAGCAATATAGCTTGAAGCAGTTACTACTATTCCCATTGATAAGGCTCTAGAAATGCCATATCTAAGAACTAAATAGACAACACTAATCAATATTCCGATTCCAACTCCAAGAGCAACGCTTCCTAAATATGGTTGGCCAATTTCAGGGGTAACAGTTGCAAAATAAGAGATATAATCGGCAGTTTCCCTAACATATCTATTTTCGATGAAATTAGTGATTGCATCGTTTAACCCTAAACTAGTTGGGGCTGACCAGGTATTTGAGGCATCTAGAGTAGAGATGCTATACATCTTGTCTCCACCATTTTCTTCAGTTAATGGGAGATAGGCATTGAGCTTGATTTCATAATAGAACCAATAGTAAGTCTTACCAGTACCAGCATCGGCAGTTTCATAAATTGCTTTTGGGGTTTCAGATAATTTGATATCTTCATTTGGATTGGAAACATATTCAATCAAGGCCTTGTCATCAATCTTGATGGAATCAAGTAAATATGAATCTCCGGTAGCGTCTTTTCCGAATAAGTGGGCTACGTCAGATAGACTAGAAACAGTGATATATTCACTCTTTTCACTTCTTACATCAATTCTAAGGACGGTTTGGCTTTGCTTATAGGCGCTATCATTATAGACATCGCCATTTTTAATGCCAAATCCTATCATAGTTCCAATGCCAGCTAAGACAAATAAGCTAGTAACGATTCCTACCCAAATCTTTCCTTTGGAGAAATCCTTATCTTGATATGGACCGAAATAGGTTTGTTTTTCTTCTTTTACTAAATCAGGGATCTTCTCGCCATTGATATTAAGTTGTTTTACAAAGCTAGATTGCATTGAATTATCAGTGCATAATAGCCAGCCTGCTAATCTTAAGAAGACTAGGTTAACTAAGGTAGCGATTAATCCACCACCAACTAGCATAACGCCAAACTTGGAAGCCAAATCACCGGCAAATAGATATACAAATGTACCTAATATAATAGAGACAACACCGGCATCAATGACAGGAAGCACTGATTTTTTAGCAGCTTCTTGGCTCGCTTTCTTTAATGTTCTTCCTTTATATATTTCATCTTTTAATCTAGAAGAGTATATAAGGGCACCAAATAAGGCAACTAAACCAGTAGCCATAATTCCTAATAAGGCGGCAATATTGAATTGGCTACCAAAGGCAACGAATAATCCAAATGCCCCAAAGCTAGATAAAGCAATGGAAGTAATCTCGGCCAAAGCGAAGATTCTATCGAATAACACTAATAAAATGCAAAGGAAGACGAAGACAATTATAGTAGAAATAAGAGTCTTGCTTAAGGCTGGAGAGATAGCATAATCACCAACGCTAATTAAGTTTTCTACAGTCGCATTGGCCTTTTCAGAATAGGTGAATGTAAGCCTATAATCGCCTAAATTAGAGGCATTGAACATATTGCGGAGGAAGACAGCAGCTTCATAGGCTTCTTTAGTCTTGCTTGGATTATAATTTCCATCGCTAGAAATGGCTTCGCTAGTAGGAATCAATTGTAGATATGGGGTTTCCTTATCGGTATCGCTAGATTGATACCAGACGGCATTATCATTAGTCGTGGCTTCAACTGTTAGGATTCTATTTTTGACATTAACATCCTTATCGGCTTTGTCATAGGTATCGTCTTCTTTTCTATTGGCCCAGACAACTAATAAGGTATTTTGGGCTGCACTAGTCTCGTTTCCACTAGAATCGGTTTCGGCAGCTTTTGTATTGTCGTTACAATATTTTAGTAAGTTGGTGAAGGCTTCTTTATAATCATCGCCAGTTTTTAACGGGACAACTACTACTGGGACTTTATAAGATCCCATGTCGATATTTTCGATAGTCGCGGTTTGATCATCAATGATGGTCTTTAATAAGTCAGAGTCGGTATATCCATCATGAGTTGTATCGGAAGCATCTAATTCATAATCTCCACCAGAGAAAGAAAGATATTGTTCTAGATAAGTATATTGGGTTTCGGAATTTGAAGTTGTACGAAGCGAAACGGCAATCGTGTCGTAACCTTGTACCTTGACTTCATATTCGCTCATTCCCCAATTATCAAGCCTAGCCTTGACTGTATTTGCCAAATCATTGATTACTGGTTGTCCAGAAGCATTGATATCTTCGGCAGCCAAGAAATCTTGGTAATTGCCATTAACGCTATTTTCTTCATAATGGCTAGCCTTGAAATAAAGCGTTTTGCCATCTGCGTATGCTAAATCGCTATTCATCGTTTTCATTAATGGGGAAACGGAAGCTCCGATTCCGATTAATAGAGTCGCACACATGGCAATGTAAGATATATATCTACGCATATTTTCTCCTCTTGTTTTACTCTAGTCTTCACTGAATTATAAATAATTCATCAATAATTCACTGTGCCGTATTAAAGAATACTCTTTAGTGGAATTTCAAGCAATAAAATATATTCCAAAACCTTAAAAAAGAGTATTCTGATGGGCTAATTTAAGGTGGGCATAGGCTTTTTCGGTGGCAACACGCCCTCTTGGAGTCCTATTTATTAATCCACTTAATAACAAATAAGGCTCATAAACATCTTCTAGATTGGTTAGTTCCTCTCCAATTGAAGTTGCTATTGCCTCTAATCCAACAGGTCCTCCATGGAAACGTTTGATAATCGTATTTAGGTAACGGATATCAACTTCATCTAGACCAAGCGAATCTATTTTCAAGGCATCAAGGGCTTCGTTAGTTAATTCTAAGCCGATTTCATCTAATCCCTTGAAATTAGCAAAGTCACGAACACGTTTGAATAATCTATTGGCAATTCTAGGAGTCCCCCTGCTTCTAGTCGCTATTAATTTAGCGGCTTTATTATCGATTGGAGTTGCTAATACTAACGATGTTCTCTTTATTATTTGCTCCAATTCTTCTTCATTATAGAAATCTATCTTCATGGAAATCCCAAACCTCGCCCTTAATGGAGAAGATAAATCTCCAGCCCTAGTGGTCGCACCTACTAAGGTAAATGGAGGAAGAGGCATATTTAATACATGGCTAGATCCATTTTGGTTAACTAATATCGAAAGATTAAAATCTTCCATCGCACCATAAAGAACTTCCTCAACTGCTCTAGATAATCTATGTATTTCATCTATAAATAAGATATCACCAGGCTCAATCTCACTTAATATGGCAGCTAAATCTCCTGGACGCTCAATGCTAGGTCCATTGATTAGCTTAATATTGCCACCCATTTCATTAGCAATGACATAAGCCATCGTAGTTTTTCCTAGTCCTGGAGGGCCATAAAGAAGAACATGATCTAGGCTTTCTTTTCTTTTCTTAGCCGCGCCCATGAAGACTTTTAGATTATCCTTCATCTCGCTTTGGCCTATATATTCTTTTAAGGTCTTTGGGCGTAAGGAAAGCTCGCTAGTGATGTCTTCTTCTTCTTTTCTAGCATCTAGCAATCTACTTGAATCTTTCATTTACGTAATCCTTTTAATGCCTGGCGAAGTGCTTCTTCATCACTAAGCCCTTTTGGAAGTTTAGCAATAATCGAATCTATTTCCTTGCTCTTGAATCCTAATGAAGTAAGCGCACCCCTAACTTCAGCATAGGCATTAGGTGCTTTTTCTTTCGCGTTATCAATTAGTTTCCCCTTCAAATCAAGGATAATCTGGCTCGCGGCTTTTGGACCAATCCCAGGCAATTTCTTTAAATAGCCGACATCATTGCTAGAAATAGCCAAAAACAAATCATTTGGATTAGTTTTAGATAAGGCTGAAATTGCCGTTTTAGGGCCAATTCCTTTCACTTCAATCAAAGAAGAGAAGGCTTCCTTTTCTAGTTTGGTAAGGAAACCAACTAGATAATGGTCATCTTGAGTCAATACCTCGTGGGTATATATCTTGCATTCTTTATCCAAAGTAAAATCAGAAATCCTAGATACGAATACTTCATATCCGATTCCGTTTACTTCGATAACGACGAATTTTTCCTTAATTTCGGCTATTTTTCCTGATAATGAATAAATCATAGATTCAATAAATAAAGTAAGACAATGGCAAAACAAATTAAAGTAGATACAAGTGGAATCAGTGTTTTGCCTAAGTCAAATTTTCCCATAGGGCAATTATAACATTATTAAAGCAAACTAGTGTTATTCAGAATACTCAAATTCAAAATCACCGATTCTAACTGTATCGCCTTCGACTGCACCTTTTTCTTTTAAGGCGGCATCTATTCCTATTTTAGTTAGATAGGAAAGGAGTTTTGCAACACCTTGGTCAGTAGAAAGATTAATTAAATTATATTGGCTAAGTACCTTCTCACCTTCAATGACAAATAGATGAGCACTTGGGCGCTTGATGATAAATGGTTCTTCCTTTTCTTTAGCAACATATAGCTTAAACTCAGGATTATCTTCTTTCTTAAATAATGGGAATTCAGGAGTGTTCTGGATAGTTTCATATATCTTTTGAATTAATGGATTTACCCCATCGTGAGTCAAAGAAGACAATGGATAAGAAGCAAAGCCTAGTTTCTTGTCGAATATAGCCTTTCTTTCACTTGCCCCATCCATATCCATCTTGGTGGCTACTACAATTTGGGGACGGCTTTCTAAAGAAGCCCCATAATCTTTTAATTCTTCATTAATCTTGCAGTAATCATCATAAGGATCTCTTTCCCCAGACATGGAGACCATATGAACTAAAACTCTGCATCTTTCGATATGACGAAGGAAAGAAAAACCTAATCCTTTCCCTTTAGAAGCGCCTTCGATTAATCCAGGCATATCTGCTAAGATAAATTGGTTTTCTTTATCAGGAAGAGTAACTACGCCTAGATTTGGGGTTAAGGTAGTAAAAGGATAATCGGCTGTAGGGACATTAGCCTTGCTAACGACATTTAAGAAAGTGGATTTGCCTACGGAAGGGAACCCAATTAAGCCAGCATCTGCTAATAATTTTAATTCTAGGACAACGCGTTTTGTTTCGCCAGGATGGCCATTTTCGGCAACCCTAGGTACTCTAAGCCTACTAGTTTTAAAAGAGGCATTCCCCCTGCCACCTTTTCCTCCTTTGGCTGCTAAAACCTTATCCCCATCATGACTTAAATCAGCTAGAGGAACCATGCCATCTTCTAAATATACGATAGTGCCAACAGGAACTTCGCAATAAATATCAGGCATAGATAAGCCATATCTATTCTTTTTATCCCCTTTTTCGCCATCTTTAGCAATAATGGCTTTGCCATGCCTATATGCTAAAAGGGTATTGATATTCTTTTTGGCAACGAAATAAATGGATCCACCATTCCCTCCATTCCCTCCATCAGGACCGCCTTTTGGAAGGTTTTTCTCTCTTAGGAATGAAATCGCACCATTCCCTCCATTGCCTGATCTAACTTCAACAACTGCTCTATCTATTAACATAATGATTCCTTGACTCCCTTAGGAAGTATGTAATTCTTTTTATTCTTCTTTATTTTACCTAAATCGGATGAAAACTGTTTGCTTGATTTTGCAAATGATATCGATGAATGGGCATCATCATTTATCCAATATACTGGAATTCGCTTAATCCTGAATTTATTTAAGGAAAGGAAATAGCAATACTCAACATCAAAGGCAACCCCATCGATAATCTGATGCTTAATCATCTCTTTGGCAACACTATCCTTGAAGCATTTAAAGCCACACTGGGTATCGCTGATTTCCTTGAAATGGAATCTCCATTTGACCAATTGCTTAGATACATCATGACCAAGTTGTCTTATGAAAGGTCTTTTTCCTGAATATGCCCCTTTCATATCCCTATCCCCTATAAAAGCATCGTATTTACCGATATTTTCTTTAATAATATCAAAGGCTTTTAAATCAGTGGCAAGGTCAACATCCATGAATAAATCATAATCGCAGTTGCTTGCTTCTATCCCTCTTTTAATTGCAGCACCTTTTGCCCCAATCTTGCTAAAAGGAAGCATTTTTACATATGGAGGCATAGACGATAAATCTTTCTCTAATTTAGATTGTTCTTCTTCGCTTGACCCATTAGGAACAACGATAATATCAAAAACATGACCACAGGATTCAAAATAAGGGATGACCTTTTCCTTGAGGTTTTTAATGAACATGCCAGTTTGGTTTTTGATTGGGAAGATAATAGAGAATTTCATCGCAAGGGAAATTATACTTATTTATATAAATAAAAAAAGACACACTACTTATATAAGTCTAAATATAGTGTGCCTTTTATGTTATTAATTAGGCTTTTTTATGCTTATGGCGACGAAGTATTATCATCGAAGCGGATGCAATGATTGTAGCGGCTGAGATTCCTGCAACAACTAATGTAGCATTGTTAGATGAATTGCCACCTAAGAACATAACGGAATTAGTCGATTTAGCATAATTGATTTTAATTTGATTCATCAATTGAGCAAGGGCAATATCATCATTTGTTGATGTTTCCCCTTCGCCAGATTCATATGTCAAGTAAGTGGATTTATCAAATGTTACTTTGTCTTTGCCTAATGCATCATATTTATCAATTAGTCCCTTTAATTGAGCCTTATCAGTTAAATTGCAGACTGAGTAATAACTATTGTTCTCTCCCCCTGGGGCAATGAGGGTTGTTCCTTCTAATGCTTTTGATAAATCAAATGCCAATTCTGCCGCATTATAAACGGTTTCATCACCATCGACGGTACCGCCGCTAGTTGCAGGAGTTTGGAAGAATGAATAATAACGTTTCCAGCCAGTAACATCGTGACGCATATCCTTTGTTTGAGCTTTCTTTTCACCGTTTTCTACATAACTCAATATGAATCTATTGGCTTTAGGGAACAAAGATGTGTCAATCTTATAGATTCCTCCGTTTCCAGCAAAATTCAAGCAACTAGAAGGCCCGAAATAGTCAGTTCTATTAAGTTTTTCTATAGGTGTTCCAGGCCAACTACCAAGTTATTCATATTTCTGTGTGCCAGTGCCATCATCATTCCATGTATAAAGATAATTTCCGGCAACCCTAGTTGTACTTTCACCTTCGACGATTTCAAGATCAGTTCCTAAGTAGATTACTTCACCAGTAACTTCTTCTCCGACTTTTTCCATCCAGAAAGCAGTTTTGCTTTTCTTTTCACCGTTTTCTGTATAGATATTGGAATGAACATAAGAAAACTTATAGGTGCCGTTTTCAGCGATGGATGAATTACCATCACCATCAACACTTAATTTTATTATGCTCGGGTCAATATTCCTAAAATTTTGAATCGCAGAAAAGTCTTTCCAAATTTCCGGATCTTTATGGTAAAACTTAAATGCATTGGCTTTTGCATCTTTTGTATCTGTTAAAGTGATTGTCGTCGAATAAACCCCGGTTTCATCAAAAGTGAATGGATTATCCTCGTTCCATCCGTTTATTCCGCCTTTTAAGAACCATCCTTCAGTATCACCTACTTTTGGACCGGTTTCGGCGGTAGCTTCTTTCTCTGCCTTTAAATTAGGCACATTTTTAGCATTAGAAGAAACTACTGATGTAAGTCCTAAGGCACCTACTCCAACTCCTAATGTTATTAGGCTTAGTAATGATTTGATTTTCATTCTTTTTCCCCTTTGAAACGGGTTTCATTATACAATTAAATTGACGTTTTTCAAGTATAATTAAAACCCTATTAAATTGCTTAGATTTTATCGATACTTTTTCTTATTTTTGCAACACTGCAATGGCAGAATATGCAGGCAATTTTGTTTGGGTTGCACCATTATATGACCCTAAAATGTCCCCTTTTAGGCCATAGGCAGATATCTCGGTATTATTGAAATTAACTGCTACCTTAATGGTTTGGCTACCTAAAGTCCTAGTAAAACACAAGACATTCGCAGCTAGATTGCCTGAAGCAAAATTAGAAGCTTCGAAAATACCTGTAATCAATGATGGATAAGAATTCTTGATGGATATGAATTTCTTTAGATTCGAATATGAAGAATTATCATCAGTCATCTGTTCGCTAGCGGACTTAACAAGGCTAGAAGAATTGATTTCATCAAGCTTTACAGTCTTTGAAGATCCAGTAACATTATATTCAGTAGCCATAGATCCATCATTGACTTTTTGTCCCTGGGTCCATTTCATTGGCTGCCTATAATATAAGTCTGCATATCCAGAAGTAGAGCTTACTCCACTAGGGAAATTTCCAGTAAGTCCGATTTCATCTCCATAATAAACCCAGGTAATTCCAGGGAATAAAATAGAGGCAATCTTCACGCACATCGCACTTTGCTCAAGTGATTTGTAATTGGATGCATTTACATTTCCTTGGTTAGAAAGCCCAGAAGCATCCCCACTTCCGGCAATGCGATTAATAACACGTGCTATATCGTGATTAGAAGTAAATAAACCTGGCAAAGATGTATCTCCCCTATATTTATTATAGGTTTTATATACATCGACAAAATTCCAGTTTGAATTAGAGGCAACTTGGAGCAAGTTATCCTTGCCGTTTCTTGCATTAGAATCGCTAGTAACATTATAGGTAGAACTATTAGATAAGAATCCGCTAGCAGTCCCATATTTACTAGTCGATTTACTTCTTCCTGTTGCCGCGGCTGATGTCAAATTGAAATAGGAATAGAAATCAAACATCGAATCAAAGGAAGAATAATAAGGTGCGACATGGTACGCATGCCCATCGAAATTCTCCCCTACAATGAATGAATTCGGGTATTTTGATTTCAGTTTGTAATTCAGTTCATTGAAGAAATGAATGTTTTTGGTTAGGTCGCTAGAATAATCTCCGGAAGCGGATTTGTCATAAATCAATGAATCACCTTCGCTAGAAGATACTTCATCATTCATGAATATATGCTTGACGGCATCAAGCCTAAATCCATCGACACCGAACTCGCACCAATCAAGAGTCATCTTATAGACGGCTTCCCTAGTCGAAATATAAGAATAATTAAGTTCAGGCATATCGCTACCGAATTTAGCATAATAGCTATATGGATGATCCCCATATGGATACCAGGAATTACCTTGGTTTATCTTATCCTTATTATTAATATGGTTCCCCCATTGGTAAAAACCTCTATAGTCTGAATCTAGATTTGCACTAGAAATGAACCAGTTATTATTGGTAGATGTGTGGTTAAGTACCAAGTCCATCAAGACCTTCATGCCCTTTTCATGGGCTTTTTCGATTAAGTCTTTATAATCTAGCAAGGCTGATTCGGCACTTACTAAGCCATCTACTGCATTTGGAGAAGTCTTAGACCCAAACTTAGGATCGACTTTTGTATAATCAGAAATGTCATAGCCATGATAAGAAGACGATAATTGGATTGGGGTAAGCCAAAGTACCTTTACTCCTAAATCGCTTAGATAATCTAGCTTTTGGCTGATTCCATAAATATCCCCAAAGCCATCCCCATCGCTATCAGCAAAAGAAGATACCATTATTTGATACCCTACTCCTAAAGACTTGAAGTCGCTAGAAGTTGCCATTTTAGAGGCAACTTTGTTCCAATTTACATCATCATATTTAGAATCACCATAAGTGACATTGCTCCCGTCATCTTGATCAAATGGAGAAGATAATGAACTAATTGGTTTAGCAGAAAGAGAAGTCTGGACTTGATCTTGCAAGGCAAAGGCATGGTAAGCCTTGTTTCCATTTTCTAGTTCAAGGGCAAATTCATCTAGCTTGACTGATAAATTAGACCCATCATTAACCCAGAATCCACTGCCAGATTTTCTAGTAGAAGATTTAACAATCTGGATTCCAATCTTACTAGATCCATCAAAACTCATTGGTTTATTTAAGAACTTTTTATTTGTATTGTCCCAGCCACTAGAATAAGTTGCCTTTAAATCAATATCGACATAAGCGCCCCCAAAGCTATCGATAGAGGCATCTCCAGTAGCATCGAATCCATCGCTACTACTAGTCCTGCCAATCCAATCGAATTTATGGCCTTCGCTTGCGCTCGGAGCCATATTCCAGGCCCAGATATCATAATCTTCATAGCTAGAAGGAGAATTATCATAACGATAATAATGAAAATAGAAATGATTTGCTTCCGAATTGGTTTTTAAAGCAGCTAGATATTTATTTAATTCTTCTTCGGTATGATTTGGAGTAGATTCCTTTTTATATCGAGCATAAATCACCAAATTGCCCTTTGGCATCTTTAAGGAAGTAATCTCAGTACCAATCTTTCCCATCTTAGTCGCAGAATCATATTCCTTACACCAAGAAATAAAGGAATATCCAGCCCTAGAAGGAACATATTTAGATAAATCGATTTCTTCTCCTTCCTTATGGGTGCTAGATTGAATTGAATCACCCCCACAAGTAGCAAACATCAATGTATATGTTTGGTAAAAAGAAGTTTCAGTATTTGTAAAAGAAGAGGAAACGCTAGAAGAATTCCCTCCTGAGCAAGATAAAGCTAGGCTAGAGAAGGCTAATAAAAGTATGCAAGATGACTTTTTCATTACTCTACCCCGCTTTCAGTTACTAGATTAATCCAAATCTTGGAGTTGGATGGCTTGAAATAAATATCGAATGTACCTGCTTTAGTAACTACGACATTATCACCGGTACCTTTTTTAAAATAAGTCTCGTTCAATAATGAAGGATCGCCTTCAATTGCATCATATCCAGCCCAAAGGGTACCTCCTTCTCTAGTATCATGAATTTTCCAGGTATCAGAAATAGCAAAGCTAATCCTAATGCCAACTTGGTCAGGATAAGTTGTATCTGGCTTAGATTCTAATAAAACTCCAGAAGTACTAGTCCAATCATCCCCTTCATTTAGGAATGAACCTGAACCAACAATCTTATACCCTTCTTCAACTACCGGAGGTAAAGGTGGCTCTATTGCGTCAGGATTACCTATATCGCTAGGATCATAAGTAGACCAAATGCCGACTACACTAGATGAATAATTTTCTTCGCTATCTTTAATGGTGAATAGATTAGTAGTAGCCAAATCTAGAGGCAATTCAGTAGTAGAGAAAGCTCCCCAATAAGTCTCCCCGTCTCCTGACATCCTCAAGAAAGAAAGATAACTAATTTCCCTAATATCTTCTATATCGATTTTCCAGTAATTATAGCCAACATTAGTGTAAGTAGTCGGGCAAAAACGGATATGTTCCATCTTCCTGCCACTACCAGTATCATCATCGATTCCGCCAAATCTAACATTGGTAGAGGCAGCATCTTTATTCCACCAAGAGGCATCGGCAAAATATATAGTTGCCGAATGGTTTTCTTCGCTACTAGAGGTCGAAGTAGATTCGCTACTAGAAGAATTGGTTGAAGAAGCCTCCATTTCATCCCATTTTGCATATAAATCCCAATCAGAAGTGACAAAGGTCGACCTAAATAGGTATTTGACTTGGAATGAATCATTATCGACATACCAACCACCGAATTTATAATTTTCTTTTGTTGGCATAGTTGGTTCTTTGGCAAAAGTATTATGCTTTACCTTTATTGGAGTAACTTCACTTCCCCCATTAGAATGGAAAGTAACCGTGTGATAGATAGTTTCATCAGTCCCAGTCTCAATTGGACTTGAACTAGATGGAGTCTCCCCAGCACACCCAGCTAGCATAACTAGAGGCAAAGTTATTAATAATACAATATTCTTTCTCATATTTAGGCAATCCTTTCTACAAATAGCATTTCATGCTTGCTAATGGCTAATTTATAATCCGAAACTTCGATTATATCGCCTTTATTACGCTTGGAGCCATATAAGACCCTAAGCTTGCCGTTGCCGATTCCGATAATGGATTCATCTTCATTCATCCTTCCCCCAAGGAAAGAATAGACATCTAATTTAGTAGAAGCTGGCATCTTGGAGAATTCAGTCTGGGCTGCCAAAACTGGACGTAATAGATTTGAAGCATCGCGTTGCACCAAATCATCCCATAGACGGCTATATTTCTTAATGTTTCCTTCACCATCCTTATAGGAACCTTGGATAGCGTTGTAGTTAACTCCGAGCCTTCCTTCTTTTACTAACGCTTTTCTAGTAGATATGGCCTCTTTTATCTTATTGAAATAAGAAAGGTATTTGACTTTCCTAGACCAATCAAAAGCATTGACCGAATCTCCATATTGATAGGAATTCCTGACTAGATAATCCCCATCGCCACCTGGGATTTCAAATCCATCACCTTCGATATAGGTCTCATGCACTTTGATGGAATCCTTTAATAAATCGATATTAGGATCATCTTTTTTCATGATCTTTTGCCTAAAGAATTCACTTCCCCCATGGATAAAGGCAGCACCTTGGGAGAGGATTACATAACTCATCGTAGCAATAGTAGCATCTTGAATTGGGTTAGTATCGTTATTGCAATTCTTCCCTCCATCATACATATAATTAAGCGAATCATATAAAGTATAATTATCGTGGCAATCGACATAATTTATCGTTTGGGTTGGGCTAGTTGCGATTCCAGATTGCGTTACATGCCTATTTTCACCTAGATAAGTGCAGGTTGCATCATACATTGTATCTTCGCTTAAATCGGAAGGACCTTGTCCCATAAAGCCATAAGAAGGAACAATATCAGCCCATTTTGTATCACCTTTAAGTCCGTTTCTGCCTCCATCATTAAAAGCACCGACTTCCCCCTTGCCATTATCCCCTAGATATTGATAGACATTTTCCTTTCCAGCTTGGGTTGAACTAGCAAATCCACTTCCTCTCCATCCTTCGCCATAGACAACGATTTCAGGATCGATTTCATATAAGGCATCTTTTAGTTTTCTCATCGTAGAAGTTTCTAAACATCCCATCAAATCGAATCTAAAACCTTTTATTCCGTATTCTTTTGCGTAGAAGCAAACTGAATTGATTATATAGCGTTCAACCATTCCCTTAGATGAATCAAGGGTATTGTTACATCCTGTTTGGTCGATATAGGTACCATTTTCATCAACCTTGAAATAATATTGAGGCATGGTTTTGGTAAAACTAGACTTAGAAACGCTAGAAACATGGTTGTAGACAACATCCATTATGACTCTAATGTCGTAATCGGCACATTTCTTGACTAGGTTCTTGAATTCCGTAATCCTATTGAGTTCATCTTCTGGATTAGAAGCATATGCACCTTCTATAACATTATAGTTACTTGGATTATATCCCCAGTTATAGGTAGGATATTTTCTATAGGTTCCATCTTTATTTAGCCATACTCTTTCATCATTATCCTGGTCGAATACAGGTAAAAGCTGGACGGCCGAAACCCCTAGTTCCTTAAGTGAGTCAAATCCAGTCGATACCCCTTCATAAGTCGTACCTTCTTCAACGAAGGCATTATAGGTACCCCTTCTATTATCATTATTAGAAACCCAGGAATTAGAAGCAGTGAAATCACGGATATGAACTTCATAGATATCTAAATCATTTAAGGTATTTATATGGGTAAATGGATAAGAAGAAGTATTTCCCCTGATGGAAGAAAATCCTTCTGGATCAGTTTCTTTCCATTGATTGTTATTTAATATTGCCCCTCTAATTCCATTGATGCCGCTAGCTTTGGCATATGGGTCGATAGTCTCGAATTGACCTTCGATATTGCTTACATAATAAGTATAGAATTTATCTTCTTCTTTTAAGTCGACTACCGCTTCATAGACACCTTTTGAAGTATATTTCATTTGGTAGACATTCTTAAAGGCAGTTCCCCCAACATAATGGTCAAAATAAGCCAAAGGAGCACTTTTTTGGTAGGCATATAACTTAACATCAAATGCTAATGGGGACCATAATTTGAATGTTGCCCTATTTGGTTTAGAGGCATCCTTGAATGATAATCCTAAATCATCCCCTTCATATTCATATTTATTTTTCCAAATCTCGGATTCAAATAAAGAAGAGAAGGATACATTGGCGCGTTTAACATTATCCATATCGGAAGCAAAATAGACTTCGACTAAATATTGGTTAGTAGGAACTAATTCTTCCTTAAGGGTAATATTTAATTCCTTTTTCCTTGGGGCGTCTTGATAGATTATGTAATCATTCTTCTTTTGTTCTTTTATAGTATCGCTAAGAAGTTGATAGCTATTTGGGAAAGAATAGACTGTTATAGCATTAATTATCCCAACATTGCTATTATCTCCTGTGCCAGTATCATATCCATCCCCTTCAACATAGATAGATTTCCAATCATCATTGACTTTAGCAACCTTAATATAATCTCCCATTGCTTCAGTCAAAGTTGGATAAAGGGTAAGTTTTTATTGCCTGAATCAAAAGAATAGACATCTATTTGCTTCCTTCCATCTTCCCTAGTAGTTTCATATGGCTTGAATTTAGAGAATTCAATCAAAGTATCGCTAGTCTGCCCATCCCAGGTGGATTTCTCCCTGACTATATAGCTAAGTTCAGTCAATGAAAAATCATTAAATGGGGCTGCTTGCAAATCAAAATCCGCCCATAGCCCATATGAATCTGGGTTATTGTTATTGGCAAATTCATATATTTGGCCATTTACCCCACTTAACCAAACCCATAAGCATTTAGATGAATATGATTCATTTTGGTTTCTATAATGGATACGTACGATTCCATCGAAAGCATAAGGTTCATCACTGTCGCTTGGTTTTGATGTAGTTGAACTTACCGAAGTAGTTACTGTCGTAGTAACCGTTTCATCAGGCTTACTAGATTCTTGACTAGAAGTATCCGAACTCTCATTACTATTATTCCCGCAAGAAGCAAATAGCAATGAAGAGAACATCAAAGCACTAAAAAGTTTCTTCCTTTCCATAATTTTTCCCTTTCTTTATGAATTTATTTTATATCAATATAGCTTTCTAGGCTAGAAATATGCTTTTAGACAAATAAAGGGATGGAGAATGACCCCCATCCCTAGATTATTAAGCAAGACAAAATATTATATTGCTTCGTGTTCTTCGCTTTCTTTGTTGAAGAATTTAATCTTAGACAAATTCAATTCGACAAATACCTTGTCACCGGACTTAATTTCTTTATCAGCTGGGCATTTTGAAACCAAATCAATTCCCCCGAAATCGCAATGCAAATAATATTCAGAGCCAAGAAGTTCAGCAACCTTGACTTCTACTTCTATTGCATTGTCTTTAGTCGAAGTTTCAACATGACGGATATCTTCTGGGCGGATGCCAAGAATGAATTGTTCAGGCAATTTATGTCCTTTGATAACTGAAGCAGGCAATTTCATTTCCTTGCCACCTTCGAAGATGACATTTCCATCTTTATAGTCAACGTTAAGGAAATTCATCGAAGGAGAACCGATGAATCCAGCAACGAATAAATTGGCAGGATTATTATAAATTTCCTTTGGAGTGCCAATTTGTTGGATTCTACCTAATTTCATGACAACAATTCTAGTGGCCATGGTCATAGCTTCGGTTTGGTCATGGGTAACATAGATTGTAGTCGCACCTAAGGCTTGATGAAGTTTAACAATTTCGCTTCTCATCTGGACACGAAGTTTAGCATCAAGATTAGATAGAGGTTCGTCCATCAGGAATACCTTGGCGTTCCTAACGATTGCCCTACCCAAGGCAACACGCTGCCTTTGTCCACCAGACAAGGCCTTTGGCTTTCTATCTAGATATTGCTCGATTTGAAGAATTCTAGCGGCTTCATGGACTCTTTTATCAATTTCAGCCTTTGGAAGGTGAGAAATAACAAGCCCAAACGCCATGTTATCATAGACAGACATATGTGGATAAAGAGCATAGCTTTGGAAGACCATCGCGATATTTCTATCTTTTGGTTGCTTATCATTGCAAAGCTCTCCATCGATATAGAGTTCGCCTCTAGTGATGTCTTCTAGGCCAGCAACCATACGGAGGGTTGTTGATTTACCACATCCAGAAGGGCCAACAAAGACGATGAATTCATGCTTTTTGATAT
Source organism: uncultured Caryophanales bacterium (assembly GCA_902464635.1). Classification (GTDB taxonomy): domain Bacteria; phylum Bacillota_I; class Bacilli_A; order RFN20; family CAG-826; genus Alloenteromonas. The sequence goes on along the minus strand of CABQKC010000002.1, from coordinate 27,660 downwards.
CAAGATTGAAATCAAATACGGCCTGGACATTATTGTCATAGACTTTGTCGATGTGATGAAGGGCAACGAAGGCAGAATCGTCGAATTTTTCTTTCTTTTTGGTTGTTTCGACTTCTTCCTTGATCTCTTTAAGTTCGTACTGTTCGATGTTTTCTTTAGCCATAAATCTCCTACAAGCGAAATAATCCCCTTGCCCGATAAGATCACTTCTTTCAGGCGCGAGGCGTTTTGCTTAATTTTTGTACGGGTTTATTATCAACCATTTTAAGCAAAATACAAATAAAATTTTCGTTTCCTTTTAACAGGCAAGAAAAAATATCGATAAAAAGCCTATTTTGTTAATAAATCCGCTAAATATAATTCATCTTTGTTATGCTTTTTTAATCTTTTGTACTCTCTAATCGCATTAGATAAGTCATTGGAATAGAAATAACTTTCAATATCAAAATCTTTGAATTTGGAGTTAACAAAAGACTTAGGCCTATACTTCTTGCTGTTTTTGATATATTCCGGATAAATTCCCTCGTTAATAATAATAAGTACTTCGATTTCTGGTTTCGTACAAACTTTATAAACTTTCATATAATTTAGACGCATCTTGAATTTCGATAAATCAAAATCTTCTTTTAACGTATCGCCAACACGATAAATTATGATTTCTTCATTAATTGGTAAAGCGTTGATGATTGGGGCAATTTCTGCTAATTGTCTTAATCTTATTGGTTCATCAAGTAACAATGGGCACTTAAAATCTAAATAGCCTTTTTCAATGAGGCTATTTAATAAAAAAACTTCGCTTTGTCCTTCGCAAGCAAGAAGAATTTTCATTTAAGCAAAACTCTCCTTAAGTCCATCAATCTATCGTAATTTGTTAGATTATCAAATGCATTTTGCTCAAATTGATTTGATTTTGAAATATCCGTTCTCATTTCATATGAAGTAGACATGTTGCTAATGCTTATTTTATCGCCAACCCTATGCAAAACATTGATGTTATCGCATCTAGGGCTATGATCTAATAATCCAGCATAATGGGTGGAATATATAATTGATGCATTTTTCCTATTAATCCTTTTATCATTAAAAAGAATGAATAGATTTTCTATTAGATTCTTATTGAAACTCTTTTCGATTTCATCAACTAAAATATCCCCACCGAGCCTAAAAGAAAGAAGCGAGGCAGCAAATAGATATATCCCTCTATATGTGCCTGAAGATAGCCTATCTTTTAAATAAGAAAGATTTACTAAAACTTCTGGCTTGTTGACTCTTTTGAATTTAAAGGCAGCCGAATTATCATCTAGTCTGACAGGCTTTATGCTTTCGATGCTGTCATCAAATAATGCAACTAAGCAATTAAAAGCATCGTTCCCATAAAATAAATTTATCTTTTCTATAATAGAGGCAAGATTAGAATTATCGATTGAATTTAAATCCAAAAGAATAGATGAATCCGCTATTTTTAGTTTAGCTATTTCAGAAGTGTCACTCCCACTATCTTCATTAAGGAAGATATAATCTTTAGGGAAAGAAATGTTGCTTAAGTCCTTTTTGTAGTTCTTTTTATATATGGTCTTTTTCAAGGATTCATTCCTAATAACCATATAAGAAAGATTGCTTAATTCATTTTTGTAAAATTCACCTTTGTATAAATATATATATCCGGAATCATAGAAGAGAAATTCCAATTCCAATGCATCTTGATCAAGTATTAAGTCAACAGGGATTCTGCCACTTTTGATGAAATTCAATATCAATTCAATCAAAATGAGAACAGAAGTCTTGCCAGAAGAGTTCTTACCGATAAACACCGTTTCTAAAGGATAATAAAGTCCTTCTTCCAATTCGATAATATCGTCATTAAGAGCATCTTTATTAATCCTAGTCTTGGTCAAAAAATTGACTTCAAAACCCTTTTCTAACATTTTATATCCGCTATTAACTTTAAACTTCAACAATTTCATCATTTATCTCCAATGAATATTGTATTTAAATAACGATACTTTTCAAGTTTATTTTTTGATTATAGACAGATTTCCTGTTTATAATCTAGAAATCCATCTATTTTTACTATGTTTTTTAAGATTATAGACGTAAAAACACGAGATAATTATTTTTATAATAGGTTTAAAGTTTTTATTTTTGCCCTTAATTAACCTATTTATTTATAAATAAAGTGATTTTATTCCCTAACCGAATTATACTTGACCCATGGGAAAATTAATTGTCCTAGGTTCGATATGGAAAAGAGCATTTGCTCACTTAATAGATTTAGCCGCTACTTTTGCCTTAGCTAGCATTATCTATTTTCCATTTATATTACCTAATGTATCTAATGAAGCAAAATATAATGAGAATGCCGCCAAGATGGTTTCTAGACAATTAGAATCAGGCTTATTCATCGACTTCAAGGGAATTTCTACCGATGTTACTAGCCCTATAGAAAAGCTAGAGCAATTCCATAAAGAAGATTTTACCTATTATGGAGAAACTAAAACCGTTTATCTATTAGATAATCTAAAAGCCTTCTATTGCAGCGATATTGCGGTAAGTTTCCATATGGCCAAACTAAGCGATGAAACCTTTGAAAGTTCTATATTAGGGATAGGAAAGGAATCTTCTTTATTTGAATCCTTAACTGAAGTTGATTCACATCTAAAAATTAATAAGAAAGAAAATGTTAAAGAAATTGATGCGGTTTTGTCTTTAAAAGATATCTATTCATCAGCCTTGACTAAAGTAAATAAAGATCCCCTTATTACTTCTTGTAACGATGAAAATACCCGTATTGTCGGTTTTACTATTTGTTATGCATTCCCTCCAGTTATATTATCTGCATTCATATTCTTTTATATAATCCCTCTTATTTCTAAAACAAGTGCGACAATTGGAAAGAAAATATTCAAATTAACTGTCCTAGATAAAAATGGCTATACATATAAGAAAAGATGGCTGATATTGAGGTTTTTCTCATTTTTAATTATAGAAATGTTTGGTTCAATGTTTTCTTTCGGGGCAACTTTATTAATATCCTATACAATGACAATGTTTACTAAAAAGCATCGTTCCATACATGATTATCTATCCGCTTCCTGCGTTGCAGATGAAGAAAATTCGTTATATTTCGATACAATAGAAGAAGAAAGACGTTATGAAGAAAGAAATCCAAGTCAATCATGAAGCCGAAAGAGCTCCGGTAGTAAAATATATTTGGTCTAATCTAATAAATTTCGTTTCTTTTATATTAGCTTTTTTATTTTGTTTCTATGCAGTTTGCTATCCAATAATTATTAATAATCCAGGATTTATAAAAGAAAACGAAACCATTTTGGCAAAAAAAGAAGAACTGAATCTAAATTTATCTCTAACTCTAGATGAATATAAAGGATATGAAGAGGCAATCCAAAACTTCTATCTTGTTTCTTATCCCAATGAATTAGTTACTTATCTAACCGGCAATAGGAACGATAAGACAATAGGGGAATTATATAATATCTTTGTCTTACGTTTACCAGCCTCCCCTACAATTAATTCATATTCGACTGACTATGCTTCTTATTATGTGAATGAAGATGGAACTGTCAATTCGTCTAAACCAGGATTTATAAAAGATGGTTTAAATAAAAGAGGGCAGAATGATGTCTTGGATCTATTTAAGTCAACATACAAAGGATTACCATCCCTATTAAATTATGTTGATCCTTCTATAAAATCTTCTTCTGACTTCATTAGCAAGACCTTGACATTAGGAAGAATTTGTTCGATTGGGTTTTCTTTCCTTGTATTAAGCGTTGCCCTTCCCCTATTAAATAAAGGAAGGAAAGGAATCGGGGAATATATATTTAAAATCAGTTATGGGGACAAAAATGGATATAGGCAAAAGATAGGTTTTACCTTATTAAAAAAAGCCTATTACCTTCCTTTTATTGCCTTAACAACGATATTTTTCAATGGCTATACCGTAATCCTTCTATTTGTTCTCCCCTATTTTATAAATATCATGTTTCTAATATTTGGCAATGATAGAGTTACCCTAGTTGATAAATGTAGCCTAGGAAAAGCCTATCTAGATGATGGATCAGTCTTATTTAAAGACGAAGAAGAAATGAATGAATATAGAAAAAGAGCCCTATCCAATTATACGGATAAGGACTTTATATCTAAATTATCTTCATTTGAAACAAGCGAAGAGAGCCTTGATTAAGTGGAAACCATCCCCCTTGATGTAATTAATCAGACAGATAACTATTATTCCTAGAATAAAGAAGAATATAGCAGAGCATATATAAAGGATGTTATAAAGCCTGTTTTGCTTTCTTTTTTCCTTTTCATCTAGCTTATCTTCTTTTTTCTTTTTCTTTACCTTAACTGGTCTAGACGCCCCCAAAGAGATATCGGATTCATCGAGTGAATCCGATAATTCTTCGTATTTAGGTTTGTTAGTAGGATTGCGTGGCATTAAAGGGATTTTACTCCAATTAAAGTCTGGAAGCGATTGGCTTTTTCGTTATTGGTTAATTTTCTAGTAGAATTGACATCAATTGTATCTAGATATAATTCATAACCAGCAAAATCCATTGCTTCATGAATTGAAGCCCCATCATTATGGACAATCTTATATTCTTTATTATTAAGACTATCTTTGATGGTATAGGTAATTTGTCCTTTGGATGCAGTTACATTTAGATTAGAGGCAACGCCGTCTTTTGTTAATGCTAGTCCATCGACATGAGTCTTTAGATAGATGAGCTTTTTATAAATCGCATATACATCCATATTCTTGGATTTTAGATCATAATCAAGAGCATTGACTTCATAAGAGGAGGAATAGGAATTGCCGTCTTTTGTATGGGTACCATCTCCATTGACTTTATCTTTTGTTCTCAAGAACTCTTCTCCGGAAAGAATGAAGGAGGTTCCTTGGCTAGTCAAGACAATGGAATTAGCTAAAACAGGCATCTTCTTTAATAATTCTTCATCATCGATACCAGCCATATAAGCACGGTCATAAAGAGTGTAATTATCGTGGCAAGAAGCATAATTTACTGTCTTGTCAGGATCGAAAGATATTGTAGATGTCTTTCCTTCGATTCCAGAGACTACACTTCTCATATCGGACTCACTGCCACCTCTTGGGTTAGTGGCAAATCCAAGTTCATCAACTGCAGACATGCCACCTTTGATAAGGGCGTCTCTAAGTTTGTCATTAAAGGCACCAAATCCTTCAAAGCTAGCAAGATTTTTTTGGCTTGCCATGGTTAGACCTAGAGATTCTTCCATTTCCCAAGGTTCGCCATAGATAACGATATCTGGATTAACGCTTCTAGCAGCTGCAACTACTTCATTCATCGCTTCAAGAGTATGTAGACCCATCAAATCGAATCTAAATCCGCTCAATTTATATGTTTCGGCTAGGAATTTAACTGAATCCCTCATAAAGTGGGCATACATTGCATGATCGCTAGCAGTGTCATTGCCACATCCGCTCTTGGAAGTAAGCTTTTCGCCATCATAACGGAAATAATACCCAGGAGCCAAGACGTCAAAGTTGCTGCCCTTTGCCCCATTGACGTGGTTATAGACAACGTCCATGATAATAGACATATTGTCATTACCAAATTTCTCAACTAATTCCCTAAATTCCTTGATACGGGTATATCCATCATATGGATTAGAAGAGTAAGAACCTTCGATGCAATTGTAATTGAGTGGGTTATATCCCCAGTTAAAGGTTCTATTTTCTTTTCTTTCATCATTAGCCTGGTCAAATATAGGTAAGATTTGAACTGCATTGACCCCTAAATCCTTTATAGAATCATAGCCGGTCTTGATGGCTTTGCCTTCCTTAGTATAGGTTGTACCTTCTTTAATTGCCCCGGCATAAGTCTTTTCTAGTATTCTAGTCTCAACATCACTAGTCCAACTAGAGGAAGAAGAAATATCAGCAATATGGGTTTCATAGACCACCATTGATTTTCTATCATGGACAGGAGCTTTGAAACTATCCCAATTAGTTGGCTTAGCAGCGTTAAAATCAACAATCATTCCCCTAAGTCCATTGATACCACATCCTTTTGCATATGGATCAACAATCTCTATTCCTTGTGGATAATCCTTGGATTTAACAAATAAAGTATAGTATTTGCCGTATAATTCTTGATTTAAAGAGCCGCTCCAAACGCCTTTTTCCCCTTTGTTTAAGACAAGAGTAGTAAAGGCATCGTCGCCAGTTTCATCTAAACTCTTTGGAGTCCCTGAATCATAGATTCTAACTTCAATAGAACTAGAGAAAGGAGACCAGACCTTGAATGTAAATGTGCCATCTTTTTCAGTTACACCTAAATCAGTTCCGGTATATTCATATTTGGCGTTGAATTCATTTGTTCCAAATAAAGAATTGAAAGAAACATCCTTAGTAACGACATTATTAGATTCAGCAAAAGTAACTTCGACGCTATATTTTGCTAAGAAATCGATTTCGCCTTCTATTCCTTGGATACGAACAAAACTCTTTGGTTTAGAAAGAGTAGTTTCCTTGATAACTACTCCATCGCGCTTTAAAACAGCTTTATTTATTGGGAGAGTTGTTTCTAATACTACTTGGGCACCGGTACTAGTAGAATTGAATCTAGCAAAGTTAATCTTCTCTGGTACTATATAATCTTTTGATGTATACACGTTTGCATCTCCGCTTTTTAGATAAATATGGTAAATGTCGTTATTGTCTTTGCTTAAACTAGAGAAATCTATTTCCCTATCTTCATCAGGATCTTTAGCAAGCCAATTACCTTCTCTACCTTTTTTAACAAGGAAGCTAAGAGTATCTTCTTCTCCTAATCCAAATTTTGATAACGGATAAGAAGCAATTGCACCATTAATGGAATCTCCGCCATTAAATTCATAATCGGCACCATCTTGGTCTGCGGTCCAAAGCCACAAACACCAAGGTGAATAATCATTATCTGCCCTAAGATAATGGATTTGGAAAGATGGCTCATCATATGTTGGAGTTTCAGGGAAAGTGTATCCCGTGTCACTAGTAAGAGCTGTTGAATCGGTCTTGCTAATTGATTGACTTCCATTGTTTTCTCCACATGAGCAAACTAAAATAGAAGCACAAGCAACTACAAAATAGGTTTTGATTTTTTTCATTATTTTACCTGCCTTTTAAAACTATTGATGAATATGGGGCTAATTTCAAAATAGTCCCTTCGATTTTTGGTTTTAAGTTAGAAGTATTGATTGTATCTAATATTTCTCCATTAGAGAAACTAGAAACATCAGCTTCCATGACTTCGCTAGAAGTATTATGCATGACAATTATAGAATCCTTGCCATCACTAGAAGTCAATTTATAGGTAATTAGATTACTTACTTTAGTCTTAACCGAAGTTAATATAGAATCTCTTATAAATGGATATTTATTCCTAATTGATATGACTTTCTTATAATGATTCACTAAAGACATTGGCTCTTTTTCAAGATCACATGCCCCTTTTTCTACTTGCTTAAAGGAAGAATAGATAGAAGAAATGCTTCCATCAGGACAATCTGTCTTTTCGTTTTCATGTCCTTCTCCCCAAATCATAGGAAGTCTTCTCATAGCATCAGTAGATTCTTTTCCTTTTATTCCCAATAAGCCAATTTCTTCTCCATAATAGCAATATGGAGTGCCAGGAAGAAGATATAGCAAGCTTGCCCCTACTTTCATATTCTCGCCAGTCAATGATTTAGAAATCCTATCGGTATCATGGTTAGCAAAGAAATAAGAAGAATAGGCTTTATTATTCTTTTCCTTAATCTTTTTTTCTTTGGTTTCTAATACGCTAGTAAGAGAATCGCCACTAGCAAATCCTTTTACTGCTGGAATAAAAGGAGTCCCATTGGAATAGGCAATAGATTGCTCAAAATCAAAATAAGAATCTATTTTAGAAGAATAATAGGATAGATATTCATTTCCACCAATCCAATTCTCACCTACAAAATAGCAATTTGGATCAATTGCCCTTGCCATATCGGCAATTTTGTTTAAGGCTTCTATATTTTTGGCAACGTTTTCTTCTTGGTAGTACCTAACTGCATCAAGCCTAAATCCCTTGACACCTTTGCCTAACCAGAAAGCCATGATTTTATTGAATTCATCAAGAACGGCCTGGCAATCGAAATTCAAATCAGGCATATTCGAGCCAAAATGGGCATAATAATAGAAAGAGCCTTTTTTATAATAGCTAGACCCACCTTTTTCATCTTTCCATAGATACCAATCGGCTTTGGAATTTTCCCCAGTTTTACTTAATCTATAATCATTATAGGAATCAATGAAATATTGGTTATAGGCGGAAGTATGATTAAATACCATATCTAGCATGACATCAATCCCTTTTCCTTTTAAGACATTGACCATGTTGACGAAATCTTCCATTGTCCCAAAATCAGGATTAACGGAATAATAATCATCAATATCATAACCATGGTAACTATGGCTTTTATGGATTGGAGTTAGCCAAACTGCCCCAATCCCTAAAGAAGATAGGTAATCGGCTTTTGATGCAATCCCATTAAAATCACCAATTCCATCGTTATTTGAATCACAAAAGGAACGGACGAATATTTGATAATGGGCTGAAGATGATTTATTTGATATCGACGTATCGATATTATAAGTTCCATTATCATATTCAAGCCCTAACGGAGAAATAGAACTAGTCCCCTGACAAGAAACTAGTCCTAATAAAGATAACGAAACCAAAGATATATTTTTTGTTTTTTTCATAACTAACCTTTGACAGCACCGCCGGTAACACCAGCGACATAATATTTTTGAGTGAATAAGAATAATAATGTCATTGGAAGAGCAATTACTACTGATCCAGCAGCATAGCGGGTGTAATAGGATGTAAACAATTCCCTTTCGTTGGCCCATTTATATAGCCCAATGGCGACAGTCCATTGAGGTGCGTTGTTCGCCCCAATTATATAAGATGAAGTGACATAGTCTCCCCAAGGAGCCATAAAGGAAGTAAGGATGGTATAGACAATGATTGGCTTAGACAATGGTAGGATGATATCCCAGAATATCTGGGCTCTATTAGCCCCATCAATCATAGCAGCTTCATCGATGCTTCTAGAAATAGTATCGAAGAAACCTTTGGAAATGAAGAATCCCATGCCTGAACCGGCAGAATATATAATTACTAACGCCCAGAAAGAACCTTGCAAATGGAACAAATCCTTCATGACCCAATACATGATAATCATGGATAAGAATCCAGGGAACATTCCTAGAACAAGATTAAGTTTCATAAGAGTTTCTCTACCTTTGAAGCGGAATCTAGACATCGAATAAGCGACGACAAGACAGAACAAAGTGGAAATAATGCAATTAAGAACTGCTACAACTATCGTATTTAAAAACCACTGTATGAAATAATTTATACCGCTACCTGGGATAATGTCATAAGCATTAGTAGATGCATAGCTAGGAGCCGTCAACTTATTTTCGTCAGGAATAGAAAACAAATAGGCATAATTGTGCCAAGTCCACTCGCCACTACGAGGATAAAAACCAGTAGCGGCACCAGAGCTAGCAGAAAAGCTTTGCAAGACAAGCCATACAATAGGGGCTAGCCATATAACGGCGCAGACACCTAATATGATATAGATAATTGTAAGGGAAACAATACGCCCTGCTTTTTGTGATTTCATTGGAACTGATCCTCCCTACTTGACGAACTTGTCCTGTTGTACATGATAATTGATACGAAGGAGCAAATTACGAATACGATGATGCCAATCGCAGAAGCTAAGCCATAATTAGCATTGTTTGGCGAAGTTACTAATTTATATAAATAAGTAACCAATAAGTCTGTATAGCCAAGCTGGCTTCCTGTAACAACATTATTTACTGGATTGCCACCAGAAAGGAAATAAATAACACCGAAGTTATTGACGTTTTCTATAAATGTCTGAATCAATCTTGGTCCAGTGACAAAGAAGATATATGGCATTGTAATCTTGATGAATTGAGTAAACGGATTTGCGCCATCAACCCTACTAGATTCATATAAATCATTAGGAATATTCATCAAAATACCTGTTGTTTCAAGTATTGTATAAGGAATACCAACCCAGATATTTACTAAAATAATTATTATTTTCGTTCTTAAACCTTTTAAGTCCGCATCCGCAGAAAATCTAAGGGTGTATCCAAATGTCTCATACCACCACTTGCCGAATGCGCCTGTATCTTTTAATAAGACAGATAAAGCGATTAGGGAGATAAATTGAGGGACAGCAATAGAAAGCATGAAGACAAATCTCCAGAATTTCTTGAATTTGACTCCTTGCTTATTAATCATAAGAGCAAAGATAATACCCAGGAAATAGTTAGCGAATGTAGCAATGATCGCCCAAACAAATGTCCAAACAAATGTTGAACGTAGCGCACTTCCTAGGCCTCTATATGCGCTAGCATCGCCAGGGTTAAATATGTCTTGAAAATTAAGCCAGCCTGCCCAAGAGAATGTCGAAGATGGGAAAGTATGGTTCTTATCGAAATTAGTAAATGCTACTAAGATTGATAAAATCAAAGGCATTAATGTGAATAGCAATACACCTAGAATTGGCAAGGCCAATAAAGCTGTATGGAAATTCTCATTAAGTAATGATGAGACTTGTTGTTTTAATGTTAATGGCTTTCCATCATATGCGTTTGGATTGTCGTTAACATATTGCTCAAGGTTAGCTTTTTGCTCTTTAATTCTCTTCGCAACTTCTTCATTAGATAAAGACTTTTCGATAACTCTTACATATTTGCTTGCAAGAGCATATTCAAGGCCATATTTGACTACTAATTCATCAGTCGCAATTGCACGGGCATAGGCTTTTGGAGAATAATCGACAACATAGCCTTTATAATCTCTGTTATAGGCTTTAGTGGCGTTTTTGACGTCTTCTTTTTTGCCGACTTTGATTTCTTTGACGGTAGGAAGAGAAAGGATTTTACCTTTTAGCGTCTTCAGCATGTCGTTATGTTGGAATAACAAATCGGCTTTTTCCTCTTTTGAGCAAGAAGCTATTTTAGACTTGAATTCTTCATTTTCCTTATTTCTAAGTTCAATGATAGCGTTGCGTCTAGCATATATTCCTTCGTATTGCGTATTGATTTCATCTAATCTAGCTTCATATTCGGCTTTTCTGGCTTCTCTTTTCTTTTTGTTTTCTTCATTAGCAGAAGCATAATCGACTAAACCGCTATTATAGATATCTTTGATTTCTTGGTAATGAGAATAGAAAAGGATATCTTTTTCAAAAGCAGCTTTCTTCGTGTAATAGACATTGAATTTGCCGTATTGAGAATGGTTTTCGACTGAATCTAATGTTGAGAAAGAAATATCATTCTTAGATAAATCATCGAGCTTAGAAGTTAAGATGAGTTTCTTTTGATTTTGCTTATCAATTAATTCTTGCTTATGTTGCTTTAAAGAAACTAAGATAGATTCTTTTCTAATCTTTGCGTCTCTTAAAGAATGGTTTTTCTTAGATAAAGCATTATAGGCATCGTCTTTTTTAGGTTGGATACCCTTTGTAAGCAAATCATCATACATTAAATCAAGATCGGAAGAGGTTTGATTGTATGAAGCAGTTAATACATTGACTTCTTTTTCTAACGATGCAATCTTATCATTAAAATAATATTTACCTTCGATTTTATTGATTTTGGCATCAATCTTATTGACCTTAGATAATAAGGCTAGTCTCTTCTTATGGAATTCTTTCCTATATTCGATAGTCCTTATATATACATATTTATAATAACGTTTATCGATAAGTCTTTCTTTTTTGCTTAAAGAAGTATCTTTATCCGCTACTTCTTCCATAGCTTTTAAGACAGGGAGATATCTATATTTAAGTTCTTTGTTAGATACGCTATAGAATTCACTAGAAGTGATATCTTCATCGATTTGATCAGAATATGGTTTAGAAGCATTCGCCCTTCTCGCAAAATCCTCAAAATGGGCAATTCTATAATTTTTATAGCCTGTATCAATCGATTTCTTCCAGATGGCAAAAAATAGAAAGATTGAAAAAATCCATAAAATACCATAGACAAGAATCAAAACTGAATTAGAGGCAGGCACATTTTTGCAAATCTCCCCTAGATCAGGGTCAAAATCGCATTCTCCTTCATAGGATTTCTTTACATCACCTAGTGAACCAAGTAGCCTAATGGAACCAACTCCACTAAAGAAAAACAAAAATAAATAGCCTATTTCAAAAACTAGCATCAATAAGCCATTTACATATCTTCTATTAGCAAGATTGCTTACACCAAAGAAAAGAAAGGATAGCCTTCCCCAGATGTCATTGAATACGAATTTATGATAAAGATCTTTGAATATCTTTCCAATCCCTAATATTCCCTTATAAATTCCAAGTCCAACGACTTTGAAAAAGTTAAACAAGGATTTAAAGGCATCGATTATAAAACTAAAAACAAAGGCGAAAATTGCCTTAAAGAACTTCCCAATAGTAGATAGGATCCACATATAAGCTGGGAGTTTATCAACCTTTTTTGATAGGTTTGATTCTTCGCTTAATTCAAGTCCTACGCTAGAATCTTGCTCTTCCATATGATTACTCTCCTTAATAATCCTTTCACCATCGCCCTCTTCCAAAGCAATGGTGAAGAGACTAAACACTAAAGAGGGTGAGGTTATTCGCCCCACCCTTTTTGTAATTTTCTAATAAATTAAGCTACATTGCGTAATGGAGTAAGCTGATCGGTAAGGAATTCTTTCCATTCAGAAGTTTCCTTGAGATCAATCTTGGTTCCATCTTTGGTTATATAGCCGTTAAGCATGACTCTACCAATGGCTTCTCCAACATCCCAATATCTAGCTTCAGCAGCTCTAGATTGAATGGCGGAATATTTTCCTTGTTCAACAAAGGCGCTAGCACCTATAGTCATAGCATCAGTATAGGCCGGATCAGCAAGGGCTTCCTTGTTGCATGGGAATGAGGATCTCTTTTGATAGCGAAGGATTTGGGATTCTTTGCTAGTTAAAAGATTAGCCAATTTATGAGCAGTTCTTTGTTCATCAGTCTTGGCATAAGCATTAACACCATAAAGTTTGGTACCGGAGAATGAACCTAATTGATGACCATTAAGAGTTGGAAGCTTGCAGGCTTTTAAAGTGCCAAACTTTTCAGCTAAGTTTGTTTCGTTCCAAGTTCCGGTGACAACAGCTGCTAACTTTCCATCAGCGGCTTCTGTGCTTATTAGTTTATCATCACCACTAAGGAAAGTTTTCTTCTTGCCATCAATAGTAGATTCACTATTATATTGTGTAAACAATGCAGAGGTAGCTTTGGCCATTTCGGCTCCAGCATCGCTATCCCAAGTGACATTATATTTGACACCTTCGGTTCCATCTTCTTTCTTGGCGGTTTCATACTTTAAAGAATCGGTCCCGCAAACACCTTGAGCAAGGAAGAAGGAGGCAGAATACCATCCATCTTCAACTTTCATGATGACTTCTTTTCCTTTTTCAGCTGCCTTTGCTAGCAAGCCTTCGAAAGTCTTAACATCTTCATCACCTAAAACATCACCATCATAATAAAGGAAATACCCGTTATCAGTTGAAATAGGATATGCATATGTATCTTTGACACCATTAACGGTATAAGAAGCTGATTCAATAGCATTTTCGATATCGTTGTCTTTAACGCTCTTAAGGCTATTTCCACCTAATTTTCTAACAACTTTTTTGTTAATTAGATTTCCGAGATGGTCATCGGAAAAAGCAAATAAGGAAGCATAGTTGGTAACGGTTGGGTCCTTTGCCAAAGTTGTTCCACCATCAGCTTCAGAGCAAACATTGAAAGAATACTCAATCTTATCATCTGGATTAGCAGCATTATATTTATCAACAACAGCCTTTACGACTTGTTCTTCTTCGGCTGGTCCCCAGACAACAATGCTAACATTTTTTGGGGCATCGGCTTTTTGGCCACAACTAGCAACAGCAAACATAGCGGATGCTAGTACAAATAATGATTTTTTCATTTTAAATTAAATCTCCTAATAAATTAAGCATGGAGCTTTATAGCCATGCTTCCACCATAACTTACCGTATCAGAAACCCAGAATGGATGATAGAAGAAATCATAGGTTCCGGCAACTTTGACTTTGCAGTTTCCGCCATCATCTTCGAAGTTTGCATAAGCAGATGCTTTCTTGTCTAATCCGGAATAGCCAATGGCATCATTCCAAGTTCCGCCAAAAACAAACTTAAATAGATCGCCAGCGGAGAAGGTGATATTTTCGAGCTTGTATTCGAGTTTGCTAACTCTTGTGAACTTTAGAGCCTCTGTTTCGTTGCACTTTGCAGGGTTCCATTCATAATCCTTTGCTGGTTCTGGAAGATATGTGCCGGCACCAGTAATGGCGATACTGTAGATTGTTTCTTCAATAGTATCGGTTACTTGTGGATATTCTTCACTAGCAGGTTCACCACAAGCAAGTAGGCCTAAGGACATTAAGCAGAGTAGTCCGCAGCCAATTTTTTTGTTAATCATTAATTACTTACTCCTTTCCAAAAATTAGTTTGGTGAAAGGGCTTTCAATAGATGAATTTCGCTAAACACTAGTCGAGCAAACACGCCCAAATCAACCTAGTAACTTTTGATCAACATGCGAATATTTTAATAACATATTTAATTATTGTAAAGGCTTACATTATTGAAATTTTGCAAAATTTACATTTTTCCAATCATTAATTTTACAATAGAGCCAAAAGTCCCATTCAATCGAATGTTTTTTTATTTCGGTAAATAGATAAAAATTTAAAAATGTTGCTAAAAGTTGCTTAAAATTTTAAATTCTTGCCTATTTTAATCTTCGCAATCCATTTATTTTGACCAAAAATCACTAGCATACATACGCACGCGCGTTCTATATATATTTATATAAGATTCAGGTAAATAAAAAGCCTCCCGAAGGAGGCCTAAGCTTCTAAACTAAATTAGTTAGCGGCTTCGACTGGATAGACAGAAACTTTCTTTCCAGAGCGTCCAACACGTTCGAATTTGACAATGCCAGAGACAGTGGTAAACAAGGTATCGTCTCCACCCATCTTAACATTGGTTCCAGCGTGCATCTTAGTTCCTCTTTGACGGTATAGAATTGAACCAGCGGTAACGAATTCTCCATCAGAGGCCTTGGCGCCTAATCTACGTCCAGCAGAATCACGGCCGTTCTTAGTTGAACCAACACCCTTCTTGGAAGCGAAGAGTTGAAGATCAAGAATGAATTTCATAAGTTTACTTCCTTTCTTTGATTGAGATGTACCCTTTGTAGGATACTTCTATAGTTTTAAGTTGCAATATCATGATTTCTAGAACCGTTAAGTCATGTTCGCTTGGCTTATCGATAACTTCTACCGACACATCGCCAGGTTCCACTTCTATTTCAAATTTGGAATCATCTTCGATAGCATTAAGGGCACCAATGGTAACAGCAGATACACCAGCACAGACTAGGTCTTTGCCATATTCTCCCGAATTTGCATGTCCTTTAATCTTCAAGGAAGAGAGATTGTTATTTGAATAAACGATTTCTACTTTGATCATGATTAGGCGTTGATAGCTTTGACAACTAAGCAAGTATAAGGTTGCCTATGGCCAATTTTCTTTCTTTCATTGGCTTTGGCTTTGTACTTGTAGACAACAACTTTCTTGGATAGGCCTTGCTTCTCGACTTTGCATTCGACGGAAGCTCCTTCAACATATGGTGAGCCAACTTTTGTAGTTTCTCCACCAAGAAGAAGAACCTTATCAAGAGTTACTTCTTTTCCAGCTTCGACGTCGAGCTTTTCGACGTAAATCTTATCGCCAACAGCGACTTTGACTTGCTTTCCACCGGTTTCGATGATTGCGTACATGTCTTTTCCTCCTGTATTTGATGCTTTATTGAAGACTCGCTATCGAGGTAGATTTCTCTTTTTTAACCTTTTCTATGCGGTTGCGGCCCAAAAGCAAAAGGCGACAACGCCAATACTATACACACTTACTTCCCATAAGGGAAGAGGAATTTTTTGTTTTGCTTACTAACCTATCATAAGTGGAAATAAATTAATATATCTAGAGCAAGCCCTCCTTTTTAAATGAATACATATTTTCCTTAGTAAGGATTATTGAATCAAAGAATTCTATATCAAACTGGGCAAACTTATCTTTTAATAGAAGACTAGTATTTACATCTTCTTTTGATGGATATGGAAATTTAGAAAGATGAGTATGTACCAAGCATACTTTCTTGCCATCGCATCTTAAAGCAATCTTAGTCAGGGAATTAATATCGATATCAATCTTATCAAATCTAAAAGAAGAGAATGAGTAATCTCTAATTAACGTTTTAGAAGAATCTAGGCACAATAAATGGAATTCCTCTACATATATATTTCCTTTTATACGTTTTAATACATCTTCGTAACTATATTCTGGACTCTTTTTTAGTTCGATTCTCCTAGCCAATTCAAAACTAGCTAGCAAGGTTAATGACCTAGCCTTTCCTAGCCCTTTAAAAGAAGTAAGTTCCTGGTAAGAAATATTCTTTAATTTATCTAGGTTTGGGTATTGGAAAAATAGTTTAGAAGCAATCTCTAAAGAAGATTCCCCTTTATGTCCAGTCGATATTAGTAAGGCTAGAAGTTCAGAATCAGTCAAGGAAGAGATCCCATTTTGCATTGCCTTCTCCCTAGGCTTATCTTCATTATTTAAATTAGCAATCTTCATTTGCTAGTCCATTCGAATTTATATCCACCAGGAAGAGAAATCTTTCCTCCATTTGATACAAACAACCTATAGGCAACAATAGATAAAATAACAGTAGTAAATACTACAAATACAGTCGCTAGGGTCAATGCTTCCCCTACCCTAGTATTATTTAGTTCTTCTTCGCTGCATCTAATTTCGTTCATAATTAAAAAAACCTCCTTACTATTAAGTAGGAGGTCAATAGGCTATTTGGCTACAATTATTTTAGAGATTCTAATCTAGATTTATTTGCAGTTAGTTTCTTCTTGTTGGTCTCTAGCTTCTCTTTTTCTAGATTTATCTTCTCTTTCGGGGCTTTTGCCATGAAATTAGGATTGGATAACATATTTTCACCCCTGCTAACTTCTTTTTCTAGTAAAGCAATTTCTTTATTTAAGATGGCAATTAGCTCTTCTTTGTCTAAAGATTGCTCCAAGGCAAGGTTATAGTCACCATAGGCAAAGCTAGGCAAAGAAGCATCTAGAGTAGATACGAATTCAACCTTGCTAGCAAAGGTAAACCTTTCAAGGTAATTCTCTATTCCCTTAAATGGGGATTTAGGGGAGATATAGATATCCATCTTGGCATTTGGGGCGATTTTGGAGGCAGATTTATATCCCCTGATATCAGAAATCATCTTCTTTAGCAATTCACCCTTCTTCTCGAATGTTAAAGAAATATATCCCTTATCAAACTTAGGATAGCTTTCCTCCATAATGGAAGCTTTATGGTTAGGCAAGGATAGATACATCTCTTCAGCAATGAATGGGGTATATGGGTAAATCATCAATATGA
The DNA here is from genome assembly GCA_902464635.1 of uncultured Caryophanales bacterium. Lineage (GTDB taxonomy): Bacteria > Bacillota_I > Bacilli_A > RFN20 > CAG-826 > Alloenteromonas. The sequence continues at coordinate 10,047 of CABQKC010000002.1, read as the reverse complement.
TTGAACGTATTACTTCATATAAGACATTCTTCGTATTTTCTTTTTCTTTTTCATCTAGCAATGTAATCTTTGACATCTCTAGATAGAAGGAACAAAAATCATCATAGACGAAGCTATATAAAATAGAGCTAGCCGCACCAAATTCATATTTTTCCATCTTGGATTGGACGTTCTTGATGGTCTTATTTAGCCTAGAAAGGATATATCTATCTAAAGTAGACAAGGATTTCTTATCAATTTTAGAAGGAATGAAATCTTCCCCTAGATTCATCTCGACATATCTAGTCGCATTCCAGATCTTATTTAGATAATTCTGGCTGGACTTAAGTTTTTCATCGCTATAACGCATATCTTGCCCCGGGGTAGAATTGGTCGTGATGAAATAACGTAATGCATCGACTCCATATTGGTCAATTACATCAATTGGATCAATCCCGTTCCCAAGCGATTTTGACATCTTTCTCCCTAATTCATCTCTAATTAAGCCATGTATTACAACATCCTTAAATGGAATTTGGTTAGTAAAATGAAGTGACTGGAACACCATTCTAGATACCCAGAAGAAGATAATGTCATATCCAGTTACTAATACTGAAGTTGGGAAATATCTTTCAAAATCAGGGGTTTTCTCTGGCCAACCCAAAGTAGCAAAAGGCCAAAGTCCAGAAGAGAACCAAGTATCAAGTACATCTTCATCCTGGACGTATTCATTCATGTCTGGCTCGGTCTCGCTTACCAATATCGAACCATCTTTTTTAGAATAGTAGGCAGGAATACGGTGCCCCCACCATAATTGACGTGAAACACACCAATCATCGCAGTTAGACATCCATCTAGTAAGAACTTTCTCAAACCTCTTAGGTATGAAATTGATCTTGTCTTTAGAATTCATCATTTCGATGACTTTATCAGCAAGAGGCTTCATCTTTACAAACCATTGCTTTGATAACATTGGCTCGACAACAACTCCACTTCTTTCAGAATGTCCGACGCTATGGACGAATTTTTCTATTTTTTGTAGATGTCCGTTTTCTTTTATATCGTTAACTAAGGCTTTACGGCATTCATATCTATCAAGTCCTGCATACTTGCCAGCATTCTCATTCATCCTTGCAGATTCATCAAGGACCTTAACAATCTTTAGATTATATTTCTTTGCTAATTTATAGTCATTTGGGTCATGGGCTGGAGTAGCCTTCATCGCACCGGTTCCAAAAGATAAGTCAACATAGCTATCACCCATGATAGGGAGAGCTTCCCCATTAGCAGGATTAATGCACTTCTTGCCGATTAAATGCTTATACCTTTCGTCTTTTGGATTAACAAATATGGCTTGGTCGCCAAACATGGTTTCTGGTCTAGTAGTCGCAACTACTAGCTTTTCATCGCTATCAACTACATCATAATAGAAATAATAGAATTCACCTTCATCATCCTGGTGGATTACTTCTATATTAGATAAAGCAGTATGTAATTCTGGATCCCAGTTAATAATCCTTTCACCTTGATAGATAAGCCCTTCATTATATAAAGTGACAAAGACATGTCTAACAGCCTTGGATAAGCCTTCATCAAGGGTAAATCTTTCGTGATTATAATCAACGGAAAGTCCGATTTTAGCCCACTGTTTATGGATGGTCGCTGCATATTCATCTTTCCATTTATATGTAGTCTCGACAAATTTCTCTCTCCCTAAATCAAATCTAGAGATGCCAGATTCCCTTAGCTTAGCCTCGACTTTGGCTTGGGTTGCGATTCCTGCATGGTCAACTCCAGGTACCCAAAGGACATCAAATCCCATCATTCGCTTATATCTAGCAATGATGTCATCAGGAATTGTATCCATTACATGTCCTAGATGTAATTTACCTGTGACATTTGGGGGTGGTATAACTAATGAGAATGGTTGTTTAGTTGTATCTCCGCAAGAAAAATATCCCTTATCCTTCCAGGATTCATATTTCCCTTCTTCGACTTTTTTAGGCTCATAATGGGTGTCTAACATAGATTTCCTCCAAATAAAAAGTCCCTTGTTTTGGGACGAATTATCGCGGTACCACCCAAATTCAAGATAGAATATCTATCTAGCTCTCTTTTTCTTTTTCTAAAAAAGATAAACAGCCTCCGTAGCTGACTCATTACTTCTTTCTAGCCTACTTTCACCTTACTAGGCTCTCTACTTAGAAAGATAGGTAAATCCCTTCTACATCCTTGACGTCAATATTATGGGATTTATTAACCTTTATAACAAGAAGAAAATAAAAAAGTTCACCAAGCAGGTGAACATTTTATTTAGAAATTAAGGAAGCGATGCTAGCTCTAATCTTTGTTAAGGATTTTGAAGTTAGATCTGAGAACAATGGTTCATTTAGCCCAACCCTAATAGCTTCCATCTTGGCTTTATGAAGGCTAGATTGGTTTAAGGTATCGGCTTTAGTAATGATAGTAACGATATCATGGCCTGAATTCTCTAGATACCTAATAAAGGCAATATCATCTTCTCCTAAAGTTCTTCTTAGATCTAGAAGCAAGATAATACCCTTGCAGTTAGAATGGTCTAAGAAAGATTCGACCATTGAGGAGAATTGGATTGTATCCTTGGTTGCATATCCAGTTGAACCATATCCAGGAGAATCGACTAGGTAGAATTTATTGTCGACTAGAAAATAATTCAATAATTTAGTCTTTCCTGCCTTTTTGCTAGAGAAGGCAATTTTTTGGCCAACCAAGGCATTTATTAAACTAGATTTGCCTACATTAGACCTACCTAATATCAATAAGCAAGGGATGTTATCTCTTGGGGAAGAAGAAACATCGACACAGGAAGTAACAAATTTTACTTTCTTGAAATCAACCATAATTATTTGCTTACAAATATCCTAGCTAAGGCATCATCCACGCACTTCATATAGGTAATCTTCAAGGCTTTCTTAACTTCTTCAGGAAGTTCCTCAACATCTTTCTTATTATCTATAGGAACAATAATTTCCTTGATTCCGCTTCTAGCAGCAGCCAAAGATTTTTCTCTTAATCCCCCGATAGGAAGGGCTTTCCCCCTTAAAGTAACTTCTCCAGTCATGGCGACATTTGGAGAAACTTCTTTATGGGTCAAGCAAGAAATAATCGCACAGGTAATGGCAACCCCAGCACTAGGACCATCCTTAGGGACGGCTCCTTCAGGAACATGGATGTGAATGTCATTAGATTGGAATATCTCGTCATCGATGTTATATTTTTTCGAATTGGCACGAACATAATCTAGCGCGATAGTTGCACTTTCTTTCATGACGTCCCCTAATTTACCAGTCAAAACCAGCCCGCCCTTACCTTTAAAATAGGTAACTTCGATTGGAAGGATGTCTCCTCCGAATTCAGTATAGGCAAGTCCGGTTACAACACCAACTTGAGGTTCTTTTTCCTTTTTTGTACCTTCAAAAAGCTCAACGCCAAGGTATTTATGTATCTTGTCGTTATCGATTTTAATAGGTCTAGTTACATCTTTATCGGTAAGAATCTCTACTACAGCCTTACGGCAAAGCGAAGAAATTAGCCTTTCAAGTTGTCTAACCCCTGCTTCCATTGAATAATGTTCAATTAAAGTCTTGATTGAGCCTTCTTCAAATTCGATGTCAGATTCCTTTAATCCTGCTAGCTTTATTTGTTTTGGGATAAGGAAGCCATTAGCAATCTGAATTTTCTCTAGCTCTGTATAGGAAGGGACTTCGATTAATTCAAGCCTATCCCTAAGTGGGGCTGGGACATTTTCGATATAGTTAGCCGTGCAGATAAATAATACATTGCTTAAATCATAAGGTTCTTCAATGTAATTATCGTTAAAGGCAAAGTTTTGCTCTGGATCAAGGACTTCTAGAAGGGCGCTGCTAGGATCGCCTTTATAATTTGATCCACCTACTTTATCGATTTCATCTAGAAGGAAAACCGGATTAGTCGTGCCAGATTTAATCATCCCATGGATAATTCTTCCTGGCATTGAGCCTACATAAGTCCTTCTATGACCCCTTATTTCGGCCTCATCAGAAATACCACCCAAGGCAGTCTTGAAGAATTTCCTGCCCAAGGCCTTAGCAATGCTTCTACCTAGACTAGTCTTGCCGCATCCTGGCGGACCATAGAAGCAAAGGATTGGGGCTTTTAGATTTCCAGTCATCTTCTTGACGGCTAGATATTCTATAATCCTCTTCTTTACTTTCTCTAATCCATAATGGTCTTCATCAAGAACTTCCTTGACATGGTTTAAATCCATGTCATCCTCGCTCTTTTCAAACCAAGGAACCGAGATTAAAGTCTCGATATAAGACATAATTAAAGATGATTCAAGAGAAGATTCAGGCATCATCTGGTAACGCTTCAATTCATTTTTAATCTTAGCCTTGATGTTTTCTGGATATGGGTTCTTCTCTAATTTAGAAAGAATCTTATCCTCAAAACTAGTCCCATCTTCATTGTCACCAAGCTCTTGCCTAATGGCCTTCATCTTTTCCCTAAGGAAATAATCCTTTTGGGTCTTTTCGGCACTGCGACGAACTTTGTCATCTAGTTCTCTATCAACTTCTAAAGAAGTCTTCATGTCTTCAAGGAAGCCTAATATTAATTTAAGTCTCTTGTCGACACTAGTTTCTTCTAATACCTTTTGTCTTTGTTTTATATCCAAGGGAAGGAAAGATGCTAATTGGTCAGCTAAAGTCGAAGGAGGTATACCCTTACTAAAACTAGATATAGTAGATCTAGGCATCGAACGGGTAATATTTGGGTTTGCACTGATGAAATCAACAATTTTCTTGACTGTCTCTATTTCATCATAGGCATTCTCATTTTCATCTTCTAGGATATTTCCGGTTGCAAAATAGGCTCCATCTTTAAGGAAAATGGAATCAATCCTAAATCTTTTTGAAGCAACAACTCTAATCTTGCTGACATTATCGACTTTAGAAGAAGTAATGATTTTGCATAAGGAGCCGACATCAAATATATCCTTGAATTCAGGATTATCTATTTTCTCTTCTTTTTGGGAGACAAGAATGATGTCTGAGGTATTCTTAGTCAAAGATTCATTAATCGAATTGATAGAAAATTCCCTTGATGCTTCGATATCCTCGCTCATCAAAGGGAATACAACTAATGCTCTGACAATAAGAAGAGGAAGGGTAATTGAGGAAGAGACTTTATCTAAAGTTTCATTTTCTGGCATAAGAGCCTCCTTTCTTATAGGGAACATCCCCTATTATATATTTATATAAGGTTATTTATTGTTTTCTAATACGAATTTTCTAACTTTGCCGGATACGATATTTTCCCTAAATCCGCTCAAGTTATTTCCAAGGGCTTTCTTTAAGTCTTCGACACTCATCTTGTAAGTATCGGCCATCTTAGCTAATTCGACATCGAATTCGGCATCATCTAGAAGAAGATGTTCCTTGGCGGCAAGAGTATTCAATACGAGGTAGCCCTTGATATTCTTTAGGCTTTCCTTTTTCATTTCTTCCTTTAAGGCTTCTTCGGTTTTGCCGGTGATTTCTTTATATTGCTCAAAAGTAAGTCCATTGCCTTCGACTTGCTTCTTTAGGTTTTCTAAGGAAGCATTGGCTTCGGCATCAATTATGTTAGAAGCAACTTCGACAGTAGAATTATCAACGATTTGGGCAAAGATATCGTTATAATACTTGTTTTCGATTTGGTTGACTTTTCTTTCTAATAGATTCTTCTTGGAGAATTCTTTTAATTCATCGACAGTCTTGACATTTTCTAAGTTCAAGTCGGCGACAGTTTCATCATTCAATTCAGGGATGACTTTCTTCTTGACTTCGTGGACAAAGCATTTAAAGGTAGCTTTCTTTCCTGCTAATTCCTTGACATATTGAGTTGGGAAGGTAACTTCGACATCTTTGTTTTCGTTGGCCTTAACTCCGATTAAGGCATCTTCGAATCCAGGAACAAAGGAATTTGAACCCAATTCAAGAGAATAGTTGTCGGCTTTTCCACCTTCGAAAGCAACTCCATCGATAAATCCTTCGAAATCGATAACGACAGTGTCACCTTTTTCGGCAGTTTTGTCAGTAACGACTAATTCGGCTAAGCCATTTAGTCTAGATTCGATGTCTTTATTAACTTCTTCATCAGTAACAGAGGCAACTTCTTTTTCGGCATGTAAGCCTGTATAAGCACCTAAAGTAACCTTTGGAGCAAGAGTGATGACAAACTTTAAGGTTAAATCGGTATCGCTAATCTTAGTGACATCGACATCTGGGCGATAGAATGGTTCGACCTTGTTTTCGGTAATGACTTCGGCATAGACAGTTGGAAGGATGTCATTGATAGCTTGATCAAGAACCTTGTTAGGATCGATATGGCTTTTTAGCATGGCTTCTGGAGCATGTCCTTTCCTAAAACCAGGAAGAGAGACATTGCTAGCAAGTTTGCTAAAGGCTTTCTTTTGGGCGGCGGTCCAGGTATCAGTTGGGACCTCAACGGTAATTTCGACTTTGCAATCGTCTAAATTTTTTAATGTATTTTTCATAAGTTTTCCTTTACAGCAAGAGATAATATACCCTATCTAAAGATAGAATTAAAAGAATTTGATAATTTTAAATTAAATTTATTTTTGATTTGGAATCATTTTTTCTAAATCAGAAGCTAATTTTTCTTCATTTTCATCAATATCCAAACCTAGGTATTTTTTACCTAAAGATACAACTTGAAGGTAGGTTTTTTCATAATTATTTATATAGTTTGGGAATAGATAATATGAATATGAGTTAAGTATAGATGTAGATATAGAAGAAAGTGAAATATCTGGTAATAAGGCTAATTTTTCTTTAACTATTTTATATTTTTCATCCATATTTGGAAGAGTTAGATAGGCTGGATTAGTCTTAATTCCGTCAAATTCTATATCTACATTTACTTTGAATAAAGCAAGTATCATCAAGGCTAATTTCCTTAAAGAAATATCTTTATTTGAAGAAATTATAGACAAACAAAAATCTTTTTCTTTATTTTCGATATTTTTTTCTTTAGAAATGCTAGAAAGATAAAAATAGATGGTTTCATTAGGTGAATCTAAGGAAGGAACTCCCCCATCGCTAGATTCATTAATCTTCTTTTTATATGACGAAAGAATTTCTCTTTCTTCTTTTTCAATCTTGCTTTTATATTCCCTTAGGCATTCTTCCACTTCTTGAGAAACATAAGGATAAGTTTCATAGACATCCAATTTATTACGGGCATCGGCAAATTCTAGTTCTGCTAAAGATAATTCGATATCCATCTTTATTAAAGAAGCTGGTTTATATTCAAATAAAGCATCCCTATTTGTTTCTATTAAATATGATGCTTCCTTGATATTAGATTTAGCAATAAGGGCGATTAGCCTAAAATAAATTGATTCAACATCAGTTTTATCTTTAGTTAAATCTAATACTTCATCAAACTTGTTATCTATTAATAATTTTTCTTCAATGCGCATGAAGATATTTTACCACAAAGTCAATTCCACAGTGTTATTTTCTAAGTTGTTTCAAATATCAATAAATAGATTGAATCTAGGTTTTATAAGTCTACCGCCTTTAATATTGTTGTTTTCAATAGATTTATCTAACAATTCATCTATTTTAGACAAATCCAGTATTTCTATAGAATCGGCAACAAAATAAATAAGGTAGTTAACATAATTGCAATATTCCTTTATTAAAGACAAAGCATTTCTATCATCATGTAGGCTATAGAACTTTGCAAAATCAACACCAACGTTAATGACTAATCTAGCAGACTTCTGCTCTATTAGGAAAAACACAGTTTTGTCACAATAATTGTTTTTCTTTAAAGAAGTGACGTGTTTAACAATATTTCTTTTAAGTGAGTAAATGAAGTCATCATAATTAAACTCTTCATATGTGAACGAAGAACTTTCAACCACGATTTTCCCTGAACTATATTCCGAATCTAAACATTCGTTCTCAAATTCTAAGTAACGTTGTTCCCATATTTTTCCGTTTTTGTGCTCTTCAATTTTAAATTCAGATCCTTTTTTAGTTTCCTTTGATGAAGTCACTTCAAAATGTTCGATTCCACCACCAGCAAAAGTAAAATCAGAAAAGTCATTTGGATTCTCATTCGGTTTAGCACGACAAATGTAACGTGAAATCATATCTAAATCACAATTTGAATATATATTTATACTCGTTTTTCCCGCCAATACATTTTTAATATTTTCTAGGCAGTTTATTTCATTCTGTCGTGCCATTACAATTATTCTCCATCCAATTGATGATAAACTCCATATCATTAAATAGGGAAAGTTTTTTCTTTCATAATTTTACATCAAGCGATTTTTTGATTCGTCGACTGATAAATAAGATTCGTCGCAATCTTCTTCATTCATTGCATCCACAGTCTTTTTATTTGGACGATACTTACTTGCAATTGTTAAAGTTAAACCTAATGGACTTAGATAATTCAAAAGAGTACTTAATTGAACATCGGTTTCACCTTTTTCAATACGTGCAATCCCGCTTTGAGGAATATCAATAAATGAGGATACTTGTTTTTGGGTTATCCTTTGATTTTTTCTAGCCTCTTTAGCTAACTTATATATTTCCTTTATTATCTTTTCATTTTCCTTTTTCGAGTCATAAATTACGCCATATTTAAGGATTTCATCGATGGATAATGATACATTTTCTGTAAAAATAATATTCTTATGGAAACGGTCAATCTCGCCATAATAAAACACATCAAGATCATTTATAACTGCAAATTCTGGTTTTTCAGGAATAACCTTATTAAAATCAAGACTCATTCTTTTTCCATTACTTAAAAGAATCAAATAATTCAAACCGATCGATGGAACTATCGCTTTTATCAGTAAATCATTCTCGCTCATATTTATGCCTCACTAAAACTATAGCAAAAATATAAATAAATATAACGAATTTGTTATATTATTGTTTTAAAAGCAAGACCGCAGAAAAACAATTCTTTAGTTTAATAAGTTAATTCATTCGATGGTTCTGGAAATGTGCCGTTCCAAATTTCATGATTAATGGCGGACATTATGTTTTCTACTATTCTATCAATAACACCAACACAAACACTATTTCCAGCTTGTTTATATAAATGAGAATCAGAAATATCGGGGAGTTTATAATCACTTGGAAAGCCTTGGACATTGAAACATTCTTTTGGAGTTAATTTCCTTAATCCAAATTTCGTATAAACTAATGGAACATTATGGCCACCAGTGCCCATATTAGCTGTCAAGCAAGGAACGCATCCGCTTTTATTTGAACGAACATATACCCTTCTCCACTGATAAACAACGCCCACTTCAGGACCAACTTTATCAAAAGCCTTAATAATTTTTGGATACTTAGATTTTGTATAATAGTATTTATCCGCGACTTTGTTTTCGAAATCAATTACATCAAATAATGTTTTTGAAAGCGGAATAGGATCTGGAAAATTAAAGTTCTTATAAGAATTCTCATCCAGAAATCCAACAATATAGATTCTTTCTCTATTCTGAGGCATATTGCCATATTCACAAGCATTCAAGACAGCATGTTTAACATGATACCCAAGGTCTTTCAATGTTTTTAAAATGACTTGAAATGTGTTTCCATCATCGTGAGAAACAAGATTCTTAACGTTTTCAAGCATTACGACTTTTGGTTTCTTTTCTTTCAATATGTTTGCAACGTTAAAAAATAAAGTGCCTCTTGTGTCTTCAAATCCTTTCCTATAGCCCGCTACGCTAAATGGTTGGCATGGAAAACCACCAATTAAAATATCACCATAAGGAATAGTATTGACATCGAGCTTTGTTATATCGGCTAAAGTGGCTTTATCTTTAAAGTTTTCATTATAAGTAATAATGGCATTCGCATCGAAATCATTAGCAAAGATTGCGTTTCATGAATGTAGGTAACAAAAAAATGGAAGTTCATCTATAATGTTTTTTGACCACAACACAAAGGAGGAACTTCCATGGACATTATACCAACAAACACGTCCACGTTCGAGGGTCTTGTT
>CABQKC010000001.1 GCA_902464635.1 uncultured Caryophanales bacterium | reverse complement strand
TAGAATTAGAACGTTAAAGCGAGTTTCTGGTTTACACAGAATTCCGTATTCTCTCAAGAACGCAGTCGAATTCGGCATTAGAAGTAAAAAAGAACCTATATCAATGATGTCTTCATACATACCTTTAGAAATTGCAACCGTAAAATAATCCCTAACTATATTTTCAAAACGCCTAGAAATAAATTGGTTAATAGATGGCTCTATATATAGATCATAATATCTAGATGGGGTTAATAACTTAATTAGGTTATCTTGCCTAAATACATAAGCATAATAGAACTTAAGAAGATTATCTTTTATTTGATAATACTTCTTCTTTCTATCCCCTTCTTTTCCTATTGGATATTTTGCTTCGATAATATCTAATTCAATTAGTTTATTTAGCCTTTTATCTAATAGACCTGATGTAGTTATATGAGCCTTTGCCTCAATTTCGTTATATTTCTTAGATCCATTTTTAATGACATCTAGGATATCATGTAAATCAGAATCGTTTTCTAGCTCATTGATTACATTATTTTTAAGATGTGACCTTAGTTGCCCCATTTCATCTAATATTAATTGGAAGTATCCAGAAGAGATTTCCTAGATTCGGGAAATAGCAAAACATTGACTTGATATGTTGCTTTAAAAGATTGGTGTATCAACGAATTATCGCAATTATAAAGCAACTATTATCCCTGTATAAACAAAAAAATCTCATTGCTGAGATTCGTTTGCAGAACAATTAAGCTCTTTCTCTTTTGATACCTAAATTATAGTCAACACCTACTCATTGTCAAGAATTTTTTGGCTTTGTGAGTGGCATAATCATCAGTCATCTTAGAAATGTGGATAGCAAGACTTCTAATGAACATCTTGTAAATTGATTGGAAATCTTTAACAGTCCTGTTAGTTGACGATTTATCGTTAGTGATGATATGTTCTTTTGAACGACTAATCAAGTCCACAACTTCATCCATGTTATTTGATAATGGCTCAATATAAGTGTAATAAACCCGAGGCATAAAATATTTAATTCTTTTAACGCGGTAAACAAAATCATCAAAGAAATCCTGAGTTAGTTCAAATGGATTATTGAAATAATATGTGTAAAGTTTCTTTATTAGTGTTTTGCTTTCTTCATCGTATTTTTCGATTCTAGGATTATTACGAATAACGTTCCCACGGTATTCATTGAATTCGTCGACAATATCTATAAACTCATTATTTTCAAAATTATTGAAATCGCTTGATTTATCAAAACACTTAGCAAACAGATCAACGAGATAATCGCATGCGAATTTAGCTTCTATTCTTTTTTCACCAGATAAAATAGATAAGCAATTATATGGTCTGCAATTAAATAATATATCTTCTTCGTTGGATTGAGCATCTAAGCAAATATCTAAATAATCTGAACAAATTTGAGCAATCTCATCAGCGTAAGCAACAATGAATCCTTCTAAAGTTTTTGGCCCTTTATTGTCATAGTATTCTTTATGCTCATGAAATATGTATTTGAATCCGTAGTCAAAGTTTTGCTGATTTTTATAATATAGTTTAGTGTGCCTAACAATTCCGTCTAGAACATCATAATCAACTTTGTCAAATTTAGTATTCTCAAGGTAAAGAAGACCAGAATTGATATTATGTTTAAAACCGATAGCTACTCCCATCTCTTGGAAATTAGGCAAATTATATTCATTATAACATTGACCAGAAACAATTTCGTGAAGCGCTCTCTCCCCAGCGTGACCAAATGGCGTGTGCCCAATATCATGAAGCAACGCAATTGAAGATATTTTTGATAAATCCAAAGAAATCGCTGGTTTTGTTTCCGCTATTTTCTTAGCCATTCTTAAAGCAATTTCTTCAACCTCGATTGTGTGTTGAAGTCTAGTATGATAATGATCATCTGCCGCACCATTAAAGAGTTGAGTTTTATGTCTCATGCGGCAAAATACTTTGCTAAAATAAATGTCTAATTTATCGTTCATGTAAAAGATTTTAGCACATGTCGGTTATTTTGGTTGCAAAATAATCATTTATTTTCAGGGACTGTAAAAAGTGACACAAAGGCATTCGGGAATATCAAAAACTGGTCAATGAGTTGAATGGGTACTTCGATAATATGAACCAAAAAAGAACTCTCCGTTGGCAAAGGCAAAAACTTACCGGAACAACCTCAATGGCGAGCAATGGACATATCTGAATAACGGCTATGTTGACCTCGATAACAGTGAACCAAGAAGTTTGTCATAGACCGCAAGAACTTTTTGTTTTGCAAAAGCGAGAGAGGTGAAAAAACCGCTTGCATACTTTTGACAATGATTGATTTAGGCTACGAAAATGGCCTGGAACCCAGGTCCTACATAGAACATTTGCTCAATAACGTTGGGAAGAAAGATTTCCGCAATTTGCTGCCGTGGTCCGCATCAATTCCACCAGAGATTAGAATCTAAAACGCTAAAAAAGAAAGGGAGGTACGAAATTCTGCACAGTGGTGTGTAAAAATTCGTACCCCCATATTTTTGCCTTCAACGCCTTTTTCCTAGCTCACTGTTTATTCAAAAAAATCAGCAAGAGCTTTTCGAATTAAATAATTTACATAATCAATAAAGTTTATACAGGAACCGATATTTGAATAATTAATAAATCTACGCCTAATCTTAAAAGAATCATTCTTGACAATTTCGCCGGCCTTATCTTTTTTTAATGTCATCAGTAATGGCCATGATGTGCCCATGTATTCATATAAATTAATTCTATTTTCGTGAAATAATTGTGAACGTTTATTATATAAACTATTAACTTGGCCTGCCAAATAGTCGCCCAAATTATCAGCAACATATTCTTTAACAGTTTTGGAAATTGAATATACAGGTTGCCCACATTCTGGACATTTTGGTGGTTTTGCTTCTCTAGTGGCAAGTCCTTCTAACGCAGACATTATCATTCCGTTTACATATCCATCCAGCAAGGAATAATCAGTCGCTACTTTTAATTTTCTATGAATCAATACATCCAATTCATCATCCGCTAAATGAATGCTTCGAGCACTATTCAGCATTGGACAAATTGCATTTTGTCTATCCCACACGATTGACTCAAGATTATTTAGCGCTTTTAATAATTGTATTTGAACCAAATATTTACCATCATTGTTTTTACTAATTTCATCATCATTAACCCACTCTTTTTGGACTAATTCCCCAACTGAATCATTTTTCCTAATTAATTTGCCTGCCTGCAAGCTTGTCTTATAAAGCGTCACGCAACGTTTGTAGTAGACAAATATTAAAGCTGTCACATAGGGAAGCATATTCAACAGCACATGTTTAGCGTCTTTTGTTCCAAAAGCTTTAATATTAAAGCAAATATCTATCATTCCATCTTTCGGCGAAAAAACAAAAACATTCTCATACGATGAATTAACTATTTTGTCTCTATCGGATGATTTGCAATGGTAAAAACAGCAATAATCTCTTGGCTTATTATTTTTATCTAGCGCTTTATCCACACAACTGTTAATGCTTGTTTTGTCAATTTCTAAACATTTAAATGTAATAGCATCAACGCCACCGTTATCGTTCATCCTTACAATAACCTCTCCTGTGGCACTACAAAAACCAAGCGATATTTCGCCATTTTGCAATTCGTCAGGCATGAATTGCCAACCATTTCCTTTCCTCCCTTTTGAAATTTCTAATTCATCTAAAGTCGTCCAAAGTTTTCTAAAGAAAATATTCGCTTCAAAAGGGTCCTTAATATTTAACTTCCTAGTAAACGTAATCATCTCATGCATAAAACCTTATTTTTATTATTATATAATACCAACCGAAAACTTTATTTAATAAATAATGGCGAATTTATCATAACGTCTTCTTAATTGTTTTCAAAAAATACTGATTAAATTTAAAACTATATAGCAATATCATTTGGCCAAAAAACCAATTAAAATAGTTGCGATTAAAGAGGCGAAGGCAATTGATGCACTTAAAATATTAAAAATCGTCGCTCTCTTTACTTCGTTTCTTGAGTCTATTAATTCATCTTCAAGCATTTTATTTCTTTTTTGAAGAATGTCGCACTGTTGCTTTAAAATATTATTAGATTCCTTTTGAGCTTCAGCCAATGAATATATAGAACAAACAAGTTGATTGTTTCGAAAATTCTCGTTTTGATTATTTAGTAAATCTCTCATTTGCTGGTTGGCGTCCATAATTACCTCTTCATAAGTTCATGATGTTACATTTATTTTAATCGAATCTATGCTAAAAGTTAGAGGAAAAACGTTCATGAGAAAATTATAAATATAAAAGAACATCAACAAAATGTCGGTTAAACTGCCTATGCAATCCAAGAAACGTTACGCTAAGGATGAATTAAGCAGCTCTTTAACAATTACATTAAAAGAAATATATCTATTTTTAATAGCCGTTGAATGCATTTTAGTCAAAACGGCCGTTGCCTTTTTAGAAAAAATACACTTGCACCGTTTTATTAATTGGTCAGCCAACCAATATATCGTAAATGTTTCTGTGTTATATGATTCAGGATAATTATCAGCCGAGAATTCCTCTGGGCAATCATAAGGATCAAAATCAAAGATATAGTGCCTCTCGGTAAATGGTTGCTTTTTGATTCCGCCAAAATCAACAAAATATGGTTTTTTATTTTTGACAATTATATTATCGATGTGGCAATCCCAAACAAACAAATCGCTTGAAAAGAAGAATACTAGCATTTTGATGAGATTTAAAAACAACTCGTCGTCGACTGCACACTCGCGTAATAAAAAGCCATCTATAAACTCATATTCGTAAATATAAGAAGTATCACACTTGTTCAATTTGGCATACTTTGGACTATTGACGGAAAAAAGCTTCGGTGTATATGCGCTATCAAAATAATCTTCTCTCAAATCAGTAAATTTTAATAATTTCTTTGACGTAGCGTCTTCGATTAATATTCTAGATGAATTGGCTCCTTTTCCATAATCAAACGAAATTATCTTGTAGGCACTATCCATACCTGAATTATAACACTTAAGTAAAAGCAAAAAACAGTTCCAGTCAGGCCACAACATTTTTAAGCCCCCGCCTTACATTCCTTTATTTCTTATTTCCATACAAAGCCCATCTAATTACATATATCCAACTCTTAAACCAATTAATACCTTGGGTTTTATGATAAAGCTTATACATACATCCAATTAATTTAAACTTATTAGAAGATTTACTTCCTTCAATAATATTATAGGTCGCTAAAACTAAAGGATTACCTCTAGCAATAATCCCCTTTCTAAGAATATTAAGCCAAAAGACATATTCCTCTGGTCTATCTATATCCTCTGGGAAATATACTTTCCCTATAATGAATCTATCATACATAGTAGTTAAGCAAGAAAGGGATTACCACTTAACGCGGTTTTATAATCTACTATTTCAGGAACTAGAAAGTCTGTACAAGTATGTTTAGCCTTTCTTCTATATCCACTGAATGTAAGAGGACCATGTTCTTTAATAAATTCTAATTGTTTCTCTAAATAATCAGAATCTAATAGATCAT
Source organism: uncultured Caryophanales bacterium (assembly GCA_902464635.1). Classification (GTDB taxonomy): domain Bacteria; phylum Bacillota_I; class Bacilli_A; order RFN20; family CAG-826; genus Alloenteromonas. The sequence continues at coordinate 102,469 of CABQKC010000001.1, read as the reverse complement.
CGGAATCCAAGAAGGTAATATATCTACCATTCGCATGTCTTAATCCAACATTTCTAGCGACGACAGTTTCTCCGTTCTTATTAGTCTTTAATACAGTTATTCCAGAATCTCCCTTAGTTAGGTTCTTAATATAAGAAAAAGAATCATCATTAGAGCGATCATCCACTACCATCCATTCACATTCTATAAAGGCTTGAGAAAGAATCATCCTTATTTTTGGTTAATTGTGTGTTTATAGGAATATGGAAATGGTTGATCCCGATCCTGAACATTTCCATGCATAAAGAATATATGTCTTTCTAAGCAAAGGAAAACAACGGTGCTTAAGAATATAAGAGTGCCTAGTGGAGCCATCACAACCATATTAACGAGTTTTCGTTAATAAAAATGTTGTCAATTACGAAACACAAATTGATAAAGCATATTCCATTTTTGTTTGGGCACACCAAAATAGACATTTTCATTGATGCTACTTTCACGCTAACCAAAGCAATTAAAAATAATTCTCAGTGCAACAATTACAAACCGAGCAAATAACAGTCACCTAATATTTTCCATCGTGAGTAATGTTTCTAAATCGAACTTCTTTACTAATTTCTTGCTTTGTTTTTTCGAATGCTCTATCTATATAAATTTTAGGATTCTTTAAAAATTCCTCTAACCGAACAACTACGCAAAAACGTCCGTCTTCATCATAATTGCCGCAGTTGTTTTTGTGTAAATAATAGTTATCACAAAATTCTTTAATCGTTGTCGAAGGATTAATGTTCACATAATCGACAATTCTATGACAATGTGAGCACTCATACTTTCCGGTAAATACAATGTCGTACATTTCCGGAAGCACTATTCCAAGTAATCCATCTCTAGGGCTTCCGCTCTTATCCAAAAGAGTGGCTCGAAGTTCTCTAATAATAAAACTTTGGTGATTGTTTCCAAAAGCATCCAGCCCTTCATATTCGGATGAATGTTTACCGATTAAAAATATAGTCACAGTAGTGTTTGACATGTAATGCTCTCTTATATATTGAATAACATAATCAATATCTTCCGAGTCTATTGTTTTATCAAGAACGTTTGTAGGAATGCCACAATCATTTAGTCTCTTAACTATAGTATCTTTATAAAATGAATCTTCTTTTTTAAAACTAATAAAACATCTATGTGCCATGTTTCACTCCTAATCATCAATCGAAACTTTTTCTCTATCACCATCATAAATAACAATAGTTACGTCATTTCTTAGCGTAAGCTTTTTTGATAGCAACGCTTCTTTTATCAGCGAAAAAGAATTCTTATGATCAATACCGAAACCAGATAACCCAACTCCCATTATCGGAATATAAACAGGCCTTCCTTGACAATTATTAATATCGGATACTAACTCATTAATAAGTTTTGCAAAAGTATCAACCGGTTTTGGAACAACGACATTATGTTCATCGAAATCCGTAAGTGCAAATAGCATATATGAACAATCATCTCTTTCTAAAAAGATATAAGAACCTAGTTTATAAACATTTTGGTTTCCCCTTTTATTAATCACGCTTTCAGCGACTAATCCTTGAATTTTAATAGCGTCTTCAATTTCTGCTCCAAGGCTTTTAATGTTATTGCTTTCTAAATTAGTTAGTTTTTTTATTAATTGGCCCTGCAATGATGTGGGATTAACTATTGGATCTTTTACATTCAAACTACCCTCAACAATATAATCAAAAGAAGTATTAACAGGAATTACAATAACTGGTTTTTCCTTAGACTTAACAGAAAAAATATTCCCATAGGTTGCAGAAATTGAATGATTAGCAAAAGAAGCAATTTTCCTATGTTTCCTTAGCAAAAAGCAAAGCAAAGCCCCAAGTGATGCAATAATAAAAACCAATAATACAGTCATGATTCCAATCCACCATTTTTGCCCAAAAGGAAAAAAGGTTATGAAAACTCCAATGAAAGACGAAACACCGGTTCCAAATTTAAATGACTGTTTTAAACATTTTACACGCCACATAGTTATGCTCCTATTATTTAACAAATGTATCCATGGCTTCTTCCCAATCGACTTTCAGAAATTTTCTAAAGCCAGATAAATAACTAACGAGTGGAGTTCCGACTTTATCATCGGGGCGAAGAACAAATAGAACAAAGCCATTTTTAGCGAATTTGTTTTTTGATGATTTAGATATCATGAGTCTTGGATAAGCTCTCAAATATTCTCTATGTTTAGTAAAAGAATCGTCGGAATTAACCCTAACAATTATGCATTTAGTAGGATCAATCGCCGATATATACCCCAATTCCCAGGCACACCAATATGACTTTATCGAATCATCGCTTTGCAGAAAGAAAACTATTTTAGCTTTTTCAAGAAATTTTTCTATTCTATCAAGACTGACTTCAGAAGAGTTTTTGACTGCTTTCGCATCGAAGGCATATGCATAAACGGAACAGTCGCTTATTTGATCCATTAAAAATTCCGTAAATTGCTTAACAAGTAATTTATCCCTGGATGAATACGAAATGAAGAAGTCTATGTTTTCAAAATCGTCATACCAGTTTATATCGTCTACCATTTTGGAAAAAGTGATCTCGGTCTGCTTGCTTGGTACATATGCGGCAAGCAGTTTGTCTTTTATATAACTGCGTCCCATAATCAATCTTGATAAGTATAAATTAAAGTATCTTCTGCCGTTAGGACTGAAAGCTTGCTAAAATCGATGCAGGCAGATATATCGTTTTTATTCATTAAAATATGGGCGGTAGGAACAAAATTCATAGCCTTTCTCAAACATGGTATTTTATCAATCAATATATTCGCTTTGTCACTCAAACCATCATTACCATGTATCTCTGAATTCGTTCTAAATTCTGGATAAACAATGATAATCGGCAGTCTTAATTCGATAGATCCGTACTGTATTTCTTCGAGAAGGGCTCTACTTGGTTTTGTATGGGACGATAAGAATAAGATAATATTCTTCGAATTTCTTAATCTTTCTCTTATTCTAGGAACAAGCGTGGTTACAAAATCACTTCCATCACGAACTTGATATGTTTTTTGATGCGAATCAATAAAAGGAAAAGAGTCATCTTCAGATTTCCAAGCCTTTAATAAGTTAAAATAGCAAAAATCAAATTTTGTGACGGAATTTCTGCCATCAACAAAAGGCTCGTCAACATAAAACGCTGTATAAGTTCCATTTCTATAAGACATATAATCTCCTTGCTTCTATTTTAATTATACAATTATTTCATTAAGCTCTCTAAATAAACCAAATAATTATTGCCGTCAAAATAGAGATTGATTGCATTCATCAATTCGTAAAGAAAAAGCCAATTTGTATTCAAGTCTTTTTCATAATAATAACGCCAATCAACGTAATTATTGGAAACAGTTGTAGTCAAGTCTCGAAATTCTTTCGATGTTTCACTTTTATCTACCAAAGACGGCATGTTAGCAATTATAAAATTCTTCTGTTCTTGTTCTAACTGATCGAACAATTTATCCAAAAAATGGCCTTTGACTTCCGAATAGCGCTCAGCAATAATTGCCTTAAGGCCAAGCTCGCACGAAAATGAGCAATTAACAGTAAACGCTATTATGTAATCAAAAGATTTTTCTGGTCTTTTCTTGTCGATTTTTTTATATATGTCTTCAGCGACTTCACGAAATATTTTAAATGAATTAATTCTTGCATTCATCATAAGCCAACCCTTTCATTAATATGCTATTTGCTTGCTCTATAAAATTAATAATCGTCTTTCTAAAACGGTTCTTGGCCGTTCTTCTAATCAGGTTATTATGAATTATCCGATTTCTACTATTATAAGAATAGTAAGTTGTCATTAAAGAATAATCAAAAGTGAAAATAATTTTTTACCTAATTGCCATGTAAAATTTAGAATACCATTCAGCAAATTTTCTTAACCCATCTCTAAGTGACGTTGATGGTTTATAACCAAAACCCCTTTCTAGTTCACTTACATCCGCATATGTAACAGGTACATCACCTTTTTGCATTGGGACAAGTTTCTTATGGGATTCAAAATCATAATCATTGGGAAGCACCCCTGCCCTAACAAGTTCTTCAGATAAAATTTGAACAAAATCCAATAAGTTTTCAGGATTGCTATTACCGATGTTATAAATCTTATATGGGGGAATAGGTAGTCCATCATCACCATTTCTTTTTTCCGGTGCTTTGTTCATTACTTTGACAATCCCATCGACTATATCATCGATATAGGTAAAATCTCTCTTGCAGTTACCGTAATTGAATATTTCAATAGTTTCACCTTTTATTAATTTATTAGTAAAAGAGAAATATGCCATATCAGGTCTACCCATTGGGCCATATACGGTAAAGAATCTTAGTCCGGTAGTAGGAATGTCATAGAGTTTGCTATAGGCATGTGCCAAAAGCTCATTGGATTTCTTTGTAGCGGCATATAGGCTAACCGGATTATCAACTTTATCTTCGGTTGAGAATGGTACTTTTTTATTACCGCCATAAACAGAAGAAGATGAAGCATATACAAGATGCTTAACAGGATGATAACGGCATGCCTCAAGAATATTATAAAAGCCAATTATATTTGAATTTATATAAACATCAGGATGGTCAATCGAATATCTAACGCCAGCCTGAGCTGCTAAATTAACAACAATATCAAATTTATATTTACCAAACAATTGATCAATAAAAGGCTTATCCGAGATATCACCCTTAATAAAGATAAAATTATTACATGCCTTAAGCATTTCTAGACGTGCTTCTTTTAAAGAAACATCATAATAATCATTTAGGTTATCTAGACCCGCTATCTCATCATTAGTAGTCTCTAATAGCTTTTTGCATAAGAATGAGCCTATAAAGCCTGCTGCACCTGTTACCAATACCTTCATAAATTAATCTCTTCTAAGTAAATCTCTTGTATATACCTTATCTTTAACATCGTCTAAAGACAAATCGTATCTATTTGCAATAATTACCTTCGATAGTCTCTTAAATTCATCAAAATCCCTTACAACCCTGCAGTTAAAGAATTCATCTTCTTTAAGAGTTGGTTCATATATAACAATTTTAACAGCCTTGGCTTGAAGCCTTTTCATTACCCCTTGAATGGATGACTGCCTGAAATTATCAGATCCTGATTTCATTGTTAATCTATATATACCGATTGTAATGTTATCTCTGCCATCATTTTTATAACCAGCAAGTTCAAGGATATCATCACATATAAACTGTTTCCTTGTCCTATTGGATTCGACAATAGCGGAAATTAGATTCTCAGGAACATCTTCAAAATTAGCCCTTAGTTCCTTTGTATCTTTTGGTAAGCAATACCCACCATACCCAAAAGATGGATTGTTATAGTAATTTCCAATTCTAGGATCTCCACATACACCTTGAATAATATCAAGAGTATCTAATCCCTTTGTCTTGGCAAATGTATCCAATTCATTAAAGTAGGCTACCCTCAATGCTAAATAGGTATTAGAGAATAACTTAACTGCTTCTGCTTCTGTGCATCCTAAAATGTGTGTTTCTATATTTTCTTTAATCGCACCTTGTTTTAGCAATTCTATAAACTCTTTTGCCTTTGATAGATATGGTTCTTTTTTCTCTGGAACTCCAACAATAATGCGAGAAGGATATAAGTTGTCATATAAAGCCTTCCCTTCTCTTAAAAACTCAGGGGAGAACAAAATCTTATCGTATCCATGTTTTTCTCTAGCGTGTTTAGTAAACCCAACTCCCACGGTTGACTTGACTATAATCCACGCATCTGGATTAACCCTTTTAACTTGTTCGATAACGGATTCAACCGAAGATGTATCAAACTTATTGGTCTTGCTATCGTAATTCGTAGGCGTGGCAATAATAACCAAATCAGATTTCCTATATGCATCATCTCCATCTGTTGTAGCTTCGAGATCTAAATCTTTTGTCTTTAAATATTCTTCAATCTCTTCATCTACAATAGGCGACTTTTTATTATTAATTAAATCAACCTTGGATTTAACTACATCTACAGCATACACCTTATCATGCTGCGCCAAGATTATCGCGTTAGATAATCCAACATATCCCGTTCCTGCTATTGAAATATTCATAATGACTGTATTTTACAATAGATATAAAAAAACATTAAGGACAATATGACTTTATTCCTTTTTATTACTTGGTAGAATCGTTGCAACAAATGGTATCCAAGTACCGAATCCGTCATTAACGATTGGCACTATTGTTTGTTTATGCCAAAATTGACAAATGTCATATTCCATTTTTTGGAATAAATGCGGTTATAGCTTAGCAATGAATTACATGGATGCCTTGTTTACAACTATTAAACATGTTTAAAACGCAAAAAAACTATTTGTTTCGAAAGGCTCGTTTTATCTTTTTTCTTAAAAAATACAAATTAGACAAAATATAATCATAGAAAGTTTTCTTATTGTTTGCTTCGGTAGTCGGGAACGGAGCGGCATCAAGATAATGATTTTTTAAAAATAAGTCCAATTTTTCAAAGTCTTCGTCTTGCATAATGTTCGGATGAAAACAAAAAGTCGCTAATTTTACAAGTGCATTACAAGCGTGCCCCGACTGTTGAGGAACAAAAGTAAACCCATATTTTTTATACGGTTTGCTGGCAATGGTATCGGAAATAATTCTTATGTTCGTACATTTTTTTAATGCCAATAAAGTGTTTTTGTCAAACGTATGGAACGGAGCAAAAAAAACAGAAGGATTCAAGTTTTTTTCATAAAAAAGATTTATTGCTTTAGAAATCATCTGCTCTTGGACCTGCAAAGATAAACCAGCGAATTCAGATTTTTGATTTATAGGATTTAAACCGCCACAACTGGTATTTTTTGTATGGTGGAGCCCGTGAAGAGCAAATGTCCATTTCTTGTCTTTCCACCTTTTTACCACCTTACTATAAAAATCTGGATTATACTCGAATTCCGACATATCATTATCAAGGCATTCCGGAATCAGACCAACAAGTGGCTTTATCGAGTATTTGTCGAGCAAGCATTCCATCTTCCACCATTTATCTACATCCATTTTTTCGCAAGCGTCGTCTAGTCTAATTACAAACTGCATAATGTTTTTCCTTTTATTATTTATTTTTTGGACGAAATAAAGTTTTTACTATTTTGTATCTCAAAGCATGGAAAAATGGTTTTTTATCATCTCTATTGTAATAATACTTGCAGTCACAATTTTTAAACTCTTTCCTCCATTCACGGAAGCCAATCATTCGACCAAGAACTCTTATTTTAAAGTCAGAAAATTCAGACATCGCAGTATATCCATCTTTAATTTTTATTTGGGGCATAGAGAATACTCCCTTCGACAAAGTCGACATAATCCAGCCATAAGAAGTGCTCATGCCTACTTTTTGGGTAACATAGCCCCAGGCAGAATTCCTAAAATTAATTTCCAGGAAGTAAAGTTTTCCAGACTTGCTTTTGATAAATTCAACCTCAAACACGCCGTTATATTTAAAAAACGATAATAGGCGTTTAACTTTTTGAATAAGTTCTTCGTCATGAAAATTGAAAACATTCAAATAATGAGCATAAGCACCATTGACTAAGTATTTAAAAGTAATTCCTACCGAAACAAACACATCGTTGCCGTCATTATAAGAATAGCCTTCAAGACAAAGTTCGTTATCCTTTTCAATATATTCCTGAACAATAATATCATTTTTGCCATATTTTTTAATTGCTGCCATTAATTCTTGAGACGATTTGCACACACAGGAATCATCCTTCCAATTTTCGTGCAATGAAGCACTCGCTTTTGTTATAACCGGAAACTGAATTTCGTTTATGTCAGAATTTTGATCAAGCTTAAATAGTCTTGGGATTTCAAAGCCATGTTCTGAGGCAATCTTACACATTCGCGTTTTATCCATGTAGAAAGTAATTAAACCCTGCCGACCACAATTGTTAAAATAAAACTTATCTTTTATTTCGTCATACCTCTGATCTAAATAACTAGTAATTATATCATCAGAAGTGAAAATAAAAGGCTTTTGAGGCTCGTGACCCCACTTCTTTATAATTAGGTCATAACCTTGTTCAACACTATTTACAAAGTATTTCTCAGAAACATATTTACTAGAAGATGTAATTTTTGAATTGTCTTTCAATATCACAGCAATTACTCGTATTCCGTGCTCACCAAGCGTTCTTACCTGTCCAAGCGAATTATGATGTTCGTGTCCGAATACAATACATTTGTTTTCCATATTAATCCTCCCAAGAGTATGCATCTATAAAGCGTTGAACATCACCAAACAAAAAGGAGCTTTTAGAAATTAAATCAATATTCCAGTCCCACCACTTTATTTTCATTAGTTTTTCAACGGTGTGCTCATCAAATCTAAATTTAATTATCTTAGCTGGAACACCAGCCACAACAGAATAAGGCAAAACATCTTTAGTTACAACCGCACCCGTGCCAATAACCGCCCCATCACCTATAGTTACACCGCCGAGTATTGTAACGCCTGACCCAATCCATACGTCGTTCCCAATGTGGCAAGACTTTCCGTCAGAACATTTTTTTTGCTCGTTAAATATAATACCTGTATTAGTACTAAACAAATTAGAATTTTCGGTTTTATAGAAACCCGGAAAGGTTGAAACGAAATTCATTGGGTGTGTAGCGGAAATTACATTTACATTATTGCCAATTGAAGTAAAGCGGCCTATTGAACACTCTCTCAAAATGCCTGACCCAACATAACTCCCAAACCCAATTTCACTAAACCTAACATCAGCTTCATAGATAACACATCTGCCCTCGAATTTTGTGCTTTTATTTACTCTCGATCGCATGCCAACAAAATTGCCAGCAAAACGCAATTTCAATTTACAAACAACTTCTATTGCAAAATTATATATTTTTTTAATCATCAAGTTCTCCTACGTTTTATAAGCCTATTCACGTGTTCAATCACAAATTTTTCTTTAAATAATATGGAAGCGAAAAAATATAGAAATCCACCTATCAAAATATCTAAGCAAATTTTTAATAAAGTATTTGTTATAAGAGTCCTGAACACAAAATGATTCAGCAAGACTAGTGGAACACACATAACAAATAAACTACCAATAACCTTTAAAACATCCTTTAATATGGTTTTGAAATCAATAATATTTCTAGCGAAGATAAGCAAAAGGCAAAAAGCAAATGCATTCGCAACCATAGTTCCTATTGCAGCTGCAGATGCACCAAGCGTAGTCAGCTTCAAAAGGGCGATGGATACCGAAACATTCAAAATTATAGAAGCGAAGATAACTGACGAAACAATCCACGTCTTTCCAAACGGATAATAAAATGAAGAAATTAATATAGAGGTCAAGGCAGAAATAAAAGCAACAGGCAAAAGCCAAAACAAAACGGATACAGCATCCGAAAAATCAGTGCCAAAAAACAAAATGACAAAGTCAGTGCCAATAATATATAGTCCAGACACAAGAGGCGCTAACAAAACTATGGCTAATATCAATGATTTTGAAGCAAGATTTTTAATTTCCTCTGCACTTCCCTCACTTTTGAGAATGGAAATTCTAGATAATATTACCGGCGATATCGCGGACACAGTCGAGGAAAGAAGAGTGGCAACTTTAAAAGTTTGTTCATAAAAACCCACTTGAACTGTATTTGAAAAAAGACCAATCAATGTTTTGTCTAAAGAATCGCCAACACTCATGACAACAGTTGGAAGAAAAAATTTAGCCGCCTCTATTGATGTTGACATAATTTCCTTAAAAGAAAAATAAGGTCTCCCAATTCGCTTAAAAGAAAAAAACCACAAAGAAAAGTAAACCAAGCACAGACTAAGTGTTTTTAAAAACGTGTATAAAAGAAGATCGTCACTACTCTTGACGAAAACAAAAACTGAAGCAACGTAAATAAGGTTAACAACGGCAGTTGTAGAAAAAATATACGTTATTTTCTCTATTCCTCTAAAGAAAAACGTAATATCGAAGGCAGTAGACAGTATCAGCAATAAAAAAACAAGCATCACTCTGGAATCGTCAAGCTTACCAAAAGCAGACAATTCGATAAGAGCAATATAGACAGTTGATGATACAAAAACAAAAAACAATCTTGAAAAAACAATGCTCCAGAAGCATTTGTTCCTATTTGAAAGGTCGGCCCGCCTACTTGATATTAGCTTTGACCCCAAATCAGCAAACCCAAAAGCAGCAAATAAAACAAAGTAATGAGCATAAGAATAACAAAAAGAAAAAATACCTAAATTACTTGGGCCAAGCACCCTGGAGATATACGGCGAAACCACAAGAGGGGAAATGTAGCCAATTACTTGAGCAACAAAACTAAAAATGACATTTTTTTTAATACTTGGTTTATATTCGTCTGTTTTCATTTTTGTTCACCATAAAAGTTATCGAAGAAGGAACTAATAACTTTGCAACTATACTTTGGATCGTTTTTCTCAAAGCATTTTTGTATAGAGTTTTTGTCGCTTTGCAAACTCCATTTTTTTAATTCAAATAAGTTAATCATTTGAGATATGGTCATTTCTTTAGGCTTAAGCAAAAGACAATTATCATATTTGTTTAAATAATGGACATCAGGGTCGTTCTCTGCACCAGAAAAGTGAATTATTTTTTTTCGCATAGAAATATACTGAAATATTTTGGCGGAAATTTGGTCTGTATATTTAAGACTAATAAGATAATCCATTTTCTCCATATAATTAATCATATGGTCTTGATCGACATATCCATGAATCACTATTTTTTTGAAATCGTTTTCCCTTTTAAAGTCACCGTTTTTAAAAATGGCTCCTCTAATAAAGAAATGAAGAACCCTCTTTCTATCGTTTGGTAGGGAAAAGAAAAAATCCAGCAAATCGCTATAAGGATAATGTTCACCACCTATTGACCCAAAATATCCAAAATTTTCAGCTTTTTCATCAATATCTACCGATAAAACCGGGTATTTCTTATCAATTGTAATCATTGGCAAATCGGAAACGGCCAACTTCGAAGACCATTTCTTTAAATCATTTTGATCATATTCGTCGCTTCTAGATTCGACAAATAAATAGCCATTGCATTTACTTAGCAAATATTTGTACCAAAGCGGAGATTTATAATGTCTACTATAAACGTTCTTATGCAGTCTCCCTTTAACATCGACAAATGTGTCAAAGCAAAAAATAACCCAAGGAATATTTAGTTTACCTTTGGCCCTTAATCGTGAAATCCCAAGATTACCCTCAAGCGGCGACAAAGTAGATACTATTCCAAAATATTGCTTTTCCATCAACAATTTTTCAATACATTTAGAATATCTACGCGGTAAGGAAAAACTATTAAGCGGAACAAGTGGCAAAAAGAGTAATTTGAAGCCACAAGATAAAATTCTGCCAAAAATTCTATAAAGTTTACCGGAAAACTCTTTTTGTTTCTCTTGGCTTAAAAGAAAGCAATTTAAAGACATGTTGGGTTTTACAGCATATATATTATGTCCGCCATAATTCTTGGGCATAGCATAGCGAGGTTGCTCTAAACATACTATATCTACATCAAATCCATTGTTTACGTATTCATCTATCAAATTCTGAGCACAAACAGCATTAGCAAACGGCTTTGGTAGATAAGTATCTAAAACAAAAAGAATTCTTTTGTTATTTTCTTTTTTCATCGTTTTTTCCTTTCTTAAGGACAAGATATTCAAAAAGGCTAAGGTATCTTTCTGCCGTAAGTTTTATATCGTAGTTAGCTACCATTGCTTGTCCCCTTTCAATATAGACACTCGCGTTTTTTTCTATTGTTTTAATTGCGCTAGCAAATTCCTCTACTATTAAGTTACATTTTATACCTGCATCATTTACAACTGAACGCAAACCATCCACATTAGAGCACACAATCGGCTTTCCACAAGCCATAGCTTCAACAGCTATCAAGCCAAATCCTTCTCTTTTAGACGGAATTATAACAATATCACAGGCTTTAATAAAAGAGTATGGGTTAGACACAAAACCGCCGAAAGCAACTCTATTATCTAAATTTAAAACATGTACTTTACTTTCGATTTCATTTTTTAATTTCCCTTCCCCTAAAAGCAAAAGCTTAAATCTAGACGGTAAACAAGAAAGAACGTCTAAAATAAATGAATGATTTTTGTCAGAGGTGAATGAGCCAACCATAGCAAGGAAGCAGTCTTCGCTCGAAGCATTGCTAAAAATTGCATTTCTTTCCACCGGTGGTGTTTTATTTATTATTGAAAAGTCGATGCCATTTTCTATTACAACAAACGAATCATCAGTTGCATCTACCGCTAGCCACTTAATCAAGTTTTCCTCAGTCGCTTTGCTTATGCAGATTTTGGCATCGTACTTCGAATATACAAATCTTTCAATTAATCTGAAAACAAAATGCTTACGTCTCTTATTACTGGTACTATGTTCCGTCAAAGTTAGCACTGTACTTTTTCTAAATGACTTTTTCAAAAAAGCCAAATAATAAAACATGGGAAACAAGTTGGCGTGGATTACGTCGAAATTGCCATTTTTAATATACTTTTTGACGTAATTCATTTTTGCAAAATGTGTTTTGCAAGAGTCTGGAACAACAGTAACTTCTATTTCGTTAGCCCTAAAAGCATCCAAATACCTGCTATCTTTTGATGAAAGGAGTAGAAGGCGGCAATCATTGCCAGCGTTTTTGATTTTTGGAACCAGTTGGCTCAACAATCTTTCGGCTCCACCGCTTATCAAGCTATTACAAGCAAATAAAATTTTCATATAAATTAAATCCTCAAGGAAAGATATCGAATGTCGTTTCTTTTGGTTAAAGAAGAAAAAAGAGACGGTTCCGATCTCCCCAGTGACAAATAAGTTGTGAAAAATAATACAGCAAAGGGTCCGAGTGCACATTCTGTCCCTAGGTTTAAAATAATGAAAAATATAACGTAAGGAAGAAATTTTCTATTCGTCACAAGGGAATAAGAAAATGAAAATAGTCCAATTAATCCAAAATAAAATAAAATTCTTGAAAAGCCGGCAAAATATATGCCTGAAGGCACCATTCCCCTACCAATACTCAGGCTAATAAAACCGCTAAAGACCGTTGAAAAGTCAAAGATGTGTCTATAAGAATCGAATCTAGCCAAAAAGGATCCAACACTCGTAACTTTTTCAATCAAATTGTCCAGTTTACCAAGTAAAAGCAAAATTATCAAAAACACTAAAGCTGCAAAAAACAAAGTACTATAAAAAATAATTTCCTTTTTATTTTTTTTCGTAAAAAGTGCCACGTAATAGAAAAGAATACATACAAGGCCCATGACAATACCGGTCGTTGAGGAAGAAATAACAATTCCAAAAAACAAAAACAAGTCGATAAAACCGGAAAGCTTATTTCTTTTTAAATATATATAATCAAGAAACATAAAAATACTAACATAAGTCGCATAATGAGCAGGCTCTTGAAAAAACGATCTAGGTCTTATAACTGCTAAGGACGAATTCTGGCCAAAAGACTTTAAATATTCATCAATCATTGGCAAAAATTTAACGTACCCCGAAATGTAGTAGCCAGTAATTTTTAAGCAAAAAAATTGGATGAATATAAAAATTGTAGAAAAAACGCAAAAAATCTCATACAGTCTAAAACCAAATTTTATGTTGAAATACTTGCTAAAAAAGATAATTAAAAGCAAATAATAAATGTATCTAAAAGTTCTTAGCAAAACATCCGTTCTAAAACCGAAAAGGCAAGAAGAAAAGACTATAGAAATAGCAACAACAAACGTAAAAGGGATTAATTTTACAAAGCAATCCCTAAATAGACAAAAAAATGTTCCTCTTATAAGCAATCCTACAAATATAAGAACGCAGGCTATGAAACTCAATACATCGAAATACGTAACTGTCGAAAACGCCTTGTAAAGCAGTAAAACAGGGCACAAAACAACGGCGAGTGTGAACAAATAACGCCCAAAAATAAGAAATACATCATTCCAATTTTCAAATTTTGAGCATGACAAAGCATTATTTTTCATTAACATTCTCTTTTTTTAAACTTAGAAAAACAATCAAAACTATAGAAATCATGACAAAAATCGCCGGTAGAATTATAGCCATTTTTTCAGAAACAGAGTCGGCATATGGATAGTCTTGAATTGAAATAGAAAAAGTACGCTCGCCAATATCGTGAAAATTACCCTTGAAATCTTGATACTTGCAATTAAATATTCTGACAGAATTCACTCCAGCGGATGGTTTCAGCGGATCACAGTCATAAGAAACAAACGAATCATACATTGAAAGTTCAGCTTTTTTGTCCGAAAAAACTAGTTGGATGTATAAGGATCTGAAATCCCAAATGTCATGTTTGTCATAGTATGTAACATGTTCAAGAGTACCGGCAATGTTTCCCTCAACAAAAGGACCAGCAACAATTGGCTCTGTATAGACAACACTTATATCAGGCGTATCCTGCCCGCAAGAACAAAGTAGGCAAGGGAAAAACGCCATGATTAGAAGCGAGAAACAACCTTTATTTTTCCTTGGCATTTTTCATCCCTTTTATTACATCAAGATATTCTTTCAAAACAAAGTCTCTACTAAATTGTTGTATTACAAACTCTCTGCCATTTTTGCCCATCTTTTCAACTTCATCATTAGACATCGCTGCCGCTTTATTTAGAGCAAAAATTAATGATTTTAAATCATTTGACTTTATACCGAGGCCATTTTTTCCTTCCGCCAACGTTTCGAGGCACCCCGGGTTATCGTCGGTTGTAATTATCGGTCTTTCGCACGCCAAACTTTCAAGGAGAACATTCGATATTCCCTCTCTATAGAAAGACGGAGAGACAAGAAAATCATTTTGGCAATATACCATCCTCATATTGTCAGTTCTTCCCAGTATTGTAATATAACTACCATTTTCTTCAAACACTCGTTTTGCCAAATCCCTTTGCATAAACTCCTCTTCGGAACAAAGAAAATTAAAATGAACGTTTTTATTTATTTTTACGACTTCGGGAATTGATTCAACAAGCAAATCAAATCCTTTTTCCTTCAGAGGCCTGGATGCGAATAGGAAATTTCTCACCCCGGTGTCCTTGCGGGTGTCGAGTGGCTTGAATTTTTCAGTATTTACTCCGGATCCAGGAATTATTTTATAACGGCTAACATGAATTCTATTGTTTTTAAAAAATGACAGGCAATCATTATTTTGAAAAAATACCCAATCTACATTTTTAAATGAAATTTTGTATAGAAAAACACCAAGGTAATATAGAAGTCCACGACTTTTGAACATATTACCCAAGCCAGTAATATTTGCAATTATTGGAGTTTTTTTAGCGGCCATTCCACAATAAATATTTGGTTTAATAGTAAAAGATAAGACAAGATCAGGTTTTTCTTGCTTTATTATACGTTTATAAGTTCTTTTCAGCTTAACGTTTGAAAACAATCCCTTGTTTTTTAAATCTATTGGAACATCTATGATTTTTGTCTTTTTAAAATATTGATCAGTAATTTTTTTTGTCTCAGTAATGCACAAAACAATATCGTGGCCATCTGCTATCAACGCATCTAAAAGCTCTTTTCTAAAACAAAACAACGATGATTCATAAGGCTCTACAAACAAAATTTTCATTAGATCATTCCAAAAAATATTAAGACAATTTATTATCACTATTTAATTTATCGTTTGCAATTAAACAATAATTAATTGAGTATCATTTCATCTTCCTTTAACCGCACCAAAAATCTTCAAAATAGTATATCCAAATATCCCTATATCAAACCAAAGTGACATTCTTTCTACATATTTAGAATCCCACTCTGCCTTAAATTCAGGATCGTGTTCCCTTTTCATCTTTATCTGGGCATATCCACTGATGCCAGGTTTAACATCAAAGGCACTAGGAGTGTATTTCTCCCTGCATTCCCTAAGAAACTCCTCATTATGGGCACTGCCAGGCCTAGGACCAATAAACGCCATCTGGCCAACGAATATATTTAGTAACTGAGGAGTCTCATCAATGGATGTCTTTCTAAGGAACGCACCAAATTTGGTCTCCATGGACTTTTGCTTCTTCTCACCCATGTTGCTAGGAGCTAGATTAGGATCAGCATCCATCTTCATGGATCTAAACTTAATCATCTTGAATACCTTCTTGTTCTTGCCATATCTTTCCTGAACAAAGAATGGATGTCCCCCTGTAACAATTGCATTAACAGGGATAACCCACCACCACAGGAAAACAAAGCACACTATAATCCCAACAAAAGAGCCTAGTATCCCTATTAGTCTTTTGAACGGCAAATATATACGTTGACTAGTTTTCATTTTTATTACGACTTATATATTGGATATGAATGACGGCAATAAAAACGCCCTTCTTCATGTTACTATTATAATCTAAATGGCCAAATAGCAAATAAAATTTGATTAAGAAGGGCGTTTTATAAGAAGAACCGGACAATACATTAGAATTATTTGGCTAATTATGCAATTACACGCATCTTTGACACTTTTTAAATAAATAGACCTAGTTTTTAAAAATTCATATTACATATGGTCTATTTTTCCTTACCCCTTTATTTAATTTATCTAGTTCATCAATAAAAAGCACGATTATGAACATTTAATAAAGAATCCAAGAATCTATCGATTAATAGAGAAGTGTCTTCATATTGGGTATATCTATCATTTTTAACAGCTGCTAGGATTTTTATAACTTGGTCTTCGGATAGATAATTCTTTGATTCGATATAATATTTACCTGAATCATTTTGTTAGAGGATAAACGGAGCTTCTTCTGGGAATTTACTTGTTACTTCCATTAGAAACTTAAGGCAGCACCCTATTCTTTGCCTTCTAACATCATTACTGCTTTTGGCTTTAGAATCATATTTAAGTCCAAAATCATTAGCGTGCCTGCATATATCTATTTGGGTTGCTGGATGATTTTCACCTGTAAACCTTAGTAAATAATCTAAAGTTAGTAACAATTCTATTTGATGTATCCTAGCATCTGAAAAGGCCATATATTTATCCCCCAATTAAGATATTAAAAGTATAAGGTGGCTATAAAATAAAAACACTAGGTATATATAAATATAAGGGCAAGGAAGGAATATGATTATAACGTATCTGAAAGAGGTCGAGGGGCAACTTTGGCAAATTGATTCTGTGGGGGAACTTCTACTATTAAGTACGAAAAACCAGGACAAGTGTAAATCTTTTTATTAACCTTTTCATCTTTATAGTTGTTATAAGGAACGCCATTGAGATCACAAAGTTTATAATCTTCCCATTTAAATTTAGGATAATCATTTATTAAGTCGATTTCGACAAAGTTTCTTCCCTTTTGATATTGGCTCACCGCTTGCCCGTTGATTAAAAACTTAATTTTGCCTTTATTAAATTTCTTATTATCGACTATAGAATAATTTTTCCAAAGAGAGTTTTTAAAATCATTATATCTGTAGTTTTTGTCATTTGTTAAAATAATTGCATAAGACTTTTTAATATATTTTTGTATCTCGCCTGGCATGTGCCTTTTAGATATTCTCTCCAGTCTAGATATGTCTTCAATAAAATCGTATGCACCAATATTGTAGTCGCCTTGGACAAACGTAATTGTTTTCCCTTGCACGGTTTCATACAAACATAACTTGTTTGGCGTTTTATATTTAAGTTCGATCAACACATATTCTTCTTCTGATAGCTTAACCAATATGTCATGATATTGCTTCTTTTGCCTACTTATTTTTCCATTGGTTTTAACCAAATTTTCAACCTTAGTCCAATTATCTTCTAAAGAAATCGCTTCCAGTTTAATATCTTTAAAAAGATTAGATGTTTTTAAAGCAAGTGCCATTTGAAATTGAAAATCTTGTTCGTTTGAGAAAACGAATCCTTGTTTGGCAAAATCATCAATTATTGACTCAATTATTTTTATCATATTTTTATTCCTTTCAAAAATTATAACGTTTTAAACACTATATAGATAGACTTCAACTATGGCCCACTTCACCAATTCCCTTTTTTGCAAGAACTTGCACTTTTTCGCATTAGGAATCGCATAAAACCCACTTCCCATCCTATATTTATATGTTTCATAAGAGCTATATTAACTACCTAATAAATCAATAAACTCACTTTCAGTTATTATGACTATCTCATCTTTTAAAGCTTTAGCAACCATTTCTTTATTTGGTTCTTTTCCTATTAATAAATGTCAGTATTCTCATCAATACTTTCAAACCCATTCGCCCCAAGTAAAACAATAAATTCTTTTCGCTTTTTATTCTTGCCAATTCTTTTCTTTCTTATCTTTTATGTTTATGTAAATTTCCTTCCTTCTATAATCTATATCAATAAATAAATGTCGTTACTAGAAATCTTATTATGTCTCTATATAAATACTTTGACTTCATGAAGAGACATTGAAATTTATTCATTTCTTCTTTGCTTCTTCTACCATATTTATTAGGTCTATAACCCTTTTATTGCCTTTAATTTTTCTTGCTTCTTCTAAATTTAATAATTGAGGCGTTTCCCTAGTTTTATCTAAATTAATCTTAAGCAAGAGAAGACGAAGATAAACAAAGTCGTAATTAACTATTATCTTTTCGAAATGCTCTAAAAGATCATTTACATATAATGGTTTTATCTTTCTAGAACTACATATGCATGAAAGGATAGTTATTCCCCCGCCGTCTCTAAAGATTTTCTTATTTGGTTCAATAAGAATAAATTTAGGGATATAGCTATGCTTATTAGAATTTGCCAAATCATCTTTATCTATATAACCGAAAGAAATTAACCTTTTGGCTAAGCATTCGATCTCATCGGCATTTTTAGATACAACTGGAATGGATTCATTACTTAATAAATAAGAGTCATATATCTTTAATGAATAAAGAAGTCTTTTAAGGACGGATATATAAGCCCATCCATCTTTATTCTTCTTGCCTACTAAATAGTCAGGTATATCTTCTTTATAACCTAATTCATGAATAGATTTATAGACATCATGTTTATAAGAAACTATTCCCTTTAATTTCAATTTGTAATTAAAGATATTGAAGATAATATCAAGGTTCTTGTTGATGGTTTTTAATCGAATATAACTACTTTCATCAAAATGAAAATATGAATACATTCTTTTTAAACATGACCTCATTTTCTTTATGGAAGTCATATTTTTATCAGCTAGTTTAAATATTACTTTTGCGGCAATATCTTTATCTATCAAATAGATATCTATATTAATAACATCATCAATTTCATCTCTTAACTTAACTATTTTATCTAATTCTTTATATACAGTTTCTAAATTCCCGACATTATTAGAAATGCTCCCTTCAATCGAATTAGATAGATTTTTTTCTACTTGATACCTAATAAATGAATAATAAAGGTCTATGTAATTAATGATGTTATTTGCCAAAAGGCATTCATCTTTTAAAGAATTAAAGTCTAATGACTTAACATATTCATAATATTTATTGATGTTGTTTTCTAAGACAAATCGATGTTCTTTTCTTTTAGTTGCCTTATCTATATATTCTTTTAATTCTTTAACGTTTTTGAATACACGGGTCCCCTGATTTTTTAAATTATTCAATTCGTAAAAGCATTGAATAGATCCTAAAGTCCCTCCTAAAGAATTATCATCAATACAAATTCGATGCAGATCACCTTTTTGATTTATAAACATATCTTCATAAAGGATTTCTAGATTATGCTCTTTAGCAAGATTAATAACCTCCCGCTTCTCTTCTTCCTTTATAAGCAAGATGACATATAGTTTGTTATTGAATAATTTCATCTTTTCTTCCTCCTTTAATTTCCATTAAAGAAGAAAAAGCTCCCATCGTAACGACAGGAGCTCTATTTGCATCATTCCCATCGTTCAAGCTTTGACACCCAACATAACTTGGGTTGTCGGTGGATCAACGGGCTTGTCCCTAACCACTCTCTTTATGGATATAGTTATTTTAAGATTTATTTTTATATTTTTTGATTAAATTACATTATGTACCTATATATGTATATTTTTCTAATTTGCTAGTTTTTCATTAAGGAATTTTACAAAAACCATATTGAGTTTATCCTTATTTATTAAACCTAGTTGCTCATTAAAGCCAAGGCCAAATTCAAAACAACCATATCTTTGCTTTTGTTTGAAACAATTTGCCTTGGTTAAATCCCCTACATCTTGAATAGACATACATTCAGATATATTTTTGCAATGCTTAATCTGTTCAATTTGAATACACGTCCCCTTTGGTTTTCTAGTCTCACAAGAGCCAGATAAAACATCAATGGAGTCTAAATAGAACTTAGCCATGTCCAAATCTTTTACCTTAACTAGAACTTGTCTCGCCATAGATAAGTCTTTTTTGACGTTGCTACCAAGAAAAAAGCAGACCCCTATATCAATAAGCATCTTTTCAAGTTCCTCTTTAGCCCAGGAAATTTTATCTATCGAATAATTAATATCTATAAAATCCTTGATTCCTATTAATAGATTCTTACAGTCAAGATTTAATTCTTCATTAGAGCAGATAAATAAGATACTTCTTAATATATTTAAAACGTTATTTGCAAACGGGTGATGATTTTTAGGCACATGGTATAATGTTAACGCTCATAGAAAGGAAGCTACAAAAGACCTTTCTGAGGTTAACATTGTTTGGTACGTGGTGGTCCCGGTGTTAGCCTCAGAAAGGCCGGATCACCACAATTATGCAAAAGGGCACGACTAGAAGACATACTGTTTGTGTCTATTTTTCTTGACCAGCGCACAACTTATGACCAATTATCTCGTCCAGGTTTATTTTTTGACCATTTGCATTAGTATTTACTAACGCGTTCAACATTGTTTGTGATAAATTATTCATGCAGGACTCCTTTCTAACTTGGTCGTTAAAATTGTGAGTTCCTGCTTTTCTTTTGCCAATTCCACCGCGCGACCCCTAGGGGTCATTGTGCAACCATCCCCTCATTTCATTCAGGAATGTTTACACAATTAAACGGATACTCTCGTTAAACCGAATTTATTAGATAAATAGGGATAAATATCAATTTATAAACTTGTTATATACGGAAAACTGCAAGAGAAAATCCACCTAAAATAAGATAAACTGCAAAACAGTCTTTTTCTTAACTAACGATTAATAACAGTAGTTATCCCAAATGGCTCTCATTCAAAAGGAACTCAACAGCTCCGATTGTTTCGATTCCTTTTTCGTCCCTTCTAATTGTAATCGGATCTCTAACGACAATTATTTTTTTGTTAAAATCACTAATTTTGCTTATCGATTCTTTTTCTCTGAAATAAACTTCTTGAGAATTAAGTGAAAAGGCAGACTGAATATAATACTTTTCGCTTCCTCTAGTCGCTATAAAATCAACTTCGCGTTGTTTCCTTACATAGTTGCCATTTTTATTTGGTTCGCTTGTTTCAATAATACCAATATCTACATTAAAACCACGATAAATAAGTTCATTATAAATTACATTTTCTAACGAAGATCCGTTATCAGAATGCAAAAAGTTAAGCAAAGCATTTCTTAAACCAAGATCAGAAAAATAATATTTATATTGAGCCCCTATTTTTGCCTTGCCCCTAATATCATACCTCTCGGCCTTTTTAATTAAGAAACAATCTACGAATGAATCAATATAGTCTTGAACTGTTCGATTGTCTATTTTCTGCTTTTTAATGCTTTCGAAATAGTGCGCTATATTAGAAGAATTGATCAATTGACCAATACAGCTAGACAAAAGATTAAAAACTTCCCTCACTGCTTCCTCGTTTCTAAAGCCCTTTCTTTCTATAATGTCTTTTATATATGTTTTCTTTATCAAACCTAGCAAATATTCTTCCTTATTGGCATCATTTTTTTCATACAACGAAAGTGGCATTCCACCATGAAACATATATTCATTTAGTGCTGCTTCCGGCTCTAATTTAGTAGCATCTAAAAATTCTTTAAAAGATAGTGGTTCGACTTTAATTTCAGTCTCTTTATTTCTTAGCTCTGTAGCGATGTCGCTTGATAGCATTTTGGAATTACTGCCAGAAACATATACATCCAAGTTCTTCTTTTTAGATAGTCCAAGTATTACATTAACAAAAGAAATGGCATCTTCGTCATCATCTTTCGCCTTTATATGATCCCCGTTAGTTAAGTTTGGATTTTTAATTTTATATACGTGTTGTATCTCATCAATCATGACATAAACAACACCTTCTCTATCCTTCAAGATGTCCAAAACATATTCATATAAATATAATGGGTCCCAATATTTGTAATTCAATGCATCTTCTAAATCAATATAGACAATATTTTTTGGATTAACGCCACTATTTTCCAAATACTCTCTATAAATCGTATCTAACAAATATGATTTACCACATCTTCTTATACCGGTTATTACTTTTGGAAAGCCATTTTCTTTCGATTCAATCAGTTGGTTAAGGTATTTATCTCTATTGAATTTCATTGTCTATTCTCCTTTTTTGCAAGAACTTGCACTTTTTTTCATTAGATTATACAACAAGCAAAAGAAAATACGCAAATTTAAAACAAGCAAGGGAATGGCTAACGTACTAAAACGTGTTTAAACCAATGACTCTTTATAAATATCCTTAACTCTACTTGTTATATCCTTGCATTCCAATTCATTATAAACGTCTTCGATGGAATATGTTTCGTATTCGACGTAATCGTTATATTCGTTGTGATAACCGCAATCAAAGTCTATCGCATATAGTTTTTGGGCAATTTTATATGCTTCTTCTTTTTTGCCTTGATCGTATAAGGCAACCAAAAGCAAAACAATATTGGTAAAGAAAGAAGCATCGTTACCATCTAATGATCTTTCATAATCATAGTCACCACGATAACACTCACTTACCCAACCTGACATTTCAACAGTTTCAATTTGGAATAGCTGTTCCAGTAATTCTTCCTTTTTGGCTAAGTAATAAGGCTCAATACCAGCATTATTTATTTCAATAATCTTTTCTAAGGCATAAGAAGGCAATCGTTTAATTAATGGCGTTATAGCATCCATCATTCCTTCTTTATCCATATTGTCTAGATACTTTAAGTATTCGTTTGATAAATATTCTTGTTTATCCATATTGGTAGCCCTTACTAAAGAAACATAACCGTATAAATAGGAAATGTAATTAAATTTCTCTCTCTTTTGATGATATTCTTGTTACCAAATATATATCCTTTCGGAAGTTTATATTTACCATTTGGATCTACTAATTTTGGTATAGCACGGAACTCATTTTGGGTCTTTCCAGACTTAATTTCTATAGGAATAATTGTCAAATTGTCGTAATCATTAATTAAGCAATCAGTCTCCCCGGTCTTCTTGCTATCAAAATAAAATGATTGATGACCGTGTGCTAATAGCTCGCTCATTACAACAGTCTCATAAACAGACCCCAAATTAATAGCTTTATCTTGATTGAGAACAGCATCTATATTGTTTTTATATAAAATATTGGTCAATATGCCAACATCATTATAATAGAGTTTTATTAGATTCTTGCCACTTGATTCAATAAGAGGGAATCTAGGATCACTAACGGCCTTCACCCCTATTGCAACCCCGGAAGAAATCAAGTAATCGAATTCATCTTGATACTTTTCCAAAGTTTCTTTTTTATTATTGATTTTACTAATCTGAACTCTTTTGACCTTATTTTCCATATAAGACGGCATCATTTCGTATATCCTAGTTATTTTTAATTTATGGTCTAAATCATATTTAGAACAATCGTCTTTATAATAGTTATAAGTCGCCTCTTGAACCTTTCTCATTTCCATTACGTTCTTATTAACAACCAATTCTTTAACAGCATCTGGCAATCCACCGCTTAACAAATATTCCTTGAATCTAGTTAGGAAAATGTCGTGCACGGAATCATCGATTGGCTCCAATTTATCAAAACAAGATTTAACATATTCAATAACATCACTGCCAACATTATTGGCCCATAAGAATTCCTCAAAGTCCATTGGATACATTTTTTCTTCCTTTATTGACCCCATCGGAATAAATGTGTGTTTTAAAGTAACCCCCAAAAGAGAACCACTTACAATATATGTAAACCTGCCTTCCTTATTTAAGGATTTTAGCATAGTAAGCAAGTGTGGATATACCTGGATTTCATCTAAAAATATAATAGTATTATCTTTGTTCCCTAAAAGGTTGCCGTACAAAGAAGATAATCTAAGATAAAATTGGTTTGTTGTCTTTACCTTATCGTCTCCAAAGTATTTTTCCCCGTCAAAATCCTCCCTTAAGTTAATTTCCACGTAATTTTTAAAATGAAGCTTCGATAATTTACTGATGATGTAAGACTTGCCAATCTGTCTAGCTCCGTCAATCACAAGAATGGTTTCTCTTTTACTTTTGAAATAGTTATTAATTACCGTTTCTATCTTTCTTCTAAACATTAAATAATCCTCTTTTCAACTTTTCCAATATAATTTTAGTATTAAAAAACAACTTTTCCAATAGTTTTAAATTGTAAAATTACAACTTTTCCAGAACTTTTTTAAATCAAAAAACATACTTTTCCAAAAAAATGCTTTTGAATGCTCAATATTTTCTTCATTGCTTGGTTAAAATTTAGTCTTTTCCATTAATCCATATAACAAAACTGCAAAATTTGCATTTTTGTTATAAATCCAATCGCTTGCATATTCCCCTTGATAATCGCCTGCTCTTTTATCAAAATCTATTGAAGGAGAAATAATCCATGTCAAAAGAAGTAATCTCAATATCCATAGATAAAGAAACAAAAATAAACTCTACTAAATTATTCAACAAGCTTGGATTGGATTTATCCACTGCTATTAATATATTCCTTAAACAATGCATAACAAGAGGAGAGTTTCCTTTTGATATAGATTATTCAAATGAATTATTAGATGCGGCAAAAGAAGCTATAGAAATATCTAAAGATCCTAATGTTACGGGTTATAAAGATATGGATGAATTAAAGAAAGCCCTTGAAAACTAAAAACAGGATGAGTTATTCGCCCACCCTGTTAATAGGATTTATATTAAACTAATCAGAAACTCCAGGCACATATAGCACGATAGTTAATTCAACAATGTTGGACTTAACCTTGCCATCTTTTGTCTGGGCTTGTAATTTAACTACACCAGGATTATTCATGGCAGTAATCTTGAAATCACGGCCTTCACCAAAAGAATATGTTTCAATCTTAACTAAATCAGCACCTTCGATTGCCACTAGTTCAACATACTTCTTAGAAGCACCGACTGGATTAACTTCAATAGAAGCAAAAGTTTTAGATGAACTTAAAGTAGGATCTTGGTTATCAACCTGGCTATTTTCTAATTGAAGAGTAATTGTTTCGGGATTAATTATCTTCTCTTTGGCTTCCGTTACCATTAATACGTAGCTTGGGAAGCCGCTTGGCTGAGTAGTCTTATAATAAACAACAGCTTTAACTATAGATGTAGTAAGTACTTGTAGGTATTTGTCGTTTCCCCAAGAGAAGAAATAATATCCAGTACCAGCAGCATCGCTAGGATCGGCAAGGAAATACCCTGATCCATTTAGAATCCCGCTAGTCTTATTGAATTTATCGACGGACAGTTCAACTTCAACAGCCTTCCCGTATTTCAATTCTTCTTCAGTGAAGTTCTTGAAGTCGGCTTGGGTTACTTTGCTATAAGTAGTCGTGACATCAATGCCAACTGTAACTTCGAATGTTACTTGATTAATCGTAGGGATCAATCTTTTCTGGTAATCATAACGAACGCCTTTTACCTTAACCGTATCGTTAAGTTTTACCTCATGTGGATAGAAGTCATTTTCAACAATGCAATAAAGGTATCCGGTGTCATCTTGGATAAGGAAGCCATTCTTATAGAAGCCAATAATCTTACCAACTGCATCAACTTCAGCCCCAACCGCCATGTCTCTAATTGAGCTTATGGAAGAATAAGAGCCTTCGGTAACAATTATTTCGATAGGCATACTGGTTTTATCATTAAGTTTAGCAACTACATTGACTTGCCCAGCCTTCTTGCCAGTTAAGGTATTGCCTTCTAAAGTTGCATTTTCTTTGCCCTTTATTATTTCAAATGTAGGCTCCCCTTCCATTCCGTCTGGCAAAGTCGCAGTTAAGGTAATGGATTTACCAACCACCACACTAGATTCGCTAGAAGTAACGATGATATTATTCTTGTCTTTTGATTCGTTATGGATTTTAGTACCTTCATCAGTCAAATCGATAGAGATGGTGCCTTTGTAATTAGTGAAATTGGCTTCGATAGAAACATAATCGCCTGTTTCAATCTTTTCTTTGTTCCAATAGGATTTAACAGTCTCTAACGAACCCCTCTTATTGAATTTGGCCTGAAATGGGACAGTTCCATATTGGAAATCAAATATAGCGTCTTTCGCACCAGTTTGCTCAACGCTAGAGAAATCTCCGCTAATATATTTGCCAGTAACCTTGATTCTTGAACCAGCTAGAATTGGGGCAGCATTTAATCCTAATAAGTCACTTTCCTTATTTATTTCATAACATATAGGCTCATTAACGGTCATATTAGACTTATATACCCTGCCTTCAGGAATAAAATCCCCTTGGTAATTACCCGCTAATTGAAGACCATAACTTCCATTATCGACAATCGCAGTTACTAATACGGCTTCATTATAGATAACCTTATTATCTTTAAATCCATCCCCGGTTTCATAAGTGCTATCAAGGGCATTCATGTTATAGAC
This sequence comes from uncultured Caryophanales bacterium, assembly GCA_902464635.1. Classification (GTDB taxonomy): domain Bacteria; phylum Bacillota_I; class Bacilli_A; order RFN20; family CAG-826; genus Alloenteromonas. Next base: position 75,629 of record CABQKC010000001.1, on the reverse strand, counting down.
ATAGAATCCATTCTTCCCATCCATCAAATAGAAAGAATTTGAATAGCAAGCACTAATCTTTCCTCTTACAGTAACTAGCTTGCCATTATATTCATTGATGTTTTCCTTGATGTCTTTAATTCCAGTCACTGCCTTTGAAGTAAATGAAAACGGAACATCTTCATATCCTTCTTTAGAAATGATTCCAGATACTTCCCCGCTATCTAATAAGATGATGCTATTGCCTCTAGCATAGGCAATATCCCCACCTTTTATAATGTCGATACGGCAATCTTCGATGATGTTCCCATCATTTTCCTTGATAACTACCCCAATTGTCTCCCCGTGAAAGAATTTTCCTTCGAAAGCAACATTCATTTTTGCTAAAGGGATGTCCTCGATATCAAATTCAAGTTCCTTGCTAGTAAAGCCTACTTTACTAACTTCAATCTTTACATGACCCACTTCAACTAAAGTAAGTTGGTTGCCATTTAGGCTAACTAAGGATTCGCCTTCGATAATTCTAACCGAGGCATTTTCGACGACTTCATTTAATTCGTCTTTAATGATGATGGTAACTACTTCCCCTTTAATCTTGCTTCCTTCAATAGTTAATAAGAAAGCCTTCTTTTCTGAATCGACTTTATCGCTTGATTCAGGTGTGCTCTCGATGCTAGATCCATTATTTGAATCTACACATCCAGAAAGAGTTGCTGCACCTACTAGACCTAAAGAATAGATTAGCGCACGTAACGACTTTTTATTCATGTGTTCCTCCTACTTGAACTTAGGCATTATACGGATAAAAGGTATATCTATGCTTAAGTAAGGTATAAAAATAACAAAGAGAATATTTTTGTCTAAATTAAGAATAGAAACATCCTAAAAACTACTTTAATCAGAGGGCTTTTACTTATATATGTTATTTATTAAGATTCTTCTTAATCTAATTTAATGCACCTTACTTGCAACTATATAAATCTAATCTATAAAATGTCTTGCCTTATTATAAAGATGAAAAGAATTGGATTAATAACATTAATAACAACCTTGCTAGGAACATCTATTGGTTATATAAATTCCAATAGACTACTCCTAAAAGCAAATTCATCTTCTTTTCATTCTGATATAAATGAAATCGTTCAATTAGATAACTTTGATCCTAGAGCTGAGTTGACTCCAGTTCAAGATCAAAGAAATACAAACCTATGTTGGGCATATTCAACAATTAACGCTAGCGAGGCTTCTATATTAAAAAATAGACTAGCTAACAAAGATACGTTAAAACTTAATCCACAAGCCCTTGCTTATAGAAGGTTTTATAGGAATACGGATCCATTAGGTAATAACCAATCCTACAGCAAGTCCACTGATTGGCTTAATGCCCAGGGCTCAATTAGCAATACCCCACCTATATTAAGCATGTGGCAAGGTCCAATAGGAGGAGATAAACCTGCAGCAGATGCCTATACCAATTCACTTTATAGATTAGAAGAAGCAAGCCTAATCTCTTCTGGATTAGATAATGAAAATAGAATTAATGAAATAAAACAGGCAATAGCTAAATATGGGGCCGTCACTGCTTCTACTAGCTATGATGGAAGAAATAGATATTACTATAACGACAAAGATATAAAAAATGGGGTAGCCCATGCGATTACTTTGATTGGATGGGATGATAACATCGATAAAGACTTATTCACCCCAAAGAGTGCGACTAGAAATGGAGGATGGCTAGTAAAGAATAGCTATTTAGATAACCCCTATTTCTATTTGACTTATGATAGCAAGATTCTAGAGACTACATCATGGAGTTTTAGTTATGCCCCTAAAGATAAATATGACTATAACTACTATTATGATAATAACGAGGATGATGCAGGATTATTTAGAATAAAGGGATATGCGAATATCTATCAGGCTAAAAAAGGCAATGATGAATATAAAGAATATCTAAAAGCAGTTAATGTTGCCTTTATTGGAAATGATGTAGATGTAACTATTAAAGTCTATACCGATGTTCCTAGCACGGGTGCAGTTGCAGTTGAAAGAGGGACATTAAAAGAGATAAAGACCGAGCATTATAAATATCAAGGATATAAGACAATTGAATTAGATAATCCTATTTTATTAAACCCAGGTAGTTATTTTTCTATTGTAGTTGAAGTAACTAACCCATCTAATGATGCTCGTATCTGTTTAACTACTGCTAGTCAAAAGAAAGCATCATTTAAGAAAGTTGGCTCCGATTACGAAGAATTATTTAATGGGAGCTATGTTGCTAGAATCAAAGCCTATACAAAATGCATTAAAGAAGAAATAAACGAACATATCCATGACTGGAATGAACCGCTTTATGAATGGAATGAAGATTATTCTTCTTTAAAAGCAACTAGGACATGTAAAGAAGATTCTAGCCATATAGAAAGCGAAACCGTCGATACCGTTATATCAATTACTACCCAGCCAACTTGCCTAGCAAAGGGTAATAAGCATATCGAAAGCAAGCCTTTTACTAACCCTGCTTTTGAAGTCCAGACATTAGATATCGATTTAGGGTATGGAACACATTCATATTCTTCTTGGATTGATGAAATATCTCCTACCACTGAAGATGAAGGCATTAAAGGCCATAAGGATTGTCTAATTTGCCATAAGCATTTTGATAACGAAGATAACGAAATATTAGATTTATCTATCCCTAAACTAGAAAAGAAAGTAAATGTAGTTATTTCAAATGGTTCTGGAAGCGAAGAAAATGTCGCGGTAGGTTCATCTATTACAATTAAGGCAGATAAGCCTAAAGAAGGAATGAAATTTGTAGGTTGGGCCGATAAAGACGGGAACATAATAAGCACAGATGAAACATATACTTTTGTTGTAACCGCAGATACTTATCTAGTTGCTATTTATGAAGAAATAGAAATCCAAGAATCAAATAGTTCTAGTTCATCTAGCAAGCCCCCTATATCAAGTTCACCTCAATCTAATGAGTCCATTACATCAAATTCAAGTCAGCCAGTTTCTTCTAGCAAGGAAAACAATTCATCTAATGATCAAGATAAAATAGATACTCCAAATAATAAAAAGGATGTAATCATCGTTACATCCATAATTACAGGAGCAGTTTCTATTTCTTTAATAATTACCTGTATATATTTATTCCTAAAGAAGAAAAAATAAGCGACCCATGATTAATTTAGTTCTATAAATTTATCCCTAACATGGAATGTATTAGATAAAGTTGGGGATAAGGCTTCCAATATATAATTTGTTGCGATTCTTTTTGTTTCAATCCTAAAGGCGTTATATCTAATCTTTTTGCTAGTAGTAAGTTTAGATAAATCAATCTTCATAGTTACAAAGTAAGAATCATCTTTAATAGAAGAACTGCACGAGAAGAAATCATTATTAATGAATGTAGGGGTTCCATTAATTATCTTTGCAACAAAGCTAGCCCCGTTTGGAGCGACTTCAAATTCATAATAGAATTCATCACCTAAATCTAGGAATACTTCTACTACATCTCCATTATATAATTCATCATTATTGATATTAGAGAAGCTATTCAAAGATGAATCATACGCTTCAAATTCAAATATCAATGTATCGTTAATCCTATTAACTGAAAGAAGTGTTTTAGGTTCAACTTCTTTTCCGCTTCTATTATCTAATAATCTTTCCATGTGTTTTCCTTTTGTGATTCTATATATTCTAAACCTATAAAGATAAATAAGGTTAATAGTAATCACCTTATTTTCGATAATAAAGGCTATACCTTCCTTTTTGAATAATACGGATATCTCCGTTCTTCGTTAATTTAGCAAGAGCTTCCTCAATTGAATCCCTTTTATTCGCGAACAATACTTCTTCAATATCGCCTTTATTGACTGGAGCATTTGATTGATTAACTATTATTTTAATTTTTTCAGTTAATACAGCCTTTTTTGAATTAATCTCGAAAATAAACTTCAATTTTTTATATCCTTCAAGAAGAGTCCCTAGTTGATATAAAACAAAATAGGAATAATCATTCTCGTTTTCATTCCATTTATCAGACGATCTTTCTAAAGAAGAATAATGGCCATCTAATGTTTTTAATATTAGATATGACGTTGAGTAATAATAATCTAGGTCATAACCTGATTTAAGAAGCAGGAATGTAGTTAATAGACGCGAAACTCTTCCGTTTCCATCATTAAATGGGTGGATGCAAAGAAAATCCAAGATAAAGCAATATATAAGAGATAAACGATTGACAAGAGGATTAGTAACCGCGTTGTTGTATTGCCAAATTAAGTTCTCTAATTGTTGTCTTGTTTCGCTTGGCTTACTCGGAATAAAAACAGTTCTTGAGGTGCCATCTTTTAAATATTCACGTATATAATTCTGATGATCTTTAAGTTCGCCCCCATAAGCTGGATTTAATACTTCCCATTCTTTTTTATGCAAGTAAAGAATGAAATTCAAATCTAATTCTTGATATTTATAGGATTCAAAAATTAAGTTAAGGGCGTTGTTATATCCAATTAGCATTTTTTCTTCAACCGTATCAGGATCATCACCATTTACTAAAATGCTTTCCTCTCGTGATTTATTGATTTTAACACCTTCAATTTCGTTAGATGATGTTACACTTCTTCTTTTAGATAAATCATGCAGTCTATTCAATTTAATCTTTTTAGGAAGATCAAAAGACATTCCCCTGTTGAATTCTATAGAAGACAAAGTTGCTACTATCCCAGGGTCTGAGGACAACTTAATCGCATGTTCTTCAAGAGCAAATATTTTCATATGAATATATTATTGAAAAGGAATTTTAATTGCAAGTTTTTCGCCATAAAACTTGCAATTAGATTTTTTGTATATGGTGATTTTGTTAAAAAGCCCTGGCTTCCCAGGGCAAATCAAATTAGAAACCAAAAGACAAAATCCTTAGTTTCTCTATTCGCTTCTATTATCTATATCGTGTTGTAAATTTAAGAAATAGTCTTGGCTAACATTAAAATATTTGCCTAGTTTCGCAGAAACACCAGGAGTAATTTTCCTCTGATTAAATAAAATGGCATCTACCAGAGAAAAAGGTATATCTATATTTTTAGCAAGTTCACATGAAGAAATGCTAAGAGGAATCATGAACTCTTCTTTTAATATCTCCCCAATACTAGGTGTTTCTATCTTCATAAGATGCCTCCTTTCTGGCATTTTAATAACATAAGTCTTTGGAGCCTTATCACAAAATAATCCTCAAGGTTATTTGTTCAAAGTATCGAGAACTCCACTGCTAATTAAATTCTTCAAAGATTGAGCCGGAAATTTCATCGCCAGCTTTAGTAACTCCCCTTTATTTAACTTGTTTTCATTGATATATTCTTTAATTTTCATCCTAGAAAAATCATTGAATTTTGGATTGAAACCAAGTTCTAAGAACAATTGCAGTACTTCATAATAGCCATAATTGTTCTTTGTAATTTCAAAACGCGATTTCCTAAGAGCAAATTTCATCCCGTCGATATTGACTATCCTTTTTCTAGTTGCCTCGTTGTTAGTAATAATTTCAATTACATTTGGAACTTGGCTAGAAATAGAAAATCGATTTAATAACGACAAACCAGAATAGATGCCATAAACATCTTTGCCATTGCTTATATATTTACTATCAGCAACATCAGACGAAACCAAAGTAGACAACCCGAAAAAAGTTTCTTTGGGAATAAAGTATACCCCTCTGGAAAATCTTATTAAATCCCCACTTTTCTCAGCATCCTTAATAAGACGAAAAACATAAGCTTTTGTATATTTTGGAAACAAAGAAAGAATGTCTTTAGCAAAAATTGGTTCTCCAACGTTAAATTTTCCTTTAATTTCCTCAACAAACATAAACGCCTCCTAAAAAAGTATACCTTTTTATACATCGAATATCAATATTGGTAAACTGAATAAATATTGGGGAAACAAGTAACGAAAAGCCCCAGTTTCCCAGGGCAATTTGATGCTTTCTAAAACGAGTTACCTTATTTAATCCTATAGTAATTCGTATAATTCCCGCTATGGTTCGTGTCGGCGCTTTCGATAAACATCTTGAATAGATATTTATTAGAAGTCGTATCGAATTCATAACGAATCTCGAAAGACCAAACTGATCCTTTAACAAAATAACCATTATCCAAGTCTGTTGTATTCCTTGCATAATAGAATTTATAAAGGGCACTTGGGTTATCATTATAATAATCGGATAAGGAGGCTTTTTGCTTAATGACGTACCAGCTTTCATTTGTTTGGATACCTAGTTTTTCAATATCTGGTTTTCCAAACTTACCATCATAATAAGTATTGAAATATGTAAAATATGTCTCGGCATTTAAATGAAATGTATCTTCATCTGGGCAAGGCTGAGAAAAGGAATATCCGTTATTAAACCAAACATCGCTTGAACTCATTTCTCCAGTTAGACCAGTCGGGGCAGTTAATCCCCCTAGCCCTACTTTAGATAATTCTTCATCAGTAAACCATTTAGTAGAATCGTGGCCTTGTTGGCTTATTATTTCTTCTTCATCATCACAGCTAGCTAAACCAGTGCAGGCAATACCTAATGTTGTAGCACAGGCAATTATTGATAATATCTTTTTGAACATGTTATTAATAACCTCCAAACATTACCTTTATATATTTTACTCAATGTTATAAGCTAGACAATTATTCAAAATAGCATAAACAAAAATAGGGACTAATTGATTAAGATGTAGAAACGTAGACTTAAAGAAACCTCTTCTCCCAAATGGTTTTTATTATTTTTCAACTGTTTTAATAGAGTTTATAGAAAACCATTTGCACCAAAATTTGCACCAAAATGCACCAACTACTTTAAGTAGTATCTTTTATTAGTTACTACAACGTAATTTTCATCAATTAAATTCCGTAATTGATTTGAAACAGAATTCACCACCCTTGCATAACCTAAAAAACGACAAAGTTCAGTTTTGGTCATAGGTGAACTGTTTAAAGCGTTGATTATTCTTTCTTTCAAAGGCAAATTTTCATCATAAAAATGCTTATTGATTGGAACAATTATAGTAACGTAATCCCTTTCTTTGTTTGTGTCTATAACCGGCAAAGGAGAATCGTTATCTAAAGTACTTTGTAAAATAGTTGGATATCCGGTATTCTTCGCTTCTACAATGTTGATTTCCTTTAAAAATTCAGCAATTCTACGAGATTGATATCTTTTTGATCTTGGCTTTAATTCCTTAATCGATGCATCGCTAATAGTTCTATCAAAACCAGGAATGCTTGTTACTTCTATTCTATCTTTTTCCACCCTAATACTTACGGGTTCATTTATTTGATAAGATTTATGAAGTATAGCGTTGGAAACTATTTCTTCTAACGCTTCAAACGAGTAATTATAAACCGTCTTCGACTTATACTTTCCTTCTATCTTAACAGTTTTCTTCTGAATGATACTTGTTTTAATAAAATCCATACAATCCGAATATTGTTTAAACAAAGCCGAATCGAAAGTTTTTTCTACTATTTCATCCCCTATATTATTTTTGATGATTGTCAATTCAATATATGAATATGGTATAAAATTACTTGGTTTTTTAGTAAACATTAGTAACGCTATATTTTTTGGATGATAATCCTCTTTTGGACCACCAGCGGCTTTTAAGTCCAAAAGGATATCTTCAATGGACCTTTCATCAAGGCCGTTTATCAAAGACGATTTTGCTAATTTTAAATATTCTTCGACAAGACCCCTATCTATTACATCAAGTCCAAAATGATAGTTAATTCGATCATCGAAAGGTTCAAAACCACCGATGTTTTGAAGTTCAATTTCTTCATCCCTAGAAGCCGCAAGAGTCAAAGACCCCTTTCTAATATAAGTTAAATATTTGGTGTCTTTCTTCTCTTTATAGACCTTTTCGTAACATCTATATGGTCTATTATTGCCGGCAGGGCACCATAAAACAGCTACTTTTTTGCCTTCGCAATCTAATAAATCAATAACAGGTATATAAGAAGGCTCTATACATTTTTTGCAATACCTAACAACTTCCTTTTGCAATAAATCGAATTTTGCAGCATCGAAGCCTAAGACATTTCTATTATCGTCGATTCCTATAATTACATACCCGCCATAAAAATTATCAATATCGTTGGCGAAAGCACAAATGGTGTGCATTATTGTTTCCGGATTCCACCCTTCTTTTAATTCAACTCTTACACCTTCGACGATATTGTTATCTAAAATAGTTTTAATGTTTGCAGGTATTGCCATGGTAACGCATTCTCCAAGTGCATTTATAATAACACTTATGAAAACCATTTGCACCAAAATTTGCACCAAAATGCACCAACTATATATAAATGGTATTTTCTGTCGATAACTAGCCTTGATTTTAATATTCGCAAAGGTGTTTGCACCAAAATTTGCACCAAAATGCACCAAAGTATTTGATACTTCTTGAAATCAATTCAGTCTCAAACAATACCTTCTAATGCGCTTAAACTGCAAAATCCCCAGCAATCATTCTTTTCGCGTTATTTATCGCCGCATTATTTAGGGTTTCTAAAATATTTCTAGTCCAGTATTTATCATCAACACATAAAACATTCTCGCTATTTATGATAAATATCTTTTCAAATCCGTATTTTCTAGTTAGATATAAATAAGGCTTTGGATCTAAACTTATTTGATTATATTCAAAGATAATCAATATATGGTCCTTCCTTTTTTCTAATGGAATCATGTTAGAATAATCCCCAACAAGCTTGTCTATTTCACGATTTTCTTTGCTTGAGTTTTCTCTACTAGAAGAAATGCTAGTCAATAATACTTTTATTACTTTTTCATTAAAAACAAATATGTTTTCTTTTTCGTTATATTCATATTTACGGGTTGCTACTTCACTAGAAAAATAAGAAGCAAACATCAAGCCTAAATAACTCCTGTATTTTTGATTAGTTTTATCAAAATCAAACATCCCGCTGCTAGTAAAATTATTAATCGATTTAGCAAATATATTAATATTCACATCTAATATTTGGCTTATTTTAAAAATAGAATCAAACTTTGCATTATATATAACATCATTATCCCTAGTATAACTAACGATTGTATTGTAATTAACACCAGTAAGAACACTTAATTCACGTGCGCTCAATTTATGTTTCTTTAGGAGTAAAGTCAATATAGTTTCTTGCTTAGTTAATTTGGCAAAATAATCAATAACCTGAGAAAAATCTATTTCATGATAAAGAGGATATATCTTTTCAGCTTCCGACAAAGGCAAATAAAGAAAAATGAAAGAAAAACTTTTGTTAAATGTAAAGAATAATCTGGTATAAATTTCACCAAGCCATAAAGATAATGGGTTTGTTTTTATTATTTCATCATTAGGTATAGAAACTTTAAAAATATCCCCTACTATCGATTCTAAGTTACCTCTACATAGACAAGAGGCATCCCCTTTTTCTAATCCATTTATAAATTCACTTTTTAAAATCTTCTCTTCAATTGTTTTTGAAGAATATCCAGAAGAAAAACCATAGAAAAACAAAGAAGACAGTAATGAACTTATTTTTGATAGATCGTTAACATTAATCATATTGCTTCATTAAATCCTCAATCTTAGGTTTATCATTATTTAATTCTTCGATTCTAATTTCTTCAAATCTAATATCTGCTTTGTTTTTTCTTGTCACATATCTTTCATGGAATATCGATTCCACTTCAATCGATTCAACAAATTTAAGCCTAGAAAATGCTTTCTCGCTGACAAGGGCAATTTGTTTTCCTAAATTTCCTAATTTATAAATTTCTTCCAAACGTTCAATAGATAATTCATTTTGAAGAAAAAATAGCGGGAATTTAAAATAGGCATCATCTGCTCTATAACCTATAACAACATCATATTGCTTAATATCGATATAAAAGTTCTTTTCAAGGAATTCTAGACGTCTTTTATAAAGAGTACGTTGGGCCATAGAGATATTCCTATGATGCATTAAAACTGCAATCCAATTAAGAACACTATAGTTTTCCATAGTCAGATCTAGAATCTTTAAATTTCTTCCATCGAATTTATATTTATTTACATAGCCAGAAGTTGTTAATTTATTAGCCCACTCCTTAGCCATATCTAAAACTAAAGTGCAGTAAAAGGCTTGGCCATAATCATTATATAGATTGCCCCTTCCAAACAATGGTTTTTCAATTACATGATCGCTTCCGTGAAATATTGTTATTCTATCCATAATTAAATTATAGTTAGTTTTGGTACGTTATCAATGTAATATTTGTATTTTACTACAATAATATTATTAAACTTAAAGCAGATTCTAAATTCAGGATTTAGTTTAAAATACTACATATACGTAAATAATAAGCGGGTTAACCTTGAATAGCCGTACAACGAAACACACAATATAAATATGCATCCACCCATATATTAGGAGGTAACTGTATGCAAACAATTGATATCAATGAAGTTAGAAAAGATATGTTTTCTCTTGCGGATCGTTTAAAAGAATCAGCAGCCCCTTTGCTTGTAGTTAATTCTTTTGGAAGTAATTTCGTCGTGATATCCGAAGATGAATGGAATAATATTCAAGAAACTTTATCTTTGGCTTCTATCCCTGGTTACGGAGAAACTATTGCAAAAGCTAGAAAAGAAGACTATTCCAAGAAAAAGCCATATACAAAGAATATAGATGCATTATAAATAATTTGCCTTCATAGACTTTTTATTTTAAGCCTAGTAATCAATGAAATGCCTATCTATTCAATTTACCTAAATTTATTTTACCTAAATTTTTTTCGGTAAATTTTTCTAAACGTATTTTTCTTCTATTTTTCTACATTTTTATTAAAAAAGCACCATTTCTGGTGCGAGTTGATTTATATTGGTGGGCCTAGCAGGACTTGAACCTGTACGAGTCTCCTCATTAGATCCTAAGTCTAACGCGTCTACCAGTTCCGCCATAGGCCCAGCGCTTGTAGATTATAAACAAGCTTTGCTCATTTTTAAAGTTATTTCTACTTTATGTAGGTTTTCTAAGAAGCTAATCCACCATTCCTAACATAATCAACCATCATATCTCGCGCATATCTAGTTTCAGAAAGAGAAGCAATTAGTTCTAGGTTATAAGAAGAATTATATCCTTTTCCATATACATAATAATCATATCCAAATGTATCTATTAATAGATAATAAGTCTTACTAGAAGAATATGAATAGGAAGCAGAATATCCCTTAGACGTATTATAAGTCATGTGGTAATTAGAATTAGTTGTATTTACATAACACTTGTTAATGAAATACCCACTTGCCTTACATAAAGTCAACGCGTTATCAAATGGCAATAAATTATATATAGCAGACCTAGTAACATCTCCTGCTACTAATTTAAAAGGGTCTCTAGTAGATATATACCCTCCTGCAAGGGCAATATCATAGTTATCACCCCATTTAGTTAATCCTTCTTGAAGGTATAGACTAGATACTAAATCCGCTAAATAGGAAGAAGACCTTAGAGATGAATTATATCCAATTACTTCATCTGGATTACCAATAATGGGCATATATTTATCGATAATAGAAGTGACATTATGATCATTTTCTAGTTTTAGGAATGTAGTTGTAGCAATTGATTCGGCTTTGCTAATTGAAATAGCCTTGCTAGAAGGATCAACTGCTAAAGATACATGGGATATGGATTTATTATATCCATAGCCTTGAAGATGATATATGCCATAGCTATCTTTATTAACATATTGTTCATGGCTATGTCCTTCAAATACCAAATCGACATAACCCCCACTAGATAATTCATCTTGATAATCTTTAGTTGGACCATGTATTGAATAAATGATGAAATCGCATTTCTCTTCATTACGTAATCTTACTGATTCGTTTTTAACTAGGGTTGCTAATTCATTTCCAACCTTGAAAGTAACATCTTTCACCTTCGAACCAGAGATAGAAGAATAGCAATCTCCAATCGCCCCGATGATACCGAATTTGATGTTATTGACCGTATAAGTAGTCGAAGCATCCACATAGTTTGCCCTTTTATTCGTGTTCTTATCGATTATATTAATTCCTAAAGTAGGAAAATTAGATATAGCCCTATTCGATGAAATATATTCTTCTCCCCAATCAAATTCATGATTGCCGATAGTCATAGAAACACAGCCTATTTCATTAAGGTATTCGCTCATCAATTTGCCTTTAGTATTATTCGAATACATAGACCCCTGCCACATATCGCCACTAGAAAGGACAAATGTGTTTGGATTGGATTTCTTTATATTCTTAATATAGGTAGAAGTCTTTTCGATTCCAGCCGCGCTAGAATTATCCTTAACCGTCCCATGAGTATCATTTAAGGCAAATATATCAATATTAAAAGTAGATGATTCTAATTCAGGGATAGAAACAGTCTCCAAAACATATTTACATATATTACATTCTTTATATTTAGAGCCTTCTTCAAATGCAGTTGGTTCTTTTTTAATTATCCAGTCACTAGATACATGGGCTTCTTTTTCTTTGCTAACCCCACAGCTACAAGTAAGCCAATGTGAAGTAGAATCGAAATTATATGTATAAGTATGTTCATGACTAGAAGTAATGATGTCATCTTTACTTCCTATATCGATTTTATATACCCCCGAATCAGAAGTAATGTTTCCTAAAACCGTAAAAGAAGATGTCAAGGAAGATAAATAGGAAGCAATTCCATTTGTATTAGTCATATTCCTAGAATTTATCTTTATTTGGAATTTAGTGGACCCCTGTGTTAAATAACCCCTAATTGAAGAGGTATGCTTAGTAACATTAGAGGAAGATAAACTAGAAAAAGAACAATTATCTAATCTAACTCTAGCCCCTTGATCTAGATAACTAAACGAAGATATTTCGTTAGCAGTTATTAACCTAGGTTCAACTAATCCAGTTGAATTTTTATTAGATAAAACTTCATAAGTCGCATTAGTTAATTCAATACAACCTTTATAAGAAGTAATATTTCCTTCAAATCCAAGGATACTTCCAATGGAAATAGATGATGAATGACTAATAGAATAAACATATAATCCACTTCTAATTCGACTATATGGGTTCACTCTTTCAACAAAAATATCATCTTTCCCATCACCTCCGACATTGATCCTACTTACCGTCCCAAACGTTTTAGTAGTCACGCTATCGGTATAGGACTTGCTTGTATCAGTAAAGTTAATCCTTTTGCTTGCATCTTTTAAGGCTTCGTCTAATTCAACATATCCACTAGGAGTAACACAGGCATTTGAATTAATATCAAATCCACCTCCTAATAAATAGGTAGATTGGTTTAATAAGGGAAATGAAAGGGCGACTAGACAAGTAAATAAGCCTAGGCAAACCCCACTAATTAATATCTTTTTATTTGAATTCATGAAGAAAGAATATCAAAACTAGAATTCCATAAAAAGAAATATGCCTTTTCTTTTAGTTTCTTATTAATAAAATAAGCATTTTAAAATTCATCACTTGCTTGCATTTTTTTACCTTTTTTAGCATTAAAAGTCCCTATTCACTATAAAAATGGTTTATCTAAGAATTAATAAAATGTCGATTTTATCGAATGTTTTTATTATAAATAGCCTTTATTCTTATTTATTAATCCATCTTTTAGTAAAAAGTGTTTCTCTATATAGAGAAAGAAAAGAAATGTATAATTTTCTTAAGATAGTAAAAATAAGGAGAAACCATGAAACCACGTATTGGAATTCGACCAGTTATCGATGGCCGTTGCTATGGGGTCCGTGAATCACTAGAAGACCAGACCATGGCTATGGCTAAAGCCGCCAAAAAACTAATTGAAACTAATGTATTCTATGGAGATGGAACACCTGCTGAAGTAGTCATCTCACCTACTACGATTGGAGGAGCCAAAGAAAGCTCAATCTGCACAGATTACTTCCATACCCAAAATGTCACCGCTACTTTAACAGTAACCCCTTGCTGGTGCTATGGAACTGAAACTATGGATCTAGATCCATTAACAACCAAAGCCATTTGGGGATTTAATGGAACCGAACGCCCAGGTGCTGTTTATCTAGCAGCAGCTATGGCTGCCCATGTCCAAAGAGGATTACCAGCATTTGCTATTTATGGACATGATGTCCAAACTGCAGATAAAGATGGCATCACTCCTGATGTAGAAGAAAAGATATTACGTTTTGCCCGTGCCGCCTTAGTTGTTGGGCAATTCAAAGATAGTTCCTATTTAGGTATTGGGACAGTCTCCATGGGAATTGGGGGAAGCTATATCGACGCCAATTACATGCAAAAGACATTTGGATTACGTGCCGAATGGGTAGATGAAGTAGAAATATTACGTCGCATGGATTTAGGAATATTTGATCACGAAGAATATGAAAAAGCCCTACAATGGGTAGAAGAAAAATGCCCAGAAGGCGAAGATTTTAACCGTGATGATGTTTGGCCATTTGCCCCTGCTTTCTCTAAAGAAGAAAAAGAAAAGCAATGGGAATTTACAGTCAAGATGACTTTAATCATCCGCGACTTAATGATTGGTAATCCAAAATTAGCAGAACTAGGATTTAAAGAAGAAGCCTTGGGGCATAATGCTTTATTCGGTGGATTTCAAGGCCAAAGACAATGGACTGACTGGAAGCCAAATGCCGACTTCCCAGAATCAATTTTGACTGGTAGTTTTGACTGGAACGGCAAGAAAAATCCTACAATTCTTGCAACTGAAGGTGATAACTGTAACGGTTTAGGGATGGTCATGGAAAACTTATTGACACATGAAGCCCCTATATTTGCAGACGTTCGTACCTATTGGTCTCCAAAAGCCTACAAAGAACGTACAGGATTAGAAGCAACTGGACTTGCTAAACTTGGATTTATGCATCTATTAAATTCTGGTGCGGCTGCTTTAGATGGAAATGGAGCCTCCGTTAATGAAAATGGCGAACATTGCTGGAAGCCTTGGATGAATGTAACAGACAAAGACATCGATGCCATGTTAAAGGCCACCAAATGGGAAGCTGCTAATCGTGGTTCCTTCCGTGGAGGTGGATTCTCTGCACGTTGGGATACATGTGCTGAAATGCCTGTAACTCTTGTACGCATCAATTTAATCGATGGATTAGGTTATGACATGCAGATTGCAGAAGGCACTACAATCGTTCTTCCAGAAGAAGCCAATCAGAAGATATTAGATATCACCGATCGTAGCTGGCCATCCACTTATTTTGTTCCACGTCTAAATGATGAGAAACATAATTATGGACATGCATTCGATTCAACTTATGATGTCATGGCCCATTGGGGAGCCAACCACTGCGCGTTTGTATATGGCCATGTGGGAAAAGACTTAATTACCTTAGCATCAATGTTACGTATCCCTGTTTCAATGCATAATATCCCTGACGCGGATATATTCCGTCCACATGCTTGGAGTGCATTCGGTACGAAAGACCTTGAATCAGCTGATTACCGTGCATGTATGCTTTATAAGCAATTATATAAATAAGATTGACATCAAAATGAATTAATGGGCATTCGAAAGAGTGCTCATTTTTTCTTTGTTGGAGTAAAAGAAAAAAGCCGTTAGGTTTATTGCCTAGCAGCCTTAATGTTTAATTTATAAATTAGATGTGGTAAGTCATCATGTTTGTTAACACGAAGAAATGGTCGTTAGAATATGTACCTAATTTGAATGTAAGGGATTCAGTTCCATTGAGTTGTCCTTCGGTTAAAGCAAAGTGATAATCTTCATTTGTATAGGAGTTATGGACATTCATTCCAAACCTATCGATGCTAACCTTCCAGTTACGCCAGGTGTTTTCAATTAATGGCCATGTATATTTTACCGGATCGTGATATTGGCCACTTGCATGGTTATTTGGTTTAACTTCGGCAGTGCCAAGTTCAGCAGTTTCTTCGCCCTTCATGAATGAAATCTTATCAGTTCCGTTCCAGGTTCCAAGTGCGAAGCGGACACCTTCACCGTTCTCAAAGAGTTCATTGAAGTTAATTGGATCCAAGTTTAATGTTGTTGGACCACTCTCGTTTGTTCCATATACACCAACAGCTAGATTATATGGTGACATGATGGAAACCCATTGTCCGTGAGGAGCGCCACCTGTTGAAGCTGATTCTGCTTGGTTATAAGCTGTCCCACCATCAACTGTGAATCCAGTCTTTGTCGAGAAATCTTTATAGACTCTTTCGCCATTAGTGACAGTAAGTTTGCTAAGCCAATAACGACGGCCTGCACCATTTTGGGATGAATGTAATTTCAATGAAGCAGTTCCATTTGCTTCTTCATCAGTCAAGACAATTTCGCCATAAGGATATGAAGCAACATCCGAACGTGGTTCTGCAATTAGTCTATCGAAGTAATTAAGGCGTACCTTGCCTTCGGAATCCTCATAGATGGTAATGGTAGTCCTTGTGAGGGATTCAACAACTTCGGGGTTTCCCCTATTGTCGCTAATCCTTGTATCTGCTCCACCGGCATTAAGCCATATATTGTTCCAAGTGCCAGCACCGCCAACTTCCATGGTGGCAATCTTGCCGCCGGCCAAAAGCTCATGGAAATTAGTTTTTGGAAGAGATATGACACCTCTATTGACAGTTTTTACGCCTGTAGTCTTATCCGTGGTTTCGAAATTGTTGAAATTCAGCATCCAGCCATCGTTATCCGTCTTGCCAAACTCAGCCATGTATTGGGTTTTGAGTTCTTGGTTTACACCACTAGCCCCATTCAAACCCCAACAGATATTGCTGAAGGCTGAATCGATGGTTACTATAGATGCACCATTTTCTACTCCAAAGTCTCCTGCTGCCCAATTATTTAAATATGTAGTCTTGCTATTGCCATATTTCCATTTGGCAACAAGAGTGATGTCACTTTCGATGATCGTTTCGAAATTGAATTTTTCTCCGTTTAGATACCATCCATTAAAGGTATAGGCATCATAATATTCATCGGCAGCACGGGTTGGGATAACTTCTTCAACCTTTGTACCTTGATCAATGGTTTTGGTTGCGATTGCAGTTCCACCAGTGGTATTAAATGTAACGGTAGCCTTATTCCTAGTTGCTTCGATAGTAACAGCAGAGTCACTTACTTGGTTCTTGACTAGATAATAGCCATCTTCGCCTGCGGTAAGAGCTTCCCCATTAAGCTTAACAGCAGTAATGCTATAGTATTTAGCAGCGCTTACCTTGAATTTGACTTCTTTGCTATAAGTAACAGTATTTAAATCAAGTCCAGCTTTTTCTAATTCAACTGTATAGTTTTCGCCAGTAGCTATGGTTAATTTATAAGTATCTTCTTCAGTAGCAACAGTAACAGTCTTATCTTCAGCAACATTGTTAATGGTATAGATGCCACTAGCATCAGCAGTAAGAGCAACTTCCCCTACTTTAACTGAAGTAACGTGGAAATGTTCCTTAGCGGCTAATTTGAATTTATAATCATTACCGTGAGTAATGCTTTCCTTATTGAATCCTTCAACATCAGTAACAGTGAATCCTTCTCCAACAAAAGTCACTTTATGAGAATCTAATTCAACTTCTATCTTAATAGTTGTTGCCTTAGTAACGTTAGTAAGAGTATAGACACCTTCAGTAGGAGTTAATACGGTTTCGCCATCTTTAACAGAAGCAACATTATAATGGGCATCAGCTTCGACTTTGAATTTGAGTTCTGCCCCATAATTAACTTTAGTTGCATCATATCCTTCAAGGACAGTTGCTGTTGCATGTTCGCCTTCGAAAGTAACGGCAAAGCTATCGATTTCGGTTTCGACTTTAACAACCGTATTGGCCTTGATTTCGGTTATTTTATAAACACCTTCAGTAGGAGTTAATACTTTTTCTCCAACCTTAACGGCAACTAGATGATAATGTTCATCTATGGTGAGAGTAAATTCATAACTACCGCCAAAATTAACATTATCTGGAGTAAATCCTTCTTTTGGGGTAGCAGTAAAATGTTCGCCTTCGAAAGTAACTTTTAGAGTTTGGATAGCAACTTCTACTGTTACAGTTACATTGGCTTTTACATTTTCGATTGTATAAACGCCATTTTTGGGAGTTAATGTAGCGCTACCAGCCTTAACACTAATGACATCGTAGCCTTCGTTTGGGGTTACTTTGAATTTGAAGTTCTTTCCTTCTTCAACTTTGCTAGCATCATAGCCAAAATCGGCTTCGATTTTGTAATTCTCTCCAGCAGTTAAGGTGATGGAATAATAAGTCTTAACGACTTCAGATGAAGGAGTTGTATCATCGCTAGTAGTTGTGTCTTGAGGCTTTTCGCCACAAGAAGTCAACGCGAAAAGAGAACTAGCAGCTAATACAAGTAAAAATTTACATTTCTTGTTTTTCATTTGTTTTCCTTTCTTAAAATGTAATTTTTATCGAATCGAAATCTAAATCCTTTTTGTTTCCCCTCCTTTTAGGCTTTATATGATTTTAAATTGGTGAGTAAGAAGAAAGCGTTTGGACTTGCTTTCTTGAAAGTAAGATCAAGCTCGATCTTTTCTTCACCTGATATTTGTTTGCTAGTCAATGGAAGGACATATTCTTTTCCTTCGTTTTCGTTATAAGCATAGGCTCCAGAAGAACTGATAGAGAAAGTCCAGTTCTTCCAAGTCTTTAATATGGTTGCTTTAGTTTGATCGCTAGTAGAAGCTGGGGCAATTGCATTCTTTCCAACCGAAATTGAAGAATCAGCTGTTTTCCAAGCAATTTCTTTCTCGCTATCAAGCGTTCCAATAGTAAAGCGGATTCCTTCATTTTTAGCAAATAAGGACGCAAAATCGATATTATCGAAAGAGATAACACTAGGATTAGATGCATCTAAACTAGAGCAAACTATTCCAATACCTTTGCTAGCAGCCATGACTGGAATTGCCCAAGCATTATTCTCAGTTTGATATTTTAAGGATGCATTAGAAACACTTAATCCGGTTTTTTTGGATAAATCCATATATTTTCTTTCGGATTTAACCATGGTTGGCTTACCAATGAGGTAATGTCTATAGCCATCTTGAACCGTTGAGAATTTTAATCCTTCAGTTCCAGAAGATTGAGCATCAGTAAGAGTAAGTTCACCATATCTAGAAGCTTCGGTAGTTACTTTTTCTATCAGCCTATCTTCATAAGTAACATGGATTTTAGAATCATTCCCTTTAAAGAAGGTAAGTAAAGTTCTCCTAAATCTAGAGACACCTTCATCAGTTCCGGCCGCATCATAATTATTGTAAGTAACTTTCTTTCCATTAAGGACTAAAGCATTGCTACGATTATATCCCCCAATAATCATTTGAATTTCATTTCCATCATTTAGTAACGAAGAGAAATTTATTTTTGGTAAGGTAACAGTTCCTTTTTTAGTCATTGTATTAACAAGAACGCCTTCGTTTTCATCATAAGCAAATTCGACAGCAAGTTTGGCTCTTTTCTCTAAATTTACTGCTCCGTTTTCATAAGCCATAGAGTCTAGAGCTTGGTCAAGAGTTTCAACGAAAGCCTTGTCCTCCGTAACAAAGTCTTCTTTCTTAAATTCGTTAACAACAACGGTTTTTGCACCGTTTTGTTTCCATTTGGCACGCAAAACGAGGCTAGATTCAATTGGTTTAGAAATATCAAATTTACCTTCGGAGGTATACCATCCTTCAAAAGTATAGGACTCATAATATTCATCTTCACTTCTAGTTGGAGTTGGTAGGCTAGTTAAGGTAGTCCCTGCATTAACTACAACTGGATCATAAGACAACGAGCATCCAGTTACAAATTGGACTTGGCAACGGATAAGTTCAGTAGTCAAAGAAAGAGTGACTTCCCCTACTTGGTTTCTGATATGGTAATAACCATCTACATCGATACTTAATTCCTTGCCGCCGACTTTAACGGAGGTGACGTTATAATATTTAACTGGAGTTACCTTGAATTTGACATCGCTAAAATACCCAATCGCATCAAAATTCAAATCAGATTTCTCGAATTCTACTCTTGCATATTCATTGGGCAATACAGTTAATTTATATGTATCTTCCTTTGTAACTACTTCGACTACCTTATTAGATTTGATTTCAGAGATTGTATATACCCCTTCTCCATCTTTAGCTAAATCAGTCCCGTCTAATTTAATAGAAACAAGTGAATAATGGTCATTGGCAGTTAATTGGAATTTAAGCGAAGAACCATATTGAATATCATTTTTATCGACCCCGTCTAATACTTTGATAGAGAAATGTTCCCCAGAGAATACAACCGAAAGTCCTTTTAGTTTGGCTAATATCTTAATAGAAATATTCTCATTAACATTAGGAAGAGTATAGACGTTATTATCATCTGGCAAGAGGATATCATCATTTCCTAAAATCTTGACGGCACGGATGACATATCCTTCTTTTGGCAAGACAACAAATTTGAAATCCTTACCTTGCTCGGCTTTATCTTTATCATATCCTTCATAAGCGGAGACGGTATAACCTTCCCCTGACTCTAAATCAATCTTGAAATAGGTCTTCTTTGCTTCACTAGTAATAGGATTATCACTATTAGGAGTGCTACTAGGATTAGTCGAACAAGAAAAAGATAATAAGCTAATGGCGGTAAGGGCAAAAAGCAATGGTTTTTTATTGTTTTTCATAATTATTTCTTAGATGTCTCTAAGCCTCCTTTGTTTTCATTCATCCAGACGGATATTCTAGAATTTGGGTCATCCATATTTTTCCCTGCCGAAGAGAAATCAACTACTTCATCCCCGTTATCAAGAAGAATGGTTTCATTCGACTTGAAAATATCATTTTTAATAAGTTTACCTTTATTAGATGTTTCTAGAGGTTTATCTACTTCCCCTAACCTAGAATCTCTAGCTAGAACAATAGGTCCCCTAGTAAAAGCGATTTTCCCATTTAGATGATGAGATACGATTGGGAAATCAAATTCTATTTTAATAATATCGCTCTCCCATTTTTTTGTTATGGAAAAATAACCATTTTCAATTTCAATTTGGGTTTTATTTCCATTTAGGTAAATAGAAGGAGTCCCATAATCTGGGATACGGAATTTAATTGCAAAGCTTTGTCCATTGGCCTTAACTTTTAAACTCATTTTCCCATTCCCGTAGACACTTCCTTTAAAGCAAAGACGGACATTTTTGTTATCAATTACATCATTAAGATGAAAATCATTATATAAATTAATTAGGTAGCCATCATTATCTTTACTAACGGCAAATTCATGGACTAATCCTAATCCATATCCCCCATTAGCCAAGCAGCAACCATAGCTCCTATCCCCTTGCAAAAGCTGGAAGCCACCTATGACTTTAGCCCTTCTATCACTTACTAAAGGAGTATAGGAATCAAAATAGAATACTTCATGTGGAGGAGTATCATATCCATCTTCATGCCAGACTCTGCCTTCTGCTAATTTCATACTTTGGCCTTGGTCATTAACCGCACCGAATAAGCAATTGAAAGACATGGTCTCTAATAAAGAGATGTAGAGTGGATCTTTAGTCGCATTATATAAATCGTTACATAATCCCATAAAAGAAACCGTAACGCATGTTTCTAATCCTATTTTTTCCGGGACTTCGGTTTGGGTTAAAGAAGAATGGTTAAAGAATTCGGATTCGGTCCCTAAACCCCCGATTATTGTAAAATCAGATTCTTTTACTTTGTTAACATAAGAAATAACTGCAGATAAGTATTTTTTATCATTAGTTACCAAAGCATAATGAAGTAGTCCTTGGAAACAGGCGGTCATTTCATAAGCTTTTGGAGATGTCCATTGATATGGATAGGTATTGTTTTTCAATGCGCTTTTGATGATATTCTCACCTTCGCATAAACCAGTAAAAATAATATATTTTGCAAAGGAAAGGTATTTTTTGATATTAGTCAAAGAATACAAATCAACGAAAACCCCAAGGATAGAAGCACTATTTAAGGAACCATAAATATTAGAAGTCTCTAATATTCCTTTTTTGTTCCTTCCAATATAAGCCATGATGGAATTGGCTTGCTTTTTTAAGGCAGCGATTACTTTTTTCTTTTTGCTTTTGTATTTGCAAATAGAAACATAGGCAACCATGCCAACCATCGCATATTTTCTTGACCACATATCCCATCCGGTTAGACGAGAAGTATCAGGACAAGAAGAAAGAGTTCCATCATTTTCCATATAGGAAATCATTTCAAAGACAGATTCTTCGATGTTTTTATAAACATTTGGATTTAAAGTGGCTTTATAACATTCGCAGGCTCCACGGAGAAATTTCCCCCAGTATTCCCCTTTCCATGATCCATTTATATCGGAATGAAGTTGGAATTGGCTAGCAAAGAGATGATATTTATCTTTGTCTAAGTATTCTTTATCGACAATGAAGCGAATTAAAGAACCTGCATATCCACCTAATGTCAATTTCATATCTTTGGATGAATTCATAAATAATTTTGTTTACTCCACGTTCCAGCTACCAATCTTGCTGACGTTGTCGTTTCTTAGATCTTCGACTGTGTTATAACGTTTAATACCGCCATTATTGAAAGAAGGCTGAGCCTCATAGACCCAAACTAATGTAGTGTTATTAGTTGCTTTGAAATACCAGGTACAGGTAGGTAAGCTTCCAAATAAAGCAGCTTCCTTGCTATCCTTTTCGTTTTTAGAGCCAACAGCGCAGCACATAATCTGGGAATCGATGCCGCCACGTTCGTAACTCCCTAGTTTATCCTTATCGTTTTTGGCGTAGCAGACAAATAGATTATCTTTCCCAACATATCCGCTAGCAATAGGCATAAATACATCACTAACTACATAGACGTTTTGGAAATCGCCATGATATGAGCCATATGGACCATTAGTAATCGTATTGTCTACACGGAACAATGCGCCTTTTTCTTGAGTTCCGGAAGTAACTTCTTTGCAACTCTTATCTAAGGTAAGTTTTACATAGATATTTTCCATGATCATATCATTGAAACGAACTTCGAATAATGAATATGAATGGTCATAATAATTAGTTGTAGTTACATATAGGTCACTTAAAGTTGCCTTCCATCCCTTTACTTGGTTAGTCCAGTTATTTCTAGCTAGACCAGAGCAATAATCCTTAGAATTGAAGGT
Source organism: uncultured Caryophanales bacterium (assembly GCA_902464635.1). GTDB lineage: Bacteria > Bacillota_I > Bacilli_A > RFN20 > CAG-826 > Alloenteromonas. The sequence goes on along the minus strand of CABQKC010000001.1, from coordinate 52,473 downwards.
GAAATTGAAATGGGTATTCTTGATTAGCGCAGTTTCGCCTAATCCACCGAATATACCTTCTCTAGCAACTTTGGCACTTATTGTATGTCCTTGACCATCAAAAGTACCCTTGAAATAACAGTTTTTCGCATTACCAGCTTGATAATAGGAAGATATTTGCTTAGTCATATCAATGCTAGTTAGGATGTCTTCTTCTAGGATGTAATAACCGTCGACAATTTTTCCTTCCGATAGCATGAAAGTTGAAGCGAAGTTATCTTTATTTAGGGAACGGGTATAGACAAATGTATTGGAGAAATAATATCCTCCCCTAGTGGTTAAGACTAACAACGGTTCAGAAGCATCTCCTTTTGCTTCTAGATCTTTAATAAATCCATTTGAAAGGAATTCCAGTTCCCTGTCGCCTTGCTTAGCATAGACAATGCTTGCATCGGTCCCGAAATATTCTTTTACCGGGAATGGAGATTCAGCAGATATCTTTAATTGTTTGGTATTAGTGGCTAATGGGCAGAAAACAGTAACTGTAATGAAGCTAGTATAGACATTGCCTTCATTATCGCTATAGGTGCCATGCAATTTAGTGCTGCCAGTCTTTTTGGCCTTGATGTTACCAAATTCATCTAAACTAGCAACAGTATTATCTTCAATAGATAAAGTGGCCTTTCTTTCTATTCCACTAGAAGAAACGACAAATTCAACATTCGCACTTGTATTATATTCCTTGCCTTCCCAGCTAGAAACTAAGGCAAGTTCAAGATCATTAGTAACAAAACTATTGCTACCGATTGTAACCTTTGGATACATGGAAATATCATCGCTAACAGTAACCTTGATGGTTTTTTCCATTAAAGGATTATCGAAATTGTTCCAGTTTCCTTTGATTCTAACTTCGCTAGTCCCGGCTTTTTTCCCTACTAAGGAATTGCCATCTAAAGTAAGCATTTCTTCATCATCGATAATAATCGAAATTGGGCAGGAATAGATTTTTCCGTTGAATAGAGCATTTCCTCTTAATGAAAATGAAGAGCCTTTTACTAAAGAAATTGAATCACCAGAAAGATTATCAATAAGTAAAGCTGGTAATAAATCCTTGAAAGTAACGCTAAAATGGCAGCTGGCTCTACTAGATCCATCAGAAACGATAATATCTGCTTCTCCTTCTCCTACCGCATTAACACTACCATCATCAACAGTTAATACATTTTCATTAGAGCTAGTCCAAGTAAGGGGACTAGAAGCACCTTTGGCGACTAATTCATAGGTATCACCAAAAAGCATTTCAACATTGGTGTCACTTAAACTTAGGTCGCTAACTACACTTTGGGAAGATTGGTTTGTATTATCCCCACAAGAGATTAAGCTTCCCAAAGAGAGAACTAATAATCCAGTTGTAATGAGAATTTTGTTTTTCTTCATGCTTATACTCCTAAACTTTCCAAGAAGGAATTAATAGATGTAAATTCCTTGATATCTTTGATGCTTAAATCTAAGCAAAGGTTTTTGAATTTCTTCTTTATGGCAACATATTCTTCGTGAGTGAAGCTAGTTTCATAGCAAGAAATTGCAACTTTTGCAGGGAAAAGCCATTCAATATCAATATAGGTCTTTAATCTCTTATATTTGGCTTGGTCTTTTTTGTAGACTTCAATTTTTCCATAGGCTTCATCGCATAATTCAAAGAGTTCTTGTAAGAAGCCAATGCCATAATATTTCTTGTTACCGGAAATGTCAGATTGCATGGAACCGCCGTTCCCGATACCGAATTTTTCGATAATCTTAGCAAACCAGACACGTAATTTATGTAGCATTTCCTTCATAACTGGGGCTGCATCTTCATACATGTTATTCATGAAATCTTCGATTAAGTCATTGATGTCTAATGAAGAATTCCAGCTCTTTTTGCAAAGGACATAATTTGCTAGACCTCCAAATCCTGGATCAGCACCCCTTTGGTCATTTTTTACCTGTTCGAAGGAAAGGGAATAGTTATATTTAGCTAGATATTCATGATAATCGGTATAGAAGTTATAGATATCATAGAATGAGATATAGTCATTGTAGAATCCACCATAGCTCCATGCCCATGTTCCAGGATAGAAATTGCCCCAGGCCTTCAATATTTTTCTTGCTTCATCATTAGCAGAGCTATAGAAAGAACGTCCATAGTCAAAGTTCATTGAAGCGACGAATGGCATCAATTTGACCCCATCTTCAGGGATGATATCAGGATTATATTCGAATGTTCCATCATCATTTTCCTTAAATGGAGGGGTAATCGCACTTTGATAGGCAAAGAAAGAATAATCCATATCACGCTTATAGGCGGCATTTTCTGGTTTATCCATCCAGGCGTTTACTAATTTGCCAACGCGCTTCATAAATAGAATTACGGTAGAGACAATCGCACCATTATGGTTGTCTTTAATTTTGGTACAAGCTTCGCAATCACAAAGATCAGGAACGTCATTCATGCCTAAGAAAGCCCTAGAATAGGTAGGGAATTCGGCAACTGGATACCAAGTTAATGATTGTTCAATCTTTTCAGCAGCAAATTCGACCATCTTGGTAAGTTCAGCTTCGTCTCCTCTAGCGGTGAAGCAAAGTTGGTCGCCTTTTGGAGCATAGAACTTTGGATGGGCTTTCTCGTATTTATCTTTTGGGAAATAATAGAAGCTATTGTGGTTAGCATTCCAAACATTATTCCTAGAATCGCCAAGGTGAATAGGGAGTAAGACAGTAGCAACATCATCTGCTGTTCTCATCCTATATGTAAACATTTGGTTTTGGTTGGCAGTTGGGAAAAGAAGACCTCTTTTTACCCTCTTTGAGATATCAGGGATATCGATGACATCATAATTACATAAATGTAAATCCTTGACGTTTTTATCTAAGGAATAGCAATCATGGTAATAAGTCTCGAAATTGAAATTGAGTTTCAAGAAATTATAGACTCCATATAGAGTTCCATAATTTGTATTGCCAAAGATGAAGACTGATTTGCCTTTGGTAACAATGCGGGAGCCATCTCTACCAAAATCATCTAAATTGGCTTTATCCCCTAAAGAAGCACTGCTCCAATAAGAATTAGTCCCTAGGGAAATATAAGTAGATTCTTCATTAAAAGTAAGAGAGGCACTTTCAGTTATGACACTTAGTTCAATATCAGTTGCTTCCTTAAACAAATTAACAAGTTCGCTTCTAGCATAAAGTAGTTGATCATCGCTTGATTTTGGGATGATTACTTTATAAGGAGTCTTACCATTTTGGAGCAAATAGGAAGAAGTTGGGGTAGCAATAAATTGATGTTTTGTATTCAAAGTAGGAGTAGATCCCCCACCATTTCCAGATTCAGAAGAATCAATTGTCTCATTAGTCCCACAAGAAGGTAGCAAGGCAATTGCTGCAGCTGCTAAGGTGAAGATTAATGTTTGTTTTCTTTTAATTTTCATATGCATGTCCTCCTTATTCGACAATCAAGGTATATTCGCTATAAGCGGTATTGCCTTCTTCGTCTTGCACAGTTACATAGACTGTATATGTTCCCTTTGTCGAAATTGTGGCTTTATCACCATTTGGAACACTAGCAGTCAAGACTTTCTTATCGTTATAGACTAAGTGCCAAATCTCTAATTTTTCTGGACTTGTCAAGTTATCAGTTCCTTCAAATACAGGAAGTGCACTGGCAACATTTGCTTTTATTGTGTGGGTTGAAACCTTAGTTGTTATGACTGGTACTTCTCTATCAATAACACTGACTAATCCTTTTAATCCGCCAGAGATTGAGTTGCCTGCACCATCTAAGACGCCATAACTAATGACATAAGAGCCATATTCGTCATATTCGATTTCGTAGTTGGAAGAGAAATCAGAAACGCTAGAAATCTCTTTTCCGCTATTTACATCCTTTACTTTCTTAACTGAGCCAGAGATATTTTTAACAACGGTCAAGAAGACGTTTTTATCGCTAACTGGAGTTAAAACATCAGCAACATTTGGTTTATAAAGAGTACTTCTTTCGCCAACATGAGCGACTTGCTCTGGGAAAAGGGCAGAAGCCATTGGTTGGATTCTATCCCTATTGGAATAAGAACGGAAAGGTTGGTTGCCTACTTTAGAGATATCGATATATGAAGATTCTTTTAATCCTTCTGCTTCGATTTTTAGCAAGAAAGAATCGTCTTTAAATGGGTTATCAAGAGTAAAGTTGGCTCCTGCAACAGTAAGGGTGCTATTAGTAGAGCTATAAAGAATAGTAGCGCCACTACCTTGATAGTTTTCGCTTGCGGCTTGGGTTCTTCCGTTCACGCTAACTTTAGAAGCTTCAAATTCAATGGTTACTTCTTCTCCGTCGCTAAATGGGATAAGGTGCATTCTTACCTTATTAGAAATATTGGTCTTAAAGGAGAATTCAAATCCAGAGAGGAGCAATTTGTTGATAAATTCCATCGATCCATTTCCGGTGAGCTTACTTTGATAACGTACATAATCAGCATTCTTGCCTTCGCTATCTTTGACATCTTTGCCAGTGAAATCTCCAACGAAATATTTAGTAAGGTATACATTCTTGCCATCATAGCCGGTATCGATAATATTTACTCTATCGGTCTCGATTAATGTAGATGGGTTACTTTCTGGAACAAATTTAAAGGAAACATATTTATTTCCACTTATTTCTAGATCAAGAGGATCAAATTCCTTATATTCTTCATCATCGAATTTGACATAGGAAAGGATTTTGTCTTTGCTCTCGCCATCTTTACCATATGTATAGGCATTAGGAACATCTATTGTATAGGAAGAGCCTTTCATGAAGTAATGTGGAAGGCTAACCTTATCGGTTTCAAATGTGGCGTTATTATTGACATCAACATCAAATTCATATTCTTTTTTACCAGAATAGAAACTATCTTGGTAACGATATGTAAGATGATATTTGCCAGCTTTTTCTAATTTATATTGGTCAGTAGAAGAAATAACATCAATCTTACCACTTGGATCTTTTACTTCGACTTTAGTAACGCAGTCATCATTTAAGGAAGTTGCCTCGAAATTATCAAATTTAACTAAGGTCCCGGCTTTTAATCCTTCTAATGGCTTGACCTCGAAATGGATTCCTTCCTCACCGAAAGAAGAAACGAATAAATCAATTCTCTCAGTTCCGACATTGCCATATACGTCAGTTGCTTCATAAATAATTGTATAGATACCTTTTTCAGTCGGGGTAAAGGAATCATTCTTGACGGCAATCATCTTCTTTGAAGAAGAATCATATCCATAATAGACAGTCTTCTTTAAGTCTCCAGAAAGGGCAGTTTCATCAAAAGCCTTGGCTTCTGGAATCTTGATTTCAAGTCCGCCGACAACGTTTGCTTTCTTTTTTGAATTTAAATCAATTATTGGATTAATCTCATCCTTATAGTAATCCATTGGATTAAGGCTTTCGCCTTTTATTCCTCCGATTTCACCAATTTCGATAGGAGCGCTATCTACTCCGCTATATCCAGTTGCAGTAAGAGAGATATAGACTAAGCCAGTCTTAAAACCGGCAAAATTTGTATCAGGATATATGCTTGGATTATTTAATTCGCTGACTAATGCATAGTTTCTAGCTTGGTCATTTTCGGCATAGATACGGTAATTGCTTGGATTAGAAGTATCCAAATAATAGGAGACATTGTTATAAACATTCGATGTAGGGTTATTACCAGTTATGGAAGTACCGCCAGTTGGACTAATACGATAATTTGTTGAATCGATTGTAATCGTGCCAGAGTCATCTTTAGATAAGCCGGCAATTCTGCTTCCGTTAAATCCAGCAGAGATATAGTTTTCATAATAATAGGAGCCCTTGCTATTTGTAATCGTGAAATAATTTTCAGGATCATAAGCATCGGTAACGCGGACTGTAATGGAATGGACACTAGGATTGACTCCTAAATCCTTGACATTCCACATGATTAATTTTTGGTATTTGGATTTTGATAAATCTATCGGCTTAGAGAAAGTAAATGTATCGCCTTCAGTCAAGCCAACTTTTAATCCATAAGGATATCCGCTAGAGGCAAATTGGGGATTAAGAGAACCATAATCGATAGAAGATTTATCCCCGCCAAAAGTATAGACATCTTTAAAAACAGAGAATGATTTGGTGTAAGTAATCTTATCTTCCCCTACTAATAAAAGGGTATATTTGCCATAACTATCTAATTTATAAGAAGAGGCAGATTTAGAAGATCCGTTTGGATAAGTAAGATAAGAAGCGGTAACTTTTGTATCCTTGCCATCTTTAGAAAGAGTTACATCCTTGGAGATAAATAATAAATCTCCAATGTTATAGGAATCTTCTACATCTAGATTATTTATGGAGACTTCTTCCCCTTTTGTTTCCAAAACAGAATTAGAAATAGTAGAAAGCCCAAGAATGGATAAAGTTGCCAGTGTGAATAACGCTTTTGCTTTTTTCATTTTGTTGATACTCCTTTTATTCTTTTAATCCACCCACAGAGACATTGCCCATGAGTTTATTCCTGAAAATAACGAATATGATTGTGATTGGGACTGCTAATATCATCGAAGCCGTAATCTTTAGTGGGGTAGTTTGCAATAAGAACTTTTCAGTCCCTGTCCCAATGTCAGATTTAGCTAGAGACATTTCATATACCGCCCTAGCTAATGTTGGATGGGTTGGAAGATATAACATTGTCGCCTGCCAGTCATTCCATAAGGCAATGAATTGGATTAGGAAGACCGTTCCAATAGTTTTTATAGCCATCGGGAAATAGATACGGAACATGACCGTGAAGTCATTCGCACCATCTATTTCAGCTGCTTCCCTATATGTATTAGACAAGGAAGAGAAGAAGGCATAATAGACAAAGTAATACATGCCTGCCCCAGAGAAGAAACGTAGGAAGTTTCCCCAAAGGCTATCGAATAACCCTAATTGCCTTAACCAAGTTAATTCACTAGGCAATGCACCAACGATTGGGATTGATAACATTAAGGTGAATACAACATTTATGACCGTACAGATCTTATATTTATATTTAGATGTAATATAGGCAGTAATTGCAGGTACAACCGAGCAAATTAATCCCCCTACACCTGCATAGACAAGTGTATTCATTAACATTGATAAGAAGCCAATATTCTCTTGCGAATGCATGATGAGAGTATCCCCGACATACCAAGAGGCATTAAGCTGCATGAATATCAAATTCTTGAAGATAATCCCGTAATTCTTAAGATGGAACAATTGATAATTGCTAGCTAGTGGATTCTCCCAGTTCCCCCAATCAACAAACGGGAAGGCGATTGCTCCGTTTTGCTCAAAGTCATTTTTGCTCTTCAAGGAAGTCATTAACCCCCAAAGAAGAAGGAAGAGCAAGAATAAAGCAAATAAAGAAATCAAGATAGCAAGGAGGACATAGAAGCAAATATCGATCTTTGATGATTTCGGCTTCCTGCCGCGTTTTATGTTATTCATTGAGTTGGTCCTAACTTTTTCCATAACTAATCCTCGCTTGGCCCAAACCTATTTAGTAAGAATTTTACTAAGAAGGTTGTTGGAACTATAATCGCGGTCAAAACCAAGCCAAAGGCAGCTAAGGCCGGATAACTAATATAATTTGGTACGCCTCCAAGAATGTCGGATTTTAGGGAATTTAGATAAATGAAGTAGCCAACATTCCCCATGGCCATCGCATTCTCCCCATAAATATTGAATACCTGGTATTGAGATACGAATAATTGGGAAATGATAACAATAGCCAAAGATACAATAGTTGGATAAATCTTTGGCAAGACAACATGCCACAAGATAGAAAGTGTATTTGCCCCATCAAGAGAAGCGCTTTCGATAAGGGCAGGGTTTACATTGCCCATCGCATTGCTATAAAGCAAGACATTAACACCGAAGCTCATGACAACATTGAAAGTAATCATTACCCAGAGCTGCATATTCGGATCACCTAGAGCATCCACCTTTTCGGTGCCAAACAAATTAAATAAGATTTCTGGTATGGCATTTTGAACTACATATCTAAATAAGAGTCCTAATACAATGCTAGATAATACTTGTGGGAGGTAAAGAACCGTACGGAAGAGCGCGCTTCCTGGTTTTTTCTTATATATATAATAGGATGCAAGCAAAGCAAGAGGCTGGGCGAGAAATAAATCAACTGCGCAGAAAATCAAGGAATTTTTCAACATATATGGATATTTTGAAAAGGAGGAAAGTGCAACCTTGAAGTTTTCCCACCCAGCAAATGTGGTGACAATTCTCTCTAAATCATAATCTAGAGTATATGTTTGGAAAGCCATGATGAAAGAATTCATGTTGACATAAAGATAAAAGAGAAAGAAATGGATGATTGGTATTATTAGAAATGCCATGCAGAAAAGGAAACGGGTTAGTTCCTTTTTGTTCTTTGCCTTATTTTTATCACGTGTAATTGTTTTATACATGGTTTCCCTCGTCAAGACTACTTAGACATTTTGTCCCAGTTATCTTTGGTTAATTGAGTGTGTTCGAATATATATTGAGAAGTGCAATCTAGTTTCCTAAAAGCATCTAGATATCCACCTTGGTTTTGGGTTCCGCTACTAGAAGCAAAGGAAGAAATTGTCATGGTATAGCCATATAAGAAGGTGGCGAAATTCTTTTTGTAACGAGTGGAATAGGAAGATTGTTGGACTACTTCTGCATCAGCTCTATAAGCAGCCAAATCTTTATAATATGTGTTATTTAAGGCATCAACGTTATAGGAATATTTAACTGGAGCGGTCAATCCGGTTAATTCACTAAAGGCAGCAAGTTCATTTTCGCTATAGATGAATTTGATGAATTCCTTAACGGCTTTGGCTTTGCCATTCTTTTCGCATCTAGCATTAGCGAAAGTCAAGGTTGAACCAACGTTGATTAAGGTTGGTCTCTTTCCATGTCCTTCACTGACTTGGCCAGTCAATTGAGTTGGAAGAGGCATAAATGCAACGTGGCGATCTGGGTTATCAACATTCATCTTGGCGTAATCGCTAAATGTTCCAACATCAGCAGCTTCATGGCACCAATAGGAACCGTCCCAATACATACCATAGGATTTACTGTTATGTTTATTGATGAACCAGTTCATGGCTTCGACTGGGGTTTGGTTAGAATTAGCAAGTGCTTCGGCATCGATCCACTTATTGGCAAGAGCCATTTCGAAGAAGGCCAAGGAATAATAACGGTTAGCCATGTTATACATTTGATAACCATTTTCATCATTTAGCTTCATCTTTGTTGTAACTGGCTTCTTTAATCCAGAACCGGAATAGAAAGCATCTTCGCTTCCAAAGCTAGAAACCATATCAACTTCCGCATCGGTCCAGTTGCACATAGTATCTTTCATGCCATCTGCACCAGTTAATGATGCCCACATGGCAAGAGGCAAGTACCAGGAATAATAATGCCCGCCACCACAGATAAGTAATGGGGAGACACCTTCACCAGCCATCTTATCGCAAAGAATATTAAATTCTTCTAATGAAGATGGAAGTCCATCATCATAGTCTCCAGCTTTGCCGTTTGGGCCGACTGATTTCTTGGCATTTTTATCGGCAACAAAATAGGCATTGCCGTATTTGCTTGTATATAATTCCTTATCTTGTTCATCTACGCTAGGATCGGCAAAATAGTAATTCTTTTGTTCGAAAAGGTCCTTGTCATAGCTAATTCCCGGGAACCATTCATAATGTGGCAAGGCATAATATTTGTCATCTGGTCCTTTTAGTCTTTCTAAGGTATTGGATTCGATTGAATTGCTAGTAACCATTGGTTCGACAATATCAGAAAGATCCATCAAGAAATTCTGGGCAGCTAATTGATAAATGTCTGTAGTAGATTCATAGATAAAGATATCATCACCACTAGTCTTCATTTCAGAATTAAAGACAACACTTTTCTTTGGGGTGATTTTGAAGGTAATGCCCTTCTTTCCTTCTTGGAAAGAGGTTTCCTTATTGGCTTCGGCAAAACGCTTTGTGGCTTTGTCTAGCCATTCTCTTCCACCAGTCCCGTTAAAGACAAGGATGTTGACATTTGTGGTTGTTGAGGAAGATCCTCCTCCCCCGGTACCACAGGAGGCTAAACCACCAACTAAGGCTGTTAGTCCAACTAAAGCTAAACGATTGATTTTGAGATTTTTCATTTTTTTCTCCTTTTTTGGTTTTTATAGTTTTACATCGTAACTGATATTGAATAAGAGCAATTTAGATTGTCTTTTTCTAAATTTAAGGTAATAACACCGCTATTTCCTGCTGGATTTGCTCCAAGAGTTGAAGTTTTTTCAAACATGAGCAATCCATTTTCATAAGTAGCATTTTCGATGTTCTTGCCATTATAGGTAGCTTTATTTAATGTCATACCGGCATATTTAGAATCAACTTCTATAGAGACATAGTCTCCACTAATGTCTAATTTCATGCTATCTTTCAAGCTGGTCTTATAAGAACCAGTAATGCCTTTCATTTCCATTGGCAAATAGCATTTATCCAATGTTATTGAGCCACTGATGTTACGCTTGATGCCCACATAAGCGAGTTGATCGCAATTCAAGACGAAGTTATCAAAGACACATCCGCCCATTCCTTCATAGGTAAGTCCGCCAAGCAATGAAACAATTGGGGCCACTGAATTAACTGTTACGTTTTTGAAGTAATTTGAATGAGCCATATTACTTGAGATAAGTCCTCCGCCTGATACAAGAAGACAATTTTGGTAATTAGCGCCGAAGCCATCGGCAAGGATATTGAAGTTTACATTTTCTAATGTAGCCCCACATAAGGTTGCACCCAATATGGCGCTAACAGCATTGGTACCAGATGAAGTACCGAATTTAACCGAGGTGAAGTTGATATTCTTTAAAATAGCCCCGCCACCGACAACGGAGAACAAGCCGGCATAAGTTGGTGTTAGGAAGACTGTATGTCCTGCACCATCGATAACACCCCTGAAGCCCGCAGCACCGTTATCGCTAATTTGGTCATTAATCCAGCCGCCATGATTAACTGGAGAACTTTCAGTTCCGATATCATTAGCCAAACGGTAATAACCGAAGTTAATGAGGCGGTCGCCAGTTCCTGATGGATTAACTACTTTTGCACGGTATGTATCTAAGGCAATAAATTCTTCTTTTGTGCTTATTATCTTACTTATTAATAGGATAGGAGCGTAAACTGTAGTTTCTTTGTCTCCTTTTTTACCAACAATAACGATATCTCTTTCGCCAGAAATACCTTTATCTTTAATAGCTTTTAAAGAAATATTTGCAGGATTTTTGCCTAAATCGATATTTCCTAGAGAGATTGAAGTAATTTCATCTAACCCCGCTTCTTCTAGATTTAATGAAATAGTTTCATTATCTAGCATGAATTCTTGTCTAGAAGATAAGGTAACTCCTTCTATTTTTTCGCCAAGTAAGATTTCTTTAACCTTAGCAATGCTAGATGAAGGGATTCCAACATATCTAGTCAAATAATTTTCAATAGAATAGGATAGACTAGTCTTGCCGTCTCCATAATATTGCATGAGGTCGTTATATAGTTTCCCAAAGGCAACGTAATTCTCACCCGCTCTATCCATATAAACGCCAGAATCATCGAATGTATTATCACTAGTTAAGGCGCTTCTTAATCTTTCGCCGAATTTGCTAAAGCTAGTCAATTCAAAGTCGCGGATAGTGTCTTCATAGGTTACGCCTAATAAACCTTCAATTAAGAAAGCAAGTGTCCCAGTTCTATCAGCACCGGCATTGCAATGGAAATAGATTGGATAATTTGTTTCATCAGATAATGTTTCAAATATTTCGCGTAAGGATTTAACGCTGATGCCATCATTTGAAACTGCCACATTATAATTGCTAGCAATCAAATCGCCATAGGAATCAAAATTATTCGAAGCAGCATAGTTTTCTGGATCAAGAATCTTGTTATATTGTCCTAATTGGGCTTGGATATATTTCTTGCTTGAATCAAAGGCACATTCGGCTTGATTGCCATCGTCTTTGCCGGTAATACGTAAATCGATTTCAGTTTTGATTCCAAGCGTCTCATTGAAGACTTTCTTGCCGTTTTCATCCAAATCAGCCCAGTTATTGAAGTTATTTAATAAGCCCCCACGGAATAATTTGCCATATTTAATAGTCTTAACCCCTGCTTTCCATCCACCTAAATCACGGATGTTATAGGCTCCGCTTGCATTAATGAAACGGACAGATGTCCCGATTGTCTTGAATGTAGAGACTTCTGAAGTGTCTTTAGCTTTTGTGCCTTTTACTTTCCAATAATAAGTAGTATTTGGGATTAAGTTATCTAATGAGTAGGAATTAGAAAGAGAAGAAACCTTGACTGATAAAGCATTATCGAATTTATCATTATCTGCTACATAGATAGTGTAATTGGCACTTCCATCTTTTTGCCAGCTTAGCTTTACGGACGTACAAGTTAAGTTTTTGTTTTCAGCTTCTTTTGCTTTCAATATGGCTTCAATCTGTGCCTTTTCATCCCTAGCATTAACATAATCCATCAATGGGGTTGGGGTGATTTGGATTTGTTCCCCATCACTAGGCGAAGACAATTTGATTTTATTCTCGCCGACTGGCGGATTTACCTCTTCTTCACTTGAATCGGTGGTAACAATAGAAGAGCCTGTGTCAACTTCGCTAGAGCTTGAAGAAGATGGTTGGCATGATGTCAAGCTTGCAAATAATGAAGCAAGGCTTAAGGCAGCAAATAAGGTCTTTGATTTCCTATTCATAGAAAACCTCCTTTTGGTTCAAAACTTTTTGTAAGCGTTTCCATTTAAATTTTATTTAGTTACAAAAGTAAAAGAAATCACCTGGCTTGATTTACTAATCGCACTTTTTTACTTCTACAAAATTAGAGGTATCTTAAAGAGACTATAAATGGGGACTATAAAAATAAAACCAAATTAATGGTTGATAAAATCTTTTGCTGTAAATGTATTCAAGGAATATAATGCAAAAATAAAGGAAAAGAAAATGAAACAAGAAATACGATTGTTTAGTTCAAAGGAATACTCATCAACAGACCCTAATCTTCACGTTTTTTTCTATTTGAAGAAGGGAAATGAGCCTTTGCATACCCATGATTTCATTGAGATCATGTATATAAATTCAGGGGAAATTGAAGAATATGTTAATGACAAACACTTCACTGCCAAAAAAGGCGATCTTGTTTTCATGAACTTCAATAGCACCCACTCCTTTAAAGCGGTTAACCAAGCAACTTTCTATAATGTCTGTTTCTATCCAGAGACTTTAGAGAAAATCATCAACCCCCAAAACGCTTTCTCTCTTTTGTCTTTATCAACATTTAATGAATTCTCAAAAGGAAAGGCCGAAGGCGTTGTTTCCTTCTCCCCTTCCGAACAAAGGAAAATCCAATATATCCTTGAAAGGATGGTAGAAGAGCAAACTAGGCGTCTCCCCCGATTTGAAGTAGTCAATGAATCATTCATGACTATATTGATTACGATGATCTTAAGGAAGGTTTCATTACCGGAAGAAACTGAAATCGATGCCTGGAATGAACTTGCCCAATATATATCCGAAAATCTTGATGGAAACCTATCCTTAGAAGCCTTGGCCAAGAAATGCTTCTATAACCCTTCCTACTTCTCGCGACTATTCAAAAGCAAATTCAATGTTTCTCTTGTTGAATATGTATCCAATAAAAGAATTGAGAAAGCCATGCAGCTATTAAACGAGACTGAACTTTCGGTTTCTGCGATTTCTTCTTCCTGTGGCTTCTCTAATAAAAGTGTTTTCTACCGTACTTTTGCTAAAGTTACAGGAAAAACACCTAATGAATATAGAAACAAGAATGCTCAAAAGCCACTTAATTTAGCAAAATAACAAAGGGAAAAATCTTTATGGACAAGGCAAAATTACTTTCCTATTTTTTAGATAATGAATATGGACACCTTCCTTCTTTTAGCGATGTTGATGTCTATTATGAATGCACCGACTCAAAAAATGATGCATTAGGGAAAGTGATATCCTTAAAAAACATGCGCGTCCATCTAAAAAGAAAGGAGCGCATGACTTCTTTTGGATTTGATTTATTCTTGCCTAAGAAAGCAAAAGGGATATTCCTGTTTCTTTGCAATCGTCCAGTTGGATATATTTCTAAAGAGGAAGTTGATCCTAATCGTATTTTAAAAAGCAGCTTCTATCCGATTGAAGAAATAACAAAAAGAGGTTATGGCTGCCTTGCTTTTCTTACTTCTGAAGTTGCAGAAGATAAATCCGGTTTCAAATATGGCCTCAATTCATTATTCCCCGAAATAAAACATGTTAACCCTGGCGAATACGGAACTTTGTTAATGTGGGCAAAGGCTTTTTCTTTGATTATTGATTACCTAAAACAAGATCCATCTACAAAAGATTTACCTTTAGCTAGTGTCGGGCATTCTCGTGGCGGGAAGACTTCTCTTCTAGCCGGTGTATTGGACAATCGAATCGATTTAGTCATATCTTCTTGCGCTGGCTGTAGCGGAGATGCCGAACAAGCTAATTACCATGCAGGTGCAGAGACAATAAAAGTCATAACAAAAGCATTCCCTTATTGGTTTACCCCAAATTATGTTGAATACGTATCTAAGCAAATGGAATATCAGCAAAGTGATTTCCTTTCTTTAATCGCCCCACGTCTAATCTATACTTCTTCTAAAAGTGAAGATTTATGGGCAGACCCTTTAGGAGAATATGAAACCCTTCTAAAGCTAAATAAAACATATGAAGAAAACGGATTAACTGGATTGGTTCCATTCGAAAAATTCGATATAAACGAAGAAAATATCTCTCAAGATGGACATATAGCACATCATCACCTAAAAGGAATCCATGACTTGGATATCAGGGACTGGAATTTATATATGGATTTCTTCGATAAGAAACTAGGTTATTAATCAAAATCCCAGCCGATTTTCTCGCCGATTAAATTATTTGTACGTAATCTGAGCTTGTAACGATCTTCTTCTAATTTTGATGCTGGGTGGATAAATGTTATCGCACCTTTATCACTTGGAGAATAACTTATAGAGGCATCAATCAATTTATAGGTCGCCCTGCCCTTATTTTTATTAGAAAAATCTATGTCCAAATAGGAAGATTCCCCTTCAAATAAACCAAGCAAATCATAAGTTGGCTGCTTTTCTTTTGATCTATATAAGGCGACTTTGTTTTTGCTATTCCAAGTTAATAAAACCCCATCATCCTGATAAGCCGCATTAAATCCTTCTATAATTTCTTTATTTGCTACTTTTGCAAAATCAGTAAATACATATGTATGCCCGGCTTCTGTTTTAAGCGAAATAAAGCATTCCTTATTTTGGAATGGTATTTCTTTGGAGTTATCTTTGACGCATGTGTTCTTATTGATTCCAGGATAATATAAAGCTAGGTTGCTTCCTTTGATTGAAGTAACCCTCACTTCTTCTAAGAGCCCATTCTTATAGACAATATCTACATTGAAATTGCCTCTAGCTTTAAGTCCTTTGACATGGACATTTTTCCAGCATTTTGGCAAAGCAGGCAAAATAGAAATAAATCCTTCATGGCTTTGGATAAGCATCTCTGCCATACCTGCAATTGCCCCAAAATTGCCATCTATTTGGAAAGGAGGATGGACATCCCATAAATTTGGATGGGTCTTCTTTTGCAATAATATCTTCAATAATTTATAGGCATGATCTCCATCTTTTGCCCTACTCCAGCAACATAATCTATGCGCTAAAGCCCAGCCGGTAGAGAAATCTCCCCTATAGGTTAAAGTAGATTTAGCAGCATCAATATAGGCTGGAGTTTTATTAGTCAATAAATCCCCTGGCATAAGGGCTACAAGTTCAGATAAATGACGATGGTTATATTCACCAATCTCGCCATAGAAATGCTCTTCCCCATATTCTTTTATTTGGTTTGAATAACCGATTTGGATTGCATCATAATGACCTATTTGCTCTTTTTCTTTTTTAACAATTTCATCTTCAATTCCTAGAATGGAGCTTAAACGGATATCATTTCTAGCATTCTCTTCTAGCCATTGCTCATCAAAAGCGCAGCCAATCGTATGATAATATTGTTGCTTTTTATCTCCGTTTACCCAGTGCCCTGCTAGAATTTGTTCAGGAGAAGCGCTGCATGTACAAAGATATTTATCATCATATTTTTTAACGCACTTCAAAAGGAATTTAGCTAAACCATGTATGCAAGGATAGACGCAATCCTTTAATAAGTCTTCATCCAAAGTGTAATCATAGGCATCGGCAAAAAGCTCTGCAGTCATCCCTCCTGTGCCAGGTCCAGAATGGCCTTCTGGATTAAGTCCTTCTACTTCATAAGCAAAAGCACCTGTTCCAATAATCCAGCCAGAATCTTCATTACTTACATCTTCATTAAAGGCTTCTTTAATGTATTTTCTAGCATTTTCGCTCGCTTTAGGCAAGTAGGCTTTAAAGAAATCAATATATGAATAGAAAGTCTCTTCTAGATTAGTTATGAAGGCAGGCCAATAATTCATCTGGATATTAATGTTATGCCAGAAACCTGATCCCCATGGAGATTTATCGTGAACAGTCCATACTCCTTGTAAAGAAGCAGGCAATCCGCCTTTTCTAGATGAAGAGATTAATAAATGCCTTCCGAAGAAGAAATACAATTCTTCTAGATAAGGCGCTTCTTCATTATTCCTATAAGCCTCAAGAAGAGTAGGTACGCTTCTATTATCTTCGTCTTTAGAAAGAATAAAATCAACACGATCCATTAAGGACGTGTAGTCGTTTTTATGGTTTTGATAAAGAGTTTCGAATGATTTTTTAGATGCGTTTTCAATTGTATCCAAAACTTCCTTATGAGGATCTTCCCCAACTGCTTTTTCTAGGAAGAAGGCTTCTTTGCAAAGTTTATAAGAAGTCCCTCCAGCAAAGATAATGGTAATGTTTCTAGCATCATTTATCTTAATCCCGTCTTTATTAGTTTCTTTATTTCCATCGCTAAAAATACGTATACGTCCTTCATAAATTAAATCTCTACTAGGGAGGGTGCCCCTAGCTAAAATATCGTCTTTATCTACTTTGAGTTCTCCAGTCCTGCCACCTTCTTCAACGCTTCTATCCCATAGATAAGGAATAACTAATTTAATTAATAAAGAAATAGGTTTAGAAGAATTTATATGATAAACAAGGACTTTATCAGGATAAGAAAAGAAAGATTCTCGTTTTATTTGGTTATTATTAATTTCATATGAAGAATAAATAACCCCATCATTTAGACGAAGTCCTCTTTCATAAGAATTAACATTTATATCGCTTGATTCAATATGTATTTCAAGG
The DNA here is from genome assembly GCA_902464635.1 of uncultured Caryophanales bacterium. Lineage (GTDB taxonomy): Bacteria > Bacillota_I > Bacilli_A > RFN20 > CAG-826 > Alloenteromonas. The sequence goes on along the minus strand of CABQKC010000001.1, from coordinate 35,084 downwards.
AAATTAGATACCCCTCCTTTAGAAAAGGGATTAGCAAATTCATTCGTAGTTATTTGGATTCTTTCCTTTTTGACTCCTCCAAAAATAGAGGCTCCAAAACGCCCGTTTCCAATTGGCAAGGAATATTTTTCCCAACCACTTATTGAATCAGGTGCTTCTTCTAAATAACGTAAAACCAAATTCTTTTTCATAATCCCCCCTAGCAATGAATTATAAATGTCGATGTAGATAGATATTTCAAAGGCTCATCAATAATGACTTTATTACCTACCATCTTATAATTTACTTTCTTGATATTTCCGTCTTTACAAATCATTTCAATGCCTTTAATAGGTATATTGAATGCTTCGAATTGAGTGTTATCAAAATCATTATAGTTTGCATTAGTTAATACCAAGACATAACGGTTTTCTTGCTTATATAGGTATGGATAAATTCCATCGCTTAAGCAATATACGAATTCATTCTTGATATTAGGCAATAGGTATTTGGCAAACAAGAATCTTCGTAGCGGCATGAAGAATGATGTATCTTCGCTATTTTCAATTCCATAAGGATAGAGAAAGAAAGAAGAAGTATAGGCAACTCCGTTTCCGGTCAATTTCATCCTTGCATCAAATAAACCAGAAACAATATTCACATCATCTTCATAAACAATGGAATAATAGTCTCCGTTTCTTCTTTGGCTTGTAGCTTTATAATGATGCATATTGTCATAAGTATCATTTAGCATCATCTCGAAAGCGTCATATTGATGATGTTGGCCTCTAAATTCAACGCTTTTCGCATGAATTAGGTATAAAAGATCATATTCTTGCAAAATAGATGCAGCTATCCCATCCACAAATACATAATTGCTCTTAAACAATTCAATTAATTCATCCTTGCTAAAATTACGAACATTTTGGCCATTTAAAAAGACCATCTGGTTATTGAATGATTTATCTTTGCTTACTTTATATGAATAACCTAGAGAAGAGAAATAACCAACTATATCAAAATCCTTTGGAATTAGATTTAGGAAGCCTTGTTTATGGGTATGATAAACAGTATTCTCGTCAAATGGGAAAGTGATTCCCTTCATTTGGGAAGGTAATAGATTCAATTCTTTTACTTTATTTAGATAAGGGGTTAGCTCCTTTATCCTTTCTCCATATCCAAATTCTTCCTGTACCCCATTCCCGCAATGGGCATAGATGTTATAAGTCATTCCAGATAATCCTAATGGAATCGCACTTTCTAATTGGAATGCAACAAACTTATTATCTTTTACAAAACTAGAGAAAGATGAATTCTCTAATTCAGGATAAATCAGGCAATCATCCCCAATAAAGGAACGGTTGACCATGCTGATGCGGTTGAAATCAAAATAATATTTCTTTGACCCTTCTTCTCTATAGGAAGGTAGATGTATTCTATCTATTTTAATTCCGTCTGGACTTAAATCTTCATGCAATTTAGCCCAGTGTCTAGCTTCCATTGCATGTTGTGATGGCATTGAACTCATTAAGCCAACATGAGTAGATGGGTTAGCTCTTTTTACGGTTTCCTCAATTTCTTTTGCAAGTCCATCAATTGTTTCAAAAGAAAAATCTAGCCACGCTTTTCTTTCTATTGATGGGATTTCTTCTTCTAAATGCTTAACAAATTCTTCTCTAGTTTCCTTCTTACCTAGACGTTTAGAGAATTCTTTCATATGTAGAGAGCAAAAGCAGCCACCCCAATCAAGAGGTGGATGGTTATGGAGACGGAAATCGTCTTCAATCCAAAGAACCTCAGGTTTTATTTCTTTTACATAATATTCGAGTTGATGTAGATAATATTTCTTCCAAGTTTCATCTAATGGGCAGGCAACTAATTGGGATTGCTTTCCATTACGGTCAACCATAGTTACAAAGTTTTGACCTTCTTGAAGTTTCCTTCCTCTATCTAGATGCCCCATTTCCATCCAAGGATTTAAAGATATCGATACCCCCACTGCATTTAATTGGGTTTTTGCTTCTTTCATTACCTTTATCCAAGGAGGTAATTCTTCATCTTTGATATGGCCAACATTATGTTCTTCCCCATTAAAAATCAAAATGACATTTTTGACCCCGTATTTCAAACAAAAATCCTTAATACTATCAATGCGTTCTTGATAATATTCGTCTGGATAAATCTGGGCCCTAAGGCAATGAAGGAATTCGTTTTCCATAAATTAGGTCCTCCTAATTATTGTTATCTTTCTTTTACTATAACACGCGATTTATTAACCTTGAGAAAGAAAGTAAAAAACTAGGAACTTTCCTTATTTCAAACTAATTTTTAAGAACGATAAGGCAAATTCCGATAAAAGATGGTTTCCGTTTTTATCTACATCTTTATTATTCGTAGAATTATTTGAGATAAACAAATATGTAGTCTCCTTAAAGAGAAAATATGAAGATATGTTCTTATTTTCATTAAATTCTTTATCTTCTTTATCAAATACTTTTATACCCCTAGCCTTGTCATTTGAATCGATATAAAAAGAATAAGAAGGATCTATTGCTTTGATTTTATTTTGAGTGTCTATATCCAAAGGTAATGAATAAGAAACATATTCTTTATGGCTAGAAATTACACTTTCGGGGAGTAAATATAAATCAGAAACACTAGACAAATATGAACTAGCCAACTGGTAATATTGAGCATCATCTTGGCTATAGTTAGTAGAATTAACCGCATGTATAAGGTTATTTTCTACTGAAGAAAACATTTTCTCTTGGTAAGAACAATCTAAAACTTCTCCTGTAATGAATACATCTAGTATCTCATTATCCTTTAGACGGTCCTTGCTTTGGAAAATGGAATATAGGCTAATAGATCCAACTAGAAATACCCCTACTATTTTCCACCAGTCATATTGGAGATAAGAACGCAATAACCTATTTTTCATCGCTTATCTCCTTATAACCAACTAAATAATCATGACTAAAGCAAAGAAGATATTTCTTCCCTTCAGCAAAAGAGATATTAGATTCATTTAGGATAAGGAAAGTATGTTCGTTGCCATTTCCATCTATAAATATGTAGGAAGAAAAAGATAGCTTATTTGAATACACGTCTTTGCTATTTTCTTTAAATATGAATATATCTTCTTCATTAGATTCCCTAATTTTAAGAAGTAATAGTTGTTTTGATTTTAAATATTCAAACTTAAAAAAGAAGAAATAATAAAAGCCAAGGACACCTAATAAAAATAATCCTAATGATAAACCTAGATATAGCCACATCTTGTTTCTAGGATGAAGGAAGTAAATTAATAAGAGTCCTGTTAAAGCAATCAAGGCAATCGCAATACTTATATATAGATATATGGCCTTGCTCTTTTTGATTTTATAATCGTCTTCTTTAGGATAAAGATAGTTCATTTTAAAAATTCTCCTCTTAATCCTTTTAGATATAAATTTGGATAATATTCTTTGTTGGTATATTTATCAAATATAGATAAACAAACTTGATGCCAGCCAGTAATTAAAACAGGCAAAATAAGTAAGAAAAGAGCAACATAGCAAATAGCTTGTATCATAATTTGATCAATAAGCCCTAGACACATTACCCCACATCCAAATATAAAGAAAAGCAACGTCATTAAAGGTTTTTTCAAACAATAGAAAAGTGAGTTTTCGATTATTTTTATAAATGTATTCGTATAAAGTAAAGATTGAGACAATCCCATCATCATTAAAGGAAGTAATAAAAGGATTAATCCGGAGATAATATAGACTACAATCGCATTTGTTATTAAGAAAGAAATCAAATCATTAAGGAAGAAACATAACGAAAATAAAAACCAATAAATGGAAAATACTTTGATGTTTTGCTTTATTCCTTTTTTAAAATCATGCCAGAAATAAACCCCTTCTCCCCATGCCCATTGACGGATAATTCTTCCTATTCCTGCTAAAGCAACAAAAATAAAGAAAAAGGAAATTCCATAAAATAAATCAAATACCAACGTTGTTGTTTTGTAAAATGAAAGATATTCCACTTCTTCCATTGTTTTAGATGCAGGTAATAAAATCGCATAATATTTAACTAGGAAAGTTAACAAAAATGGTAAGGCAAAAAGAAGAATCACTAGCCCAATTTGTAAAAACAAGAGGGGCCTGGTCTTAAAAAAATCCAAAAACTGCTTGCCTCTAGTTTCAGGCAAATCATCTAATGAAAATTCTTTTTTAGCAGGTCTAAATTTCATTCGCTTGCCTCTTTATCAAATATATAAGCAATGTCTACTTCACCTAATTCGCTAGAAGGTTTAACCCATTCTAAAGCTCCGTTTTCTATTAAATATATTTTAGAAGAAATGTAAATGGCTTCTTTTAGATTATGGGTAATATAAATTGCGGTGACTCCATATGTTTCTAAAGCATTTTTAATAGTCCTCAAGACATCTTCTTTCTGTGGCCCATCGACATTACTTAAAGGTTCATCTAATAAAATTAGTTCAGGTTTTTTTATTAAGGCCCTGCCTAAACATACTTTTTGGATTTGACCAGTCGATAATTGTCTTGGTTTCCTAGTCAATAAATAGGAAATATTAAGGGTTTTGGCCATTTCATTAACTTTATCCGTGATAGTTTTAAAATCATCGCGTTCTAATTTCAAAGGAAAAGCAAGATTATCAAATATAGTCATATGGGGATAAAGGGCAAATTCTTGTTGAACGTAACCGATTTTACGTTCCTTCATGCTCATTTTTTCTATATCTTTCCCATCAGAAAGAATTAATCCATCATAAGAAAGTTGACTAGATAAAGCCCTAAGCAAGGTAGTTTTGCCTCCCCCAGATTCCCCCATGATACAGCTAACTTTCTTATTCTCAAAAACGCAAGAAATATCCTTTAATGCAGGATATTGCTCGTTCTTTTTCCCTAAATAAGTTACTGAAAGATGCTTTAGTTCTATTGTCGGCATGAATAAATAATAATATTTTTCTTTAAATATTGCTTGTAGAAATAATCCATTTGTAATGGCTTACTAATAATCCTTCTTCTCTAGTTGGATCTAATTGGGTTTCTTCTAGCTCCTCAATTTTAGCAATCTCCCCTTCTATATATTTAGAGATCTCGTTTTTTGCATATATGAGTCTATTCTTCAACCCACCTAATCTAATATCCACAATTTCATATCCGAAAGGCTTATTTTCTTTCATCCACATCGATTCAAATGAAGAATGGAATTTATCGACTTTTTCAATGCAGGAAGTATATAAAGGTAAGATTTTATTTAATTCTTCTTTGCCTTTTTTATAAGCTTCGTGAGTCTTTATTCCTAAGCTAGATTTAATAGAAAGAAGATCTGCTAAATTGCTTGCTTCTATGAATAAATAACCATATGGGTCGTTTCTTTTTACTGCTTCTAATAGTTTTTTAGATATAGAAGAATAATCAATTGGATCTAATTCGGAATAGGCTTTATCAAATAAACCCATAAGTGGATCTTGGAAAAGTAGGCATTTTGCTAAGCCGTCTGTATTTAATAATCTTTCATTATTTTTGTATGCGGTCGAACAAGCATCGAAAAGAAGGAAATCATCGAAGGATAAATTTAATTCTCCTTTGAATTTGTCTTTTATTATTTGATGGTCAAAGTTACCTTTAGCGAATTCTTTCGCGGCGAATAAAACTGGCAAGACCATAAATGGAGAGGTCTCTCTTCCATCATCTCCCCATAAAGTTATTAGGTAGTTTGAAACTGGTGATTTCTTCATTGCCTTAAAAGAAATCTCGGTGCTTTCTAATGATTTTAAGTTTGTTGGGGTATATCCTTTCCAGCAACATGCTCCTCCTACAAACCAGACATCTCTATTGAAGTTCTTAAAATAATCAAGGAAGAATTCGCAGTTTTCCTGTTCCCTAACGCAGTAATCCCAATAAGCTGGTTCAACATTTTTTGGTAATTGAACATTCTGTGACTTAAGTTTTGCTACATCAGGTTTCTTATCTAAATAATGCCCATCATTAACCATACGTACGAACATATCGCCCCACATATGGCAGCTAAAACCATATTTATCTGCTATTTTAGATACTTTATCCAAATGACGAATCATGATACTAGTTTGGTCTTCATAGCCATTCTTTCTTAAGAAATTGCCTCTACCTAAGTTATAGGCTTCATCCATCCCGATATTTAAATGTTTAGAAGAAAATGCTTCCCTAGCTGTAGCAATCATATCCTCGATAAATTCATATGTCTTTGGATCATCTACCATCAAGATATCACCAATATCTAGCATTGGGATGAAATCCTTTTGCTTTGATGGATTAGTAAAATGAGCCAAAGTTTGGATGCATGGAATTAATTCAATATTCTTGCTTAAACAATATTGGTCTATTTCTTTTATTTCTTCAATGGAATAAGCACCCCTCATATAGCCAAAATAAGGACGATCTTTAAGTTTATATATATCCTCGCTATAGAGTTCTAAAGTGTCGTAACCTAACCTTGCAATTAAGTCGATAAAAAGAAATAGAGTTTCCTTTTTCATGACTCCATTCCTAGATACATCAAGCATCACGCCAAAATGTTTGAAACCATCCATATGTATAACCTCAATGAAAGTATATCCAATCCAAAGAAAGAAAAAAGAACAACAAAAAGAAATGTAAAATGGTAGGACTAAATTTTAAAGAAAGATATCCATAGGGTTTTAATCCTCTAAAAGAACCTGCATTGAAATGAATTCTTTAAATCTAGGCAAAGCAAAAGATACTTTCCCTCTTTGCTTTGATTCAATAATGCCTTTGTCCATTAATCGTTTTTTATAGACTTGGAAACCCCCGTTGGTCAATTTTAACGAGGACATTATGTCTTTATTTGAATTTGATTTGGCCATTTCCTTTAGGAATTCTCTTTCTTTTCCTGTTAGATTTTCCCAAATCAATGTATATGAATTCTCATTTAGTTTTAAATCATATTCCTTGATTACATTGCTATTGATTCCGTTCTTATATAAAAGCGAGCCTAATAGTTGATATCCATAAGCATATCCATTAGTCATCTTGGCATATTTTGCTGCGGTTTTATCATCCATCGAGAATATATTTCCATAAGAATAGGCAATAGAAGTCAAATTCAATGGCTTTAGATTTAGTTTCGGAGCCCTAAGAAAAAAGGTTAAACTCTTGTCTTTTTCTAATTCAGAGACATTTTCATAAAGTCCGCTCATCAAAAGAAATACAGGATACCCCTCTCTAATTAATTGCTGGTATGTATAGGCAAAACTTTTCATCTTTTCGCTAGGAGAGACATCATCAATTGTAACCAATACCTTCTTCCCCTTCTTTTTTAGATACTCAAGCATTCTCTCAATCAAAGTAAAAACATTGTTAATCTGAGTTTTTCCCTTAATTGAAAAAGTAAGTCCTTTGAATGAAAATGAGAATTCAGGTTGTAAAAACAATTTAAACAGCTTTCCTTGCTCATATAGTTTCGAGGCAAATTGTTCTTCCAAATTATTAAATGGATTTAAATCAACGCATAAAAACCCAGAATCGGTAAATTCATGCTTTAAATATGTAAGTAAAGCAGTTTTTCCAGATCCTCTAGGACCTGTAATGATAAATACTTTAGTTTCTGGTGTTTCATCTAAAAACGCGGTCTTTACTATATCAACATCTTTCTCTCTGCTGATAGGGTTTTGAGGAACTCCAGTAAATTTAACGCTAAAGGGGTCAGTCATATTTTTGTCTCCATAACTACTTTACCATATTTTTGTCATTGTTAAATTTTTTTGTCATTGTTTGTCATTGTTTGTCATTTGAAAAACTATTTGTCATTTCGAGGAAAACTATAAAAAGGCGATAGATCCATAGACCCACCGCCTTAAATCATTTATCTTTACTTATAATTAAGCAGTTACAACATCTTCAAATGACAAGGAGTAATTGCTTAGAACTCCAGACCATTTCTCGGCATGCCAGACAACATATTTCGGGCAGCCAACCATGTATTTAGATCCATCGTTATAGGTAATAACTTTGCTTGTTGACCAGCTAACTGGATTTTCACCAGTAGAAGAAATCTTAATGTCATAAGTTTCTTGGTTGAAATTACTAGTATAGCAAGAGAGTTCGAAATGGAGTTTATCGGTTACTTTTACTCCGGTCATAGCAGCTTGGAATTCAGCCACATGTTCGGAATCTGTGCCACCAACTTCAGACCATTCAAATTTCAAGTGGTTAAATGTGTTTTGGTATTGTTCCAAAGATAATTTAGTAACGGTTTTTTTATCGTGGAATGTGCGGAAATCAAAGTTCATTTTCCCCCAGTTTCCGCCATCTCCGAACTTGGTTGCTTGCATATCGAAGGATACTTTCCACTTCTTGGTTAAGGTGTTGGTATAAAGTTCGTTTGAAGTAACCATTGTATCGTTGAAACCGATATCTTTATCGGTAGCGACTTTGTCCAAATAGGTAAAGCCGTCCTTTTGGAATGATGCAGGCTGGTTTTTAAGGGTATCGCCATAAGGAGCATAATACCTGAATTGTGATGCAGGCTTGACTTCGTTTAGTTTAGCAATAGCAGCAGCCCCTTCAAGTATTGTGAAATTATTTAAGGTAACGTTTGGAGCAACTTTTCCATTGCCATTTAATAAGATACCTGGAACCGAATTTAGATTAAATAAAGCTGGATTAACATCAACATAGACAAGAACATCGTTTAGGAAGTAATAGATATTGTTTCCATCTCTAGCGACAGCAAATTTTGTGTCGGCATGGAATGGATCAATTGTTACAATGCCATTAAGCATGTCTTTTCCTGACCACATCCTTGGTCCACCCAAAGCACCCCAACCAGTCATTAATTTAGAATTCGCTAATTCGAATGAACCATTCGGTTGAGGTTTATATCCAAAATAAACAATTGGATACTCATTAGATGGGCCTAAGTCGTTGCTTGTGAAATTAGCAGCACAAATTAGCATATCACCAGTAACGTTTGAAACTTTTGAAACTGTGTATTCAGCATAATATTGCTTACTAGCACCGCTTGGTAAATAGAACCCTTTAATTCCGATTCCGGTATCTGATGTTTTTGCGACTGGATTAGTTGATTCGTTTTCTAATGTAATCTTAGCTGAACCATAATTAGTAAAGATTCTTTGATAAACCCTAATTGTTACTGTTGCTGTTGCAGTTTCGCCTAAATCAGTAACTGAATAAGTCAGCGTATGGACGCCTGTTACATTGCTTTTGAAAACTTTATCAGTAACTTTAACGGTTTCTCCTAAACTATCTGTGATTTGTACATCATTAGTAAGATTTAATCCATCATATGAAACTGCTTTAACAGTTGGCAAGGTAAATTCATCACCTTGTCTAACTTCTCCAGTTGTAGCACCTTCAAAGGTAATGGTAGGTTTACCATGTTGATTAGCTTCTGCTTCACATGAATAATTCAATGTAATAGAAGAGATGGTAATAGGGCTACCGCTAGCTTCGAAACATACATAACGGTAATCGCCATAACTTGGATTAAATAGTTCGGTACCAGAAACTAAATAGGTAGTTCTCATGTGGTCTTTACTATTTCCGTATTTATAGATTAGCCGCCCCTCTCCACTAGCAACGAAATTTGCAACTACTTTGTTGCCGCCTGTGATTTGATCGGTATTGTAGATTTTTCCGCCTTCACTAAGAATGACGTGACCACCTTCAACACTAGAAGCACCTTCGTAAGAGAATCTTACTGTATTTCCTAATCTAGTTTTTATCTCTTTGGATGTTTCGCCATTAACATAGGCATTTTTGCTATCTAAAGATAAAGAATATTCTGTAGCTTCAGCTTTTAAGAAGGGGGGTTCTCCAGTAACTTTTCCAATTAATAAAGTCAAAGAAAGAAAAGAAACCAAAGAACTAATAATTAAAAGATTTTTCTTCATGATTTTAAATCTCCTTGTGACTTTATGTTAACAAGATGAAATAAGATTAAAAATCATTAAAAATAATGTGCGAATAATCCCTTATTTTCATTAAAAAATAGATTATTTGACATATTCATTTGGCCAAAAGTAAATGTTATTCAGTCGTTTCAGAAATAAGTAATTGAGTGCAGGGTAAAAGAAAAAAGCCACCGCTTTGAATTAACGATGGCTCAACTTGATTGATTAATACTGGCTGATGTTATCAAATGCAGTATCAACATAGCAAGAAGCTAGATTTCTCGTAAATTTCTTGAAATTCCATTTGTGCGATTTCTTATTCGCGAGGTTTTCTAGCTTATTGTTTTCATCTAATTTTTTCATATTCTCTTAACTCCTTTCGCACAACCCTTTTCTTAAGGGGTCAGTAATGTTAATCAAAATTTGATATCAATCAAGGGTTAAGCAGATAGAAAGCGGTTACATTACTTTTTGCTCTTTTTTAAGCTAGATAAAGATGAAGTCCTTCCTTGCTTTAATAACCTTTCATAATTTGCATTAAGTGTTTTTTCGTAAGCTGAATTATAGCTAGGTTCATAGAATTTCTTGTCCCTAATAGAATCAGGAAGATATTCAATTCTTTCCCATAAATCAGGCCTATCATAAGGATATTTATCTTCTTCTTTCATATTTATAGGAGTTAACTTTAGATAATCTTTTACTTCTAATGGGGTTTTAGAAGCAAAGTCCATCGCAGATTCAATAGATAGACAACCTGCTTTTGAATGAGGGGATAAACATAGATCTACTACTGCGTCTCCTAAAGGAATAATAGCTTCAGGAAATCCAACCTCCTCTGCTGCTTTTATGGCCATTTGGCATCTAAGTACTGCATTTGGATTAGCTAGACCTATATCTTCATAAGCTGTTACTAATAGCCTTCTTTTAATAGAATCCAAATCATTAGATATACATAATTTAGCTAAATAATATAAAGCGGCATTAACATCACACCCCCTGATGCTTTTTTGTAAAGCAGAGACTGTATCATAATGCTCTTCTTCATCTTTATCAGAAGCTATATTAGGCACTTTTTCAATAGATTCAACTTCTTCTAGGCTAATTACATGCTTCTTATTTAACCCAAATTGGACAGAAGATATATCTAATAAATTAAGGGCAAATCTCATATCCCCACCAGATAATCTAGCGATATAGGATAGAGCCTCCTTGCTAAATATCGATTCATTATCCAACCCGTCTTTAGAAGCAATCGCCCTATTTAATCCTTCGACAATATCATCTTCAGTCAAGCTTTTTACTTCTAATATCCTACATCTACTTCTAATCGCCCTAGATAAAGATATATAAGGATTAGATGTAGTCGCTCCAATTAAATAGAAAGTGCCGTTTTCAACATAAGGGAGAAGATAATCCTGCTTTGTTTTATCTAGTCTATGTATTTCATCAACGATCAATATAGATGGATGGAATATCTTGGCTTCGTCTTTTGCTAATTCTAAATCCTTTTTAGAGCAAGTAACCGCGTTTAGATTTATATAATGGATGCCTAAGCTTCTTGCATAGGCTTCTGCTATTGTAGTCTTTCCAGTTCCAGGAGGACCAAATAAGACAAAAGAAAAAGGAGTTCCATTTTCTTTTGATTTATATAAGAAGGAGGAAGGTCCTACTAAATCTATTTGACCAATAACCTCTTCAAGGGTTTTAGGTCTCATTCTAAATGCCAAAGGTTCTTTCATAATCAAAAATAATTATACCAATTAAATAAAGTTGGATTAATATTACTTACATGAAAGTCATATCTAAACAATCAAATAGTAAAGATTGCCTTGTATGTGGGATAGATAACCCACTAGGTGTAAAAGCCTCTTTTTATAATATGGAAGATGATTCAGTCGTCTGTTTATTCTCGTTTAGAAGCGAGCATCAATCTTATCCAAATAGGACTCATGGAGGGATGATTGCAGCAATTCTAGATGAAACAATCGGTAGAGGCATATGGGTAAAAGAACCAACTGTATGGGGAGTTACTTTAAAACTAGAAGTCAAATACCATAAGGCAGTACCTTATAATGAAAAGTTAATCGCAATTGCTAGAATTACAAAATCTACAAAACTAATATTTGAAGGAGAAGCAAAATTATATGATTCATCCTTTAATTTATTAGATACAGCCACTGCCCTATATTACAAATTGCCATTAGAAGAAGCAGCGAATTGCGATTGCGATCCTAAAGATCTAAACATAATGGTTGAAGATGACGTTAAAGAAATAGCATTGCCAGATGAAGGAAAATGACAAGAACAAGACAATAATAAAGTTATATTTTTCAGGCCTGCTTATTTTAGTTTTGCTTGCAATAGCCTATTATTTTTATTCAAAATACGGTTTAAACGAACTAAGAAACCAAAAGAAATTACAGGAATATATTTCTTCTTTTGGCATATGGGCCCCACTTCTTTTCATATTGATTTCTTTCTTGCAGGTTTCATTTATCCCAATTCCAGGTTCAATTACAATCGTTGCAGGAACTTATCTATTTGGGGTATGGAAATCCTTTTTATATTCCTACATTGGAATGATGATTGGCTCAATTGTAGCATTTTACCTAGGAAGATTATTAGGAAGGCCTTTTGTTAATTGGGTAGCAGGAGGAAAAGAAAAAGTCGATTCTATATTAGAAAAGACAAAAAATAAGCAAAATGTCGTCATGTTCTTTGCTTTTCTTTTCCCTTTTTTTCCTGATGATTTGCTTTGCTCAGTATGCGGCATATTGAAAATGAAATTCATTGTATTTTTAATCATGCAGATAGTAACTAGAGCTACTTCTATATTAGCTACCATATTATTTATGTCAGGAAATTTCATCCCTTATTCAGGATGGGGGATACCAGTTTTGGCTCTTATTGGAATATTAGCCATTATAGCATTCTTAATTTCCTATAAATATTCAGATAAAATCGAAGCCTTCTTTATTAATAAATTCTCCAAAAAAGATAAAAAATAAAGGACCCATGTATCAATATAGGACGAGAGTATCCGTTTAATTGTGTAAACAATCCCGAATGAAATGAAGGATGTTTGCAAAATAAACAAGACAAAATCGATAAAAATTAAAAAAATAGAGATTTTAAATACTGCCAAACATAACTAAGGGGTCATAAGGATAATTTATAACTTCCGCTTTATATAGTAAGCAAACCGTTCATCTTCTTTTAAATACGTAAAACCCAGTTCTTTGAGAATAGATATGCTTTGGCCATCATTTGTCAAAGCCTTTATTACAAGTGAACTAAAATGAATTTCTTTTATTTCACTTATTGCTTTTGAAAGCACGACCGATAAAAACACTTTGTTTACATAAAGAGTCTTCTTTAACACCATATCCAAATCGAATTCACCATTTTCAATTTGTTTAAAGCAAAGCAATCCAGCTACTTCTTCTTTGTAAAGAATCGATTTATAAATAAGGTCTGTATTTTTATCATCAAAAGAAGAATTTAATTTCTTAGGTAAATCAGATACTTTCTTTCCGTCTAAAACAAAAGAAGTTTTCTTTGAAGCTTTAACAATTTCGTTAATGTGACTTTGTTTTGTTTCTTCTAAGACAGTATGTTCTTTATAAAGCCTAGTTTTAAGCATTTCTAGCAATCTTTTGTTTTGGTCTTCAACATCAAAAGAAATTTTCTTTTCTTCAAGAATTCTTTCGATTACAACCTTTGGATCGAAAGTATGATAAACATAATAAAGTTCATTAAGTTCGCTTGGTTTGACGATTTTATAAACATATTTTGATGTAAGGTTATAGGTATATGCAAAATATCTATAGATGTAGCCTATCCAAAACAAGACTTCCTTGTCATATTTTTCACGTCCATAGCTTGTTTTGCCAAATTCTTCTTCTAATTCAAAAAATATATCTTTAATAGTCAATGTCCCATCAAGAATAGAAGATGAGTCGAACTCCCTTGCAACCTTCGAATTTAAAAACCTTCTCATGAAAATCTTTGAGCTACACTCGGCATTATCTAAAGAAGAGGCAAAAACATTACCTTGAAGGGTGCAAAGAGAAAGACCATCCTTATCTATCGTTTTCATTTCAGAATTTCCTCGATATACTTTCCTTTACCCTTATATTGAATCCTAGCCATCTTAGATTTGTCAAAACCTATTTTTTGGAATTCAATTTGTTGATGCTTTAGATAATTCTTCTCGCTAGTAGAAAGAAAGCACCTCTCTAATACCTTCAAATGTTTAATAGAAGCTTCTGACAAGAAAACATACTGGATTCCTAAATTGGTGGCTGCTAAGCAATGTTTGCATTGCTCATCTGTTATTTCGCCAGAAATGAATGTGTCAATAATTTGGAACATACGATTATCGGCAATAGGAGCAATAACGTAATCCGCCTTTAATATTGGATCAATAATATCTTTTAGTATTTTGCTGCCTTTGAAATCGTTCAATGTCCCCCTGAAATAAGCAATCGCTAACATCCATTTTGTATCAACTTCAAACTTAATACTTTTCAAATTAGTTGGATTAAAATCAATAAAATACACACTGGATTCAGGATATCTACAAACAAAAGAAGCGGATTTATCATAGGAATCACCACAATAAAAACCTTTGCCAAAATCATTGAATGCCTTTCCTTTATCGACAGTAATTTGACCATCTATACCATTTCTTGAGGCATAAGAAAGTAATATGTGACCGTTTTTAAGATCATCTTTATAAAGCATCTCTTTTTGACAATTGAGTTTCAATCCTTCATCGAAACAAAAACTATATATTCTGTCCAGTAATTCAAATCTAGGACTAGTCTCCCCTGCTTCAGTTCTTGATAAAGTCACTCTATCTATCCCTGCCTTAGCAGCTAACTCTTCTTGAGAAAGATGAAAAAAATCTCTAAGTAGAATTAAATCTTCTTTTATATCAAATTTCATGGCAAAGACCTCCTAGCAACTTAATTGTAGCAAATGTTACAAACAAGTTTGGGTTCTCCACTTTTTTGGGGGGTCGGCTTGTTTCTGAAATCTATTGTTTTTTCGTGGGGTCTTTCTCAAAGGCTACAACATCTAGACTTTCTGCGACAATGGCAATCAATCCATCCACATAAAGATCCCTTTCCTTGTCAGCAAATGTGGGAGACGATTGGCATGGTATTGAAGTAGATGTAATCTAGTCCTCATTTATAAAAAAACCGTTTGGTGCTCTAGCAAGTAAATCATTCAATAAAATGAAAAACTCTTTCTAACAGCGATGAATCATTTACAATAACTAATCCTGATTACTGGCTTATTACCTCTTTAAAAGAGTGGCTGGTTATAGAGTTTTTAAATCTCTTGTAAATTTGGGGGTTATCGAGGCATTTAAAAAGGGGTTCCACCCACGGAAACCCCACGTTGACCCCCCAAAAAAAGTGGAGAACCCAAGTTTGGAAAGAGCATCAAAAAAAGGTTCGACTCGTTCGAATCAAACCTAACGTTCTAACTGGTGCCGCAAGCCGGAATTGAACCAGCAACCTACGCATTACAAGTGCGTTGCTCTGCCAATTGAGCTATTGCGGCGATTTGATTGGTGGGTGTTACTGGTATCGAACCAGTGACCTCTTCCGTGTGAAGGAAGCGCTCTCCCACTGAGCTAAACACCCCTTCATAATCAATAATAGCCCCGCTTTTGACGGGGCTTTAATGTCCATTGGTGGGCCTTAATGGGCTCGAACCATCGACCTTGCGCTTATCAAGCGCACGCTCTAACCAACTGAGCTAAAGGCCCACATGCGCCTTAAAAGCGCTTAGTAAATATACCCCAAGTAAGGCTAACTAACAAGTACTATTTTTCAATTTGTACCCCTAATTTTATCCTCTAGGCTATTTCTAATGACAAAAAGCCTATTTTTCTATCAATATATAGCCTTCTGGCAGTTCGATTACTTTCTTATTATCTTTTTGGATAATGTGAAGATATTCATCCCTAATAGGAATATAGATATCATAATCCTTGCTATATTCATTACCTGCAATGTTAATGACTTTATTTTTATAATCGATATCTTTTATCCCAGTTAATAATGAAATAATTACATTAGCAATATAGCTAGTAAATCCATGGTTCAAAGAATCGGTTTTCGAATCTTTTTCCCATAAAGTCAATGTCTCTATCGCCATGGAATAATAGAAGTCGATTGTTTCTTCATATACTTTAGGATATTCCCCTTCTTCCATTAATATCTCCATCCTAAAATAATCCCCGATCAAGACATTGGATTTGAATATATCTGGATAAATCTTTTTATCATCCCTACTAGGACCAAATTCATTTAAAAGTAGATTGGATAAAGTAGGATATTCGTTAACGGCCGCGGTTTTAAAATAAAATGCATAATATTGGGTAGTTTCGGAGATACGATTGTTCTTAATCAATTTATTTGATTCGTCTCTAATTAAATTATCGACAAAGAAAGTCCCATTAAATCCGTTTTCTTTAATAAAGCGTTTTATTTTCTCGCTTTTTTCTTCTAGGCTAGGGTCTTTTAAGAGATGGCTCGCACTAGAAAGAAATCCAGCATAAAGCATGTTTGTAGGTAAATTTACCCCACATGTAGATAAAGGATTATTCGCTTCGCTCCATTCGACAAATATCCAGCCATCAAGGTTCTCTAATAAGCCGAATTCATTCTCGAATTTAGTAAAATAATCCACTACACCTCTTAATTGGATTAAAGATTTTTCAAGCAAAGCAGGATCATCATTCTTCCTAAAATATTCTTCTAGCTCGATTCCATAAAACATTGCCCAGTTAGGGATAAAGGTTTTATCACTTGAAGAAGAAGGATAACACATTGGAATCATTCCTTCTGGAAGTTCCCCAACATCGACAAAATTTGCATAATTCTCCAAGAAATTTCTTTCCACTAAATTAAATCCAGTGAATATGGCTTCGGCCCTTCCGGTATAAAAAGAATCACAAAGCCAACCTGCCCTTTCTCTACTTGGGCAATCAGTAAGAACATCGACTGCATTGGATGCGAATGTATTTCTTGCAGCCTTTAATATGGTTTCTATTTTCTTATCATCTAGTTTGTATCTTAATCTATAAGAATCTGGGTTTTCTAAAAGAATAACCCCCACATCATTAACTTCTACTATTCCAGAGATAACTACCACCCTTAGGTATTGAAGGGTATATGGGGCCACACTAATTAAATTATATTCCCCAGGATTTAGTTCATAAGAAATATAGTTATCCGTGGTATTCCTAAAGCAATTAAGCTCGATTTTATCCTTAGAAACACTTATTTCCTCAAAATAGATAAATAATTTAGCCTTCACCTTGACTTTAATCGATAAGCTTGTAAATCCAGTCACGGAGAAAGAATATTTATAGGTAATGGATTCATCATCTTTTAAGACATTATCTAACTTAAGGGTATTTCCTATAACTAATCTAGAAATAATCTTTCCATAATCTACATCCCACTCCTTACGAGGGTAGATGCAAAGGAAATCGCTATGATAATATCTATCATCATGGATAGGTTTATTTTCATCAAAAGATGCTTCATTCTTTTCGATTAAAGAGAACTCTACACGATCTAATTTAGGATAAGAAGATGTCCTATTTGTTAGATACCCATATCTATTAACATCTAATTTCCTTCTTGAATAAGATATATCGTGCCCATATTTAAATATATCCTGGTCATATTTAGGGTTATAGGCCTCTACAAATGGTCTTTGGAATGAGAACCTAGATACTTTCTGATATTTACCTTCATATAAATAACAAGGGCTATCAAGATTAGAATAAGTAACTATTTTATCCCCATCGAATAATTCAAATTGGATAAAGGCAGGTTCATCAACGCATTCAAATGATTTGGTATTAAATGATGCCAAAACTATTAATAACCTATTGTTCTCTTCTAGATTAGATAAGTGATATGTATCAACTCTATGATGATTTAAGGCAGCCCTAGAAGGACCATATCCAATCAATTTGCCATTTAGATATATTTGATATTCATTTTCACCCGTAATAACTAATTTATCTGCCTTTTTAAAATCAATAGGAAACAAAAGAAATATGTTCCTTTCATTATCTAAAGAAGAATCAAATACAGGGACGGCATTAATAAACAAATCATTCATAGGCAAAACCTTTTACTAAGTAATATTAAAACATTAAAGATTCTATTTTCTTATAAGATAAAGATGTATTTTTGTTATTCTTTAATATATGTCTTAACTATTTCTCCAATATAGACGTTATGGAAGTCCTTGTTTGGATAGTTAACTGAAGGGATTTCTTTATCGACAAATCCTTCTTCTTTTAATTGATCTACATATAGTTTCTTACATATATAGATCTTGCTTGCTTCTTCAACTGCTAAAGTACCATCAATATAAATTGGATGGAACCCAACTTTAGCCAGTTTGTCTTCATCCCTAAAAGAATGTGAACCTAGATAAAGAAGTTCCTTTCTATATTTACTAGGGAAGACACATATAGAGAAATAATCATTTTCCTTGATGATTGAATCGGTATATCTTTGGGGTCTAACAAATATAGTTATGGTTGGTAAGCCAAAATGTTTGGTTTCCTTTTTTCTTCCCCATAAAGAGCCAATTTGTCCCCAGCTAGCAGTCATGCATCCTTTTTTAATTTTATTTCCTGCACATACTAACCAAAATAAATCCCCGATCTCGCTAGATGGATTAAACGACAACGAATAAACATCCACTTCTTTAAAACTCATAAAAATAACCTCGATTAGATTATATCTTAATATCCTTATTAATAATAAAGAAGTTCTAAAAACCGGCTTTATTCTAATTAGTTTCCTTTCGAGTAGCCAATCAAATAGGAATCTACCCGAAAAACTATTCAGCTTTAAAGGACATGCGAATAATTGTTGCTACTACGTCCTCATCTGATAAAAATCAGCTTAAAGTGTCTCGTACATTTCTTTTAATTCTTTTAGAATTCCTCTTTTGTTCTGCCAACCAGTCCCAAATGTTCAATATCAACGTTTTCATTTTTCATGCGTTGGATAAACTCTTGAATATCTGTATAAACTCCATATGGAGCCACTATTTTTGATGTAGGATCAATAAGCTCTGTCAGACGGAAAACATCATTTTTATGCTTCTTGATATTTTTGCTATCAACATGTTCTCCTTTAGCCTTACGTTCTGTCAAATCCAACCACGCTTTTGCCTTAAACGGAATTAAATGTGCCGCGTCCAAAACAGTCACACCATTAACAACGACTTTCCCCTGTTTCAAAAATTCGTAGTAATCATTATCTAAAAGAATGGCAGATAGACTTGAAATATCTTCGTCCATCGGTAACGGTGTTAGCACTGCATCTTCTGGAAGTTGAATAGCATCTAGTTTTCTAGTAAAAAGTTCAATCATTGCAGGATATCGATTTGAAATTGGCTGACTGAACCGATAAAACTGAGGCACTCCGGAACTTTTGTTGCAATGTTTATAACCCGCCTGTTTTGCATATTCCCAGAATTTATGTCCAAAATTAGCATCAACTGCTTCTATAATCAAAACAAGGTCAATATCCTTTGTTGCGCGAAAGTCCAACCCTTCCTCGTTCATTAAAATATCACATGCTGTTCCACCAATGATAGCGTACTGCTCTTCGTTTCCCTTGAACCATTCCTTAAAACTCTCAATTCCCGTAACCATCTATTTTCCTCCACAGTTCATTCAGCATTTTTTCTACTGCTTCTTCAACTCGCTCATCCGCATCTTCTCTTAGTGCCAAAGCCAATGAAAGCTCATCTACTACATTTTGCGTAGACAATTTTCGTGGATTGTATCTCCACATCTCAACGGCCACTTGTGCCTGCGAACTCTGCAAACTATTGGTCATTACATCATTCCACCTAGAGATTCTTTCTGTTGCGTAACACTCAACGATCGGTGCGTTCAGCATGGAATACTCTGCCAATGCCGAATATCCACTTTCTAATAAATCCACTCCAACGAGTTCTTTCGGAATGTAAACCGTTCGTTTTATTGGGTTTAATAACTTATTTTTTGCTTTTTGGAACAATATTTTTGGGGAATCATCAGATTGCATGATCTTCTGCACGCCTACTTTCCTTATATGTAGTAGCCCCATTCCTTCAAGTTGTCTCGATGCTCTTGATATGGAAGTAGGCGTTAGTTCCAAATCCTTCGCAGCCTGACTTGTAGATAGTTCTTTTGCTCCTCCATAAATAAAATGCAATAGAAGCATCTGCGCTGATGGAAGAATTTCTTCTCTTGTCACCTTTTCCGCACTACAACGTTCTTGCAAATACATCGCCATAAAGGGCAAATATATTTGCTTTCCATCAACAACAAAAGGAACCTTCTCACGAATCAAATATTCTTTCTGCCGATAGGTAAGTTCTTTTAATATCAACACAATAGGCAAGTTTTCATTATCCTCTATCCTAACTATATGTTTTTTCAGCGTTTCAATCTGTTCAAGTTCCGTCTTAGGATAAAGAAAAATTGCACTTTGTCCGTTCATAGATACAAGTTGCAAGCAATACCTTGTAGTTATGAAATTAGGCAAATGCTTAAATTCTGCATCCTTATAGGCAACCTTGATTCCAAGCATTTTATCTAGATATTCCATGTCATCACCTGTAATCTTAACTTTCTTTTTGTATTATAACTCTTTTTAAGTTAAGTTGCAAAATTTGAGTTAAATTCATTTAAAAAATCATCATAATTAGTTAATTAGCGCAATGAAAAAAGCCACCTCGAATCGAGATGGCCATAGATACAATTTCTAAACGAATTAACGCTTGGAGAATTGTGGAGCACGACGGGCTCCTTTTAATCCGTACTTCTTTCTTTCCTTGCATCTAGCATCGCGGGTAAGCATACCAGCAACTTTAAGGGCTTTTCTATCTTCATTAGCTTCTAGAAGAGCTCTAGCAATTCCAAGACGGATAGCTTCGGCTTGTCCGGTGAATCCTCCACCTTTGACATCAGCTTCGACATCATATCTATCTTCGGCACCTAAGATGGCCAAAGGTTGCTTTAAGTCGAGGACAAGGGTTGGGAATGGCATATAATCATCAACTTTCTTTCCGTTAACAACGATATTGCCTTTTCCTGGTTTGATGTAAACACGGGCGACGGAGGTTTTTCTTCTTCCGGTTCCGTAATATTTAACTTCGTTTGCCATTTGTTAACTCCTTATTTGCTTAAATCTAGAACGGTTGGGTTTTGAGCAACTTGTTCATGCTTGTCATCGGCATAGACAAATAACTTCTTAACAATTTGACGTCCTAGTGGTCCCTTTGGAACCATTCCCCAGACTGATCTTTCGATTAATTCAACTGGGAATTCTTTCTTCATGACACCGGCGCTGCGGGTACGAAGTCCGCCATTGTAGCCAGAAACATTGTAATAATTCTTCTTGTGTTCTGGATCATTACCAGTAAGTTTGACCTTAGAGGCATTGATGACAACAATGTAATCACCGCAATCGACGTTTGGGGTGTAGGTAGGCTTGTTTTTGCCCATTAAGATGATAGCAATTTTGGACGCAAGGCGGCCAAGTGGAATATCCGTGGCATCAACTAGATACCAGTTACGCTTTACTTCAGCTGGTTTTGCCATGGTTGTTTGACGCTGCATAATTTTCTCCTTTTGTCGTGAGTACGACTTTCGAACATTCAACTTTACCGGGGTTTACTCGTTCAAAGTAGTGCCGTGTTATTATCCCTATACGTGCGCGCAAATGCAAGAAAAAACTAATTTATTTTTCTTCTTTGTGAATTCGCGATTACTAGAAATAGAAAAATAACCGACCCATGTATCAAAATGAAACAAGTTGGATTCAAAAACAAAATCCGGCTTGAGTATAAACCAAATTAAAAATAAACTAAAGTTTAAGATTATTTGCGTTCAGCAATATCTTTTAACTTCTTATAACATTCGCGAATTGTATTTCTATCCGTGTCTGACATTGACCCGAAATTATCATTTCCAAGTAGGTAATCGATAGAAATATTGAGCAATTTGGAAATAGAAAGAAGATTGTCCAAAGATGGCTCAAAAATGCGATTTTCCCAATTAATCCATGCATTTCTAGAAATATCTAGCATCTTAGCGCAGTAGGCTTGGGAAAAACCTTTCTCTTTTCTAGCTTCTTCTAGTCTTTCCCATTTAGTTTTATTGTCCATATTATTAGCCTCTATGTAATTAAATACACAACTTAAACATATCAAAAATTTATTATTTATGTCTAAAAATTAATTTAAAAGAGCCGCCTGCTATATAGAGGGGCTCTTAGATTAACGGATTATAAATTTGAAACGTTTGTATAAACGGCTTGAACGTCTTCGGCTTCGTCTAATTCATTCATCATGGCATTAAGCTTAGCCTTATCTTCTTCACCTACTTCAATCCATTCATTTGGAAGAAGGGTGGTTTCTGCTCTATCAAAATCGGTAACACCAAGTTCTTTTAATACATCCTTGGCCTTTTCTAGATCATTTGGAGCAACAACGGCTTCGATTCCTCCATCATCATCAATAGTAACGGAGCTAACATCGATATCACCAAGTACCAAAGCTTCTTCGACTTCTTCTTCCTTTGGCCCTTTAAAATCCAAGACGCCTGACAAATTGAAATTGTAGGCGACGGATGCCATCTTTCCGCCTTTTCTAGTAACGATAGTCCTAACAGAGACCAAAGCTCTATTAACATTATCAGTCAAAGTATCGACGACAATATTGCTTCCACCTGGACCCATGAATTCATATCTTCCAGGAATATAGGCAACAGCGTCTCCGCCTTTTGCCTTTTCAATAGCCCTATCGATAACATCCTTTGGGCATTGTTTACGATATTTTTCAATAGCGGAACGAAGTGCTAGGTTACTGTTTGGATCTGGTTCTCCTGATTTAGCTGCGGCATAGATTTCTTTAGATGCACGCATGTAGATTGCAGACTTGGCTTTTGCTGTGGCAGCCATTGCTGCGGCTCTTACTTCAAAGTGCCTTCCCATAATAAAAACTCCTTGTTTTTTGCGGTTTTACTATATCACTACTAAAAACCCATAAAAAGTAAAAATGATAGAAAAGAGTAAATAACGCACATAAAAATAGTATCGGTAAATCCCAAAAACAATCGATGGGGATTAAGGAAAATTAAAATAGTCTAAACGATTTTATATGTTGCTAAATGTCAAATATCAATACACGGGGTCAATAGATGAATAGATTTATAAATGAATTTGTGATATAAATTTCTACTGAACGAGGTTTTTAAAAAGAAAAGAATATGAAAAAAATTAATAAAATCGCTCTTCTAACCTTAAGCAGTTTGTCCCTTGTTACCCTTTCTGGATGTAATGATGGAACTAGCAAAGAAGACAAAACAATTGAAAGCATTAAGATAGTTGAGGGCTCAATTGCCTCATCTTTTTATTTAGATAGCACTCCTGATTATTCAAATTTGAAGGTCAAGGCATTAAATAAAAGCAATGAAGAAATCGAAACAATCAAGGTATCTGAAAAGGCAAGTTATTTCAGCTATACTGAAATCGATACCACTGCCCTAGCAAAAGGAAAAGTCTTTACTGTTACATATAAAGTTGATGATCGTTCGTTTGAAGATTCTATCACTTATGATGTTATCAACCACGAATATGAAATAGTTAGCTGGTCTCAAAACGCTTCCTATTCCCATTCAGTAGAAGCTTCTTTTACTAACTCTAAACTATCATCAAGTGAAGAAAACCTAGAATCTGGTTTCCTTGAAGATAGACTTTATTACATTGGCAATCAAAACGAAGCCAACTTGCTTCCTCAAATAAATGTCTTGGACGAAAATAACACCCCTATGGTTATTAATTTCCTTCCAGCTGGTGTTTCTATGTCCATTAAAGAAAATGGAAAAGAAGCGGAATTAGATGCTTCTAAATATATTGAGAACGTTGAGAATTTCCTTAAGAACGGCTTATTAAAATTCAAGAGTGATGTAACGGGTTCATTCATTATCACTTTAAAAGTCGATAGCAATCCTGCTTTAAAGCCAATCGAATATAAGGTAAATGTTGTCAATGCCTATAACGCTACAAAAGGGATTGATTTATATGCCTTAGCAAATTGCAAGGCTAGTTATCATCCTTATTATGATTCTACTTTTAATAACGATTTAAAGGAATTCAAAGAAAAGAATTCAATCCCAGAAACCACTGCTATTGTTTTCCAAAATGACATTACATTCAATAAGAGCGATTTAATCTCTTCCTATTTTTGGGGAGATGATGCCGTTTCTAGCAATGTCAAAGGCAGTTTCAAAGACTGGATTCATATTGTTGACCATACTTTCGACAAGGAAGAAAGCGTTGTCGTTTATGGTAATTCACATCATTTAGCATTGAATGATAATAAAAAAGACCCTGATTGCTTCCCAGATATATTGACCGAAAGTTCTACAGGTACTGCTCAAGATGCCGGTGAACCTATATCTTCCCACTCTACTTTATTCTATGGTTCATTTGCAGAAGGCGTTGATCCAGCTAAGTGCAACTTTGATATCCAAGATTTGGAAGTATCTGGTAATTTAGGTGTATCTGCTGAATCTACTATCAAAATCGGTGGACCTATGTTTATGAAGACAGAAGTCACTTCTAGTTTCAACAATGTCAATGTCTCCAAGTTCTATATGGCTTTAATGGCCGTTGGTAATGAGACAGTTGGAAATTCTACTTACGATGTCCAGCCTACATTAAACGTCAATTCCTGCCGTTTCCGTGATACATTCAATGCTTCAATCTATTGCTATGCCGGCGGAACCATCAATATTACAAACAGTGAACTTGTTAATGCCGGCGGACCTCTTCTATTCTTAAATCCAAGAACTGAAGACTTCTCAGCTTATATTTCAGATATCTCAAAATTAGGTAAAACAGAAGTCAATATCGACAATAAGTCCTTCCTTTCAAATAAATCAGAAGGAAAAGGTGGATGGTTCGATGCTTATAGCGCCACCACGCTTGCTGGCCAATTAATTAATCTCGACCAATTATTTGCCACCATCGGAATGAGTTTCTTAAGAAAAGACAATAACGTTTCCAAATTCAATTTCTTAATGGTAAACCTTCCAATAAACGAAGAAGGCATTACTCTTCCTTATAATAAAGGTGGGGTTAATGTTACCGTTAGAAAAGGTGGCAACATCGTCTATAGTACAGTCGATGGCTATGCTGATGTCTATGCCAAAGCCGCTGGATTTGCAGGAGCAACCACACCTGAACAACAATATCTAAAAGGTAGGGAACTTTGCTCAGCTTTAGGAAATACATTCTTTGGCAACAACTATGCTTTCTCTAATCAAGCAAGCATGGCTTTCTTTGCTGCGACAAATGAGAAAGGTGAAAGAGAATTTGTCTGCCCTGCAGTTGATGCCACTGGTCAAATAACAGGATTACAAAGAACCGAATATGCTATCTTAGGTGCCAACAAACTTGCCGGTCCAACCGATTCACCTACCCCAACTGACATTATGAAAAACGAAGGCTATCTAGCCGCTACTTTAATTCAAAACAATTCTGCATCTTCTTTAGTAGATCTAACCGCCTATAAAGGCGCCTGCAACTATGGCGTTTTATTCGGCGACTACCACAAAATCTAATAAATAATTATGAAAAAGGCTCTAACTAATAAAACTTTTATTTTTGGGGGCCTTTTTTCTTTATTGTTTCTAATTCTATTTTTATCTTATTACTTCACATACAAAGAATTTGCATTGGCATTTCTTCCGTTTTTCTTAACTTTTGCGGGTTTATTTGTTTTTTTCCTATTATTAGAAAAGTATCTAAAAGATAGGCCTGCGAAAGGATATAAATTCAAATGGCTAACTTCCTTTAGCGCTCATCTAGCTAAAAAAGAGAACCGTTATAAATTCTACTTCTCTATTTTAAGCATAGTCTTGATAATTGTTTTCTTTGCTAGATTCTATTTTTGGAAAGATACATTTAGCTACTCCCCGACTGCTGGAGTTACCAAATGGCATAAATATTATGATACATTGCATCTAAATAGCCTCTTGATTTGCGATGGGGCGAAAAGCTTTCTTTCCCTAAATCGATTTGAAATGGTAATAGGCACATTAAGCAACGACATATGGTCAGGCTTAGTCATTTTATCTTTAGTAAGCGCGTTTTATCTAAAAGAAAATTCATTATTTGCTAGAAGATATATAGGTGCCCCACTTACTTTATTTGTTACATTATTCTTCCCTATATTAGCTAAGGGAATAGTTGGAACTAGTTATTCTAATTACAGGGTATATCTATTAGCGATCGAACTAGGGATACTGGATTTCTATTATTTTTCTAGTGTCTTCTCCAAAGAAAAAGCAACATTTAATAAATCGTCCATATTTAAATTAATAGCAATCTTAATTCCATTCCTATTTACCTGCTTTAGTGCATACACGCCTTCATTATTATTTGGAAGAACAGCATTAGGATTATCTAATCCACACGAGCTTTCAAACTTAAGCCACCGCTTATTTGTATACCTATCATTCTTGCTTCCTATTTTGTATTTCATCTTGCTTTCATCTTTCTGCAAAGAGGAAAGAAGGGCGTTGCTACTTCAAATTTCATTAGGGGCATTAATTGGTTATGTATCAATAAATAGATATGACATATGGCAAAGTTTCTCATCATGGCCATTACACTTATGTAACACCGCGATGTATACAATGCCTATAACATTATTATTCATTTCATATGGGTTATATTACTTCACTTTCTTTATCAATGTATTAGGTGCTTTCCTTGCACTGATGATGCCAAATTATTCAGAAGCCTTATATGTATTCTCCCCTACAATAACCGGATTCTTTATCAACCACTTACACGCATTCTTTATGCCTGTATTAATAATGTTATTAGGAATCTATAAACGTCCAAAGATGAAATATTTCGTCTATTCCCAGATTGGATTCCTAGTTTATTTTGCCTTGGTAATGTTCGTTAATGTCGATCTTACTGCACACGGCGATCCAACAGACTTCTTCTTCATCAATAGCGATTTCGTCGCGAAGAAACTAGGAGAATGGGCGAAAAATCTATTTAATGTGACCCTGACATTTGAAAGAAATGGATTAACATATGTAGTCCATTATGCTTATGACATAGCTTATTACCTAGTCTATATCTTGCTAGCTTTTATGATGTGGTTTGTCTATGAATTATTATTTAGGGGAGTAGATGAATTATTAGCAGTTAGATTAGCTAGAATTAAATCAATTAGCAGGCATGATGCCTATTTAGAAATAAAAGAAAAAGGAGGACTAGAGATGGAAGAAAATCAAATTAGTTTGGTAATAGATCATTTGTCCAAACGTTATCCAGGTGCAGATTCTTTAGCAGTCAACGATGTTTCATTCTCGTTACTAGGAGGCAAGATTTATGGCTTCCTTGGTAAAAACGGGGCAGGTAAATCAACAATTATCAAATCAATCGTAGGAATACATGGTTTTGATAAAGGATATATCTCCGTATGTGGCCATGATGTTAATGAAGAACCATTAGAAGCCAAAAAAGAAATAGGTTATGTCCCTGATAACTACGCCTTATATGAAAACTTGTCTGGTAGACAATATATAAATTACATTGCTGATTTATATAAAGTTCCGCTTGATTTAAGGAAGCAAAGAATAGATGACCTAGTAGAAAGGTTAGAACTAGGCCCTCGTTTTGATAAATTGATGAAGACTTATAGCCACGGCATGAAACAAAAGATTACTATCATCGCCGCCTTAGTCCATGAACCAAAGATTTGGATATTAGACGAGCCTATGACTGGTCTAGATCCTAATTCCATCTTCCAAATCAAGGAATGTATGAAGGAACATGCTAGAAAAGGGAATATCGTCTTCTTCTCTAGCCATATAATCGATGTTGTCCAAAATATCTGCAATGAAGTAATAATCATCAAGAAAGGTATTTTGGTAAAACGTATTGATTTAGACAAAGAAAAAGAAGAAAGAGAACACCTAGAAGAAACATTCCTTAACCTTACTAGCAATAGCAAGGAAGAAATTATAGATGTCCTGAATGATGAGCAAGCATCAAAAGGAGTTTTATAGTGACTTCTGCTATAGAAAATAAAACAAAGAAGAAATCTATATTCCATGTTGAATGGGGTCCTTTTTATGTGCTTATAAAAATGCTTCTAGCCAATTCGCTTACAATTGACTGGAAAGGCAATAAGAAGAAAGCCATCATAAAACTAGTGACATCGTTAATTGGGTTTGCCGCCACTATTGCTTTATCTTATTTGTTTTTCTATCTATGTCAGTTGTTTGGGATATTCTCTTTATTGTCTAGCGTCCCAATGTCAGTCCCTTCGATAATTATCAATATATTAGTTATATTCTCATTTATCGGGGTATTAGGCAGAACTACAAACGAATTATATTTCGCCTCCGATAACAAAGTATTGTTAACCTTGCCAATGAACGGGAACACCTTATTCCTTGGTAGACTAGGCGTTTCCTTTATAAACCTATATCTAAAAGCCTTAAAGGTAGAAATACCATTCCTATTAGGTTATTACTTAGTAAGTGGATACCCAATATATATGTATTTTGTAATATTTGTTATATGGGCCATCATAGATTTGGTGATGCTTTTATTAGCAGCAATCCTATCTATTCCTAACTATTTCTTAAAAAGGTATCTAAAAACACATGCATTAGCCAATGCGATTACTTTATCAGTCCTCATTATCTTAATCTTGGCTTTTTGCTCTTTCCTAATTGGAATAATCCCAAATAAAATCGATATATTCTCTAACTGGGGTCCTTATTTTAACGCGATTCAAAATGGATTGAATTTCTATACTTCCAAATTATCTTTCTTCTATTATGCCTCGATGGTATGCCTAGGAGGATTTACAGGTTATAACTTCTCCTTCTTCTATGGGTATGGGGTTGCTGGATTATATACATTTTTAATCTTAATTGGCTCTTTAATTATCTTATTCTTCCTGTCTTTATTATTAGCAGGCCCATTCTATCTTCACCTTGCTAGCGGGAATGATGAAATACAAGCCAAAACAAAAGTTAATAAGAAATATAGCCTAAAAGCCGATTCGCCTTATAGAAGCCAATTCTATAAAGAATTCCTATTATTCGTAAAAGATTCTTCCTTTACTCCTAATTATGTTGGGATATTCCTAGCCCTGCCGTTACTTTTAGCCTTAATTAGCAAGCTATTTGGTGCGATGGATGTAAATATTCGCGGAGAGGCCATGGCACAGGTTGTATTGCTATTAATACTCCTATTAATTGCTTTAACTGCGAATGGATTAGTTGCTAATTTATATAGCAAAGAAGGTGGAGCGTTTAAACTTAACCACACCTATCCATTAAAAGATGAGGTAGTTATCACCTCTAAGATTATCTATCCTGCCATACTTGGTTCGCTTAGCATCATCTGCGCCACATTTGTAATGGCTTCGATTAGAATGCAGACATTTACTAGTACAGTCTTTATGGGGTTAGGTGCTACTTTAATTTATCTAGGTCATCTTCTTTTTAGTGCCGGTGTGGACTTCTCCAATCCTAAAGAAACTTTTGGAGAAGGCTCCTTCCTTTCTAGAAACGAAAACCGTTCATATATCTTAGCATTTGCTACCTCTTTCCTAGTTGCCATCCTATATTATTTCTACCTCCAAGACCCAATAAAATGGCTAAATGATGTACCTTCTACCGCCGGATTCAAAATATTCCTATTAGGAATAATATTCTTCCTAATTAATCTAGTTCTATATAGGAAAAAGATTAAATATATCTATAGCAAGGGAGAGAGTTTATGAAAAAGGCAGTTTCTATTCTAATCAGTGCGATTGCATTACTTTCTATTGTCTTCGTTGCTATTTTTGGAACGCAACCGCAAGGTATCGTTCCTATTATCTATGTCGAAAACATGCGTATCAAACCAATTGATGAATCTAGTTATAAAGTCAATAACGATGGAAAGCCTTACTGCACGATTAGTTATGATGAAAATAAAGAGGTCACAGATGGGGAAAATAGCTACATGCCCTACATATTTTCAACTGAAATACTTCCAAAAGAGGCTACTAACCAAAGCTTTATCTATTATCTAGATAATAACTATAAAGACTTCATGAACTTCCCAGTCGATAATCCACTTGCCAATAAAAAAGGTGCTTTCCTAATTAAAAGGAGAGAAGATGTCAAAAAGACTATTGTAATCATCAATGTAAAGCCTCTAGACGGAGGCAAATGCAAAGGCGATTCACTAATGGTTATTCTTGATTATAAGTCGGTTTTTAAATCCTAAAGTCCTTATTAACCTTTAATCCAAGAGTCTTGATAAATTCATTTACGTCTTTATATGGAGTCGAAATAAAATCAGTAGGCTTATGGGCATCAACCCCTACTACGATTTCATTCCCAACTTCTTTTGCTATTTCCCAAAAAGGAGGGAATGGATATATTTGCTCATATGGGGGTCTAATAGATGGGAACCCATATGGCCTAGTTCTAGCTAGATTTATTTCTAACGGGATATTATGTTCTTTAGCAGTCAATGCAATCTTATACGAGACGTCTTTAAAAGAAGGTAGATATCCAAAAAAATATATAAATACATCTGGATGGCATACATAGCTAAACAAACCGCTAGAAATACCTTTGCAGAGATCATCTACATATAGCTTACATCTTTCTTCATTAGTTAAGAAAGGTATATCCCCGTAGAAACGTATACGGTCGTTATTAAACCTGCAATGTTGACCTAATATAAGATAATCGAAGCCTTTTTCTTTTAATAAAGATTCATAATAAGATTTGAATTTGTCCCCGTACCATTCGCATTCAAATCCTAGCTTTATCTCGATTTTATCTTTGTATTTATCTCTTAAATAATTAACTGAAGAAATATAATCATCTAATAAAGAAGGCTCTCCCCTCATTCCGGGCTGAACAACTCCTGGCAAGATAACATGGTCAGAAAATCCAATACGTTTATATCCTTGCTTAATCGCATTTAAAACATATTCTTCATCTTTTCCAAATGCATGCCCACATCTAGATGTATGGGTATGGTAATTATATTCAAGATTATCCATAAATTACTTCCATTAAAGTTAGGCCTTCTGCTTTCGCCTTATAGGAAAATATATTCCTTTTAGGAGAATCTAGCCTTTCTTTTATATCTATTTTGCTCATCTTTTTAAAGCCAACTTTCAATAAGGCTCCTACCATCAACCTAATTTGATAAGTCATGAATCCATTTGAATAAAACAATATTGATATAGCCTTTCTACTAGGATCATAAGTAGGCTTAATTTGATATATGTCCCTAATGAAATTGTCTTTATCTTCTTTTTTGGTCGTGAAACTCTTAAAGTCATGGACACCTAAAAACACATTGCAGGCATCCATAAATGCATCTACATCAAAATCCCTATTTCCTAAGTAGGCTTCATATTCAGACTCGAAAGGATCCTTCTTGCCAAAGCAAAATCTATATTCATATTTTTTACCAGAGCAAGAATGACGTGCATCAAAGCTATCATCTATTTCTTTTATAGAAAGAAGAGCAATATCATCAGGAAGAAGGCTATTGAAGATATTTATATATTTATCAAAATCCTTGATATCATGGGCGTAGAAAGAAAATGTCTGGCCTTTCGCGTGGACTTTCGCATCAGTCCTCCCTGCTCCTTTTATTTGGCTTGGAGAATCATTTAAAGTGCTTAATGCCCTTTCTAATTCACCTTGTATGGTCCTTAAGCTGCTTTGCCTTTGGAATCCTGAATAAGAAGTTCCCCTATAGGCAACTGTGCCTAGATAATGTTTCATAAGGCATTTACCCCAAAGAAACCAAATATATCGAACTTAGTAATGGAAATAGTCATAATTAGAGCGACTAAGGCTATAACAAATATAATGGAAAGAATGTCCCCAAAATAGAATTTATAAACCCTATAACGGCTTCTTTTTTCTCTTGGATCATATCCCCTACACTCCATGGCAGAAGCTAGCTCATCACTTCTAATAAAGGAAGAGACAAACAAAGGAATAATTAATGATGTAATACCTACTATCTTTTCTTTTAATTTGCCATGTTTAAAATCAACGCCTCTACTAGACTGCGCTTTCATTATCCTATCGGCATCATCTAATAAAGTTGGGATAAATCTTAAGGCGATTGAAAGCATCATCGCAATTTCAGATACAGGGAAATGGAATACCCTTAATGGATACATATACCATTCCAAGGCAAAAGTTAAATCTAGGGGTCTAGTAGTCGCGGTTAGTATCATTGTTATCATTATCATCATGACTAAACGCATAATGATACGTGCAGCTTCTGCAAAGGAATCATAATAAATAACAAACCCATTGATAGAAAAGGCAACACCCAGTGTGTTATTTTCCTTAGGTACCAAGATATAGATAATAAGAAGGAATATAACCATAAACCACATGCTTTTTAATGAAGATAAGATAGAACTAATCTTCATCTTTGAAACATATAGAAGGATACTTAATACAATAAATAATATTCCACCCATCAAGGCTCTCATTGACCAAGTTGGATAATCCATGAACAATGCAACCATAAGCAAAATAGTCGCAGCTATTTTTGTTCTTGCATCTAATTTATGTAAGAATGAATTATATGGAACATATCTTCCGATAGCAAAAGAGGCCATTATTTTATCCTCCTTGCTTTGATAATTTCTTTAGATAACGACGACACGTCCTTAATGGAATTTAAATCTAGCTTCATTCCATCACCCTTTAAATAGGAGGCAAAAGAAAGTACTTTAGGGGTTTCTAATGAATAGGCTTCGCAATCAAAATCAAATAAAGAATTTGGGGAGCATTGCCTAATTATCTTCCCTTCTTCCATTACAACTACCTTATTGCAATAAGAAAGAAGGATATCCATATCATGGGTTACTAAAATAATAGTAGTCCCTTCATCATGAATCTTTGAGAATAAATCCATCATCTCTTTCGCACCCATCGGGTCTAATCCAGATGTAGGTTCATCCACGACTAGGTATTTAGGCTTGATGGCTAAAATACCTGCGATAGCAACACGTCTTTTCTCTCCTCCAGATAATTCAAATGGAGAACGTTCATAGAAAGAAGAATCTAATCCAACTAAAGAAAGTGCTTTCTTTGCATCTTCTATAGCCTCGTCTTTTTTCCTTCCAAAGTTTTTAGGTCCAAAGGCAACATCTTTTAAGACAGTCTCTTCAAATAATTGGTATTCGCTGAACTGAAAGACTAGACCCACTCTTTTTCTTAATGGAGACATCTTCTTCGTGGATTTCTTTTTCTCGCTAGAATTAATGAATTCATCAACTTTTATAATTCCTGAAGTAGGTACTAATAAAGCATTTAGATGCTGGATAAGAGTAGATTTGCCACATCCGGTACGTCCAACAATACCAAGAAAATCCCCATCATCTATTTTTAAATCAATTCCATTTAAAGCCTTATGCTCTAATGGGGTCTTTGGATTATATATGTAATAAAGAGAAGAAATATCTATCGGCATAAATATTCCTCCAATTCGGCTTCATTTTTAATCGAGGAAGGAATTTCTAATCCTTCTTTAATTAATTCGTGCTTAAGGGAATAGAAAAATGGAACATCTAGCTTAATTTCCCTTAATTCATCGACATGGGAAAAGACTTCGTTTGGCGTGCCTTGGCTAAATAACTTGCCATCGTTAATTACATAGACATAATCTGATTGGTTAGCCTCTTCTACATCATGGGTAATAGAAATAATAGTTAGACTTGGATTTTCTTTTCTTAAAGAAGAGATTAGTTCCCTTATTTCTTTCTTTCCTTTTGGATCAAGCATCGCGGTAGCTTCATCAAAGATAATCAAATCAACACCTAAAGAAAGTACACCAGCGATGGCAACTCTTTGTTTTTGCCCTCCACTTAAAGAAGAAGGTTCATGGCTTCTAAAATCGCTCATCCCAACTTTATCTAGGATATAATCAACTCTTTTAACCATTTCTTCCCTAGGAATATTTCTATTTTCCAATCCGAAAGCTATATCATCTTCAACAGTAGATCCCACAAATTGGTTATCTGGGTTTTGGAAGACAATCCCCATCTTTCTTCTTAATTCTTTTAATGATTTCTTTTCTAGTTTCTTCCCAAAAAGATAAATCTCTCCTTCATTAGGAGAGAGAAGCCCTACAATAAGCTTGGCTAAAGTAGACTTACCACTTCCATTATGCCCGATGATGCAGCAATAAGAAGATGGGGCTACATCAAAAGAGACTCCTGAAAGAGTCACTTTTTCTTCGTTATAGGAGAACGATATATTTTTAAGCGAAACTACTTCATTCATCTTTCTTTTTCTTTTTTCTTAAATAGATATAGACCTCTAATCCAACTTCGCAGATTATGAATAACCCGCAATAAATTCCAACGGCAGTATAAATAACCCAGGA
Source organism: uncultured Caryophanales bacterium (assembly GCA_902464635.1). Classification (GTDB taxonomy): domain Bacteria; phylum Bacillota_I; class Bacilli_A; order RFN20; family CAG-826; genus Alloenteromonas. The sequence goes on along the minus strand of CABQKC010000001.1, from coordinate 647 downwards.
AGGACTATTTTTATCCGTAGATAATGGGATTAAAAATGGAAGCCCAGCCAAAAGGAAGCAAATAATGACTAGTACCAATCTATAGAAGAAACCTCTATTGCCCCACATTGATAATTAACTTTCTCCCTTTATATGGTTTATAGCTAACTCCTGCCATATCTAGTATCTTCCTAGAGGCAGTTGTTTCAGTGCTATCATGGTATTTATCATCTAGATATATGACTTCTTTTATGCCTACTTGGACAATTGCTTTTGCACATTCATTGCAAGGAAATAAAGTGACATAAATCTTGCATCCAGAAAGTGCACTGCCATTTCTAGTATTCAATATGGCATTAAATTCAGCATGGCAAACATAGAGATATTTTGAATCTAACCCTTCTCCATGTCCCCAAGGAATCTTATTGTCATCTACTCCACGTGGCATGCCATTATATCCAATAGAAACAACCTTGTTGTTATTATCGACAATGCAAGCTCCTACTTGGGTGGATGGGTCTTTAGAACGGAGGCTAGATAAAGATGCAATACCCATAAAATATTCATCCCAACTCAAATTCCCGCTTCTAGGTTTAATTTCATCCATGTCTAATCGTATTATTCAGTTAGGCCTAGTTTGATGACTGAATAACTTCTCCTTTCTAGGC